>CALUHO010000018.1 GCA_944320465.1 uncultured Bacteroidales bacterium | reverse complement strand
CGGGCAAGATGCCCGAAAGCCTCATTTTCCTAACCGAAAACAGCCCCGGCGTGTCTAATGACCGATTTGGGTTAAATTTATTTGTTTAGGCCATCGGGGGGATTTCGGGGAATGGCGCCGCGTTTTTCAAAGTAGGATAGCCCAGCTATCTGATGTGAAAAACGCAAGCCAGACCCGGAATAGCCCCCGATGGGCAAACAAAATCCTGAAACCGCCCCCTCAAAATTCTTTCTTTTCAGGATGGCAAGAAATTTTAAACAGCTTCTAATCAGCTTCTAAATTTAAGCCTCTTCTTATTTGTTACGGTTGAAATAGAACGTGATGGAAATGTTCGCACCGATATTGCCAGTTCCGAAGTCGAAGCCGTTGGAGCGAGGGCTTTCCAACTCTGTCCAGCGTTCCGTCGTGCCGGAAATGGAGTTGAAACCTTCGGCTTCATAGTAGCGGGCTTTCGTCCAGTTCCAAGCGGCGGCTATATTCACTTCCCCGCCCAGGGAAACCCAAGGAGCAAAGAACCATTCCACACCGATGAAAGCGACTAAACCGAAATAATGGGTCGGTGATCCGGAGTAACGGGAAAGGTAGCGTTGGGATACGAATCCCGGTTGGGCAGGGGCCGTGGACAAGTTCGGGTCGATACCTGTGCTTGGATTTTGATTGAGTTCGGTGATGGCATTCCCGTAAGAAAATTTTTCCCTTTGGGTCGAAAAAGCGTAGAGAAGGCCGCCGCCCACAATCCCTTGTACACGACGGTTCCCGATTCTATATTCGCCAGCCACGCTGAAACTCCCTCCAGCGTTGTTGTAGATATAGGAATCCTCTACTTTTTGCCGGGAAAACGGATTGGCCAGCAGTGCGGCGTCATCGATGGCGTAGAAGTTGTCCTTGTCGTGATCGTACATCCAGCCCATGTTGACGCGGGTGGCAAAGTGGTCTGTCACCATGTATTTCCCGGAGACGGAAACGAGAGGCTGGAGAATGTTCCAGTGTTCCGAACCGCTCAGGTAGGGTTGGCCGCCCACTTGGGTGAAGTGGTTGGCTGAGGATCCGTTGAAAAGGTTTCCCAGGTAACGGGTCAAAGGATTGGCGCTGATGCTGACAGCGAAATCCCCGGCCTTGGGCAGGTATTCTTCCGCAGGACGTTTTTCTTTCTTCTCCTTGGCCTGCAAGGGGAAGGCTGTCAGGACGGCTAATCCAGAAAGGATTATGTATTGTGCAATTTTCATGATTCCGAATTTAGATGTTCGACATATTGTAAACCCCGATTATAAACCCCAGCCGAATGGGTCGTTCCGCGCGATTTCATTGTCCGGATCTTCTGTGTCGATGGGGTTGCCGATGCCGTAGACTGCCGTCTTGTCGACGGGAATCGTCGTGACCACGATATTACCCATGTCTACGGGGATGAGTTTGTTGTCCACCGACAAGACAGAATTCTTGCTCATGCTGTTTTCCACCACTTCGACATCTTGGCTGAACCAGCTGTTCTGGGTCGTCGAGAAATAATGGTGGACGAAGTTGGCCGTGCGGGCGCGAGTGGCCATCTCGATCCGGACATCTTTCTCCCAGCAGTTCTCCGGCAAGACCATGGACAGTTCGTAGCTTCCGGTGGAGGAGGACGAAGCGTTGTATTTCAAGGTTATGGCTGGTTCCATGCCATTGGGGTCGTTCAATGTTACCGTCACATCGAAATCGGTGGCCAGGGGATTGGTGCCGGATTCCCAGTCGTCGGTGTCGCGGTTCAGGATCCAGGATTCGATTTCGATGGTGCCTTTGAGGCTGACATTCTGGTTGAACGCCAGTTCCGGCATGTCTTCGCTGCTGACTTCGAAGTTTGCTGTTTTTACATCGAATTCGCTCAGGCTCAGTGTCTGGGACTGGACTTGGTTGTACAAGGCGTTAGCGATGGTCACGATTTGGTGGTCGGTACCCTCCACGTTTTTTTCGGCAAAGAAAGGCAGCACCGATACCGTGGCGGACACAGTGCCGGAACCTACTGGTACCTGCACGTTGTAACGGCCTTCATTGTCTACCGTGTCTTGGTAGGTCTGGAATCCTTGCGAACCGGCGATGTAGTCCGCGTTAGCCACCTTGACTACCACGATTTGTCCTGTGGCGGGGGCCATGTAGTCGGAAATCAAGGCTCCGTGCTGGTTGACGGCGCCTTGGTTGTACGTTACTTTCCCGGTGACGTTCGCCATTCCTTTGAGATTGCCGAGGTTCGCCTCGGATTGTTCCTGCTTCTGGCATGAAGCCAGCATTCCAGCCATCATTCCGATGGCAGCCAATTTGAAAAAGAACTGTTTCATTTTTTGTTTTTTTTTAGGTTATACTGTTTAATGTCAATATGCATAGGCTTGGTCAATATGCATAGGCTTGTTTTGCAAAATCAGGCTGAAGATCTTTTCCCATCATGCGGCATGAATCCTGCATGACGGGGAAAATCCGGCATCGCTTTGTGAAGGATCGATACTGAGAAGCTGTTTGAAATTTCTTGCCATCCTGAAAAGGTTGAATTTTCAGGGAGCGGTTTCAGGATTTTGTTTGCCCATCGGGGGCTATTTCGGGTCTTGCTGGCATTTTTCACGTCAGATAGCCGAGCTATCTGACGTGAAAAACGCCGCGCCATCCCTCCAAATCCCCTTCCGATGGCCTAAACGGTAGTGTTTCAAACAGTGTGTCCGGGGTAAGCCTTCAGACCTCTTAGTTTTGCAAAAATATCCATTTATCCGTTACCTCATAGGCAGGTGCGCCTGCCTATGAGCATTTTTTTTCGTCTGGGAACAGGTCCTTGTCAAGATCGATTCTGGGCACCTGCCTCAAGTAGGACCTCTTGTCCATGGCCGTCTTTCCCATGAGCAGGATGACGGACTCCTCGTTAGGCATCGCGCCGCGCATCCGCGTGACCCTCCGGAAGTCCTTCTGCAGCCGCTCTATCCAGTGGGTGGTGTATATCATCGACTGGATGCGGGGGCGTAGTTCAGGTAAGTGAAATATGCCTTGTAGGAGGCATCCTCGCCGCGTCTCTTTATGCCCCTGTAGTGCCTGCCCCATTTGGAGCAGAAACGCTGCCACTCGCCCCAGGCCTGCTCCACGGTGTAGTTCCTGTCGCCTGTACGGAACACCTGCCGCAGGTCTTCCGCCATTTCACCCTTGTCGCCGTTGCGCACATCGCTCAATATATTGCGCTTCAAATGGGTGGTGCACCTCTGCAGCTTCGTGCCCGGGAACACCTCGCTGATGACATCCTCCAGGCCCTTAAGACCGTCCGCACAGATCAGGCCTATCCTGCCGATACCGCGCCCGTACAGGTCATTCAGCATCTCGCCCCAACCCAAGGCACTCTCCGCCGGCTTGTTGAAGATGCCGAGAACCTCCCTGGTCTTGTCCTCCTTCACCGCCAGAACCACATAAAAGGCTTCCGTATCCACGCTGCGCTTGCGGTGGATCTTGATGTGGACGCAGTCGATGAACACCACCGGATAATAACGCTCCAGTGAGCGTTCAACCCAAATCGGTCATTAGACTTTGGGGAGATTGCCCGCTTGTGTCAGGCAGCATGCTTCTCGCCTAGCCGAAGGCGTAGCGGGCTACGTCGAGGCGTAGCGAGAAACAGGATGCGGACAGAAGCGGGCAAGATGCCCGAAAGCCTCGTTTTCCCAATCAGAAACGGACTCGGCGTGTCTAATGACCGATTTGGGTTCAAGCCACTCCGTGACATCACGGCGCAGATAGTCAAGCATCCGCGATATGCTCGCCTTGCTGTATGTTCCCCGTATGTCGTTGAATACTTCCCCGACCTGCTCCTGGGTCAGGCCCTTGGTGTAAAGCGTGCCCGCAAGGCGCTCGCACTCCTCTTCCTGGTCGCGCAGTATAGCCAAGATGCGGGGATGGAAATTACCGTATCGGTCACGCGGTATGCGGAATGTCAATGTACGCCATGACCGTAGGTACGACCGGGGCGGTACCCGTTGCACTTGTTGCCGGCAAGCCTTCTTCCTGCAGGTATTCCCTGCGTTCCGACACCATCAGGCTCTCCAGCATTATCTCCATCAGGTCCTGTAAGCCGTTTTCTTTTTCCGTATGCTTGCATATTGGCTCGGAAAGTTGTTCCTTTGTGAATTCCATAAAGTCTACTCCTTTTTTAGTTTTGTTTCTTTTTGCTTTTACAAATCTAAAAATCTGTAGACTTTTTTCCACTATCTCAGACACACTTTTTGGAACAAAAGCGACCTTGACAGGGTTTTATTCCGTCAAGGTCGCTTCGCATGGTGGTGTGCAAAAAAAGAGATTTGAAGTCATTCTGACACACTACTTTCTTTTACGCCCCTAAATCAAGGAATTCCTTACGTCACCAAGACTTTCCAAGTCTGAGAGCCGGAGCGGACAAGGTTGAGGCCGCTGTGCTGGACGGGGGGCTGGTCGAAGCCTTGGTAAAGCAGGCTGCCGGAAGCCGAGTAGATGCTGATTTCGGTTTCGATGCCTTCGGTGCAAATCCGGTAGCCTTTGGCATAGACCCGGCCTTGGGACTGCAAGTCCGATGCCTCGATGGCTACCGAAGTGATGATTCTTGGAGCCTGATTCCACTAAATGGGATAGTCGATGAAGATGACATCGTAGACAGCGACATACAGTTTCGTGTCTTTTAAAGCCGGACGTGCCTGCGAACTATTCATTTCCGCCGAACTGCGCGCCTGCCGGTCGTTTCAGTCGAGGTAGCCTGAGGTGTAATCGGTTGTTCTTGATTTAACCCAAATCGGTCATTAGACACGCCGAGTCCGTTTCTGACTGGGAAAATGAGGCATTCGGGCATCTTGCCCGCTTCTGTCCGCATCCTGTTTCTCGCTACGCCTCGACGTAGCCCGCTACGCCTTCGGCTAGGCGAGAAGCATGCTGCATGACATAAGCGAGCAATCTGCCCGAAGCCTAATGACCGATTTGGGTTTAATGTCACTTGGCATATTCCTGCTTGATGATGCGCAAGGCTTTGATAGCGGCAGGGAAACCGATATAGGGCAGGCACTGGATGATGGCGGCGGTCAATGTTTCGGGCGAATTGCCCGCGTTGATGTTGCCGTGATAATGCGAATGGAGCTGGCTTTCGGCTTCCAGGGTGGCCAGGACGCAGTAGCCCAGCAACTCGCGTGTCTGCAAGTCGAGTACGCCACGGCTGTATATCTCGCCGAAGAAATAGTCCGTGAGGAACCGCTCTACGTCCTTGCCCATGTCATCGGGCAAGCCTTCCATCACCGAGGCGATGCCGTCCGGATAAAGCTTGTCCTGAATGGTCTTGCCCGCCTTGTGGCGCGTTTCCTCCGTCACCGTGCCTTGCTTTTTCAACGGCAGGCTGATACCCCGCTCCTTGAACACCTCGTTCACCGTAGCCACGGCATTCAGCATCTTGGGGAAGCCGATGAACGGAGCGGTAAGGTACATTGCCTCGCGCAGTTCTTCGGGCGTGACGCCCACATTGAGCGCCGCCCCGGCATGGGCTTTCAGTTGCGGGAGCGTCTGCATCGTGGCAAGGGTGATGCAGGTAATCATTTCTCGCTGTTTCAGCGTAAGGACGCCCGTTTGGAACACCTCGCCGAAGATGAACTTCTGAAGAATGTCCATCATTTCCGGGTCCGTGCCCTGCCCAGTTAGGGCTTCGCCGCCGAACAGGGTGCGGTAATTCTGCTTGCAAACTTCGATTCTATCCATATTGTCTGTTGTTTGTGCCGTTGCGGACAGGCATCCTGTCAGCACGAGGGCGATTGTTGCTATTATATTCTTCATTTTTCTTTTGATATAAGGATTATAAACTCTTGCCCAATTGGTAGGCTTGCTGCGGATAATCTGTATTCCTGACGCTGCCCGCCGTCCATACACCCGAAGCCACTAATTCGCCCACGCTGGTCCAGCCGAGATAATCCGTCAGCGTATGATAATGCACCAGCATCGGTTCCGCTTCTTTCTTAGCAGTATCGGCGTATGTCATCAGAAAGGCGGCTTTCTTCCGTGCACCCTTTATCCCAAATCGGTCATTAGACTTTGGGGAGATTGCCCGCTTGTGTCATGCAGCATGCTTCTCGCCTAGCCGAAGGCGTAGCGGGCTACGTCGAGGCGTAGCGAGAAACAGGATGCGGACAGAGGCGGGCAAGATGCCCGAAAGCCTCACTTTCCCAATCAAAAACGGACTCGGCGTGTCTAATGACCGATTTGGGTTTATCTGTCCGTTGATGGCATAGAAGCGGTCTATCACCCGTTTCATCTGCGCCGAGACCCCGAAATAATACATCGGCGTGGCGAACACCACCATGTCCGCGTCTATCAGGTGCGGACTGAGTTCCTGAAAGTCATTGTTATGGATGCAAGGTCCGTCCATACCGCAACGGTTGCAGGCGCGGCACGGCTCCACCTGCTTGAACGCGCAGTCGAAACGGAACACCTCGTGTCCCTTTTCTTCCGCGCCTTTGATGAACTGCTCCGCCAGATAAGCAGAATTACCATTCTTACGGGGACTACCCGTCAATACTACTATCTTCATCTTGTCTGTCTTTGATGCATTATCGTTTATGTGATTGAAAGCCTGTACTATCCCGGTACCGGCTACCGCCGTACCCAAGGTTGCTAGTGCAGATTTCTTCAAAAATTCGCGTCGTTCCATAGGTGTCCGGGATTAAAGTCCTGTCATCTTCTCTTGGTCTTCGGGATAACGCCCTCCGACTATCTCTGTGCTGTCCAAACGGCGGTGTATATCCGCTAGTTCTTCGGTAGTGAACTGTATGTCCGCACCACCGGTGTTTTCCTCGATATGCTCGATGCGTTTCGTGTCGGGAATGGGGAGAATCCACGGCTTCTGTGCCAGCAGCCAACCGAGAGCGATGCGGGCGGGAGTGTCTCTTTCCGCTTGGCAAGTTTTTCCACATATTCCACCAACTCCATGTTGTGCTTCAGGTTCTCGCCTTGGAAACGGGGAATGGCGGAGCGGAAATCCGTTTTGTCAAACTTCGTGTCCTTGTTGAAACGCCCGGTCAGCATCGCCTTGCCCAGCGGACTGGACGGCACGAAGCCGATGCCCAGTTCTTCCAACCTGGGCAGCAGTTCCGCTTCGGGCTTCCTGTACCATAGGGAGTATTCACTCTGCACGGCGGTCAGCGGACAGACGGTGTGGGCACGGCGCACGGTGGCGGAAGCGGCTTACGGCAATCCCCAATGCAGCACCTTGCCTTCCTTTATCAATTCATTTACGGTCTCGGCTACCGTTTCAATAGGTACATTCGGATCTGCACGATGCTGGTAATAAAGGTCGGTATGGTCGGTACGCAGACGGCGCAACGAGCCTTCCACAGCCTGACGTGGTGGCGGTCTGCGATGAAGCACTCCGCCTCGTCCGCGTACAATTCTTCGGGAAATTCTGTTTCCGTTTCATTGTATTATTTTATCTGATGCAAAATTACACCGTAACAAGGAGGAACGCTGTAACCATAAAAAGGCAAACCCTACCATTTTTACTGAAAATGCAGTCATCGTAACCCATTGTCCGTAAAATACTTTATTTTTTATCCCAAATCGGTCATTAGACTTTGGGGAGATTGCCCGCTTGTGTCAGGCAGCATGCTTCTCGCCTAGCCGAAGGCGTAGCGGGCTACGTCGAGGCGTAGCGAGAAACAGGATGCGGACAGAAGCGGGCAAGATGCCCGAAAGCCTCATTTTCCCAATCAAAAACAGACACGGCGTGTCTAATGACCGATTTGGGTTTATTGGTTTAACTGGAAACAAGATGAGCAAGATAGTGAAAGTAAGGAGTGTCAACGACTATGGCCGCTACCTTGGATGCAGGCGATGTGTCATAATGAGCAATCTGGCTTTGCCGAAGACTGGCTGCACTTCGGCAGAGTCCAAGCAAGGTGGGCTACGCCGAAGCCCCTCCGTCTCGGCCATGCCCAAGCGAGGAAATGGCTTGGCATGGAGCTCGACTTACTCGGGGTTTTGGCTCTGCACTCGGTTTGCACAGTCTTTGCTTCGTTGCTCTGGTTTCATCGAAAACAGGCTGCACCTCGGCCAAAAGCAGTGCAAGTGGAAGGCAGAGCCAAAACTCGTTTTGGCTCTGCTGAGACGTAGCCTGCGTTCGCTGGAAAGCAAACTCAAACCTGTCGGTTTGGTTCGGATCTCGGTTTGCACTGTTTTTCGAGACTCGAACTCAGTCACGAAGCCTGCGCTCGCCGCGAAGCAGCAACAGTACGCTCCTTCGTTCTCGCTCTCAGTGCCTTGCATCTTACTCACTCTGACACACCGCCTGAGATTTATTTCAAATCACTATTTTGATACACCTTCCGTCATCGACGGACGCTGCCATCGTGAAATGTTGGCGTAATTCCGAAAAAGTATTATTTTTGCAGGCTAATTTTGACCTGTATGTCGAAGATGAAACATGAATATCTCCTGCCTTTTTCGGGGCTGGAGGATGGGAACCATAGTTTTGAGTTCACTATAGGCCAAGATTTTATGGAACTTTTCCCGGATACGGATGCGTTTTTTGCGCCTCGGGTTCGTGTGGAATTGGAAATGGTTAAAAGCGACCGTTTGATGGATATGAAGTTCCGGTTCGAGGGGACGGCCATGAGTTTGTGCGATCGTTGCTTGCAGGAAGTGGAATTTCCGGTTTCGACAACAGAGAAAGTGGTGGCCAAGATTTCCGCGGAAGCAACGGAAGTGCAGGAAGAAGACGAGTTCTGGGTGGTTCCCGAAAAGGATAGCAGTTTGGATTTGGCTCCGTATTTCTATGAAGTATTGGTGCTGAGCCGTCCGATGCAGCTGTTCTGCCCTGAGAACGAAAAAGGTGAGTCTGCTTGCGACCCCAGGATGCTCGCCTTCTACCAACCGCGGCAGCAGGAGGATGTTGCGCCTGAGGGAGATTCCCGTTGGGCGGCTTTGGCGGGCTTACGGGACAAGATGGAAGAGTAAAAATGAATGTGAAACGCTAAAAATAAGATAAAATGCCTAATCCTAAATGGAGGTTCTCCAAGACTAGAACCAGAAAAAGAAGAACCCACGACAAATTGGAAATGCCTACATTGGCAACTTGCAGTAATTGCGGTTCGCCGGTGCTGTATCATCACGTTTGCCCCGAATGCGGTTATTACCGTGGCAAGCAAGTGATGGAAACCAATACGGCGAAGGCTTAATTTGGTGTCGCAGAGAGGCTTCCGTGCATCTTGAGCTTCTTTTTATAATTGGTGGTTCGATGGACGGAATGCCTGTTATGCCGTTGCTTGCTTCCTGAAGGTTTGCCGGCTTCCAGCAATCCTTCGTGCGTTGGTGTGCAGGGATTATCGGAAAGATAGGCGTTACCGGGCTTTATTTACAACAGGGATTCCTTTTTTTTACAAGGTATGGAGGGGTTCCATGCGCTCGGTCCTTCGCCTTGGCATCGTTCAATAGATGGACTCTGCTTGGGTTTAATCGAAAGGTTTGTATGAGATTCGGTTTGGACGTTATGGGGGGCGATTTCGCTCCCGGTGCTACCATAGAAGGGGCTGTCTCCGCGTTGGATTCGATTGGAGACGGTAATCGTATTGTCCTGCTTGGTCCTGAGGATGTGATTCGTCATGAATTGGCAGAAAGAGGCGTGGAATCCGATAGGTTCGACATATCACATCAGCCGCAATGCATTGCTATGGATGAGAAGCCTGTGAAGGCATTGGCCGAGAAGCCTGATTCTGGGATTGCGGCTGGTTTTCGGTTGCTGGCCAAAGGCGGGTTGGATGCTTTTGCCAGTGCAGGCAATTCCGGAGCGATGTTAGCCGGTGCGGTGACTCACCTTAAATGTATCCCGGGCGTTATACGGCCTTGCACTTGTGCCTGCGTACCTCAGGAAGAAGGTGATGCGTACAGTGTCCTTTTGGATGTAGGTACCACGCCCGATGCCAAGCCGGAGGTGATGGTGCAGTTTGCCGTAATCGGTAGCCTGTATGCCCAGTATCTGCTGGGACATGCCAATCCCCGTGTCTGTCTGATGAATGTGGGAACCGAGGACGGTAAAGGCAATCTCCAATGTCAAACGGTATTCCCGCTTTTGAAAGAATGTCCCCATATCAATTTCACGGGTAATATGGAGCCTCGCGAAATCTTCAAGAACCGGGCGGATGTTATGGTGACGGATGGTTTTGTGGGGAATATATTGCTGAAAGAGGTGGAGACTTTTTACCGTTTGATGCAAAAACGGGGCATTTCTGATCCGCTTTTCGATAGAATGAATTACGAAATCTATGGCGGGAGCCCGATTCTGGGTGTGAACGCTCCGGTGATTTTAGGGCATGGAATCTCCAGTCCTTTGGCAATCCGGAACATGCTGTTGCAGACCAAGAGGATGTGCGAGCTGGGCTTGACACAGGCCTTGCGTAAGTTGTTTGCTGATTATGTGAGCGAATCGGAGTCCTGATTCAGGATGGTCCGGTTCGATGAAGGTTTTTTTGACCTTTTGTAGGTGTTTTAACCTTTTTTAAAAAGCTTGCGATGGAAAAAATACATGCTATCATAACGGGCGTTGGGGCTTATCTTCCCGACTATGTGCTGACCAACGAGGAGCTGAGCCGCATGGTGGATACCAGCGACGAATGGATCATGGAACGTATCGGAATCAAGGAACGTCGGATCCAGCGCGAGCGTGGCAAAGCTACTTCCGATATGGGAGTGGAAGCCGTACGCGATTTGTTCAGCAAGACGGGGACCAAGCCGGAGGAGGTGGATTTGCTGATTTGCGCCACGGTGACGCCGGATATGCGTTTTCCGGCCACTTCTTGTTTGATTGCCGACAAATTGGGTATCCGCAATGCTTTTGCTTTCGATTTGAGTTCGGGATGCTCGGGTTTTGTTTATGCCTTGTCGACGGCGGCCCGTTATGTGGAATCGGGTCGTTACAAGAAAGTGGTGCTGGTAGGGGCGGAAAAGATGTCGTCGATGATCGACTATACCGACCGGGCTACCTGCCCGATTTTCGGGGATGGAGCCGGGGCTGTGCTGCTGGAACCGACTACGGAGGAATACGGGGTTCTGGACGAGGTGATGGGAACCGACGGCTGCGGTGCCAAGCATCTGCATATGAAGGCGGGCGGTTCGTTGTTTCCTCCCACGCATGAGACGGTGGACAAGCGTTGGCATTATGTCTATCAGGAGGGTCAGGCTGTTTTCAAATGGGCGGTGGTCAAGATGGCCGATGTGGCCGAGGCTGTTGTCAAGCGGAACAACTTGGATCCCTCCAAGGTATGGATTGCCCCGCATCAGGCGAACCTGCGTATCATCAATGCCGTGCAACGGCGTTTGGGCGTATCGGCCGAACAGGTGATGATCAATATCGACCGCTACGGGAACACGACAGCGGCCACGATACCTCTTTTGCTCTGGGAATGGGAGAAGAAGCTGAAGAAGGGGGACGATATTGTGGTCTGCGCTTTTGGGGCGGGGTTTTCGTGGGGGGCTATTTGGCTTAAGTGGGCCTACTAATAGTAAACGTTTTATAGAGGCATCTACTTTGTTGCGAGCCTTGCGCGGCTTGGTCACGTACATAAGTACGCTCCCGCGCCGCGCTTCGGCTCGGCGCCGCGTATCTGCTCTCTATAAAACGTTTACTGTATTGGTAGGAAACCTCGCATCTGCCTATTCTAAATCGCTTATCTTTTTTACGGAGTACGCGCCTCCTCATGGAATTTGGTTCGCGCCGCATATTCTGAAAATAGTTATTATGAAAAGTGCCGGTCCTCAAAAGAGAAACCGGCACTTTTTTTGTCGAGTCAGTCCGCTACGTATAGACGACGATTCTATTGGACAATGATTCTTGTTGTGGAAACTTGGTTTCCCGCATTGATTCGTATGATGTACATTCCCGGTGTTTGAATCGAGACAGGGATAGTGCCATCTGCATTTTCTATTGTCTGAAGACATTGTCCATGGAGACTAAAGATTTCCACGTGGGATTTGCTGGAAAGTTCTATCCAGAAATAGCCTTGGTTAGGATTCGGGTATGCGCGGACTGCGGCCATGTTCCCGGACTGGTTGCTTGTAGTTGAGATTTTAAATGCAGGACCATCCACTTTGTTAGAGGCGCAGCCTTCAAGGTTGGCTTCCACGCTCCATTCGTACTCCCCATCATCCAGGTTTCCCAAGCATAATATCATCTCAGCCGCACTGTAGGCTATGCCGCTTTGGTTGAACACCTCTTCCTCTGTGGTAATGTTGTTTACAATTACATGGTAAGTGTGGCCTTCTTCGGCATCCCAGCTCAATGTCACACTGTCCTCAATGACGGAAGCATGCAAGTTGGCCGGAGCTATTGCGCTTGATCCCTCGTCAATGGTGATATTGTCCAAGTGAATGCAGTTTTCCAAATCGGAGAATCCTAAGAAACTGATGCGGAGGTTCTTTTCGCCGGCAAAAGGCGTGAGTTCTATGGAATGCTTTTGCCATCCTTCCGTTGAGGCACCTCCTATGCGGATGGTGTCGGAAAGATTTTGGAAAAGGCCGTCGTTGCGGGAAGCTTCTACAATGATGGCCGCTTCGGTCGGTTCTGTATCAATATGGTAAAGATAGAAAGCGAGAACAGGTTTTTTCAAGGTGCTGATGTCTATTTTTTCGCTGCTGAACCGGACGGCATCGCCTACATTCGCAGTTTCTATTACCAGAAAGGATGCCAGCCCGCCATCTTCGTCTTGTGGTTCGGCTTGGGGAGACGTGGCGTTGCTGCCGATGCCCCAAGCTGCATCAAGGCCGCTGACAATTTCGTTCATCCACAAGTGGCTGCTTTGCCCGTTGGCAAACGATTCCTTGAACGGAACGGGGCTGGATGTTCCTACGAACAGCAATTCGGAAACGGCACCGCTACCTTGCCCGCTTTCATTGAAAGGATAAATGGAGTAGAAGACATAGGCTTGTCCTTCGGGGATGTCCATGATGTCGGTAAATGTGGTGTCTTTGATTCCATTGGCAATGACTTCGGCATTGTTACGGATGATGGAGTAGGTAATATTGCCTTCCGCGCTTTCAGGCGTGTTCCAGCTGAGCAGGACAGAATGGTCTTCGTTCTCTTGGGCTTTGAAATTCCTTGGTGCGGAAGCTGCGGCGAAACCGGCAATGACCGAAATCTCGGCGGCATCGCTCCTGAGGCCGTCTACATAGGCGTAAATCCGGTACGTGTTCAGCCCTTCGGAGGCATCTTGGTCGACAAACCGAGTCTCCAAAGAGGAATTCATGGTTTCGGTCGTGTAGATGGGCTTTTCCGTTCCTGCACGGTATACTTCCATGCTATCTATGGCTCGGATATATTGTCCGTCAAGGGTATAGACTGGGGCGAACCAGCCAAGTTGTACCTGGAGGCTACCGTCGCGGGCTGGGATGGCCGTGAGGTTGTACGGTGCCATGGGCGTGGCACTGGAACGGTAGTTCTCTACTTTGATATTGTCGGCGTTCAGGATCGTATTGGCACGTTCGTTGCTGAAGCATAGGGCGATGCGGTAGATACCTTCTCTTTCGGGGATAAAGTCAATGATGTGATTGTTGAGACCAGCCTCATTGATTTTCAGTGTGTCTGACAGGTATGCTGCTACGGTGCTGCTGTCGTTGTTGTGGCAAAGGGCAACCCGGACAGAAGCAGGATAGGCGGTGTCGGCTACGCCGGCATGGAGGCTGAGCCGGATTTCATAGGCATTGGTCAGATGCAAGGCGGGAAGATAGAGGATATCTTCTTTCTGGCTTCCGATTGTAGTGCGGCATTGAAGCATGCCATCTTCTATTGCCCATGTGCTGCCGTCTTCATTGCCGTCTGCTATGGCAATGTCTTCCAAGTCGGCTTCCGAAGCGAATGATATGAAGTAGGGAAGTTCCAAATAATCGCTGGCATTGATGTAATGATGTTCGTAGCGGATATGGTTGCTGAATTCATAGCCTTGCAGGTAGTCCTGCCAGGTGGAGTCTGTTTTTGTCAGGACATTCCCGTATTCATCGTAGGTGTATTCGTGCTTGTAGCGGTACAAGAGGGACAGGGAGATGGAGTCTCCGTCTTTGGATGCAGAGGATTTGTCCCACCATCCGCCCCAAGGATCTTCATCACCCCAAGGATCCTCTTCGTCGGATATGACTTCTATGTTATACGCTTCCTCCAGCGTGACACTGCCATGTTCGTCATAAGCGTAGCGTGTCATATCCAGTGGAGTCCACGTATATTCATAGGACATGAAGTCAAAGAAATAAGAATAGACGGTTTTTTCAATGACTAAGCCTTGCTGGTTGTATACAAGGTCGTACCGTTCATAAGGATCGTTTTGCCATATTCCATTGATTTTTTTATAGCGGGTTTCCGTACCGCTGTCCTGGCTGTAGGTGTAGGTGCCTTTTGTGTTGATTTCCCATGTGGAGCTGGTTTCGATCCATTCATAGTATTCTATTTGGGAGATACGGCCATCGGCTCCATAGGTGGTTTGTGTTTTGGCATCGACCGATGGATTCCCTATGTAATCAAATACGGCATCGCTCCATATATAGGTTTCATGAAGGATTTGCCGCTGCAGGCTGTCATACCCAAAAATCTCTTTTGTGTCCTTGACGAAGGCTTCCGGATCGGCAGACGAAGTAAGTTGGTGGACTTTTTCTTTTACAAGGTTGTTTGTGTCGTATACATAGGAGGTCATGCCTACGATATTGCTCCCCGAATATTCCATCGTGAAATCCAAAAGACGGTTCTCTTCAGGGGCTTCAGATTGGGCGAACAGAGCGGTTGCTGCTCCCAAGAGGATTAGTAAGGTTGTTGCTTTTTTCATGTCCATCGCTTTATTGGTTTGTATTTATTAGTGCGTTTATGAAGCTGTTTAAAATTTTTTACAATCCTGAAAAGAATGGATTTTCAAGGGGCGGTTTCAGGATTTTGTTTGCCCATCGGGGGCTATTTCGGGTCTGGGTTGCGTTTTTCACGTCAGATAGCTTGGCTATCCTCCTTTGAAAAACGCGGCGCCATTCCTCGAAATCCCCTCCCGATGGCCTAAACAAATAAATTTAAACAGCTTCTATATTTTCATGTCGGCCCCGGTATCGATGCCTGTTCCGAAGGCGAATTGACATAGAAAAACCGCAGATTGCAACAAAATGGTGTAATGATTTTATCATAGGCGTATAATAATGATATCATACCTTTATGGGAATAGTAATTTTTGTTTTTTATAATTATCATTATATTAAATGTATAGATGATTTTAGTGTTTCTGAAAAACGTACTTTTGCCTCAAGGGGGTATTAGGTGTGTGTTTCGATTGCCACAACTTGTTTGTTGTTGGGCAAGAAAGACAATCGGGATATTCAGTCTATGTTTTTGAGGAAATCGGAAAGGTTGGCGCCTTCCTGGATACCGAGTTTCTTGCGTATGCGGGAGCGGGTATTGTTAAGGCTTCGGTCGGAGCAGTTGAGCACGCTGGCTATCTCTTTTGTGGAAAAATCGGAAGAAAGCATGGCGCAGACCCGTTTTTCGGTGGAAGAAAGGTTGGGGTAACGCTTGGCTATCTTTTTGAGGAAACCCCCGTATTCCACATCGATCAGGTTGTTGAAAAAGGATGAATTTTCAGAAATGATTTCGTTGAGCTGCTGGCAGCTTTTCCGGATGGTCTGGTTTTCTTTTTCAGTGGGTATGTTCTTTTCGGTTTCCTTGAGTTGGGTGATGACAGAGGAGACGATGTTCCTCATTTCGTGGAAATAGACGGCCGTGTCGGTGATTTTTTCTTCTTTTGTCTGTAGTTCTTCGCTCAGTTTTTCCATCCCTTGCCGGTTCTGGCGGGCTCTGATTTTGTTTCTGCGGTAAAGGATTATGAAGATAATGCATCCTGTGAGTATGATAGGAAGAATTATTTTGTAAATGTGGATTTTGGAGTGGGCTTCTTCTATTTGCTTGTCTTTTTGGGTCAGGTCTTGGAGGAATTCCATCTCGTAGATGTTTTTGCGGTCGATTAGCCGGTCCAGACTGTCTTGGTACAGGATGATGGAACGGTAGCAGGAGGCGAGCAAGTCGTGATCTTTTTGCGCCAATCCTATGTCGGCGAGGCATTTGAGGCAGGATAGGATGGCATCCAGGTCTCCGGAGGCTTGCGCTAGCTGGAATCCGTTTTGGAGGTCTTTTTCGGCTTCTTTCAACCGTCCTTTGGACAATAGCAGTTCTCCCCGGTTCAGGAGGTAAGCCATGCGGTACACTTCGTTGAAAAGGGAGTCGGGGATTCCATGTCTGATGCGGTCCAATGTGTTTAGGGCCAGATCCGTTTCCCCGGCATTGGTATAGGTTCTGGCCATGTTCAGCAAGGTGACAAGCTGCATGTTTTGCCACTTCTGCTTGCCGGAGAGGTAAAGCACGTCGTTATAGAGGTCTATGCATTTCTCGTATTGTTGTTCGTAGCTGTACATGATGGCCATTTCCGAAAGGGTCTGGAGACGTTTGGCGGTGTCGTTTGCCTTTACGTAATGCCGGTAGGCTTTATTCAGGTAGGAGTAGGCGAGTTCGGTATTGTTCAGGGCCAGGTAAGCGGCTCCGGCTATGCGCTGGGCTTCGGCCGCCTGTTCGGAATTGCCAAGTTCCTGGCTTAGGGCTATGGCTTTATACACGTATTGGAGGCATAAGTCGTATTTTTTGAGCATGAGGGTTCCTCTCGCGAGTTCCAGGTATCCGTGTGCCATGATTTCAGGCTTGTCGAGCAGGTTCCCTATTTCGAGAATGCGGTGGGCGAGGCTGAGGTATCCGGTGATTTCCAGGCCGGGACTGTTCATAGCGTTCCGGCAGGAATCGTAGCTTTGTTCCCATTGTTTCCGGAGCTGTTTCCTGTCTTGCATGGCATGGCTTTGCGGGTTGGACAGAAAAAGGTGCAAGGCGATGATTATGGGAAAAATGAGTATGTTTTTATGCATTGTGCTGGTTTCTACTTTGTTTCTTTGAGTTCTCTTGTGGAAGGCCGGGCTAAGGTACGGAAATTTCCGGGTCCGAGGTTTGCTTGGGGCGACGTGTTTTTTCGATTTGTTTGCATTCTGTTGAATTTGGGTGCCGAGGATGATGGGGCGGCTGCGGCGCGCTTCCCCCGTTGGGTTCGGAAAATCCTATCCGGAAAAATCGCCGGGCTTGTTATTGGCAACTTCCTCAGGGTTTGAATAGAAAACGCAATGGATGTTGCAAATATGTTTCAGTTTGCTTACCTTTGCAGACTCTTTGTCTGAGGTGCAAAGGGCTAAGTAGTTGATAACCTTTAATTAATTAAACAATGAATCAGTACGAAACCGTTTTCATTATGACTCCCGTTTTGTCTGACGAACAGATGAAGGAAGCGGTAAAGAAGTACCGGAACTTGCTCGTTGAGCAAGGAGCCGAAATTGTCTACGAAGACAACTGGGGTCTGAAGAAACTGGCTTACCCGATCCAAAAGAAGGGTTCCGGATTCTATTACCTGATAGAATTCAAGGCAGAAGGCAAGGCGATCCAGGTTTTGGAAACCGCTTTCCGTCGTGACGAAAAAATGTTGCGTTTCTTGATCACGAAACTGGACAAGCATGCTATCGCTTACAACGAAAAGAAGCATGCCAAGAAACAGCAAGAAGCGAGTGAACAACCTGAAAACAAGTAAAAGCGATGGCAGTAGATAACGACATTAAATATCTGACCCCGATTGCGGTAGATACAAAGAAGAAAAAATGGTGCCGTTTCAAGAAGAGCGGTATCAAATATATCGATTACAAGGATGCCGACTTTCTCTTGAAGTTTGTGAACGAACAGGGCAAGATCCTTCCCCGTCGTATCACGGGTACATCCGCGAAATACCAGAAGAAAGTGGCTCAAGCTATCAAGCGTGCCCGCCACTTGGCTTTGATGCCTTATGTTGGTGACTTGTTAAAGTAAGGAGGAAGAGAGATGGAAGTAATTTTGATCAAGGACGTGGCCAAATTGGGCTACAAGGACGATATCGTTGTAGTGAAGAACGGTTATGCCAACAACTACCTCATTCCTCAGGGTTATGCCATTCTGGCTACTCCGAGCATGAAGAAGGTGCGTGCCGAAAACCTCCGTCAACGTGCATTCAAGGAAGAAAAGTTGCGCAAGGATGCCGAAGAACTGGCAGCTAAGCTCAACGGCTTGGTTGTGAAGATTGCCGCCAAGGCTGGTACTTCGGGCAAGATTTTCGGTTCGGTCAACAACATCCAGATTGCCGATGCGTTGAAGGAACAGCATTCGATTGAAATCGACCGCAAGAAGATTTCGATTCTTGGCGAAGCCATCAAGGAAATCGGCCAGCACAAGGCGCAGGTTGACTTGCACCGGGATGTGAAGGCTGAAATAACCTTGGATGTTTACGCTGAATAATTGAATCTGAATGGCATTCGGGAAAATTGCCCGGTGTTTTGATGATAAGAGACGGAAGCCGCTTCGGGAACGGAGCGGCTTTTTCGTTAATTTTGCTTTCGGACGGTCTTTGTTTTGAAGCCAATCGGTCATTAGACGTTGGGAAGAAGTGGGCAAGATGTCCAAATCGTCATTTTCGCAATCTGAACCGGACTCGGCGAGTTAATGGCCGAGTGGGGTTGCAGTTGTTGCCGGTTAGATTTGGCCGTCTTTGATTGTGGGTCAAAATCTATTGCTTTATGCTTAGTAATCAGCAAATCAAATTGTTCAAATCATATCAGCAGAAGAAGTTCCGGCATCAGGACGGGGTGTTCGTGGCGGAGACACCCAAGGTGGCGGAGGTGTTGATGCGGAGCAGCTTGCGTATTTTGGCGGTGGCGGCTCTGGAGTCCTGGTGGAAACGCCCGGCCAACGAGGACTTGCTGCGGCACTGGGAACGTCGGCATGGGAGTCTGGTCGAGCGTCTGGTCGTCACGCCTAAGGAGCTGGAACGGATTTCGGGCTTGGTGCAGCCGCAGGAGGTCTGGATACTGTTGGAGCGTCCGGAGGCGGCTTTGTTGGGACTGGCGGCATCGGCTGTGGATGCTTTGTGTCGAGGGTGTTGCCTGTTGCTGGACGGTTTGCAGGATCCGGGCAATGTGGGCACGGTGCTCCGTCTGGCGGACTGGTTCGGGATGGATGCCGTTCTGTGTACTGCTGATTGCGCGGATGTATTCCAGCCTAAGTGCGTGCAGGCTTCGATGGGGTCAGTGGGGGTAGTGCCGGTCTGGTATGCGGAGCGGGAGGAATGGTCGGAATTGATTTGGGCCAAGTCCGGGATAAAGGTGGCAGGAGGCGGGGGGAAGACTTGCTTCGAGGCTTCGGATGGGCATAGTGGAGATGGTTTGCAGGTGTTAGGCACTTTCATGCAGGGCGACAATATTTATAGGCAGACGTTGCCGCAGTCTTCGGCTTGGTATGTAGTCGGCAATGAGGGCAAGGGGATTTCGCCTTGCTTGGAGGCGGCGGTAGGGCAGCGTTTGTCGATTCCGGCCTTTCCGCGTTCCGGTTTCTTGAGGGGGGCAGGTTCGGGTCAGGAAGGGGAGGCTTGGGGAAAAGAGGCGGCGTTGGGAGGTTTGGTTGTGGCCTCTCCCGGGGCGGAATCGCTGAACGCGGCTATGGCGACGGCAATCCTTTGTTCGGAAATCCGGCGTCAGACGGTTTGTTAAGGCCTGAGATGCGGATTTGTCGGAATCAAAGGATATGTGTCCGAGGGGGCCCGTGTTCAAAGTCAAGGATACTGACGGGAAAGTGTGGGAGCATCGGAATCCGGCTTGTGTGTCCGGAGGGGCGGCTTGAACCTGCGGCGCGAAAAATCCGGGCTTGGAAGTTTGGAAATTCTGAAGAAAATATTACTTTTGCACTCCCTTTCAGGAACGGGATGTAGCTCAGCTTGGTAGAGTACACGTCTGGGGGGCGTGTTGTCGCAGGTTCAAATCCTGTCATCCCGACTATAACTCCTTGGTTGCCAATGTGCGGTCAAGGAGTTTTTTTTATGTCCTGACTGCGATGAAAGACGGTTTCCGTGGTTTGTGACTGCCTTCGCGTCAACCAAGACGTCAACCGAAAAGAGATGGGTACAGCAGTCAGTATCAGCGTTGTATGCTACCGCTACAAGCGGCTTGCCAACGGAGAAAGTCCACTGATGCTCCGCGTGAGCAAGGACGGAAAAAGAAGTATGCGCAGTTTGGGCGTTTCAGTCGATGCCAAACAATGGGATTTCAGGAAGAATGAACCCAAGCTCAGATGCCCGAATCGGGAGTACATTCTTGACATTATCCTAAAGGCCAAGCTGGAGTACGAGGGTAGGGCGATGAAAAAGCAGGCGGAAAATGAGGAGTTCACGGCGGATTCCTTTCTTTCCGAGAAATCCAAGCAGGCCAGACCGATGCAGACGGTGGAAACCTTTTACCAGAACCTTATTAGCGAACTTAGGGCGGCGGGGAAGATAGGCAACAGCTATGCCTACCTGAATTCCTACAATTCGTTAAAAGCGTTCAATGAAGGGAAACGCCTTTCGTATATGTTCAGCGCGGTCAATGCGGAGTTTTTGCAGGAGTATGAGGCGTGGCTCAGGCAAAGAGGATGCCGAGAAACCACGTTGAGCTATCTGTTCCGAACCTTGCGCTCTGCCTATAACAAGGCCGTGGCTCAAAAGGTGGCTAAGGCTGGCCATTCCCCGTTTGACGAGTTCAAAGTAGGGAAGTTCAATACGAATACGGTAAAAAGGGCTTTGCGAAAGGAGGATGTGTTACGGATTTTGTCGGTGGATACCCGCCAAGGGACGGCCTTGTGCCGTTTGGCGCAGGATGTGTTTGCCTTTTCTTACCTGTGTGCAGGAATGTCATTTGTTGACATTGCTAATCTGACCCAAGCTAATATACAGGACGGGGCTTTGGTCTATGAACGGCAAAAGACGCACCGCCTTGTGCATATACCTTTATCGGATGAAGCCAAGGCTATCATAGTCCGCTACGATGAGCATTGCCAAAGGGCAGGCTACTTGTTTCCGATATTGGATAAATATCGCCACGTAAGCCCGATGCAAAAGAATAATCGTGTCCGTAAGGTCTGCCATCAGGTGAATCAGGAGCTGAGGCGTATTGCCAGCAAGGCAGGAATCCATTCGGAAGTAACCACTTACGTGGCAAGGCATTCCTTTGCAACTGTCTTGAAGCGCTCAGGCGTGAATATCAGTCTTATATCGGAGGCTCTTGGCCATGCGGATTTAGCTACGACACAGATTTATTTGGCAAGGTTCGAGGATTCCCAAGTGGCGGATGCCATGAAGCATCTTCTTTGATGCTTTTTTATCAAGGCGGGGACTGGCTCATTGCGGCCAGCCCCGTCTTGGCATTCCGTCTGTATGAGAAAGCTTGTCGGGTCGGAATGCGTTTGGGGCAGGACTTCTTTTCTGTCGTATATGAAAAAAGCTTACCCTGAGCGCGCTGTTCTTACGGGAAGCGGGGTAAGCATCTTGTTGCAAAAGCATCAGTGCCTGTCCGACTCTCGTGGGCAAGGATGTTGTCAATTGGTTTCAGAGAGCTGGCGGCACGTCAACAATTCTATGCTGGCATCGCCATAACGTTTCTTCTTGCCAGTCTGGCGGAATCCCCATTGGTTTTGTAAGTGTCTGTGGCTTGTCGCGAAGCAGTGCAAGGACTTGTTCTTTGAAGTCGCTGTTTGGATGGATGCTTTGTTCTAAATACGCCAAGCAGCAGAGTTGGGCGTAAAGTTTCATTGGTCGAAGCAAAGGGGCGTTTACCCATTGCAGAGGCAACCTTTTAGGCAAATGAGGCATAATAGGGAAACGTCTGTTCCAGAGCCGTGCATGGTGAGCGCAATAGTTACGAAGTACCGCCGCACATTTCATCCAGCTTTCCAAATATGGGTATTGCGGCAAGCCGAAACTCTGTGCTACATTTTTTTTGGCTTTTGTATCGCTGAAGTTACTGAACAATTTGGAGAGTGTGCCGAACGAGACCACTTCCATTGTTTTCCATACGGGAGGCAGTGTGGGTTCGTTGTATTTTGCAAAATGTTCCTTGATAAAATCCTCGTTGGAACGGCTTACTTCTTTTTGGATGTTTTCAAGGCAATTTTGGAATATGCGCTTATTTTTGAAAAGGTTTGCATCCATGAACCAAAAAGAGCCATATTGTAAGGAAAAGCATTGAATGATGCGGGTACGAAGGGCAATCTCTATGTCTTGGATAGATGAGAATATCAATGTGCGCAGTTTCTTGTCGAACAGGTATAAACTGATAACTTCATCCAAACGGCTGTTGGCGCGAAACCGATGAGTGTCCGTCATTGGTTCTTCCAATACCTTCCAATAACATGCAAGCCTGAAATAGCTGATGGAGCGCAGTTGCTCTAATGCCATTCCTTCATTTGTAACCAATAAGCCTCTTTGTTTCAACAATTCAAGTTGATGAGACAATTCTATTGGTTGCTTGTCATATTTCATGTGCCTATATAAAAACGAAGTCCTGCCGTGGTACGCATCGTTGAGAGGCGTGGCAGGAACTGTTGTTGCAAAAGTACAGTGAATTTTTGAATTATACAATCTTGCACCCTTTAGCTTGTGTGCGGCGACTATTCTCTGCGAGCAAGCTCTACAAATATGTAATACGTTGTTTATCAATATAAAAATATTCTATTTTTTCAGAGCAAAAACTTGCATTTCTCGGTTCGGTATCCTATCTTTGCAAGTTGGTAGGGTGTAAGCCGCCATGAAGCGGCTGGCAAGGGAAATGATTGAATATGCATAGGATACGAAAAGAGTATCCTATTTTTTTTGCCCCGATTGCCACGGAATCTGAGCGGAAAACCCCAGACCGAAAACAAGTATCGACCGATTTGAAATTATGGCGATACGAAGAAAAGATGAGAGGTTGCTGTAAACCTCTGTTATGTAAAATTAAATTTAAATTTATGATTAATAACGATAAAGTCCAAGAAAATCAAGTTCAAGACATTGAAGTAACCGCCCCCAAGGGCGCGAAGCATCTGTCCGACTGAATGTCGGAACTTCCATCCAACTGCATACTGAACAAAGGGATTACGGGTTGCGGGGCGACCACGGTAGCCATAGAGCAAGACCGTCCAACCATCATAGCCGTGCCATCCATAGGCCTCATCCAGAGCAAGACCCCGCAACATCCAGAAGTCCTCGGCATATACGGGGAGGGCGACAAGACAGCGGAAATCAAGAACCATCTGGAATCATCCAAAGGCCGAATCAAGATAATGGTCACATGGGATTCCCTGCCCAAGGCATGCCGCATCCTGCAGGAAGCAGGCTTCGATGTGTACAGGGAAGCGCAGCTGATGGTGGACGAGTGCCACCAGTTGATGCTGAGCTACGATTACAGGCACGAGGCGATACGGGGCTTGCTGGCGGAGGCGAAGCGTTTCAAGGACGCGGTGTATGTGTCGGCGACCCCGCTGGCCAAAGAATGCAGGCCGAAACAGCTGGAGGCCGTCAAGGAATACAGGATAGAATGGCCAGAAGCGAAACCGACCCAGATAGTCACCTACGAACTGACCGACCCCGTAGGCATGGCGGCTTATGTCTGCAAACGCCTGCTGTCGAACAATAGTGCCACCAACTACCATGTCTTCCTCAACAGCGTGGAAGACATAACCGTGCTGATAAAGCTGGCCTCGTTGACGGCGGCAGACACGCGCGTCATCTGCGCCGACAATACCGACAACAAGATAAAGCTGGCGGGCTTCCCCATTTCCACGACCAGCGATGCCGTCCACAAGGTGAACCTCTACACGTCCACGGCCTTCGAGGGGTTCGACATCTACGACAAGGAGGGGTACTGCATCGTTGTCAGCGATGCGGCCAAAGACCATACGCTGCTGGATGTGGCCGTTTTGCAGCAGATAGCGGGTCGTTTGCGGGACAGCCGATACAAGGATACCGTGGCGCATTTCTACAGCAGGAAGAGCGTACCCGTGGCCAGCGCGGCGCAATTCCAAGCGCAGACGAAGGCCGATTGAACGGGAGCGGAACAAGTCGTGGCGGTGCTGGATGCCGTGCTGGAGATGCTGGAAAGCAGCAAGGCATCCTTTGGGGCGGATACGGAAGCTGAAAAAGCGAAAGCCATTCTGGACAAGGCGGAATCGGCGGTAACCGAGGCGGTCAACACGGGCAAATACATCTACAGGGGCAAGGAAAGCGGACGGTTCATCGTGGACGCGGACATGCTCAAGTACGAGGCGATGCGTTATCGGATAATCAACGAGGTATACACGACCAAGCAGAACATGGACAACGAGCTGGCCACAGGCGGCTTTGTGATAAAAAGCAGCAAAAGACTGGATATAGGGAGACTGGCAGACCCGCGCGGGAAGAAGCCGCCTTTCAAGGAGCTGTTCGAGATGTATGCCAAGGAGATGGGGCAGCGGAAGTTGTACTTCTGCCCGATAAACGTCAAAACCGTCATCGAGCAGCAGAATCCCTTGGTCAAGGAAGCCTATGAAAAACTCGGCGTGGAGGGAGTGAGGCGTTTGAACTACCACCCGTCCAATATCAGGCGGGAGATTCTGCGGCAATGGAAAGCGGCAGACGAAGCCAAGGTGAAGGTGCTGCTGGATAAGAAGTTCGAATGGGGAAAGGCTTACCCTTGCGAGGACATCAAGATGGAACTGCAATCCATGTACGATTCCTTGGGTTTGCAGCGGACGGCCAAGGCTACCGATTTGGGACACTGGTACGACATCCAAGACAAGACCTATCGGCAGAACGGCAAGAACGTCTCGTACAAGCTCATCATACGGGACAAGATAAAGGTGCTGAAAGAATCGGGAAAATAAGTCCATCAGGCAGGAGAATCGGTCGCATGGCGGGCAGAAGCCTGCTGTGCAGCCGATTGCCGTTGTTTGTCAATTTGGAAACAATGGGCTATTTTTACATGTGCAAGCTTATAAGTAATAAGTAATGGAACAAGAGACGGTAAAATCAAAGATGAACTTAACCCCAGCGGATGATTTGGTGGATGAGGTATGGGGCAAGAAGGGAACGCCCGAACGCGATGCGATGGAAGCGCGGCTTGAAGAAGATTTGCAGGCATACTTCATCGGCGAGGCCATCAAGGAGGCTCGGCTCAAACAAAACCTTACACAGGAAGAGCTGGGCAGGCGTGCAGGCATAAAACGCACCCAAATCTGCAAGCTGGAAAGAGGTAAAAGCCCCATGCCCCTCTCCACGCTGAGCCGCGTATTCAAGGCATTAGGGATTGCAACGGCGACACTTGATTTGGGGATAGGCGGAAAGATTGCCTTGTGGTAAGGATACAATAGCTACAAGCGATGGAACAGATTGGGAACATGAAACTCTACTCCTTGGACGAGGTGAAAGACGAGCTTATCGGCAAGGTGGGAACGCCCGAAAGGGACGAACACGAGCGAAAGGTGGAAGAAGCCTTGCTGGCCTACCGAATAAAGTCCATGCCATATAGGAAGCCTTGTCAATGCCAAGCATCTGATAGAGAGTAACTGTAACATGGGATTGCCTATCATATATAGGTATAAAGGAAAGCAATCCGTCCTTAAAGTACTGGGTCGATGATTGCCGATAGTCTTAGGCATCTAAGCCGTCCAAGAACAGCTGTCTTTAGCTTCCATCATTTTTGAGGTAAACTGTAATCTGTCTATAAGAACATACTGGAGCTATCGGAAACGATGGAGGATTGCACAGAAAATCTGAGTTGCTATAAGGGTAATGTCTATATATAATAGTAATATGAACTCAAAAAATCTGTGCAGTTGACAAGCTATCGGATGCCTTATACTATTTACTTATGCCATTATCTGGCACTGCATTACATGTCGATTCCTATAACAACACCATATATACTGCTTGCGTGCTGCTATCCATGACAAACGCCCCCTGTCCTTGGGAAAGGGGAAATTCCTGCCGATGCAGTTGCCGAACGGCGGGGATTGGCTGGTCATGATTCTTGTGGTGAAGATGTCGGATTGAATGCGGAAAGCTCTGGTGCGTCTATTGATGTTTCGACACTAAGTATGTGGATGAATAGCAAGTAACATTAAAAACCGAACTTGCTATGGATGCGAAAACACTTGTCGATTACCAAGTCCTTCACGGGCAGAACGAGGTCGTGGAAGCCTTGATGAAGAACGATGAAAGCCTTTGGGAACAGCTGCCAGAGGATGCGGAAATCCTTGAATGGTGGCTTGTTTCGCCTTGGCTGGCCGAATGGCTGCTACGGTCAGGGGAATGCGTTCTGGAGGCTTACGGTTCTTCATGGTGGGGCAGGCAGACCAGCGGTCAGGCCATCTGGATGGATGCCGTGATTCAGGAAATCGCCCGTTCTTTTGTGTAGCCTTGGCTGCTATCGGCTAAAAGCCTAATTTTGTCTTGACAATGCCTCTGAGTGCTAAAAATGCTTATCTTTGTGGCGTTGGGAAACCAACGACATATTGGTGAAAGTGTTTGTTTCATCTTCGAGAAGAATCTGGAAAATTCAAACAGAAGAGATGAACGATGGCACTCGTCACTTGTTCTTGCTATATCCATTCGTGATATACAATACAAGTGTGGGGCATTGTCTTTATCTTCTGTTAGGCATTCCAGAGCCTCTTCTCGGATAAGGCAATAGTCTCACACTTTCTTTTTATACCAATAGCCTAAACCTAAAAACAAATACAATGGATTCAACTGTCTTTTTTAACAAGCTGTACAAATGCAGCTTGTCTCAACAAGGAGGCTCTTTCTCTTACAATCGTGTTTACATTAATGGCAAAGAACCTGTGACGGCTATTCATTATGATGTGTTCGAGCGGAGAATACTCTTGATGCATCTTGACAATTTGCCTCCACTAAGTGTTGCCTCTATGCTTAAAGAGTTATCCAGATGTCTTAGCGGATTTTCTGGATGGACAGAAGAGATAGCAGATATTGTAAATCACCCAGAAGAGTATCTTTCTTCAAAGAAAGATATCTATGTAAAGCATCTTAACAGTATGGAACAGCAGAGTTGGAGGACATATCGGGCCAATAACTTTATTCCTGTCACTTCTGATTGGTTTGATGCTGTATATCCTGATGGATATAGTTTTAGTGAAATCAAGGATATACATGTTGATTCCGATGAAATAGTCTCTATCTTAACCGTATAGTATTGTACGTGGTCATTAATTAACATAAAAAACGCATACTTATGACTTGGATTATCATTGTCATCGTTCTTTTGGTTATAGCCCTGTTATTCATCAGGAGCAAGATTGCAGATATCAATGAAAGTACAGGCAGAAACATATGCCCAAGATGCCACTCTAAGATGGAGATGGGGCCAATGGCAAGACAGTATTGCCCCAAATGTGGTTATAAAGAAGGTGCGGGATATTTTAATCACTAAAAATTCAAAGCAATGGGACTTTTTGGAAAATCGACAAAACAAAAGACATTAGAGGAATTAGCTGATTGTATAGGAACGGTCAACCGATATTGGCGACAGTTGTCTCAACATCTCAAAGAGAATGGAGGAGTATCGGCTGAGACAGTTCGTCTCCTTAATGAACAATCGGCAGGATTGACTTCGGCAATGCAACGTATGACCTCTTTATATAACAGCCTGAGCGATGAAGACAAAATGAAGGTTACAGTTGCCGACATAGACGGAGGTTATATTCCATATGCTTTTTGGCTCATGCATTTCCAAAGATTCATGAATGATGTTGAAAGACAAATGGATAAGTACTATGGAATTAATCTTTGAACGAGCTGTAGCAAATTATAGACAACGAAAAGGGGGGGACGCATACGACAGTTTGTATAGGAAAATCAGCCATTCTAAAGCTCTTACGGAACTCTGCGGGCTATCTGTCCGCAGAGGTATTCCTCCTACCGCGGGCGATTTCTTGTATCAAGCGACCATGATGCCCAGCATTTACTTGACGTTTGATAATACGAAATCAACTATGGCTGCTTTAATCATGTTGAAAATCTGGAATGAACAGGTCAACTCCATTTACAATCTTTGCTCGGAATATCAAATAGAAATGATGGCACAAAGCATTGTTTCCAAATGTGCCTATTTATAAACAAAACATCATAAAGCTATGGGGTTCTTTGATAGACTCACCGATTTTGGTGATAGAGAACAAGTTAAAACGGCTGCGATGCGCATAAATGGTGCATTGTTGCAATTGGATAGGGAAACCGATATCTTCATGATAAGAGGAATCAGTTCAGCGATTGCACAAGAAGTCCAGCGTATGCAAATCTTGGCTTCAAAACTCACAATGGAATCCATCAATTGCTTGAATGTCCCTTATCGGGGAAATAAAATACCCTATACTAGATTTCTCAAAGAGCTTGAGCGGATTTCATCTACAATAGTTGGCAGGGGTGGATATGCAATAATCTAACATGAATTTATAGCCATGACAGACGAACAAATAATAACCACAATGAATTTCATCCATGAATGTGGTTGTGGAAGAGGTGGCTATGAAATTGAAACCTCTCCCAGTAGGTTCTTGTATAATCCACATGCACTCTGGTCGTATTTTAAGGGAGAATATGTGAATCCGATAGGGCCTTTTCGTAAATGGGTTTCCTTGTCCGCTTATATAATGCAAGGTGATTCGGAATACCATCTGGAGTATAAAGATGAATTCTGGAGGTCTTGTTCTGAACATCTTTTTATAGAAATATACCTCAGACCTTTTCTCATCATTTTGAGACAATTTGTTGAAAACGGAGAGCCTGAATGGAACAGGCGCATTGACAACAAACGGTACTCTTGGAGCATAAAAAAGCTTTCCGATAGGGATATGCTGGATTTGCAATATGCACTTGATTCATTATAAAACCATTAAAAGTTAAACCATGAGTGTAACAATTAAATTTGACGGAATTTATCGGAATAAAATTTGCAAAGTAAATCCTGATGATATTGTTTTGCAAGGCAAAAAATTAAAAATAAAAGGGGTGAATATCCCTATAGTTGAAAGTCGATTATACGATGTCTTCTATTTTCTCGAAAAAAAGACACGGTATAAACATGGAGAAACAACCCTTATCTTACTTAATAACGGTGAGATAAAATACACAAGCAATGTAAATAATTCATCATAAGATTATTATATAGGTAAAATACTTGGGTTTGGGACGGTAAAAACAATTAATATACTATTCCGTAATGTAGAGAAGACACCTGGCGATGACGAGTATCTTATTGGTGACTATCAAGATTATTGGTAGAATAGCTGTATTAAGTCGATTTCTGATTTCAACAAGAAAAACAAGCGATATAATCTTTGATTAGAATAGTGTACCCAATCCAGAAATCACAATCATGAGAATATATATGTTCACCAAGTAAGTCCTAATGTGTAGCGGCTGGTCAGCGTTCGGATGAAACCGAGGGGCTGGCCAGTCGCCAATCAGCCAGCAATGGCCGATAAAAAGTCAAACCAAGCCCTCGTTGGTATCGAGGCAGGGGAAAAGAGCCTTGCCGAATACTGGACAGAGGGTGTAAAAAAACAAGATAGAAATCAATAATTATTAACTTGTCTTGGAGGGCGCGTAAGGTTAACCAACACGTTAATAAACACGTCAACCAGCACGTCAACCGTTACAGCAATTGATGGTGTAAATAGTTGGGAATCAAGTTGTATCAGCTTGGTAGAGTACACGTCTGGGGGGCGTGTTGTCGCAGGTTCAAATCCTGTCATCCCGACTATAACTCCTTGGTTGCCAATGTGCGGTCAAGGAGTTTTTTTTATGTCCTGACTGCGATGAAAGACGGTTTCCGTGGTTTGTGACTGCCTTCGCGTCAATCAGGACGTCAACTGCTTATAACGCTTCTGCTTGCCTTGCGTTTACGGCAGGTAGAGCCAGTTGGTCTGTTTGTCCCGGTTGTATTTGAATATCCGGGAAAATTTCTTGCGCTTGTACCACCCGTACCCGTAATCCCCCATGTCAAGGTTTACCGCATTGTTGCAGTACTTGTGAATCGATTCCGAGAACTGATTTAAAGTCATCGGGACTTTGGATTGGAGGATAGCCAGTTTGCCATCGACAGTGCCTAACGCCCGTCTGAAAGCCAGGCGTTTGTCCTTGTGGTAGCGGATTTTGTTGTTTTTAATCAGCACGGTCTGCTGGAAGCCGTAATTGGACTGCCATCGCCCCGATATGACCAGCCCTTTGGTGGGATGAATCGAGATCCGTTCCAACCGGTTCGGCTCACCGTAAATCTTGCCGGCAATCCTGTACTCACCCTGCACGGTGTGGTCCGGATTGGAATAAGCCGCCGGAATCAAGAGCGTGGCATCCGGATCGTACTTGTCGGTGAACTTGACATTATTGGTTCCGAGCCTGTAAATATACGGGACATCGTAAGAAGCCATGTACCTTATGGCGAGGACAAGGAGGATGAGCCCCGACAGCCCGAGGAAGATTCTTCCGGCTTTCCTTGCACGCTTTCTGTTTGCGGCCATGCTGATGGTGATTAGAAATAGGTTCGGTTTGAAAATTTGCTGATGCCTTAATACCGTTTTCTGAATATTCGCCCTAAAAGCATGATGAGGATGATGGCAGAGGAGGCAATGAACAGGATTTTGGCATAGATGATTTGTGGTGCCAAGGCCGTCAGCAAGGCCGAGCCGACAAAGAGAGCCATTAGCAGGATGGCCAGCACGATCCGGTTTGCTGCGTTGCGGAAAGCCCGGTTCATTGAACTGGCATCATCCACTTTGATTTCGTGGCTGATTTTCCCTTCTTTGAGTTTGTATAGGATTTCATTGATTTGTACGGGCAGGCTTCTTGCCATATTGACGTAGTCCCATAAAGTGTCGAAGACCGATCCGGCTAGTTTCGAGACATTGTATTGGTTAGAAACCAATCTTTTAGCATAGGGAAGTACCAAAGGGGTGATGGGCAGGTCGGGATCCAGTTGCCCGGCGAAGCGTTGCAGGGTCAGTAATGATTTGCCAAGCATGAACATACCCGAAGGAACTCTGAGCCGGTGTTTGACCAATATATTGAGGCAGGTTTGCATCAGGTTTGCAAAATTGATTTCTTCGACCGGCACGTTTCCGACCCGCTTGATCAAGGAATCTAATTCAAATTCAAGTTCGTCCATGTCTTGGTAAAACTTCTTGCCGCTCAGGTTTAGCAATGCGGCTCCCATGGCTTTTGGATTTTTTCGGACAAAGCTGATCAGGAAGTTGGCGATGAAATTCATTTCTCTTGGACGTAGATATCCTACCATGCCAAAATCGATGAAGCAGACTACATTGCCAGGCATGATGAAAATGTTGCCTGGATGCGGATCTGCATGGAAAAAACCTTCTTCCAGAATCATTTTCAACAAGGCATTGGCTCCTGTGACAGCAATCTGGTGCAAATCATAGCCTGCGGCTTTCAATTCTTGGATGTGGTCGGGCGGCAATCCCTTGATTTTTTCCATGATGAGTAGCCGCTTGGTTGTAAATTCCGGATATACTTTGGGGATGTATACTTGCGGGTTGTCCTCGAACATGGCCGAGAATCGAGCCATGTTGTCGGCTTCGTTGAAATAATCCAGTTCGTTGGCCATCTGCATGGAGAACTCGTCCACGAAACCAGCCAGATCCATATAAGAAAATTGCGGATATTCCTTTACAAAGCGGTTTACCATCCAGCGCATGAGGCGCAAGTCCAGCTTGATAGTCTTTTCTATATGCGGGCGTTGGATTTTTATAATGACATCTTCCCCGTTTTTGAGCGTACCTTCATATACTTGGCCGATGGATGCCGAAGCGATGCAGTTCTTGTTGAAACTTTTGAAAACGTGTTTGATAGATTTGCAAAGTTCGTTTTCAATCAAATGCCTGGCAGTTTGGTCATCGATGGGTTCAACCTGTGATTGGAGTTTTTTGAGTTCGACCCGGAATCGGTCTGCCACAACATCCGGACGGTCGGCCAGAATCTGTCCGAATTTGACGAAAGTGGGACCTAAGTCCTGGATTAATACCCGGATTCGTTCAGGTGTGCTCAGGTGCCGGACATCCGGATGGCGGCGCAGGTACCGTTTGCCCAATTTGGTGTTAAGGTACCAATTCTGGTAGCCATGCCGGATCAGGATTCGGGCAATTTGCAGAAATCGTCTGACTTGTAGCGCATTGGTGTATATGTTGAAGATATTGAAGATGCTCATGCCCGGTAACCTCCTATGTTTTTGCCGTTTTCCTTTTTGCTGTCTTTCGTTCCGGCATTATCTATCTTGCGGTTGAGTTTTTCAATCCGCTGCTCCAGCTGCTGGATAGCTGACAGGATTTCTTCTTTGTCGCTTTCAGACATTCTTTTGGCTGTAGCCTCCCATTGCAGTTCATTCCGGAGGGTTTCTATGCCTTCGGCCAGATGAAGGCCTTTCTGTTTGCCTGTTTCGGCATCGCCGCCGGTATAATCTTCCCACAGCTTGCTGAACCTTTCCACAAAAGCTTCCCGGTCTTGGACAGCTACGGATAACAGGGTCCGTAGCAGGAAATTCAGTTTTGCATTCATGATGGACTATTATAGGACATGGAGAATCCGGAAACTCAGTTCGTCGAGCAGGTCGGCGCTTTCCATGCTGAAGCCGATGCCTTTAGCCCGCGCATCGTACCGGAGGAGGAGTCGTAGCACGGCAGAAGTTTCCTTGTACGCGTAACGGTTGGCGGCCGATTCATATTGCCGGAGGAAATAGGGGTTGATGCCCATGTTTCGAGCCAGTTCGGCCATCGGTGTGTTCTTGTTGCGGGCATGGTGTACCAGCAAGACTTTTGAAAACTGCTTGTACAGTTGCGGGATGACCAATTGGAGCGGAAAATCCTTTGGATGCTTGCGGGCGTAATTGCAGAGCTTGCGGGTCCAAATCGGGTCGCGGGCAAAAAGAGCATCCCCGAACCTGAAGACATTGTAGTCTTTGTTGATGCCGATATATTTTTCTATCTCGTCTTCAGTAATTGTGGATCCTTTGGGAAGGTTGATGAAGAATTTTTCCAGTTCGTTGGCTATCAGATTCAAATTCTGCCCTAAAGACTCGGTGAGCAGTGCTAAAGGCTGGGGGCTGATATTGTATCCATGCTGTTTGAGGTATTGGGCAACCCAAGTCCCGTATTCGGAATCTTTCAGAGGAGATGATTCAAAGCTGACTCCGATTTTGGCAATCTGTTTGAAAACGTTTTTCCGTTTGTCTATTTTCTTGTGCTTGTGAATCAGGACTAAGACCGTGGTCGATACCGGATGTTGGAGATAGTCCTCGATGGGTTCCCAATGGTCTATGCTCTGGGCTTCCTTGATGATGATTAGCTGGAATGGAGCCATGGCAGGGAACCGTTTGCAGTCAGCCATGACACCTTTCAGGCCGGGTTCCTTGCTTTTGAGGTCGGGCGCAAAATAGAGGCTGAAGTCAAAGGCTTTGTCGTTCTCGTCTAAGGCATGGTTTTCAAAGAGGTCGGCCAAACGGTCTATGAAATAATCTTCCTCGCCCCAGAGCAAGTACACTGGAGCCAGTTTCTTGGTCTTGATTTGGTTTTCTATCGGGGAAATGTCGGGTACAGGCATGACTTGGTTTTTATCCGCTTTTATCCGCGAAGATACGTTAAAAACCTTAGAAACTGTTTAAATTTATTTGTTTTGGCCATCGGGTGGGTATTACGAGGGATTGGGGTCTTCCCGAACATCGCTCAAAAAGCTCCCAAATAGCCCCCAGTGGGCAAACAAAATCCAGAAACTCCTCCCGGAAAACCTATCTTTTCCGGAGGGCAAGAAATTTTAAACAGCTTCTCAGATTTGGCCTATGCCTTGGCGAATAATGGAGATTTCGTCTTGCGTGCAGTCCAGAACCGTGGAATATTTTATCTCTCCGAATCCTCCGTCAATGACAAGATCCACAAATTTGCCGTAACGTTGGTGTATGGCCTCCGGGTCTGTAATATATTCTGTTTCGTTTTCCGGGGCATCGATGGATGTGTTCAGCAAGGGTTCGCCCAAAGCATCCACAATCTGGCACACGATAGGATTGTCTGGCACACGGATGCCGATGGTTTTCTTTTTGCTTTGAAAAATCTTGGGTATCGCGTTATTGGCATTCAGCACAAAAGTGAACGGACCTGGAATATGCGCCTTGATGAAGCGGAACAAAGAATTGGAAATGGGGGTCGTGTAATGGGAAAGCTTGCTTAAGTCATGGCAGAGGATGGTGTAGTTCAAATCCTCTTTCCTCTTGTATTTGATTTGTGCCAGACGGTTTACGCTTCTGACATTCGAAAGCCCGGTTCCCATGCCGTACACGGTGTCGGTAGGGTAGATGATGATGCCACCATGCCGGAGGCATTCTACGATGTGGTCTATTTGTTTGGCCTGTAGCCCTTGGCCGTAGGTTTTCAGTAGCATTTCCTGACAGAAGTAGGTAACGGATACCCGTAAGCCGGGACACAAAAAAGGGTAAGCTCCTTACATCGCACCGCTACAACCATCGTACCCTTGCTGCCTTCCGGCCCTGGGGGAGTAGAAGGGAGCTGGTCGTGTAAGACTTACCCGGCGCAAAAGTACAGTAATTCCTGTAAAAAGCAAAATCAGGAAAAAGTTTTGCGAAATCCTCCTTTTGCCGTACCTTTGCAGCCAGAGTCTGAGACGGGCGGGAATCTTCCCGGCTCGGTTCGGGATGCTTGGCACAAGAGTGGACAATTTAGAACAGTTAGTTTCCGGGATAGAGCAAAAGGCTGCGTTGATGCGCAAGCAGTGTGCTTCTTTGGAAATGGAAAACCGGCAGCTGAAAGCCAGATTGCAGGAGTTGCAAGTGTCGCTTGATGTGTATAAGCGCAAAGTAAAAGAGTTAGAGAATAAAAACAGCATATTAAAAGTAAGCGGTAGCTTGAATCGGAACCCCGGCAAGCAGGATTCGCAGAAAGCAAGGGCATTCATAGACGGGATGGTGAAAGAGATAGACCGCTGCCTGACGCTTTTGGATCAGGAAGGATGAACGAGATACCTATTACCGTAAATATCTGCGAGAGGCCATACAAACTGATGGTCGACCCGGTGGATGAACCTTTGATACGGGAAGCCGCCCGGAAGATAAACGAGGGTTTGCGGGCGTATGCGCAGAATTACGCTTTTAAAGACAATCAAGACCTCTTGTCGATGGTAGCGTTGCAATATACGCTTAATTCGTTGAAGAATGAGAGGTTTTTGGCTTATAGGGATCGGGATTTGATAGATAAACTGAAACAGGTAGACAGGACGCTTTCTATGTGAGAGCGTTGCTGTCCGGCAGGTTATCAGGATGTCTGTAGAGGGAGCGGTTTTCGCTCCCGGCCGTGTTGGCATGTAAAAGAATTGTCGTTGTTCCTTGACATAGCACTGGAAGCAGAAAAACCGCATTGCTCACCATCAGTTTGAAAACTCAACAGTTTAAACTTTGGGGAGGGACTCAGGTCTCGGATGGCAGGCTTTAAATTCCGTTAGGAATCCCCTTTGGGGACATAAGAAGCCAGAACTGGCCGGCCGCCCCATATATAATGGATAGGAGTTTTCTATAACTCTATAGAGCATGCGGTTTTTCTGCTTTTGGCTTCCCCGGAGGGTGAGGGTTCCTTCCTTGCTTGCTTTTAATAGGCTTTTATTAACATAAAAACCTAAAAAACAATGGAAGGAGTGAACGTCCTGTTTATCGTCATCGCGTTCGTGCTTGGCGTCGGCTTGTGTGCCGTAGCGAACGCGGTGGTGTTGAAACGCAAGCAGAAGCGTATTTTGGCTGAGGCCGAGGAGAAAGGGGAAATCTTGAAAAAGGAGAAACTGCTTCAGGCCAAAGAGAAGTTCTTGCAGATGAAATCGGAATACGACAAGAACGTGGCCGAGCGGAACAGTAATCTGAGCCGGAATGAGAATCGGGTCAAGCAGAAGGAAACCGAGCTGAACCGTAAGATGGAGGAAATCCAACGCAAGAATAACGAGTTGGGTATCTTGAAGGAAAATTTGAACAGCCAGCTACAGGTGGTCAGCCGGAAACAGTCCGAGATGGACAAACTGCAGGCTCAACAAATCAAGAAATTGGAGGTCATGGCCGGCCTCTCGGCCGAAGATGCCAAAGCCCAGCTTATCGATTCTTTGCGCGATGAAGCCAAGTCGGAGGCTTTGAGCCAGATCAAGGATGTAATCAACGAGGCCAAGTTGACAGCCAATAAGGAGGCTCAGAAAATTGTCATCGAGACTATCCAGCGGACAGCTACGGAGCATGCTATCGAGAATACGGTTTCGGTATTTAACTTGGAAAACGAAGAAATCAAAGGCAGGATTATCGGACGGGAGGGACGTAATATCCGGGCATTGGAGTCGTTGACGGGTGTGGAAATCATCATTGACGATTCTCCTGATGCGATTATTCTGTCTGGATTCGATCCGGTTCGCCGCGAGATAGCCCGTCTTTCGTTGCATAAGTTGGTTACCGATGGCCGTATCCATCCGGCTCGCATCGAGGAAGTGGTGGCTAAGACCCAGAAGCAGATTGAGCAGGAAATCATGGAAACAGGCAAGAGGACCTGCATCGACTTGGGTATCCTGAACATGAGCAACGAGTTGACCCGGTTGATAGGGAAGATGAAATACAGGTCTTCGTACGGGCAGAACCTTTTGCAACATGCTCGGGAAACAGCCAACCTGTGTGCTACGATGGCATCGGAGCTTGGGTTGAACCCCAAGATAGCCAAGCGTGCCGGTCTGTTGCACGATATCGGCAAAGTGCCTGACAACGAACCGGAGTTGCCCCACGCTATTCTGGGTATGAAGCTGGCCGAGAAGTATAAGGAAAGTCCGGAAGTGTGCAATGCTATCGGTGCGCATCACGACGAGATTGAGATGACCAATCTGATTTCTCCGATAGTCCAAGTCTGCGATGCCATATCCGGCGCCCGTCCCGGTGCCCGTCGCGAAGTGGTTGAAGCTTATATCAACCGCTTGAACAACTTGGAATCTCTGGCACTTTCTTATCCGGGCGTGGTCAAGACTTATGCGATCCAAGCGGGACGCGAACTCCGCGTTATTGTCGGGGCGGACAAGGTCAGCGATGATCAGGCTTGCCAGTTGTCTTTGGATTTGTCCAAGAAGATTCAAGAAGAAATGACTTATCCTGGGCAGATTAAGATTACGGTGATACGGGAGACACGAGCTGTCAACTACGCGAAATAAAAAAGAGTCATTGGACGAATGGCTGACTGAAAAGTCTCTATTTATAACGGGATCGCCCCTGATAGAACGTATTCTGACAGGGGGACTTCGTATAGAAAGAGGGATTTTTAGCCAGCCTTTTATTTTATTTACTGCCTTCCTGGTTATTGGGCCGGATTTGGGAAATGAGGGTTTAACAGTTCTTTCAGGATGCTTGGAATCCGGCAGGGACGATGATCCGATGCTCGTACGAAAGCCAAAGTCACGGAGCCTTCATTCAAAAGGTCTCCATTTTCATTGTAGATTTCGTGGAAGAAAGTCATTTTGGGGCCTCGCGGAATTTCCTTGACGAAGGTGTGGATTGTTAGCACCTCGTCGTAATGGGCCGGGCGTTTGTACCTGATTCCAATCTCGACCACCGGCATCATGATTCCTTGCTCTTCTATCTCTTTATACGAGATGCCTAAAGAACGTATGGTTTCGGTCCGGGCTATTTCGTAGAATTTCGGGTAGTTGCCGTAATAGACGAAACCCATCTGGTCTACATCGGCATAACAGGTTCGGATTAGGGTCGTGAAATGATACATGCTTGTTGTTTTATTGATGAGATTTCTTGCAAGGCCTGTTCGAGGAACTGCTTTCATTCGGCAAGGCCTGAATGCGGGCATGAAGGTACTAAAATTTCATGACATGCTAATCAAGGGACGGGAAATCGGGATACGGGATGGCTGGATTCGGACTAGGGGGATTTTTTTATTAACATGTGAAATTTTTTTTGCCGACATGTTAAAATTTTCCTGCTATTTTGTGAATCAACAGTATGTGGAAAAAAGGCTGTGGCGAGCGGCTTTTGATTATGTTTTTCCCTGTTCTCTGTTTGTAAAATGTAAGTGAAAGATTTTGTATGGAAAAGTCCATTTAGTGAGGATTGAAGCACATTTGGGCTAATATGTTTTTCTCAAAAAAACAAGTCTCGGGGCATTTTTTTTTAATCTTTTTTTGACACATCTTTGCAGTGAGAAAGGCGGCATGCGGAAAGGTGAAGAACCGAGTTGTCAACAGTGCCGAGGCCAAAAAAATCGTTACGCAAGATGGAACAAAATTATGTTACTGTATGGGAAGCTTGTCTTAAGATTTTCCGGGACAATTTGGGAGAATCAGCCAATTATCGTACTTGGTTCGAGCCAATCAGACCGGTCAGTTTGCAGGACAATACTTTGACCGTACAAGTGCCGAGTCCATTTTTTTTCGAGTGGTTGGAAGAGAAGTATGTGGGCTTGCTGCGTTCTACGATACATCGGGTCTTGGGGCCAGAAGGCCGTCTCAAATATTCGGTAGTCATGGATAATACGAATCCGTTTGCCATTCCGGCCGAAAGCAGTTATAAACAGGAAACTCGAAACCAGCCGACAGCTATGCCTGTGCCTCCGAAAGACCATTTGCCTAATCCGTTCGTGATTCCAGGCTTGGAAAAAATTAAGATTAACTCTCAATTGAATGAGAATTACTCCTTTGACAATTTTGTGGAAGGGGATTGCAATCGTTTGGCCCGTGCAGCGGGTTATGCCATTGCGGAGAAACCGGGAAAGAATTCTTTTAACCCATTGTTCGTGCACGGTGCCACTGGCTTGGGCAAAACCCATTTATTGAACGCGATTGGCTTGCAGTCGAAGCTGAACGACCCCGATTTGACCGTTCTGTACGTGTCGGCAGAGCTGTTCACCCAGCAGTTCATGGATGCTTGCCGCAACAAGACTACCAACGATTTCGCGCATTTTTACCAATTGATCGATGTCTTGTTGATTGACGATATTCACAAATTATCCGGCAAGCCGGCTACGCAGGATGCGTTTTTTCAGATTTTCAATCAATTGCATCAGAACGGGAAACAGATAGTCATTTCGTCCGACAAGCCACCGGTAGAACTGGAAGGCATAGAGCAGCGTCTGTTGTCCCGTTTCAAGTGGGGCTTGGCTGCCGATTTGCAAGTTCCTGACGTGGAAACCCGGATAGCTATCTTGAAGCGGAAGACCCAGGCCAATGGCGTGGAAATGCCTAAGGAGGTCATAGAATACATCGCCTATAGTATTTCCACCAATGTACGGGAGATGGAGGGTGTGCTGAATTCTTTGCTGGCTCAGTCCATTCTGAACAAGAAGACGATCACGATGGATTTGGCTAAACGTATGATAGACCAGATTGTCCATAATTCTGTCAAGGAAATATCGATAGATTATATCCAGAAAGTGGTGTGCGATTATTTCGACTTGCCGGTGGACAAGCTGAATTCCAACCGCAAGTTCCGGCCCATTGTCACGGCTCGCCAGCTGGCCATGTATTTTGCACGCAAATATACCAAAGCATCTTTGGCTGCTATTGGCGCGCAATGTGGCAAGAGGGATCATTCTACGGTTCTTCATGCTTGCAAGACCGTGTGCAATATGCTGGATACGGACAAGTCTTTCCGCGCCATGGTAGACGAGCTGGATAAGAAAATCAAGAATTAGCAGGATATGGCCAGACTGATGTTGTTGCCGGCTTGCTTGGGCGATGCCGATCCGGCGCTTGTGCTACCGGCATCTTATTTGGTTAGGATGCAACACCTTCGTGTCTTTTTCGTGGAGGATCTGCGGTCGGCACGAAGGTTTCTTCGTAAAATAGGCTATAAAGTCCCTTTTGAAGAAGTCCTGTTCGTGGAGTTGAACGAGCATACCAAGGCCTCTTGCTTGGAAGAGGTGCTGCGGCAGCAAGGGGTTGACGAGGCTTTGTTGCTACAGCAGGACATGGGGGTCTTGTCGGAAGCAGGCTTGCCCTGTGTGGCCGATCCGGGGGCTATGGCGGTGGATTGGGCGCATCGCAGAGGGCTGTCCGTGGTGCCTTTCAGTGGTCCGTCTTCCTTGTTCATGGCCTTGATGGCATCCGGATTGAATGGCCAGGATTTTTGTTTCCATGGCTATTTGCCAACTGCGCCTAAGGACCGGATTGCCCGTATCCGCGAACTGGAAGCGGTATCGCTTAAACGGAAGCAGACCCAATTGTTCATAGAGGCTCCGTACAGGAGTCAAGCCATGTTTGAGAGTCTGCTGGAAGCTTGCCGTCCTTCCACGCGGCTTTGCGTGGCTTCCAGCATCACGTTGGAAGACGAGTTTATCCGGACTCGGAATATAGCCGAATGGAAAAAGCATCCGGCTATGGTACATAAGAAGAACACCGTTTTTTTATTGTTGGCATGAACCCTCCTTTGGCAGAACAGCTCCGTCCTCGGCGGTTGGAAGAATACATTGGCCAGACACACCTGATGGGACCGACAGCAGTCTTGTATAAAGCCATTGTGTCAGGGAATCTGCCTTCAATGATTCTGTGGGGGCCTCCTGGTGTGGGGAAAACGACACTTGCCTATTTGATTTCCAATTATCTGCATAGGCCTTTTTTTACGTTGAGCGCGGTATTGGCCGGGGTCAAGGAAGTGAGGGATGTGCTGGAGAAGGCAGAAGCCGTGCAGAGAGTGCAAGAGAGAAAGAAGAAGTCCGGGCCTTCGTTGTTCGAGGACTCATTTTCGGGCCAAACCGATGGGGAAGAAAAATCAAAAGTGCTTCCAGAAGGTCGTCCCATTCTGTTTATTGATGAAATACACCGTTTTAGCAAGTCCCAGCAAGATTCTTTGCTGGGTGCTGTGGAAAAAGGCACGGTGACCTTTATAGGTGCTACAACCGAGAACCCCTCGTTCGAGGTGATTTCGCCTTTGTTGTCGCGGTGCCAGGTTTATGTGCTCAAGCCGCTTTCCTCGGAGGAGATGGATACGATGATAGCCCGGGCGGTGGCCTTTATGGAAAGGCAGTATTCGGTACGGATTCGGATGGAAGAGACCGAAGCTTTGAAACGCATATCGGGGGGGGACGGGCGAAAGCTGCTCAATGCGATAGAATTGGTTGTAGAAGGACTGTCTACGAGCCGAGGGGAAGGTGAGGCCGAAGAGGGTATCAGAATAGACAATGCTTCAGTGATGTCCTTGATTCAGCAGAACTTGGCCATGTATGACAAAAAGGGAGAGAATCATTACGATATCATCTCCGCTTTTATCAAGTCGATACGAGGCAGCGACCCGAATGCGGCAGTCTATTGGCTGGCACGTATGCTGTCGGCAGGGGAAGACGTGAAGTTCATCGCACGCAGGATGGTGATTCTGGCATCGGAGGATATCGGCAATGCCAATCCCAATGCCTTGCTTCTGGCTAATGCTTGTTTTGATACGGTCCACAAGATAGGCTATCCGGAATGCCGGATAACATTGAGCCAGACGGCGGTTTATCTGGCCTGTTCTCCTAAAAGCAATGCTTCCTATATGGCTATTGACGCGGCTTTGGCAGAAGTCAGGAGGACAGGTGACTTGCCGGTGCCTTTGTATTTGCGTAACGCTCCAACTCAGTTGATGAAAGATTTAGGCTATCATGATGGATACAAGTATGCGCACGATTACGAGGGGAATTTTGCTGATTTGGAGTTTCTGCCGGATCGAATCAAAGGCAGCCTTTTCTATGAGCCTGGCAAGAATCCGCGAGAGGAAGAAATGCGTCAGCGGCTCAGGACATGGTGGAGAGGTAAATATGGGTACTGACAGGTGCGGTGCTTCTTGCCGGTAGGGGAATCTTGGGCGGGCAGAAGGAGATATGGATTTCGGGAGCAAGATGAGTGATGGTATAAAAAGACTGAAAATGACTATATTGGAAAAAGAAAACCGCTTGATTGAAGAGTTTTCAGGGTTTTCGGAATGGATGGATCGCTACGCTTTGTTGATTGAAAAGGGAAAGACTTGTCCGGTTCTGCCAGATGCGGAAAAGAATGATTCCTTATTGATTAAGGGCTGTCAGTCCCGTGTCTGGATCAAGGCTGATATGAAGGAAGGAAAGGTGTATTTTCAAGCGGATTCGGATGCTGTCATAACCAAGGGAATTGCTTCGATGCTGCTTTATGTCTTTTCAGGGGAAGACCCCAAGGCGATATTGGATGCGCCGGTGGATTTTTTGGATAAGATTGGTTTGAAGGAACACTTGTCGCCGACACGGTCCAATGGCTTGACGGCCATGTTAAAGCAGATAAAACTTTATGCATTGGCTTTGAGCATGAAGAAATAGGGGACTTTCGCTATCGTTGGCTGCCGCCGAAGATTGGCTGTCGCCGAAGCCCCTACGCCTCAACCGTCCTCGAACAAGTTCGAGACGGTATTCGGCTCAAACGGGGCTTTGCTTGGTCTCGGCATAATCAAAGCAAGCTTTGCTTCTGCTCTCGACTTTCGCTATCTTTGCAGCTGGCTGCATTGCTACTGGTTGCAGGACACACGGAGAATATGCTTCTGAGTCGGTAGGGATGCTTGTTATTGCAAAAAAAACTATGGCCTACGATTTCCATAAATACCTGGCCACCGAGAGGGCCCTTTTTGAGGAGAAATTCACATCGCTGGTAGAAGGCGATTTTGAATATATCAACCATATCCGCGAACAGGTTTTCCGTTCCAAAGGGAAGCAGCTTCGCCCCATGTTGGTGTTTTGCACGCATAAACTGTTCAGTGAACAAGTGGCGGATCAGGCTTATTTGGCTGCCTCATTGGTTGAAATTGTACATGCGGCATCTTTGGTTCATGACGATGTGGTGGATATGGCGGACATGCGGCGCGGCAATGCTTCTGTCAGGGCTATGTTTGGCAACAAGGTGGCAGTACTGGCAGGGGATTATATGCTGACCAACGCTTTTTTGAAGGCATACGAGGAGAGCGACAGTCAGCTGTTGGTGATGCTGGTGGATGTGATACGGCAGATGAGCGCAGGGGAACTGCTGCAATTGCAATATGCTAACAACACCCAGGCGACGGAACAGTCTTACACCCGGATTGTGAGCGGGAAGACGGCGGCTTTGTTCGGTTGCTGCTGCCAGTGCGGGGCATATACGGCCAGAGCTTCGGCTGAAGACATGGAGGCAGTTAAGGAAATAGGCCGTAAGGTAGGATTCGCTTTCCAGATTAAGGATGACTTGCTGGATTTGGACAAGAATGCGGCGGCAGGGAAGGCATATGGCAATGATTTGAAGGAAGGGAAACTGACATTGCCTGCCTTGTATTACCTTCAATATTGTGGACCTGAGGAGAAAAAATTGTTTTTCAGGAATCTGAGCCGGATTTCGGAACTTCATGCGGAAGGGTTAGAGGATTTGGCCTTGCTGGAGGTGATGACCGATCAGATTCTGGCTTCGGGCGGTGTGGCTTATGCCCGGCAGAAAGCCCAGGAATACACGAGGCAGGCTTTGGATCTTTACCATGGGCTGCATCGGTCCAATGAGTTTTTTGAGCAGCTGATTCTGGAAATAGGCGGGAATCCGGCCTGATACCCAAGTACAGGTCCGGTGCATGGTCTTTGGCGATGTCGTTTCCAGAGCGGCCGGGCTGCGTTTTCCCAAGTCTAATGACCGATTTGGGTTAAATGCGATGGGTTTTCGGAAAAGAGAAAACGGTATCGCGCTTTGGAATGTTTTGCATACGAGACAAAAAGAACAAGAAATGGATATATCGGTTGTGGTTCCATTGTTTAACGAGGATGAGTCTTTGCCCGAGTTGGCGGCATGGATAGAGAAGGTGATGGACGCAAATCGCTTCAGTTACGAGGTGATTTTTGTGGATGATGGGAGCAAGGATAGGTCATGGTCTGTGGTGCAATCTTTACGTCAAGGAAACGAATGTTTCAAGGGTATCCGTTTCCGGCGCAATTACGGCAAGTCGGCTGCTTTGCAGAAAGGCTTCGAGGCGGCGCAGGGGGATGTGGTGATTACGATGGATGCCGATTTGCAAGATAGCCCTGATGAGATTCCGGCTTTGTACAGGATGATTAAAGAAGAAGGTTACGATGTGGTATCCGGTTGGAAGAAAAAACGTTATGATCCACTTTCAAAGACATTGCCAACAAAGCTTTTCAATTGGGCGGTAAGGAGGGTCTCCCATATTTACTTGCATGATTTCAATTGTGGCCTGAAGGCGTACCGGCATGACGTGGTCAAGAGTATAGAAGTGTATGGGGAAATGCATCGTTTCATTCCGGTTATCGCCAAATGGGCCGGTTTTGGGGTGATAGGGGAAAAGGTGGTGCAGCATCGAGCCAGGAAATACGGCAAGACTAAATTCGGAATGAACCGTTTCGTGAATGGTTTCCTGGATTTGTTATCCTTGTCTTTTGTGGGGCGTTTTTCCAAGAAGCCGATGCACTTTTTCGGGAGTCTGGGGCTGTTGCTGTTTATCTTGGGTTTCATAGCGGCTATTTGGTTGGGTTCGCAGAAGTTGTATTGCCTGCATCATGGCATTCCGGCTCCTTTGGTCACTTCTTCGCCTTACTTCTATATTTTCTTGGTATTCATGATTATGGGATTGCAGCTTTTTCTTGCAGGCTATTTGGCTGAATTGGTGGGACGCAATTCTCCTACAAGAAACACTTACTTGATTGCTGAGTTCTTAGGTACGGACTGCACGGATGACAAGGATAAATAAAAAGGAGAATAAAAAGGGAAACCTTTTTTCTTCCAGAGGAAAAGGATATAAAAGGAATCTGTTTTTATTGGTGCTGTCGTTGTCTTTTGGAATGCCTTTGTTTGCATGGGATGGGGGAATGTCTGTTTCCGATACGAATTACCGTGACGAGAAAGGCCGTCGGCAAGGTTTATGGATTCAGTCCGGGCAAGGCAAGGGCCTGGCTTACCGGGGTACCTTCAAGGATGACATGCCGGAAGGATGTTTTGTGTATACCCGTGGCGATACCTTGGTGGCCAAGGTGTTCTACAGCCGTGGCGGATATGCCAGCTATAACCAGTTTTTCTATCCGGATTCGTCTTTGATGGCAACAGGATATTATCTGGACAAGCAGAAGGACAGTCTGTGGATTTATTATACTCGTGACGGGCGTTTGCTTAGGAAAGAATTCTACGAGAAGGGTTTGCGCCATGGAAGCACCGATCTTTATGATGCCGATGGCCTGTTGGTGACTCATCAGGAATGGTTCCGGGGATTGCGGAACGGGCGATGGTTTGAACGCTCAGGGAATGGCTGGCAGGAATATGCTTATAAGCTGAACCTTTCCCATGGGTCCTATTCGGCTTGGTACCCGGACAGTACAAAAGCTGTGGAGGGTCAGTATGAGGAGGGCTTGAAGGAGGGACAATGGCGTTTCTTCCTGCTCGACGGCACTTTGTACAAGGAAGATTATTATCGGGCCAACCGTTTGACTGAGCGTGTCCTGTATTTATCTATCCAAGGACGGGTAAGGGCGGTTTCCATGGATACGATTGCCATAGTTATGCTTTCTCCGCAAGGAGGGAAGGCTGAGTTGTTGACGGACGCCGGCTCTCGTTGGATTTGCGATGCGGATTTTGAAACGGTTTGCGGCATTCTGGGCATGGAGCGTTATTTCTATGCCAACAAGAACACCTATGTGGCTTTCCGGATAATAGATATGGAACAGTTGAAGGAGGTCGAGGCCGACTGGACGGAAGAGGGAAGCAACTTGTATGACGGTCAGCTGGATCCATTGCAGCAGTTGGGGCAGAATACTTCGGTAAAGCCTGAGTTGTTGCCGGTGCGGATCAAGACACCTTTTCCTGTTTATTTGGATGCCGAAGGGATGGCTGTGTTGAGGAACATGCTGTCGGATGCCGAGGTGGAACCGGAAAATGAATTTTTGAATAAAAAAGTTGGGGGTTGATTTGGAAGTTAGGAAAAAATGCGTACCTTTGCAGCCCTTTCCGACAGGAAAAAGGATGCCTGAGTGGCGGAATAGGTAGACGCGTTGGTCTCAAACACCAATGGGGTAAAACCCGTATCGGTTCGATTCCGATCTCAGGTACAGAAAAGCCCACTTAAACAGCTTTGTTTGAGTGGGTTTTGTTTTTTCAGGTATAAACAGGGTATAAACTTTCAACGGATTCCCCCTTTCCCGGGGTTGAGGTAGTCCCCTGAATGTGTCCCAAGATTCGGGGTGCTGCGTCCCGCACGTCAAAAGAAAACCCCGGCAAGTGGAAACCTACCGGGGTGGAACCAAAGTAAGAAGTGGTATTTGTGTGGAATTGGCGTTTATCTGCGCAAAGGTAGCATTTTCGGGCAAAACCTCAGCTCTCCGCTATCTTTTCCAGCATGTCCCCAATCCGCACCATGTCCGGCGCGTAACCGTTGAGAGAGAACAATGTCAAGGCCCCGTCCGCCAACGCTTCCGCCCCGTCCTTGTCCCCCGCCGCCGACAGGCTGCAAATCGCCTTCAACAGGTGTTTGTAGAAATCATAGGTGCATATAGTCCTGTAGATGTCGTTTACCACACAGGCTACTACCTCCATGTCCTGCTGAAACGCGACTGCATCGCCATTTGCAAAGCCGTTCAACAGCTCCGCTGCCTTGATGGGGTCAAAGCCCCCGTTTTCGTTTTTCTTTTCCATCTCTATTTCGTTTTTGTTATATGTCGTATAACTTTATAGCGTTTTCCTATAGGGCGTGGGGTACACTACAAGGCAATGCCTCGTGATTTTGTCTAATTGTCGTTTTGTGTCAATTTTTGGATGCAAATTTACATTAAATTAAGATACCGGGCAACGTTTTTGTAATAAAAAATTATCAAGGCATGTTAATAAATAATGCAATATTGTAGTATAAATACAATATCACATTATATTTGCATTGTTACAAAGTCAACGCGTATCTACAATGAAACTAAGAATCAAGGAAGTATGCAAATTGCGTAACACTACGCAAAAGGAATTAGCTGAAAAGTTGGGCGTTACGGAAACAACATTGAGCCGGGCCGCAAACGGCAATACATCATTGCCCCTTTTAGAAGAAATAGCCGTTGCCTTGGGGGTTGAGGTCGCGGAACTGTTCGCCCCCCAATCCGATTCCATCCGCTGCCCCAAGTGCGGCGCGGTCTTGGAACTGCGGGAAAAGGAATGAATCCTCGCCCGTTTAACGCTTGTTTTCCGGATTGGGGGAAAGCCCCTTTTTTATAGCCTCAGAAAATTGTATAAATTCAGGGAACCGGGTTTGCCTATATCGGCAATATGCTTGCCCTTTCTTTTTATTAATGCTATTTTGTTTACTTTTGCTTCCCAAACCTCATCTGATGGATAACGAGACAAAACGCGACAACTACAAGGAAGCAGGCAAATACTGCCTCGACCTCTCCAAGCTTGTGTTTGGCGGCATCATCTTGGCCGGAATCATGCAATTGGGCGTTAACAACGCCGTTCTTTTCTCCTTAGGGCTTGCCGCTACCGCCTGCCTTGCCTTGTTAGGATTCCTGTTCAATACGTTCTCTAACCCAAAAAAATAGTTTGTCATGGGCCTCATTTTTGTTTTCTCCGTTTGTATCGCCGTTGGCCTCATAGGTTCGGCCTGCCTTGTGTACCAAATGCACAAAGAACGCAAAGAATCGAAACCATCGACCAAGTAGAATCCGATCCTTTTTTATAGGGTCGGAAAACTCGGAAAACTCGGAAAACCGTCCTTTTTTACGGCTTCGGAAAATTCGGGAAATTGGTGTCCCCTATTGGGAAACCCTTTTTCCCCGTCCGGGGAACCGCCTTTTTTATAGACTCCGAAAATTCCGGAAACTGGTGTTTCCCGGTGGTTCAACTCTTTTTTACAGGCCCGGAAAACTCAACTTTGCGGGTGGTATTCCATTCTTCCGGCATGGCTGTACCCCAATCCGGGAAGCGGGCGTTATCCCACTCCGGAAACTCGATAGCGGCCCAATCCTCCATGATTTTTGCCGTGTCCCATTCCGGGAACTTGGCATTTGCCCAGTCCTCCGGCAGTTCCCGTTCCGGTAGCCCGGTGTTGCCCCAGTCCTGTAATCGGGCTTCATCCCAGCCGGAAGGGACACCCCGGCTCCCTTGTCCCTCTCTGTCATCTCGCTGCATCGTTCCAACCCTTTCTTTTGTCATATACCCGTCTTTTCATCCCAGCCCTTGCGGGCTGCGTCCCTTGCAAGTTGCTTTTTGGCTTTGAATCAGGGCTGCGCCCTGCGACCTAAGCCAAAAAGACAACTTCGGGGGGGACTGAAATTTATATTTTTTTTCTTGTCAGCCCTGCCGGGCTGCGGGGGCTTGAACCCCTCGCGCAAACCACCCAAAAAACGTATACCCCGATACCCAAGATTTGGGGCATTTCTACCCTTATTATAATAATGGGGGTAGAAAGCCGTTTTTGGACACCCCCGGAAAACGTACCCGAAAGCCCCCGTTTTCCCCTCCAAAATGTCCCGTTTCCCTCCCCCGGTCGGTCGTTTCTGCGGGGCGTGATTCCGCCTTTTTTAACCAGTGCGGAAATACCTCCACCCCGGAAAAGAAAACCCGGCAAACCGCCTTTCTTGCGCGGATTACCGGGCTTCATGGTCGCCGCTTCCGGCGGCTTCCGGTCGGGTAGGGGGGTACGCCCCAAATCGTGGGTATTTCTACCCCTATCGGGTCAACCGGGAACCTCAACGCCCAACGCTTGGGAGAATATCCCGTCCAGTTCGTTGGCAAGCTCGGAACCCGCCCCATAGCCTGCCGCCTCCTTTTCCAAGGCCTTGCGCATCCTATAAAGCTCCTTGCTCGCCATCCCCGGATTGTTGTTTCTCACCCTCTCCACGAGGTCTCCAACCACGCCGGATTGCAAAGCCGCCCGCATTATCACGCCACGGCAGTACGCTTTGCCTTCCCCGGCTGTCCTTATTCCCGTAGGTGCTTTCATCGTATCCTGTTTTGTTATTGCTTTGTATTCTTTCCACATCATCGCCGCCATCCGTTCCAGCGGCCAGCCCTCGGCCAAATCCGCCCCCGTTACCGCACCGCCCAAGGATTCCCCCGGTTTGGATAACCGTAGCTCGTACCTCAGCCAGTGGCCGGGGTGAATCTTCCCCTTGGCCTGCATCTCCGCCCCCTTGTCGTAAAAGGCCAGAACCTTGCCCCGTTTCTTGGTTTGGTAGTACACCGTATCCCCCGACGTGCTTTTTGCTTTGCGGGGCATGCTTCCAAGCATTCCAAGGTATTCCCTGGCCGGGTTCCGCACCTCCACGGACAAGGCCGCATCTATCCGGGTGGCTTTGGCCTGCATCAAGTTCGCCTCCAGCCGCTCCGACAGCTCGGCCAGCACTTCCGGCACATCCCCCGGCAAAATGCCGCTGAGGTTTTCCCCGTGTGCGTACCGCGCAATGCTGCCACGTATCGACAAGCCCCCGGCCATGAAAGCCGCTTGGATGTTCCCAAGGGGCAACGTTGCCATTTGCCGCCCCTTTTTGTCATGCCCAATCCGGCCCCCAAGGCGTTGGGCTTGCTCCCAGTATTCCGCCCCCGGTCGCGTGTCCCCGCTGTAGGGTAGCCACAACCGTACCGTATCATACCCCAGGAACATGGCCGCTCGTTAAGTCCGGGGACGTTTTCAGGCGTTCCAGCGCTTCCGCCATCTCCTTCCTGTAGTACAGGATTGCCGCCTCTTTGGCTCTTAGCCTGCATCCGCCAAGGGACACCATCAAAATCCCCGTGGGGGCGTTTGAAAGCTCCCGGAATTGGATAATGAACGCATCATCCACATGTGACGGATAAAACGGATTTTGTATGGGTTTTATCCCGTCCGTTTCCCTCTTCCGGTTTGGATAGCCGTAAAAGGTCCGCGTGGGTGTCCCGTTGCCCGCCATCAGCCGGAAAAGCCCGGAAATGTTCAGGCCGCTGCGTGCCTGTAGGTAAAATTCCGGCAACCCTTCCCCGGTACGCCTTGGGGTGTTGAGGTAAAACCACTGTTTGCCGTCCTTCCCCCTTAGGGCTTCTTCCATCGGGCCAAATCTCCCGTGTTGCTCGGCAAGCTGTACTTAGACAGCTGTTCTATAACAGGTTCCGCAACTTTGAGCATAGTATCCCTGTACTCGTTTATCATCTTCATTATTTCATCTTTGATTTCTTCCTTACTTTTACCGACAGCATTAAAAAGGAAATTCTCATTCTGTCCTTCTTCCATATGCTGCCGTTTAATCCAAGTCCAATCTTCATGAATGATTCCAATGTTGTAATCTGCATTCCACATAAGCTGTATGGATGTACCAGCATCAGTAAACGTAAAACGAATGTCGTTACCCCACCACAAGGGAACATTTTTGTCTTTAGAAACAGGTTTATTTAGTACGTTGAACGATTCCCCTATGAGGTAAGCAAGGGTTTGATTCCGGTTTCTTGTCCATGCTGGATTGTCATTAATACGGTCAAATCCAATTCTATTATCAGTTGATTTTCCATTGTATGGGAATAGGCACAAGGTGTTACGATACCATTGGAATCTCGATTCTTCAGCTTTGCCACGAGACAATATGCCTTCTATCACGCCAGGTTGCAATAAAGCCTTTTTGGCCTGAATGCATTCGATGTCATTGTCGTTTGACCAAGACAATTCAACCACTTCAAATAGATTGTCAGAAAGCAAGCAAGCTCTGAATACTGGCTCAAAGTATTGGTATCTCAAGTTTTCCCTTAATCCTGAATCGGAAAAACATAGTATCTTGTGGTTGTCAAATAATTGGTTACGTTGCGTGAGGCGCGTCATAAAAGCCCTGGCAAATTCAGATCTTCGGTTCAACGATTCATTATCACCTTCTTTGAAATTAAGCGCATCTCCTCGTTCGCCAAACCATTCGATGAAATGTCGCCAGATAGACAGGAATGATTCAATGTCAAATTTGTTATTATCCGTGATGAGCGGACGAAGGCGGCCAGCCAACAGTGGATGCCTTTCTGCTTCTTTTATCTTCTTTTCCAATTCACTGCCTTGGCCTCGGTCTTGCAGGATGATATACGCCTTAAAGTATTCTTCGCTCAACTGCAATCTGTCATCCGATTTATCGGGATTGTACCGCGAAGAAAGATATGTCAGAATTGCCGTTGAATGATGGGCGAACTCATCCTTTATTCGTTTGGCAAAGTTGAAGAACGAATCTTTGTCGTTCACGGTATTGGTGGCATAATTCGTGATGAATCTTTTCCACTCTTTAAATTCAGCAGATGTATAATCCGTTCCTTGGAAACAAAGAAGCCCGAATTGCTTTGCCCTTTTAGGAAAAGTATCGGCTATGGCTATTAGCTCCTTGACGATGCCTTTCTCACGATTGGATACAAGCTTGTTGAGAATGGCTGCAATCTCTTCAAGATATTTCTGGTCATAGTCGCCAAGTACCCCCTCAAAATACTTCCATGGAAGGAAAAAGTCAGAATCCTTGTAGTCAATCGCCAACAGCTTATCTGCATAGGCGTAATCCTTACCTGCACATCCTATCAGGTAGTTCGCCAAGAAAGAAAGGAATGAAATGTCGAACGAATGTTGTTCCTTGTCCCAAAACAAGTCGCTCCATTTTCTGTCCATGCAATATCTCCATTTCTGTGCGAAAGGCCATGTAAGATTAAGATACTCATCACCATACAGGTCAAAACGACCTGAGTCGTTTTGCTGGGTGGGAAGAATCTTGTCCAATTCAGACTTGATACGATCGAATTGTGACAATTTGCGTCCACGAGAATTCATTTTAAGATAAAGAGTCTCGTTCAACTTGAAATTCTCCAAATCAAGGAATTCAAAGCTGATATGGTCAAGATTTCTAAATACTTCCACGTGGATACTGTCTCTAAATCGGTAATCTATGGCGTTAAGCATATTGAGCATGGCATCGACAGTAGGATCAAGTTGCCAATAACTCAGGAACCATCCTTGATTCATGATATGATCCTTTAGCGTTGCCACAGTTTCACTTTCTCCATCCCAATTCTCGACGATTGCACGGATGAAATCTTTGGATGTGTTTCGGGTTTCATAGTTGAATTTGTCCAAATATTTAAATGAAAGATGATGGTGCTTATCGCCATATAGGTATAGGAGATAAAGTGTGGTGAGACGTTGTTGGCCGTCCACGGGTATGAAGCATTTTCTTTTTGTGCCGTCTTCGAACTTTCTTTCTTCTGAAACGCCAAATATAATTCCCCATGACAACGGTTTCATTTTCGCCACATCATCAAGTAAGTTTTCTCGAATAATGTTTACTTCGTCATTGTCCCTTCCCTGCGCATAGTCACGCTGTATGCGGGGAATGTAAATGTAGTCGTACTTATCTTCTTGGAATAATCCGCGAAGTGTCATCTCGTTATTCTTCATTACAGTAATCCTTAAAGTTGGTTATCGTGTCAAAGATAGCTTGCTCATACGCCTCTTGGTCCTTGCTCCCCCACAGGACATATCCATCGGGGTGCTTCGTATACCATTTGCTGAACACGTTCAACGTTGCCGCAGGGATAAAGCTTCCTTGCGCTTGGTACTCATTCAGTTTGTTTCTTTTGTCAAAATAGAATTTATTTCCTATGCCCTTATTGTCATGCTCCGTTAGCAAGGTCAGGTTCTTGATCTCATTAACTTCATCCTTGTCGGGTACAAGTTTACGCAACAACTCAAGATATTCACTGTCATTATCCAAAGCATCCAGATTGTCCTTGTAATTGCCCATCTTCTTGTATAGTTCCCCAACTTCACCAGGGAGTGTATTTTCATATTCATTCAATAGTTCACAAAGTTGGTTATATAACTTTGACTTATCTTGAGGGGCTCGTGGCGAAATGTGTTCTACATTCCAGTTCAATGTGTGGAATACGTGAAACGGGAATCTACTGATTTTGGTCTCACTGCCCTTCCCTGTTGCCTTGCCTTTCTCAGTGCTCTGCTGGCTATTCTTGTTGTTAATCATCATAGCGATGTTCACAAGAAATAGTGTATTAAAGACAGCGTTCTTGTCATTATCATAACGTATCCTCTGCACTTCTTTTGGTATGGATTCCAGACATTTTCCCTTAATGTACTTCAGGAATTCTTTTTTAGTAGGCAGATGCCCACTTTCATTCTTGTTAGTCGCATAACCATAAAGGTCGGCGAGTAATACTTCATGGAATTGAGCACGGTCTTTCGAATAGTCTTTTTGCACTTTGCGTCCCTCTAAGTATCCAATCAGATTGTACATCAAAGGATCATCATACCAACCAGTGATTGTATAGAAACATTTCCTAATCTCATCCCATTGTTCCAACCACATTTGCGGTCCTGCTGAGATTCGGTCTTCCAAGGATGAGAAGATTGGATTGTCAATGTTGTTAGGCAACGATCCATTTTGTGAGATAAACCACACCTTGTACAGGTAGTCGATGCAACTGGATGGTTTGGGACTATCCCCGGCCAAGAAAAACCACATCTCATCTTTTCGAAGTGTGCGTTCCATCGCATCCAATTCTTCGGCCATAGAGATCTGTTTCACTTCTTTGACCTGCTCTCTCTCGCCTATGTTGTGCAAGAATAGAGCCTTAATCAGTTCGCTCTCGGTAAGCGGAATTTTTCCAGAATTAAGGTGATTGAAAAGGTCATGTTCAATTTTGTCTAATTCATCATTAGATGAAGCATTGTCTTCTTTCATCACGTACAATATGAACCGACACTTGTCCAGTATGTTATCTTTCAACGAGCCACACTTAGTCTTGTTCGTTTTGATAAAGCTATCAATAACTTCCTTGGCCGTGACAAGATGATAGATCTCACAATTATCATCTTTGTCAAGCCGCTTGCGCTCATCAAACATTTTTGTTAAGATATCGTCCCTTTCATAAGCCAACATATAGCAATTATATTGCTCAAGAGATATGAGGGCCAGATAAATCGTAGTGAGCCGTTGTTGCCCGTCTATCACTCGCCATTGATGTTTCTCACCATCGCTGATGTGACGTACCACCAGCGGTTGCAGACAATAGTAGTCCCCATCTTTCTCTTGGCTATATGCCAAGACATCCTTCATCAGTCGTTCAACTTCATCCTTAGTCCATCTAAAGCCTCTTTGGTAGGATGGAATAATAAAGTTGAATCCCTTATCGCATAGTTCGTGGATACTAATTGTCTGCGATTCTCTTAGGTATCCTTTTACGTCTTCTACTGTCATTTTCAACTTTTGTTTTAAAGTACTATTATCATCCTTAGTATTATCCTGCACACTCATCCCCCGCCCCATACTTCTCCTCAAACCGTTCCTCCATCTCCTTAAGTTCCTCGGGCAAATAGCCCAGCCCTTGCTCGCGCATATTCTGCGACACTCCGTATGATGCCTCGGCAATGCTCCCCGTTATGCAGGCTATGGTGTCAGAATCGCCGCCTATGGACACGGCATTGCGGATGGCATTTTCGAAACTGTGGGCATCGAGGGCGCAGACGATGGCTTGGGACACACTGCCTTGACAAGTGCCGCCATTGCTCACACCGTCCATGCCGCCCCGCGAGTAGCGAGGGCGGATTTCGTCCACCGTCAGGCTGAGGTCGTAAGCAAATTCGCGGGAGAGGTATTACGGATGGTCGCCTTATTGTCGCCGTAGCGTGCCATAAAGATGCTGAGGGCAGTGGCTTGCGCCCCTTTGATGCCTTCGGGATGATTGTGCGTGCACTCGGCCGACGCTTTGGCCTTTTGCAGCACCTCTTCTTTGGTGTCGCAAGCCCAGCCCACCGAATCCACACACATGGCACTGCCGTTGCCACAACTATTGTAAGGTTTCATCATGCCACGGCTGGCCTGGTGCACCCGGCAAATACGGTGTGCGGCCCTTCCCCCGTGAATCGGTGCTTCAAGTATTCCGTAAAGTCCTCCAGCATCTCCCTCGTGAGCTGCTGCGGCTTCATCCGCTTGGAGTACTTGGCATATTCTTCCGTATCGGCAAGGAAATCCGTAAAGCATGTACAGGCCTGTTTTATCATCCTTTTGTCCGCTTTGGTGTAGCTGTCATGATACGCCCAAAGCCAATCAATGAAATTCAAATCATCGGATTTCTTCAACCTGTAGCCGTTGGCCGTCTCCAACAGCTGTTGCCCCCGTTCAAAACGTATCTTCTTTGCCAGTTCTAATGTTTCCTTGTTCCTCTGCCTCTCTTCCGGTGTCCGTGGGGCTTGCCATGTATAGAGCTTCAGAAACTCACGTTTAATGTTTACCCGTTTGTATTCCTTGCCCGTCTTACTTACGGCCATCTCATAGCCCAAATAGAAATCAAGATACAGGCTTTCCCGGCCATCGCTCAACACTTTCGCCCCTAATTTCGGGTTATCGGTGCTGTCGTTGCTTATCAGGTACGTATTGTCCGCCCTGTAGTTCTTGCGTACTGCCATCGCTTTTTACCACTTCCCGCCCCCCAAAAAACGGTTTTCGGGGGGTGATTTCAACAAATTTCTCTTTCTTTGCCTTTTTCCTGACTTCGTCACCGTGTCACCCAAAAACCATCAGAGAACAAAGGTGCGATCCGTTGATGCCGTTTCATGAGCAT
>CALUHO010000017.1 GCA_944320465.1 uncultured Bacteroidales bacterium | reverse complement strand
AAGTTAATAAAAATTGGCGATATGCGCAACTTTTTAAACATAATTCTCAAACCAAATTAATTCCGCCAACGGGTTTAATCGTCATATAGAAAACACCTAAAACAACCGACATGAAAAACAAATTCCTTTTCCTATCCTTTTTCCTCCTTGCCATCCCTGCTTATGCCGTACAACCGGACAGTACAGACAACAAGTTACATTTGAAGATCCTAGGCAGGCCTGTCATCGCTGTGGCCGACTTTGGCCGCGGAGAATTCAGGAACGACATTCAAAGCATCCAAGGCTTTCCTTCCATCCAGCTTCCCCATTATGCTTTTGGTGCCGAAGCTCAAATCGGATGGTATTCTCCTCAAAGATGGGGATTCGGCCTCGAATTCTCCGGTCTCCACAATGGAGACTTCTGGTCGCCCAAACATCAGAAAACGGGATTTATCATGAACCAATGGACATTAGGTGCCTATGGGGAATATGCCCTCTTCAAAAGTGAGAAATTCGAAATCATAGGACAATTGTCAGCAGGCGTAGCCTTCAACAGTTTCCATATAGACAACTTCCAAGCACTGAATTCCGACCTCATCTCTATCCCCGATTACCTGACATCGGCCCGTTCCCTCGATATGAAGCAGCGTACGCAAGGATACGCTGGCATCGGATTCTCCTTCAACTGGAACATTACCCAAGATTTCGGCATCGGATTCCATGTAAAATGGAGCCAGCAAATCGGCAGAGGCCAGTGGTACCTCGGCGAGTCCGACATTCGGATGGACGGCATCTCCAACTCGAAATTCGTTCCCCTGCAATTCGGCATCAGTCTCTTTTTCCGATAAGCGAACGCTAAAAAGGACGGCCATAGCCCCTGAATCATGTTTCCCTGCATGACGAAAAATACCTACCTGTAATAAAAAAAGCGACCCTGCCAGTATGCTCCATCAGGGTCGCTTCAATCAATGAAGGGGACTTTCTTCTTATAAACCCAAATCGGTCATTAGACACGCCGAGTCCGTTTCTGATTGGGGAAACGAGACTTTCGGGCAGATTGCCCGAAGCCTAATGACCGATTTGGGATAAACAAAAACAGACTGCTACATTCATTTCACTGCCCGATGTTCTTCCACCCACTTCCGGGCATTGACAAACGCCTCGATCCAAGGAGTCACTTCGTCCCAGAGACGGCGGTCTTCCGGATACCAGGCGCATTGCCAGGGGAAGATAGCCCTTTCCAAATGCGGCATCATCGCCAAATGACGGCCATCGGCCGAAACCAAGCCCGCGATTGCTTCCGGAGAACCGTTCGGGTTGGCCGGATAGGCATCGTACGCGTAACGAGCCACGACATGGTAATGCGAAGGCGCGTAAGGCAGGCTGAACTTGCCTTCCCCGTGCGCCACCCAGATGCCAAGCGTGCTTCCTGCCAAGGAACCGAACATCACCGAATTGTTTTCAGGAATGGCCAGCGAGATGAACTCGCTCTCGAACTTATGCGAATCGTTATGCAGCATACGGGGCTTCTGCTCGTCATCCGATGTCAGCAAGCCCAATTCCACCATCAGCTGGCATCCGTTGCAAATCCCCAAGGACAAGGTATCGGGCCGTTCATAAAAACGCTTCAAGGCCTGGCGTGCCTTCTCGTTGTACAGGAAAGCCCCGGCCCAGCCCTTGGCCGACCCCAAGACATCGCTGTTGGAGAAACCGCCGCAATATACCACCATATTCACATCGTCCAAAGTCTCACGCCCGCTGATGAGGTCGGTCATATGCACGTCCTTCACGTCGAAACCGGCCAGATAAAGCGAATAGGCCATCTCGCGGTCGCCATTGATCCCTTTCTCGCGGATAATCGCCGCACGGATACCGCTCGCCTGCCGACGGTCGGCCGAAATGCCGTAAGCGCTCAACTTGCCCTTGAACGAAGCCGGGAAACGAACCTGCAACGGCTGCTTCTTATAGTTCTCGAAACGAGCCTTGGCGCAATCTTCCCCGCTCTGCTTGCGGTCGAGCAGATACGAGGACTTGAACCAAAGGTCGCGCAAGGCATCGATGTCGAATTCATGCTTCCTGCCATCCTTCAAGACCCTGAGCTTGCGCTGAGCTACCGGTTTGCCGATTCTCAAGAAACCGACACCGGCCTTATGCAGCAGCTTTTCCAGCCGGTTAGGTTCGGCCGTCTGCACCACCACCCCCGGATTCTCGGCAAAGAGAATCTTGACCAGATCCTTTTCGGGGAAAGCACCGAAATCCACTTCAGCGCCACCCTCGGTATTGGCAAAGCACATTTCCAGCAAGCATGTCAGGATGCCGCCTGCCGAAATATCGTGTCCGGCCAGCAACAAGCCTTCGCGGACGGCTTCCTGCAAAGCAGCGAAAGCTTCCTTGAAATAATCCGGATCCTGCACCATCGGGCATTGCGCTCCCACTTTTCCCAAACTTTGGGCAAAGGCCGAACCGCCCAACTTCAAAGCATCGAACGAAAAATCAATATGATACAAAGCGCTTCCGGACACCGGCTGCATCACCGGCGACACCACCCGGCGCACATCGGCCACTTCCGCTCCGGCCGAGATAATCACCGTGCCCGGCGAAAAGACCTTTTCTTCCCCGTACTTCTGGGTCATCGAAAGGCTGTCCTTCCCCGTCGGGATATTGATGCCCAAAGCGCAGGCGAAATCGCTGCAAGCCTTGACCGCCTTGTACAGACGGGCATCCTCGCCCTCGTTCTTGCAAGGCCACATCCAGTTGGCGCTTAGAGAAACGCTCTTCAACCCATCGGCCAAAGGTGCCCAGACGATATTGGTCAAAGCCTCTGCCACCGACAGAATCGAACCCGCCGCCGGGTCGATCAAAGCCGCCTGGGGCGCATGACCTATCGAAGTGGCGATACCGGAACGCCCTCGGTAATCGAGCGCCACCACGCCGCAATCGCTCAAAGGCAACTGTATCTGCCCCTGGCACTGCTGACGGGCGATTTTCCCGGTCACCGAACGGTCCACTTTATTGGTCAGCCAGTCCTTGCAAGCCACCGCTTCTATCTGCAGCACCTGCTCTGCATAATGACCCAGATTCTTCACATCGTAATCCACATCGGCATAATGCTCTTCTACCGTATGGTCGTGCATATATGTGCGCGGCGTCTTGCCGAACATGTCTTCCATGGCCAAGTCAATCGGGCGGACGCCATCGGCCTGCTCGAAGACAAAACGGTGGTCTCCCGTAGTCTCCCCGACCACATATATGGGCGAACGCTCGCGATCGGCAATCCGGCGCACCCGTTCGGCATCTTCCTCCTGAATCACCATTCCCATCCGTTCCTGGCTTTCGTTACCCACGATTTCCTTAGCCGACAAGGTGGGGTCGCCCACCGGCAAAGCCGCCATGTCAATCTTGCCCCCAGTAGCCTCCACCAGCTCGGAAAGCGCGTTCAGATGGCCGCCGGCACCATGATCGTGAATCGAAACGATGGGATTGCTGTCGCTTTCGGCCAAGGCACGAATCACATTCGAGACCCGCTTCTGCATTTCCGGGTTGGCCCGCTGCACGGCATTGAGCTCGATGGCGTTGTCGTACTGTCCGGTAGCCACTGAGGAAACCGCGCCGCCCCCCATGCCGATACGGTAGTTGTCACCGCCCAGCACCACCACTTTCTCTCCGGCTTCGGGCGTGCCTTTCAACGCATCGCGCTGGTTGGCGAAGCCCACGCCGCCTGCCAGCATGACGACCTTGTCGTAAGCGTATTTCTTGTCGTTTTCCCCATGCTCGAAGGTAAGCAACGAACCACAAATCAACGGCTGACCAAACTTGTTCCCGAAATCGGAAGCCCCGTTCGATGCCTTGATCAGAATCTCCTCCGGAGTCTGGTACAACCACGGACGAGGCGGAATCGAAGCAGATTCCCAATCCCGACCCGGAGCGGTACGCGGATAGGCTGTCATATAGACCGCCGTCCCGACCAAAGGCAGACTGGCCTTGCCCCCGCCCAAACGGTCGCGGATTTCGCCGCCCGTCCCGGTAGCCGCCCCGTTGAAAGGTTCCACCGTAGTAGGGAAATTATGGGTTTCGGCCTTGAGCGAAATCACCGTCTTGATATCGTGAATGTCAAAGAAACTGGCCGTATCGGGCTGCGAAGGCGCGAACTGTTCTACCACAGGCCCTTCGATAAAGGCCACGTTGTCCTTATAGGCCGATACGAGCTTGTTGGGATTCTCGGCCGAGGTCTTCTTAATCAGCTTGAAAAGGGAACTTTCCTGCTCTACCCCGTCGATGATGAACACGCCGTTGAAAATCTTGTGGCGGCAATGTTCGGAATTGACCTGGGAGAAGCCGAACACCTCGCTGTCGGTGAGCGGACGGCCAATCTTGGCACTAAGCTGCTTGAGGTATCCGATTTCATCCGGGTTCAAAGCCAGGCCTTCTTCTTTGTCGTAGGCTTCGATATCCTCGATGTAACGGATAGGGTCAGGCTGCTTGTCCACCTTGAACACGGTATCGTCAATCCCGTTGTAGAGCCGTTGCAGCATCTTGTCGTAACTTGCATCGGCCCCGCCGACCGGAAAGAATTCCTCAATCCGGCTTATGCCTTGGATACCCATGTTCTGAGTGATTTCCACCGCATTGGTACTCCAAGGGGTTATCATCTCCTTGCGCGGGCCCACGAACCAGCCGCTCAGGGAACGGGCATCCAAAAGGACGGCCTTGTCAAAAAGCCAGACTAATCTTTCCACTTCGCCCGAACCAAAAGCGTGGTCGGCTTCCACGGCAATCACATTCTGCCGAGGCGTTTGAAAAAAGAAGACCATATATTATTACATATTAAAAGGTTTTTCACCTTTCGATTAAAACCATACGAAAAAGCACGCTTTCTTTTCTGCTGCGCATGTCTCGTTAAAACAAACCTTTGCACTCTTGCAGGCAGCCCCTTGCATACTTTATAGCGTCGGAACAGATAGAGATTGCTGCTTCCTCCAACGACATCTAAGAAGCTGTTTAAAATTTCTTGCAATCCTGAAAAGGCTGAATTTTCAGGGAGCGGTTTCAGGATTTTGTTTGCCCATCGGGTGCTATTTCGGGGCTTTTTTGCGTTTTTCACGTCCGATAGCTTGGCTATCCTCCTTTGAAAAACGCGGCAAAATCCCTCGAAATTTCCTCCCGATGCCTCAAACAAATAAATTTAAACAGCTTCTAAAAAACGAATTTAGAGTAGCATCTACTTCGTTACGAACCTTGTCTTGGCGGGTCTCATACCCAAGTATGATCCCCGTCAAGACAGAGGTTAGATACCTCGTATCTGCTGCTCTGAATTCGTCTTTTACTCTACGCCTAGGATTTCCAACATTTTAATTGCCGAATCGGCAATTACCGTACCGGGGCCGAAAACCGCGCAAGCCCCGTGGTCGAACAGGTATTGGTAATCCTGGTAAGGAATGACCCCGCCGACCACCACCAGTATGTCCTCGCGGCCCAATTTCCTGAGCTCTTCGACCAACTGGGGAACCAGCGTCTTATGACCGCCCGCCAAAGAAGAAACCCCAACGATATGCACGTCGTTTTCAACGGCTTCCTTGGCAGCTTCGGCCGGAGTCTGGAACAAAGGTCCCATATCCACGTCGAATCCTAAATCGGCATAGCCGGTAGCCAGCACTTTAGCCCCACGGTCATGCCCGTCCTGTCCCATCTTGGCCAGCATGATACGAGGACGCCGGCCTTCGGCCTTGGCAAAGGCATCGGCCATCGCCGCCGCCTTCTGGAACAAGGCATCGTTCTTTGCTTCTGATGAATACACGCCTGATATTGTTCTAATCACGGCCTTGTAACGGCCAAATACTTTTTCAAGAGCCAAGGAAATCTCGCCCAGCGAAGCCCGTTTGCGGGCCGCATCGATAGAGAGTTCCAGCAGATTGCCGTCCCCGGTTTCGGCGCAACGGGTCAAGGCATCCAAAGCCGCGTCCACCTCCGCTTGGTTACGGTTGGCACGCAACTTGTCCAGACGAGCTATCTGGGCTTCGCGGACTTTGGTATTGTCCACTTCCAAGGTCTCGATTGGGGCTTCCTTGTCCAGACGGTACTTGTTCACGCCCACGATAGTGTCGATACGGGAGTCGATACGTGCCTGTTTGCGGGCAGCGGCTTCCTCGATACGCATCTTGGGCACGCCGGTTTCAATCGCCTTGGCCATCCCGCCCAGGTTTTCCACTTCCTGTATCAGCTTCCAGGCACGGTGCGCCAGCTCGTTGGTCAGGGTTTCAATGTAATAGGAACCTGCCCAAGGATCTATCTCCTTGCAAATCTTGGTTTCTTCCTGAATGTAAATCTGGGTATTACGGGCAATCCGGGCCGAGAAGTCGGTGGGAAGGGCAATGGCTTCGTCCAAAGCGTTGGTATGCAAGGACTGGGTATGCCCCAACGCGGCTCCCATCGCCTCGATGCAGGTACGGGTCACATTATTGAAAGGATCCTGCTCGGTGAGCGACCAGCCCGAAGTCTGGCAATGGGTGCGCAGGCTCATCGACTTGGGATTCTTGGGATTGAACTGCTTTACCAACTTGGCCCACAGCATGCGCCCGGCCCGCATCTTGGCTATTTCCATGAAATGGTTCATGCCGATGCCCCAGAAGAACGACAAACGCGGAGCGAAGTCGTCGATGCTCATCCCGGCGTTGATCCCGGCACGGATATACTCCAGACCGTCGGCCAAGGTATAGGCCAGCTCGATATCGGCCGTCGCCCCGGCTTCCTGGATATGGTATCCGGAAATACTGATCGAGTTGAACTTGGGCATGTTCTTGGAAGTGAACGCGAAGATATCGGCAATGATCTTCATTGAAGGCTTGGGCGGATAGATATAGGTGTTGCGCACCATGAATTCCTTCAGGATATCGTTCTGGATCGTCCCGCTGAGCTGCTCCATCTTCACGCCTTGTTCCTCGGCAGCCACGATATAGAATGCCAGAATAGGCAGCACGGCACCGTTCATCGTCATCGAGACCGACATCTTGTCCAATGGAATCTGGTCGAAAAGGATTTCCATATCGAGAATGGAATCGACGGCCACGCCGGCTTTTCCCACATCGCCCACCACGCGCTCGTTGTCCGAGTCGTAGCCCCGGTGTGTAGCCAAGTCGAAGGCGATGCTCAAGCCCTTCTGCCCGGCCGCCAGGTTACGGCGGTAAAAAGCGTTCGATTCCTCGGCCGTGGAAAAGCCGGCGTATTGACGGATCGTCCACGGCCGCTGGGTGTACATGGTGCTGTACGGCCCGCGCAAAAACGGCGGAAGACCGGCCGCATAGTCCAAATGTTCCATGCCTTGCAGGTCTTCCCGGGTATAAAATGGTTTTACTGGAATTTGTTCAGGCGTTTGCCAAAGAGGGCTTTCGCTTTCGGCGGCCTTGCCCCTGACGGCTCCCGCATTGATTTTAATGTCCTTGTAATTCGGTTTCATACAAGTTGGATTTTCGAGATATTCTTTCCGGACCACACCGACTCAGCGGCACACTGACAAGGGAATCTGCGCCTCTGCTCTTTCCTATCAGACATACCGCCAAAAGCAGTCCATCCTTGCAAGCTGGCACATATTCCTCTTACGCGACCACCTGTACAGCCTTTGATTCTGCACGCTTTGCGCGGACCGAGGTTCACCAGCCTCCATAATTTTAACTTGCAAAGATATGCAAAGTCGAGCGCAAAGGCAAAGCCTGCTTTGATTATGCCGAGGCGCTGGGGGTTCGGCGCAGCCAATCTTCGACGATAGGCAAAGATAAACATTTACCTCTTATTGGCCTTAGCACGAAAAAAGCTTACTGTAATCACCAAAGATACAAGGCACAAGAATGCACTTCCCACGCTTATGTAAAGCACATAAAAGAAATGTCTGAAACCGAACGATTCCAAGAAGAAATAAGCCAGATGGAAAGACAGAATCACCCATCCTGAATAATACAAAAATTTCCCCCACCCCATACTGAAAGGCAAAGGCGTTCCACTTAAATCACCATCATGCAATGCATCCTTCGAAGGCCGGATTTTGAAATAGACGATACGCACAAAGGCCGCCAAAGTGGCTGCCGCTGCATTCAATCCCGGAATTCCGCAGAGCAAATCCACACAGGCTCCCGCCACAAAAGAAGATACCAGCAATGCCACAGGCAACATCTGCAACGGCAAAAGGACAATGAACACCGGATATGCAATCCAATGCAAACCACCCGGCAAGTTGACATGTTCCAACGCAATTCCCTGCAACAGGACCAAGAACACGAAACGAATCAGATTTGTCCATAGGGATGTTCTTTGCATGATTCCAACTCTGCTTTGTAAAGGTCTTTGACAATATAAACCTGGCCCACACTATGATAATCTTCGCTAAAGCGAATCTTGAGCCTGTAAAAATCTTCGCCCGGTTCGGATAAAACTTCCTCTACGCATCCTACAGGAATACCGCCAGGAAATACGCTAGAAAAGCCGCTGGTCACCACTTTTTCACCTATCCGGATTCGCACATGCGACGGGATATCGCTCAAGACCGCCTCGTCATAACGGATTCCTGGCCATGAAAGAGATCCTGAATACCCGGAAGATGCCAAACTCACGCTCACCAGACTCTGGCTGTGCAAAACCGTCAATACCGAAGCAAAATGATCGGAAACTTTGTCCACAATACCGATAATGCCATGCGGGGAAACAACGCCCATTCCCGCTTCGACCCCTTCCGCACGTCCGGCATCGACAATGAAATAATTATTGGCAAAGTTCAAGGTGGCACTGACAATCCGAGCGCACAGGCATACGTAACGCTGGGCATAGAAGGAATCCGTCAAGAACGTATCCGTTCCATGACGAAGCGGAAGCAAGGAACTTTCTATCTGTGCTCGCAACCAAGCATTTTCTTTCTGCAATTCCAGATTTTCCGCCTTAAGTTCATCCTTGCTACGCACATCCCCGCCAATCGATATAAAATACCCCTTGACTGCCGTGCAAAATTCATACAGCTTAGATGAAGGCTGCTGGCTGCTATTGAAAAACAAGAAAAGGGCAATGGTCTCCAAAAGCAAGAAAACCACAATATAGAGGTTCCGTCTAAGTAGTTGCAAAATCTGGTTCACGCCCTGAGCTACTGCTTTCTATAACTGACAAAAAAGCATGACTAACTGAATGGGAATGCATAGCAAGTTTCCCCCGTCAATCGGCCATGCTGCATCCCCTACCTGATTAAAAAGGTAAATTTGTCAAAATTCTTCAATGCAATGCCGGTTCCTCTGGCCACAGCACGTAAGGGATCTTCAGCCAAATGCACCGGAAGCTTGGTCTTGGCTGCAATACGTTTATCCAAGCCCCTCAACAGGGAACCTCCCCCAGCCAGATATATACCCGTCTTGAAGATATCTGCCGACAACTCCGGTGGCGTCATTTCCAAAGCATTGAGTACAGCCGCCTCGATTTTGAGAATAGAACGATCCAGCGCTTGTGCTATCTCGGCATAATTCACGACAATTTCCTTTGGAATGCCTGTCAGCAAGTCACGCCCTTGCACAGCAAAGTCTTCTGGAGGGTTCTCCAATTCGGGCAAAGCGGATCCCACTTCGATTTTAATCCGTTCCGAAGTATAATCCCCAATGCTGATATTGTGCCGTTTGCGCATGTACTCTTTGATATCCTGATTGAATTCATCCCCCGCTATACGTATGGACTTATTGCTTACAATACCCCCCAAGGCGATTACCGCGATTTCACTAGTTCCCCCTCCTATGTCCACAATCATATTGCCATGCGGCTCCAGCACATTGAGACCAATACCAATCGCGGCTGCCATCGGTTCATGGATCAATCGTACTTCACGGGCACCTGCCTGCTCTGCAGAATCCCTTACCGCACGTTCTTCCACTTCGGTAATGCCCGAAGGAATGCAGATGACCATCTTCAAAGCCGGCGGGAAAAAAGATTTCGGGGCGGGTATCATCTTAATCAGTTCCCGCATCAGGCTCTCTGTTGCCTGGAAATCGGCAATCACCCCATCTTTCATCGGACGAATCGTCTTGATGTTATCTGGAGTCTTGCCATGCATCAGCATGGCATATTTCCCTACTGCCAGAACCTTGCCTGACCCTCGCTCCAACGCAATGATAGAAGGTTCGTCAACAACAACTTTATCATTATATATGATGATTGTATTGGCTGTTCCCAAGTCAATAGCAATCTCACGGTTCATGAAAGAAAAAAGCCCCATGGCATCAATCGTATAAGAAGTGTGTTCTAAAAAAACAGCAGCCCCTTTTGCCTTCAAAGATGCAAAACGGGATTGCTGACGAAAGTCAAAAAGCAAAATTAAATATTTTTCAGGTTCCCCGCAATAGCGATGCAAGACGGCACATGCCTGTATCCTCTTGCATGATCCGCCGATAAAGCCCCCTAAAACAACTCCCTTTTGAAAAAGCGGCTACAAGCAAAGCAAGACAACAGATATAACCAAAGCTATCAGGCTTTTCATGCTCTTAAGAAGAACGTATTTACGCCTGGACTCCGCCAGAAGAAGCAAAGAAGTATGCCCATCCTGGACAATAGCGTTCGCCAAAAATACCCCGAACGGAATAGCCGAAGTAAAATAAAGCTGGATAAACAAGTAATGCGGGCCAGATTGCGGAATCCAACCTACCAGAATAGCGGCCAGCAACATAACTCCTATATGTGTGGCATCGCCCGATACCCAGGCTTGCAAATCCATATAATGCTGCAAAACCGTAATCAAATACAAGGTTCCCAACGTCCATAGGAAAACAGAAGGGAAATGTTTCTTCAGCAAATGCTTCCACAGGTGTTCCTGCAAGAAATGCTCGTTGCAGAAAAACACCAATACCAAAGCCCCCAGAGTCAGCAACAGGAAAAGCCCGTTTTCAAAATCCAGATGGAAGCTATGATCCAAACCGTGTCCATGGTCATGCCCTGGAATTCCGCCAAAAAGACTGGCTATATAAAACAGCAACAACACGACTAATAATGTCCGTGCAAACGACCAGTCTTTCAAGGCAGGCCAAAACCGGTCAGACGAAGCAGGGTTCCCTCCCAATTTGTGCAAATGGGTATAATGCCCGCTTCCTTCATGATCGGCATCGTGCAATTCTATATGACAAGCCTTAGCTCCCAACTGCCATCGTTCACCTCCCATTTTGTCGGCAATCCATCCAAAAACCAATCCCATGCCAAACAGCATTGCTTCCACCTTCAAGGTTATCCCCGGTTCGGATGCCAACATACGGAAAGCATCGTCGCCCAAGGCAGTGAAGGAAGCTGCCAAGACCGCACCGAAGCTCAACATGCGGTGGGCATACAGGCTTACAGCCATGAAACCGCCCACGCAACCTGGAATCAAGCCCAACATGGCGGCCATCAGCAACTGCAACCAATGCCGTCCTTCCCCGCTGCCTTGTACTTTGGCTATCAGTCCGCTCTCTTTCTTGCGCCGCATCCGGTAAAGTTCCACGAACTCCATCAGCATCATGACCACCATCACGAAAAACGTGACATGAAGAGTCTCCCAGAGAGGCTCCAGATAAACATGGGTCCAACTTTCCTCATGCATAGCTGCAAACATTAAAAATATCGCACCTCACTAAGATACAACGCATGTGCCGGCATCGAAGTACCAGCCTTGCATCGATCCTTGGCATCCACGATTCTGTGCAAATCCTCTATCGAATAGCGGCCGTTCCCCACGCTCAGCAAAGTCCCGACCATGGCCCTGACCATATTGCGCAGGAATCGGTCGGCGGTGAACACGAAACGCCAGCGGTACATGTCTATCCGTTCCAAATCCGCTCTTTCCAAGATGCAGAAATTGGTCTTGACTTGGGTATGAAGCTTTGAAAACGAGGTAAAATCCCTGTATCCGCAAAGGCTTTGCCCTGCCTGGCAAATCAAGTCCGCATTAAAAGGGAAACGGCAGTAATAACTGGAAGCTTCTAGAAAAGGGTCTTTCCGGGTATGCAGGTAATAATGGTAAGTCCGCTTGGTAGCCGAGAAACGGGCATGCAAATCAGGTGCCACTTCAAAAATGGAATACACAGCAATAGTCTTGTCTAGCAAGGCATTGAGCTGGTAAACCCAAGACTTCCGCGCCGAAAAAGGAATTTCCTCCTCACAGTCGAAATGAGCGAAAAAGGAAGAAGCATTGACCCCCGCATCCGTCCTGCCGCAGCCCGTAACCGCAACTTCCTGTTTCAACAGCACCGACAAAGCCTCTTCCAAGCATGACTGCACGCTCCGCCCGTTGGGCTGTTTCTGCCAGCCGCAGTACGGAGCGCCGCAATATGACAAATGGATGAAAAAGCGTTGCATTCCTACCGGTTGCCTTCCTTGCCTTGACCGGGCTTGGCAATCGCATCCCGCATCGAAGTATCGGCTTTGATATTTTCCAGACGATAATAATCCATGACACCCAGATGGCCTTCACGGAAGGCTGCTGCCAGTGCCAACGGGACTTCGGCTTCGGCTTCGATGACCTTGGCACGGGCTTCCTGCGCCTTGGCCTTCATCTCCTGCTCTAAGGCTACCGCCATGGCCCGACGTTCCTCCGCCTTGGCCTGGGCAATGTTCTTATCGGCATTGGCCTGATCAATCTGTAGCTGGGCCCCGATGTTCTTGCCCACATCGATGTCGGCAATATCAATGGAAAGAATCTCGAAAGCGGTTCCCGAATCAAGCCCTTTCTCCAAAACGACCCGCGAAATCGAATCCGGATTTTCCAAGACCTGCTTATGGCTCAGAGCCGAACCGATCGAAGTCACGATTCCTTCGCCTACACGGGCCAGCACGGTCTCCTCGCCGGCACCGCCCACCAATTGCTTGATATTGGTCCTGACCGTAACTCTTGCCTTGGCAATCAACTGGATGCCATCCTTAGCCACCGCCGCTACCGGAGGCGTGTTGATCACTTTCGGATTGACAGACATCTGCACGGCTTCAAACACGTTCCTTCCCGCCAAATCAATGGCCGTAGCCGTCTTGAAATCCAGATTCATATTGGCTTTGTCGGCCGAAATCAAAGCCTGCACTACCAAATTCAAATGGCCTCCTGCCAGATAATGAGCTTCCAACTCGTTCCGGTTCAGGTTCAAGCCAGCCTTCTTGGCCGCAATCAGGTTCCGCACAATGATTTGCGGAGGAACCTTCCGCCAGCGCATGAGAATCAGCTGGAGCAAAGAGATGTTCACGCCCGACACCAAGGCATTGAACCAAAGTCCTACCGGGATAAAGTAAAAAATGAGCCAGAGCAAAAAAATGCCGACCACAATGATGGCAATGATGATTCCGATTGACATGTTTCCTATTTTTAATGTTATTATCCTTATAAATATCTTGCATCGACACCTTGTTAACTATGGTTTCCCGAGACAGATGCCGATTCCTGCGATGCCGAAGGCGCACATGCCTGCACCCAGATCTTGCTACCTTCTATCTTGACCACCTTGACCGGAGTCTTCTGGTCTATCAAATCCAAAACAGACTGAGCCTCATAGAAAGCCCCGTCCACATCGATGGTCCCCATCGGGGCCAAACGGGAAATAGCAATACCTTCCTGCCCTACCTGCAAATTTTCGGCTTCCACATTCACCTTCCCGTCTATCGATGTGTCCAACTGCAGCTTTTTCCATGTCTTACTTCGCAACAAAAAGATTATCAATACAACGGATGTAAAAAGCACGCAAGAAAGCATAATCCAGCCTGCCGTGTTGCCATGAGTGGCAAATGTCTCGTAAACGGAGAACACCAACGCCCCCAAACCAAGGATACCAGCCACGCTGGTTCCTGGGAAGACCAGAATCTCCAACGTCAACAGGATGAAACCTATTATAATCAAGCAAACAATCAATGTGTAAGACATTCTCGCACTCTTTATTTGGTTATTGTTCAAATGAAGCGTTCACGCAGTTTACCTATTACGAAATGCAAATCGCACTTCCCTCCTCCGGCAAAACCAGACTACCAGCTTCCTCCGGCACCTCCACCTCCGAAACTTCCGCCTCCGAATCCGCCAAAAGACCCGCTTCCATTGGAAAAACTGCCCCAAGAACCGCCATGATGACCTCCATTCATTGCAGAAGACAACAACCACCACGTACCCAGTCCGGAACCTATGCCCTCATCATGCGGCCCTCCAAAACGATCCCCCTTTCCCTTTTTGCTTGCGGCACTAACAAGGCTGACCACCAACACAATCAGGATGAAAGCTACAAAAACCGCAATGACACCTCCCGAAGACGGCATGTACTCCTTTGCCGAAATTTCTCCAGCAGCTAAAGGAAGTATCACCTTCAATCCGTTCAAAAGACCGCCGGCATAATCTTCCTGCTTGAAAAAAGGTATCATTTCATCATCCACAATCCGCTTGCAGACGGCATCGGGAATCGCGCCTTCAAGGCCGTATCCCACGGAAATATAAGCTTGGCCGCTCCCATTCTGATTCTTAGGCTTAATCAGAATGACTATTCCATTATTGTACTTCTTGTTCCCCACGCCCCACCGCTCGCCTATCTCGTAGGCAAATTGAGCCGGATCGTAACCGCCCAAATCGGGAACAGTGACCACTGTAATCTGATTCGAGGTGCTGTCAGCAAAAGCCCTCAACAAACTCTCAATGCCAGCTGCACTTTGATTCAAAATACCGGCATAATCGTTGACCAACATAGGCGGGTCGGAAGGCCTCGGTATGTCTTGGACTGAGGCCGAAAGCATGGATGGCGAAAACAAAAGGACACAAGCCGCCAGCATGCTGACAAAGCCCGCCTTTTTTCCCAAAACAGAACAAATCACCTGTATCATATGCCTTTTCATAGTCTTCTTTTTGAACATATCCTCCCGTTCCGAACAAATAACGATTCCTTAGCTGGACATAAAAACCAAGAACATCGAAATGGATTTATTGACCACAAGCCACCTCGTCGGGCAGTTCGTTCTCATCGTCTTTCTGGCGAGGGAATTTGTCATGGAGCAAGTCGCCCACTTGCCGGACTCCTGCCACGATGCCGCCTGTAAGATCGTTATTGCGCAAATGGCGTATCATCAAATCCCGAGTCCCTTCCCAAAATTCGGGAGAGACTTCCTTGTTGATGCCTGCATCGCCGATGATGGCCAGTTTCCGGCTCTGGACCGCGATATAAATCAGGACCCCGGTACGTCCTTTGGTGTGCTGGATGCCCATTTCCCGGAAGAGCCAAGCTGCTCTGTCCAAGACATCCTCCGTGCACAGGCTTTCCACATAGACCCGGATTTCGCCGGCAGTCTGTTTCTCTGCATCAACTATGGCTTGCTTGATAGCCGATGCCTGTTCGGGTGCGAAGAATTTGGAGCGTGCCATGATGACTTATTCTTGAGTCCCGAAATCCACTACCGGGGCTGTTTCAGCGCCTTCGTTGGCTTCGAAATAGCCCTTTTTCTCAAAACCGAACATATTGGCCACGATATTGCGCGGAAAACGGCGAATGTCCGTATTGAATGTCTGGACTGCCTGGTTGAATTTCTGGCGTTCCACAGTTATCCTGTTTTCCGTTCCTTCCAACTGGGCTTGCAAGTCCCTGAAATTCTGCGTTGCCTTCAAGTCGGGATAGCGTTCCACGCTGACCAACAAGCGGCTCAATGAGGAACTCAATGCATCTTGAGCCTGTTGGAACCGGGCAATGTTTTCCTCGCTCAGCTGACTCGGATCCACTTTCACCTGGGTTGCAGCAGCCCGGGCAGCGACCACTTCCTGCAAGGTAGACTGCTCGAAATCAGCAGCACCTTTGACCGTATTCACTAAATTCGGAATCAAATCCATGCGCCGTTGATAAACATTCTCCACCTGGCTCCAAGCCGAAGAAACTGCCTCTTCTTTGGAAACAAGCCCGTTGTACATCTTTACAAACCATACAGCTAAAATAGCCAAGACCGCAAGAATCGTGACGATGCATCCTACATTCTTTTTCATCTCTTTTTGTTTTATCGCAATAAAAAAATCCACATAAGGCTCCACGGCGACGAATCGGAACAACAACCGACTGCCGCACCGCTTCGCAAAAACAAGCGAATTTAGCAATTTTCAAACAGAATGCAAAATTGCAGGAAAACCTGTTCGAGAAAACGACTCTGTAAAACAAAAAAAGATGACAAAACCGAATTTCCGTATCCAAGGCAACCAAACCGGCACCGTCACCTATGAAACAGCCATCGAGCATCTAACATATCTCACCATTTCCAACGAAACCGGAATTGAAGACAAATCCATGCAAATTTTGCCTATATTCGCTTCTGCAAATCATACATACCGCAATACTTTAGACCATGCACCACTCCCCACTCCAAACGGAAGCTTTAGATTTTTCCTTGGTAGCCCTCTCCTGGCCGGAGGAAGTGCCTTCCGAAACCGATGCTTTGGAACGGATGGCTCGTTACCCGTTCCGGGCCATCCATCTCCGCAAACCGAACTGGAACAAAGACCGGACCGAACAGCTGCTGCAACAGCTCAGTCCCGCCTGCCGCGCCAAAATCCGGCTCCACGACCACTTGGAATTGGTAAAGGAGTATGGCTTGCAAGGCTATCACCTGAACCAGCGCAACCGGCAAGCCTTCCTGCAAATAGAAAAAGATGCCGAAACGGCCCCATGGCAAGGCAAGGCCGCAGGAAAGCTATCCAACAGCCCGGGAGTCGCCGGCAAATCCGCCGTCCCATGCCGGATTTCGCCACCCCACAGCCTATCCTGCCACAGCCTGGAAGAAGTCACCGAACACAAAAGCCATTGCGACTACCTTTTCCTCAGCCCTGTCTTCGACAGCATCTCCAAGCAAGGCTACACACGGCATTTTTCAGAAGAAGAACTGCTCGAAGCCCGGGAAAAAGGCATCATCGACCGCCAGGTCTTCGCCTTGGGCGGCGTGGAAGCCGGCAAGCTGCCTTTGCTCCAAAGCTACGGCTTCGGCGGAGCCGCCCTCCTGGGTTCGCTCTGGAAGAGATACATCCAAGACAGCAACCTGCAGGGACTGGAAAGGAACATTGAAAAATTCATGGAAATATCACACAATCAATAGGTATAATCCATTACAGAGGCTGTCGCGAAAGAGAATCTTGCCCCCAGGGCCAGTTGTTCGACCACCTCTTCCACCCAGTTGCATCCGAGAAAACACAGCATACCGCAACACCCGTACGAAATTCCAAAAGGCACCCCGCACTACGAGACCTTCCCATTTTTCAATACCTCCGAAATTCCCAAAAAATTCTATCTTTGCAACGTTTTGCGGCTTCCTATGAATGATGGCGGCCGATGCCAAGAGCCACCGATACCGGAAAGCCGCTGCAAAGCAAGAATGCAAGACTGAAAGCGGGTTCGACAAACCAAAGGTTTTCCAAGCAAGAGCCGTCGAGCCTGATTTTAGAACACGCCTAAGGCGGAAGCCAAAAACACGCCTTATCAAATAACCAGGGGTGCCGAAAGGCTGAGATCAGACCCATTGAACCTGATGCGGGTAATGCCGCCGAAGGGAGGTTTCCGATTTTCCACTCTTTCCCTTTCCCCTTATAAGGACCGGCCGAATCCCGCAAGGCTTGACTCCCTGCGCGAAATTCGGCCATACTGCAACCCATGCGGCTTCGGCGGCATAAAGACCCAAAAGCGTCAAACCGCAAGAAAAAAAATAAAAACAATGAACCTGATAAGCAGCAAGCTGCCTAAGATTCAGTTCATCACCCATTCCGACAGCCGATACACGACGGCCGAATCGGCCCTGCTCGCCCTCTCCTGCGGCATCCGCTGGATCCAGTTCCGGCTCAAGCACGCCAGCCTGGAGGAAGCCCGGCCGGAAGCGGTTCGGATACAGGAACTCTGCCGCTCGTACAAAGCCCTGTTCGTCATCGACGACCATGTGGAACTGGCCAGAGACCTCAAAGCCGACGGGGTGCATCTGGGCAAGACCGACATGCCGATTGCAGAAGCCCGGAAAATCCTCGGCCCGGACTACCTGGTCGGAGGCACGGCCAACACTTGGGAAGACATGCTCAGAATCAAGGCCGAAGGCGGGGATTACATCGGCCTCGGCCCGTACCGCTTCACGACCACCAAGGAAAACCTAAGCCCGGTCCTGGGCATCGAAGGCTACCGCTCCCTGATGGAAAAAGCAAGGCAGAATCAGCTGGATTTGCCGGTCTATGCCATAGGCGGGCTGCAGCCGCAAGACTGCAAAGCCTTGATGGAGTGCGGAGTCCACGGCATCGCGATTAGCTCGGCGATACTCCAGGCAGAAGACCCGCAAGCCAAAACCAAGGAATTCGCGCAGCAAGTACTATATTATTAAGGCTGCAAAACCGGCTTGATAAAACGACTTGCAGGCAAGGCTCGGAATCGGGTCAAACACCTCCGACCAAACTTACGATAGGAACGCACCGTAAAAACAGCAAAAAACAAAAACAGGCAAATAAATAAAAAGCCGCCAAAGAAACTGACCAAACTGCTGACAGCCAAAAGAAAAAACAAGTCCAATATGAAAAAACTAGTCATCGCCGGGAAAGAATTCAACTCCCGGCTCATCATGGGGACAGGCAAATACAGCTCCAACCAGCTGATGGAAGACGCCATCAAAGCCTCCGGAGCCGAAATGGTCACCGCCGCCCTCAAGCGTATCGACACCGGAGATGCCCAGGACGACATGATGGCCCATATCCGCAACTGCAACGTCACCTTCCTGCCCAATACATCGGGAGCCAGAACGGCCGAAGAAGCCATCCTGGCCGCCCAACTGGCCAAGGAAGCCCTCGGCACCAACTGGGTCAAATTAGAAATCCATCCCGACCCGAAATACTTGCTGCCCGATCCGACAGAAACCCTCAAAGCCGCCAAGGAATTGGTAAAACAAGGCTTCGTGGTGCTGCCTTACGTGCAAGCCGACCCGGTACTCTGCAAGCTGCTGGAAGAAGCCGGTGCCGCCACCGTGATGCCCTTGGCCGCGCCCATCGGCAGCAACCGGGGAATCTTATGCAAGGACATGCTCGAAATCATCATCCGCCAGAGCAATGTGCCGGTCATCATCGACGCCGGCATCGGGCTTCCCTCCCATGCCGCGCAAGCCATGGAAATGGGCGCGGATGCCATCATGCTCAACACGGCGACTGCTATCGCGGGCGACCCGGTGCAGATGGCCCAAGCCTTCAAATTAGCCGTGGAAGCGGGACGGATGGCTTTCGAAGCCGAACCTGCCCAGCCTACGTTCGTGGCACAGGCCAGCAGCCCGCTGACTTCGTTCTTGGGATAAACGCAAGATAAGCGCACGGACATAGGAATCGAATCCCAGCCCTGAACGAGAGCGTCCAAAAGAATTTACTCCTTTTGGTTCGAAAAAATCAAATCAAAACCACGGGTAACGGGAATGGCGAACACAACGCAAACCCGTCCCGCGAAAAACAAAAAGCCATGCCAGACACAAAGAAAAAAGCCGACAGCCGGCCCGAAGAAAAAATCATCTCCCGCAGACCCTTCCCCGGTTCGGAGAAAGTATACATGCCCGGAAAGATTTTCCCTATCCAAGTGCCCATGCGCAAGATCAACCTGGTCGATACCGTCAAGATCGTGGACGGCAAGCGGGTGCATACGCCCAACGACCCGGTCTATATCTATGACACCAGCGGGGTCTATACCGACCCGAAAGAGGAAATCGACCTCCACAAGGGTCTCAAGGATATCCGTTCCTCTTGGATCAAACGCCGGGGCGATGCCGAGGAACTGCCGCGCATGACCTCCGAATACGGGAACCAGCGTCTCAACGACAAAAGCCTGGACCACTTGCGTTTCGAGCATATCCGCAAGCCTTGGCGAGCCAAGGAAGGGCATCAGCTGAGCCAGATGTACTACGCCAAGCAGGGCATCATCACCGAAGAGATGGAATACGTGGCCATCCGCGAGAACCAGAACGCGGAAGCCGCCGGCATCAAGACCCATATCACGCCTGAATTCGTCCGCAGCGAGATTGCCGCCGGACGCGCCGTCATCCCAGCCAACATCAACCATGTGGAATGCGAGCCTATGATCATCGGCCGCAACTTCCTGACCAAAATCAACACCAATATCGGGAACTCGGCCACCTCCTCCAGCATCGAGGAAGAAGTGGAGAAAGCCGTCTGGAGCTGCCGCTGGGGCGGGGACACCTTGATGGACCTCTCCACGGGGGCCAACATCCACGAGACCCGCGAATGGATTATCCGCAACTGCCCGGTACCGGTGGGGACTGTGCCTATCTACCAAGCCTTGGAAAAAGTGAACGGCAAGGCCGAGGATCTGACTTGGGAACTTTTCCGCGACACCCTCATCGAGCAATGCGAGCAAGGTGTGGACTATTTCACAATCCATGCCGGGGTTCTGCTCGAATACATCCCCTACGCCAAGAAACGCCTCACCGGCATCGTGAGCCGGGGCGGCTCCATCATGGCCCAATGGTGCCAGCATCATCAGCAGGAGAACTTCATCTACACGCATTTCGATGAAATCTGCGAAATCGTGGCCAAGTACGATACCGGGCTTTCGTTAGGCGACGGGATGCGGCCCGGAAGCATCCACGATGCCAACGACAAGGCCCAGTTCGGGGAACTGGAGACTATTGGGAAATTGGCGGAACGGGCCTGGGAACACAATGTGCAAGTGTTCATCGAAGGCCCCGGCCATGTACCCATGCACAAAATCAAGGAAAACATGGACAAGCAGCTCAAAGACTGCAAGGAAGCCCCGTTCTACACCCTCGGGCCGCTGGTCACCGACATCGCGCCGGGCTACGACCATATCACCTCGGCCATCGGCGCGGCCATGATCGGCTGGTACGGCACGGCCATGCTGTGCTATGTGACCCCGAAGGAACACCTCGGCCTGCCGGAGAAGGAAGACGTGCGGGTGGGCATCATTTCCTACAAGATTGCCGCCCATGCCGCCGACCTTGCCAAGCAGCATCCGGGCGCGGAAATCCGCGACAACGCGATGAGCAAGGCGCGCTACGACTTCCGTTGGAAAGACCAGTTCAATTTGGCGCTCGACCCGGACCGGGCCATGGAGTATTTCCACGACCGGGAAGGAGCCAGCGCGGACGGCTCCCGCTTCTGCACCATGTGCGGCCCCAATTTCTGCGCCATGCGGATCAGCCAGGATTTGAGCAGGGGGCATTGTTTGGACGAGTACGATATAAATCATTAAGAAAAATGTTGTTTTCGGAAATATTGAAAGATCTCGATTGGGAGGAAACAGGCAAGAGCATCTACGCCAAGACCTCCCGCGATGTGGAACGCGCTTTGGCCAAGGCCCAGACACCGGGTGCCGAGATAAACCTGGAGGACTTCAAGGCCTTGGTCAGCCCTGCCGCGGCGGCCGCCCCGTATCTGGAAACCATGGCGGGCCTGAGCCGGACCGCTACCCAGAAGAAGTTCGGCAAGACGATACAGTTCTACATTCCCCTGTATTTGAGCAACGCCTGCACCAACCACTGCATCTATTGCGGCTTCAACCATGAAAACAAGTTCACCCGCGTCACCCTGACCGACGAACAAATCATGGAAGAATGCAAGGTACTCAAACAGATGGGTTACGAACATTTGCTGCTGCTGACCGGGGAATCACCCAAGGAGGCCGGCATCGACTATCTGGAGCATGCCATGCAATTGGTTTCGCCCTATTTTGCCCAGATTTCGCTCGAAGTCCAGCCGATGGACACGCCCGATTACGAACGTCTCCGGAAAAGCGGCCTGCATGCCGTGTACGTTTACCAGGAGACCTATAACAAGGAACGCTACAAGTTCTACCATCCGGCGGGCATGAAGCGCAACTACGAGTGGAGGCTCAACACCCAGGATCGTCTGGGGCTTGCCAATGTCAACAAAATCGGCTTGGGAGCCTTGCTCGGATTGGAGGATTGGCGGATTGAAGCTTTCTGCATGGCCATGCACTTGCGCCATTTGCAGAAGACTTACTGGCGTTCGAAGTACTGTGTGGCCTTTCCGCGCATGCGCCCGCACGAAGGCGAAGGTTACCAGCCCCAGCATGTGGTCTCGGACAAGGAATTCTGCCAGATGATTTGGGCGTTCCGTCTTCTGGACGACGAAGTGGAAATGTCCTTGACCACACGGGAGAGCCGGGATTTCCGCAACCACATGGTTTCCCTGGGCATCACCTCCATCAGTGCCGGTTCGCAGACCGACCCGGGAGGATACGCGCACCCGAATACCGAAGTGGCCCAGTTCGAAATCAACGACAACCGCTCGCCGGTGGAAATGAAGAAGATGATCGAGGAGCAGGGTTACGAGGTGGTTTGGAAAGATTGGGACAAGGTGTACGATTTCCACGATGTAAAGGCATAAAATCCAGAGGTGGAAACAAACAAGCAAAGATACGCCCGCCAGACCATGCTGCCGGAAATAGGTCCCGGAGGCCAGGAAAAGCTGGCCCGGAGCCGGGTCCTTTTGGTCGGCTTGGGAGGATTGGGTTCCACGATTGCCCAACTGCTCTGTGCCGCCGGTACGGGGCAGTTGGTCATTGCCGATGCCGACAAGGTTTCAGAAAGCAACTTGCAACGTCAAATCCTTTACCGGACATCCCAAATCGGCTTGCCCAAGACGGAATGCGCGAAGAAAAGCCTCGAAGACCTCAATCCCAATTGCGAAATTATCGCCTCCGGACAGTGGTTCAGCCCCCAAAATGCCTTGGCCTTGGCGCAAGGTTGCCATCTGATTGTGGACGGGAGCGACAACGCCCGGACCCGTTACCTGATGAACGATGTGGCGGTGGGCTTAGGCATTCCCTATGTTTACGGCAGCATCCAGGATTTCAGCGGCCAGGTGGCGGTCTTCAACGCTTCGGAAACAAGCCCTACCTACCGTTGCATTTTCCCGGAACCGGAACCGATGCCGGAACCGGAAACCCGTGGCGTCATCGGCCCCTTGCCTGCTTTTATCGCCTCCATCCAGGCCAACGAGTGCATCAAATTGCTGAGCGGAGCCGGAAAACCGCTCGACCACCGGCTTTTCACCTGCAACCTCCTGACGATGGAAACGGCCTGCTTCCAGATTCCTGCCACGGATTCGGGCCGGGAAACCTCCTTGGAAAATTTCCGGAAGCTTCCCCGATCCTGATTCCGAGACCCAGCCAGGAACCCGGACAATCTCTTAAATCCACATCCGGTACCAGCCTCTCCCCCTTCCCTTGCATGACAAAACAGAGGGCGGCAGGCATTTTTTCTTTCTGTCATACCGGAATAAAAGTGATGATTGGTCTATCCCTGTTGCTAAACAAGTGAAAATAGGTATTTCCTTTGACTTGAAAACAAATGCAAGCCAATGGAAAGACAAAAAGGACATCAAGCATCCCGGCCCAGGACGATCCTCGCCTGGATGGGACTCCTGGCCGAACAGGCCCTGAATAACCCCAAATCGGTCATTAGACACGCCGGGGCTGTTTTCGGTTAGGAAAATGAGGCTTTCGGGCATCTTGCCCGCCTCTGTCCGCATCCTGTTTCTCGCTACGCCTCGACGTAGCCCGCTACGCCTTCGGCTAGGCGAGAAGCATGCTGCATGACACAAGCGGGCAATCTCCCCAATGTCTAATGACCGATTTGGGATAACGGAAAACTCCGGCGCGCCGAAATCTGGCGCACCACCCGCAACAGCTTCCTCCGCTTCCGCTCCGGATCCGACCTCCCCCTCGCCAAACTCGACAACCAGCTCGTCCAGGACTACGACCTCTGGCTGGACCAACGCGGCCTCTGCCGCAACACCCGCTCCTTCTACCTCCGTAACCTACGCTCCGCCTACAACAAAGCCGTCGCCGCCGGACTCTGCTCCCAGAAGGACCCCTTCCGCAACGTGTACACCGGCATCCCCGCCACCCCTAAACGAGCCTTGGATTCCTTGATATTTCCAGCCAAAACATCCAAAACCTGCAAGGAATTGAACTCTTCCCGGAATTGAGCAATCTGGATTGTTCCGATAACCAGCTCTCTTCTCTCTACCTGAGCTGTAATCTCAACTTGACCCAATTGGATTGCTCCGATAACCAGCTCTCCGTAACTTTGGATGAGAATAACTGCATCGATATCGCCATCCTGCCCGGATTCGACCCTGACAGAGCCTCCAACTGGGAAGGCGGCCAAATGAAGGCTCCCGTCTGCAATTCTCGCAAGACGAAGTGTCCTACACCTATGAACCCAAATCGATCATTAGACATTGGGGAGATTGCCCGCTTCTGTCCGCATCCTGTTTCTCGCTACGCCTCGACGTGGCCCGCTACACCTTCGGCTAGGCGAGAAGCATGCTGCATGACATAAGCGAGCAATCTGCCCGAAGCCTAATGACCGATTTGGGTTAAAAAACAATCCGACGGATTCAAAAAAAACAGTGCCGTATGCAAAGAAGCTTTCGCTTTTTCGCGCACGGCACGTTTTTTATCATATAGGTCGCGTCTTATTGGATTTTCCATTCTTCAATCCGGCGCGTGGCCGAAGCGAAATTGACGCCAATCTTGAAAAGTTTCCGAGGATCAGCGGCGAAAGGCTTGGCATAGCCCTTGTCTTCAATCTGCTGCAATGCCTCGTCCGCACTGGAGTCCATTTTCAATTCCATCACATAGACGTATTTCTCGGTCTGAACCACGATGTCCATACGGCCAGCGCTGGTGTGACGTTCCACCTGCACCAATTGCCCCATCAACTTGCACATCACGTACATGGTGTTCTGGAAGTACAACTCCGCGTCCCCCGCAATCGCGTAGTCGGCATCGGCAAAGAACGCCTCGAAACGTTTCATCAGACCCTCGGCATCCCCTTTCTCGAAATCATCCACGAACTTTTGCACGTCGAAAGGGCTGTAGTAAGAGGCCGTGGGAACATAGGTCTTGGCCAAACATTCCATGAAGCCCCGTTCCACTTCTTGATTGGGGTACTTCAACGAATACCGTTGCCGCCTTTCGTCATAGCTTTTGATAGTCAAATAACCGCTTTGGTAAAGTACCGGAACCGGGTCGGAATCATCGGCGTTCACCCCGCCGAGAGCTGAGGCAGGAACCCGGTCCAAGGTCAGATTCTCCAAGTTGAATTTACCTTGCCGCAGGGCTTTGACCACGAAGGTCGGCGTGCCGGTCTCGTACCAGAAATCCTTGAATTCCCGCTGGTACAAGGCGCTCAACAGACTGAAAGGGTTGTAAATGTCCGGGCATTTGGTCGAAAAATGGTAGCCATCGTAATAATCCTTGAGCTTGGCATAGCACTCCTCCTTGCTCATCTCATTAGTAGAAGCAATCTCCTCCACACTGCCATCGAAATAGGCATGGAGGTCGTCCTCCGAAATGCCGCAGATGTCCGCATACTGGTTGTCCATCGAGATGTCGTTGAGGTTGTTGAGCCCGCTGAAGATACTGAGTTTCCCCAATTTGGTCACTCCGGTCAGGAAACCGAAACGAAGCTTCCCGTCCTGACTCTTCATCACGCTATAGAACCCTTGCAGGCAGCTGCGAAAAGTTTCCCGGAGAGATTTGTTACCTGCCGCATCCAGCAAAGGCTTGTCGTACTCGTCAATCAGAATCACCACCTGCCTGCCGGTCTTTTCATAAGCCGCATCGATGATGTCGGAAAAACGGGCATCGGCCATCGGGTAACGTTTCTCGAACCCGAAAAGTGCCTCCCACTGGCTCAGATGCCGGTCTAAACGGACTTCGAGGTCGTCCATGCTGTTGTACGTCTTCCCGCTCAAATCCAAATGCAAGACCGGATATGCGTTCCAATCCTTTTCCAAATGCTCAACGGCCAAGCCCTTGAAAAGCTCTTTCTTCCCTTGGAAATAGGCTTCCAAAGTCGATACCAAGAGGCTCTTGCCGAAGCGGCGCGGACGGCTCAGGAAGTAATACTTGCCCGTCGTGACCAAGCGGTGGACCAAGTCCGTCTTGTCCACGTAGACGTACCCGCTTTCGCGGATGTTTGCAAAATTCTGGATTCCAATCGGATATAACATGGCTGGAGGTGTTTTTCCTGTTTCGGCCCGCAGCTCAAATCTTTTCCATTTTACTTAGAAGCTGTTTAAAATTTTTTACAATCCTGAAAAGAATGAATCTTGAGGGGGCGGTTTCAGGATTTTGTTTGCCCATCGGGGGCTATTTGGGGTCTTGCTTGCGTTTTTCACGTCAGATAGCTGGGCTATCCTCCTTTGAAAAACGCGGCGCCATCCCTCCAAATCCCCTCCCGATGGCCTAAACAAATAAATTTAAACAGCTTCTTAATCAGCAAAAACGGTGCAAAACTGCCAGCCGGAACCGGACATTATCCCAAATCGGTCATCAGACTTTGGGGAGATTGCCCGCTTGTGTCATGCAGCATGCTTCTCGCCTAGCCGAAGGCGTAGCGGGCCACGTCGAGGCGTAGCGAGAAACAGGATGCGGACAGAAGCGGGCAAGATGCCCGTAAGCCTCATTTTCCCAATCAGAAACGGACTCGGTGTGTCTAATGACCGATTTGGGATTATCAAGCAACGAACAAAAATAGGTATTTCCTTTGACTTGAAGACAAACGCAAGCCCATGGAAAAACACGGCCTGTTTTTTTTATCCCAAATCGGCCATCAGACTTCGGGCATCTTGCCCGTAAGCCTCATTTTCCCAATCGGGAGCAGACCCGGCGTGTCTAATGAGATTTGGATTTATCGGATTTTCCATTCTCCAAGCCGACAGGTCTGGCAGGAAAACCGCCCCCGGAAAGCATCCGAGGGTCTGTCGCAAAAAATTCTTCCGGAGAATCAAAACAAACTCTTCAAAATCTCATCGATGCCCAAGCCCTCGGCTTCAGCCTTGTAATTCTTGACCACCCGGTGCCGCAAAGTCTGCAAGGCCACTGCCCGCACGTCTTCCTTGTCCGGGCTGAACTTGCCGTGCAAAGCCGCATGGCACTTGGCTCCGACTATCAGATATTGCGAAGCCCTCGGCCCTGCACCCCAGGACACGTATTTCTTGGTTATTTCCGGTGCATCCGCCCGATCAGGCCGGGTCGAAGCCACTAACCTCACCACATATTCGTACAAGGAATCCGGCACGGGGACCTGACGCACCAAATGCTGGAAATATTCTATCTCGGCTTCGCCCATCATGGCTTCCAACTTCACCTCCTTATCCAAAGTGGTGGCCTTGACGATGTCGATTTCATCGGACAAAGACGGGTAATCCAGCTGAATCTGGAACATGAAGCGGTCCAACTGGGCTTCCGGCAACGGATACGTACCCTCCTGCTCTATCGGGTTCTGGGTCGCCAGCACGAAAAAAGGCTGAGGCAAGGCATAGGTGGTGCCGCCTACCGTGACCCGTTTTTCCTGCATGGCTTCCAGCAAGGCCGCCTGCGTTTTGGGCGGAGTACGATTGATTTCGTCTGCCAGCACTAAATGGGCGAAAACCGGCCCGCGCAAAAACTTGTACTGACGGTCCCGGTCCAGAATTTCCGACCCTGTGATGTCCGAAGGCATCAAGTCAGGCGTGAACTGGATTCTGGAAAAGCTCAAATCCAAAACCTTCGCCAAAGTCTGCACCAGCAAGGTCTTGGCCAGACCCGGCACCCCCACCAGCAATGCATGGCCCCGGCTGAAAATGGCATTCAAGATGGATTCCACTACCCCGTCCTGGCCAATGATCTGCTTTGATATTTCAGCACGAATCCGGCCATAGCGTTCGCCCAATGCCAGCAAAGCCTCAGCTTCATCCTTATATGGATTTACAAACTTCTCCATTTATACATGAAATTACAATCTTTGTACCGATCCATGATACGAACATAGGTATTGCCAATCTTGTTCGACATCCATTCCTGCATAGCTTCCGTCTTAGCCTTCTCTAAAGCCATCTCATAAATAAGGTCGTAATCCAATGTCATATTGGCCCGATGTGGAGGTGTCCGCTTCTTGACATAAAAAAGCCTGAAAGCAGGCTGATTGTCCTCGCTTTGATAAGGCAAAGCATTGGTGTTCTGGCCTTCCTCTAAATCCTGAACCGCCAAGAAGACCATAGGATCCAGTTCTTCCGAAGTATAAGATGGTTTACGGGTCATAGGGCTGAGATACACTCCATCGCCCTGAACGCCGGCATCGTCAGAGAACAAACGCACGGCCTCTTTGATGGAATAGACGCCATCCCTGATCAATTGCGCCACCGAATCCAATTCCACTTGAGCACGCATCAAATCCCAATCAGAAGCCTCCGGCCGAATCAATATATGACGCACATGCGCCATTTCACCCTTCCGGTCCAATACTTCCAGAATATGAAATCCGAACTGGGTCTCAAAAACAGGGGATAGTTCCCCAATTGGCAAACTGAATGCCATTGATTCAAACTCGCTCGCCCAATCACCTCGCGCGCCATAACCCAAATCGCCTCCTCGGCGGGCTGAACCTGGATCTTGCGAATACAAAGCGGCTAAAGACCTGAATTGCTCTCCCTTTTCAATCCGATCCCGGATTTCCGTCAGACGTTGCCGTGCCAGCTCTCGTTCACTCAGGCTTATGACCGGTTTTTGCGTAATATACAACAATTCATACTTCAATGGAATCAGCGGAATACTATCTTTAGGCAATGCATTAAAGAAACGTTTCACTTCACTCGGTGTCACTTTCACATCCTCGGTAATCTTAGCTTCCATCTTCATGGCCACGATATTGGCCTTAATCATTTCCCGGTACTCCTCCTTGATCTGGACAATGGTTTTCCCGTAAAATTCCTCTAATTTTTCCCGGGAACCAATCTGGTTGACAAAATACCGGATACGCGCTTCGAGTTCTTGCTCCACCTCGGCATCGGCCACCGTCACGCTGTCCTCGTCCGCCTGCAGCTCATACAAATTGGATATCATCAATGATTCCAAAGCCTCGCATGCCGACTTGTCGGAAACAGGCATCCCACTCAGGCGCATGCTTTCCACCGAATGTTCCACATCTGAAAGCTTGACCATTTTTGTCCCGATTACCGCTACAATCTCATCGACAACCATACCTTCTTGATTTTGAGCCTTTTCCTGCATATACGCAGAGGACCCTGCGTTTTCTCCTTGCTTAGGACTATTGAACAAGGCAGAATCCACAATCGGTGCTACCCTCTGGATGCCTTCTTCGCCAAGCTTTGAATCTTCCTGCTTCCCAGCATTCCTATCCCGCTTCTGATGAGGGAGATGCTTCCGTCCTGCCTTTTGCAAAGTATCCTGCTGTTGCAAAGAGAAAACGGATTCTCCTTGGACATTACCTGCCAACAAAAAACACATGATGAAAAACAAGGCTTCTACGATGCCGATTCTGCCTATTCTCATAGAATCTTTCAGTTATAATAAATTTCTACCAAGCCTGCTTCTGTTGCTTCCTGCATCAAATCCGTTTCTGCCTGCCGAAGCAATCCCCTCTTGCGCAAATTCAAAATAATATTCTTTATCCTCTCTTTCTCAAAAGAGAGAGGCGAAACCATATCCCTCACCTTGAAATCCAAAATCGATACGTAATACAAGTATCCATCCGATTTCAAGGTGATTTTCTTCTTGACCCCTAAAAAATCATTCCTGTCGTAAGCCTGAATCGGTATCTCCTTCACTACATCGCTGAATGGAAGCCATGTATCTCCATCCAGGAAATAATGACCGGATTCCTTCCCGCACAATTCTGCCAAAGTATACAAATCTTTCTCGCTCAATGAATCGGCAAACAACAAACTTTCAATTTTCGGTGCTGTCTTAGCTTGTTCCGGCAACTGGACAAAACGCAGCCGCACAATATCGCTCTTCAAAACGAACTGAGACTGGTTTGCATTGTAATATTCTTCTATTTCCGCATCCTGAACGACTGTATCCAATAACTTGCGCGTCAACTGTTCTTCATAGAAATAAACGACAAGATCCTCCCTGTATTGCTCTATCTGCTTTTCAATAGCCGCTCCTGCCGCTTCATTCAGATTAGCAGCGGCCTTTTGCAACATGATTTGATGACCGACCCATGCCAATACACGTTTACGTGCAATATCGGCACTGTCGCTACCAGCAAGTCCTGCCGGCATCATGGTCTGAAGTTCCGACCGTTCCAAATACGCATTGCCAACCCTTGCCACCGGATCAGATGGCAAAACAGGCTGCTGACGGCATGATATCGATGCCGCCAACAGCCCGAAAATGAAAATCCAAGCAGTCCTATTTGCTGAAAATGCTTTCAAAAACATCTTGGAAAACGCTTACATCGTATTGTTGACGCAATGCCTTCACCCATTCTTCTTCCAGATACTCCTGGTAATCCGATATCACCTGCCCCCGTATTTCATCCAAAGAATAAGGCATGGAAGGCTGAATCTCAGTTATAAACACCAATACGGTCTTGCCATCCTGTGACTCCACAACACCGTTTCCTACACTCCATGGCAATTGCTCCAACAGTTCGTTCTCCCCTTGCGCGAACCAAAAACTTCCAAATACGACCTTGTCCTTCCCGAATTTCTTGTCAAGCATTGCTTGCAACTGGGAATTAACCGTATCAGAGTCTTTGACAGCATCATCCAGACCTTTGCATGCCTTTCCAATCACCTTTTCCACCGATTTTGCTTTGATTTTGCCTCCGTCGAACGCAAACATGCGAACCCGGGCTTTTTCCGGCTGCATATAAGAATCCTTATGCTCTGCAAAATAACTTTCCAATCCTATCGTATCCGAAACCGCACGGCCCCACACTTCCTTGTTACTGATATCGAACAAATATACACCATCCCTGTATTCGTCCATCACGGCTTTGAATTCCGGATACTTGTCTTCCAAACGGGCTATCTCGTAACGCATAGCCACAGCCCCCTCAAACTCGGCCTTGACGGCATCGAACCAGACATCCACGGCAGTTATCACTTCTTGACGGAAAACCATGGTCCTCGCTATTTTCATGAATTCCATCACAGAATGTGGTTCGCCTTCGTAAAAATAAACTGTTTTTGATAAAAGTTCAGGATTTTCGACCGAATCTTTCGGTATATCCCTATAAGAAACAGTATCTGAAAAATAAGCTCTCACTTCGGCCAGAACCTTTTTATTCCATGAATGCTTATGCAAAGAAAGCTGTTCTTTCTGAAACGCACGGAATGGAACGGATGCCCGTGCCGCATCCCGGTCGATGAAAGACATAATCCTGTTGTATTCTTCGCTACAGCTTCCTACGCCTTCCGCACCTGTCAAACGGACAATATGCCAACCGAAACGGCTTTTGAACGGCTTGCTGTATTCATTCACTTTCAACCGGAGGAACTCCCGCACCATTTCCGGATACATCTGGCTCGCGGCAAAAGGAATCCCGAAATTCCCTCCAGAGGAAGCCGTGTTCAAATCCATCGAATATTTCTTGGCGGCATCAGCAAAAGTCATGCCTGCCTGCAAAGAATCATAAACTTGCCAAATCCTGGCTTCCAGACCTTCAGGCGTATCCTCTATCGAATCCTGCGGATTGGGGACTATCAGGATATGTCCTCCGCTAAGACGCCCCAACGAGGGTACTCTGTCCAGAACTTCAATCAGATGATACCCCTGACGAGTCCGCACCGGCATCGAAAGCTCACCTATGGGCAAGGAATAGGCCACCTTTTCCAAGGAATAATCCTTATTGAAAGCCGTAAAATACCCGGTTTCGCCCTCATAGCCAGTAATCGGGAAAGACTGGCCAGATGCCCGCTGACGGGCATAATCCGCAGAATACTGCAATGCCAGATTGGCAAAATCAGCCCCATTCAGAATCCGATTCCTGAGATCCATGCACAATTGGTATGCTGCCAAAGTATCTTTCGGATTGGCATAACGAGGCACTGGAATCAATATCTGTCTGCAATTCACCACATAATGCAAATTATGACAAGCCTCTTCCACCAGTTTCGCCTGCAAGGCGGTATCCATCAAATAAGGTCTTGCCAGTTGCAAACGGTATTTTTCCAATTCCCTTTGCAGCATGAGAACCGTATCCAACCTCGCATCCTTGGCAGCCCGGACTTTAAGCCGGAAATTGATGTACATCTGCAAATACTCTTCCAAGTCCTCCCTGTTCCATATCTCTTCATCGCCTTGCCATTGGTTCTGACCATAGCTCTTTAAGAAAGTTTCTTTGGTCACGGTATCTCCCTCTATGACTAAAAGGACCTCTTTCCCTTGCTCCTGGGCTGCCGTCCGGCATAAGCATCCGGCAAACAAGGCGCAGAAAAGCAAAACTGATTTTTTAATTTCCATCTAATATTCCTATTTATCGTTTATCAAAATCTTAATCAATCCTTACCAGCCCGCCCCCCAAAAAACATCCCCATGGCGAGTTTGCATGAAAGGATACTGGAACTAACTACCTTGGAGAATAATTAGGGGCTTCCTGGGTAATGGTAATATCATGAGGATGCCCTTCATTGACAGAAGCCGCTGTAATCTTGATGAATTTAGCCTTCTGCAAAGCCTTGATGTTCTTCGATCCGGTATATCCCATGCCGGCACGCAAACCTCCGACCAGCTGGTATAGGACTTCGGCCAGTGTGCCTTTGTAGGGCACGCGCCCCACAATCCCTTCCGGCACCAACTTCTTGATATCAGCCTCCATATCCTGGAAATAACGATCCTTGGAACCATCCTGCATGGCCTCTAACGATCCCATTCCTCTATATGTCTTGAATTTACGTCCTTCATAAATAATGGTCGTCCCCGGAGATTCCTCCGTTCCGGCAAACAAAGAACCCGCCATCACGCTCCAAGCGCCACCAGCCAAAGCCTTGACCACATCGCCAGAATAGCGGATACCGCCATCGGCAATCAACGGCAACCCGTATTTCTTCAATGCTTGCGCCACATCATGCACAGCACTCAATTGGGGAACGCCGATACCAGCCACGATGCGGGTCGTGCATATCGATCCAGGTCCGATACCGACTTTCACAGCATCCACTCCGGCTTCGGCCAAAGCCACCGCAGCTTCTCCTGTAGCAATATTCCCGACAATCAAATCCACCCTGTCTCCAAAAGCATCCCGAAACCTCTTGGTCGCTTTCAATACATTGAGGGAATGACCATGCGCCGTATCAATGACAATCGCATCCACACCGGCATCTACCAAAGCTTGGGCCCGCTCCATCATATCAGCCGTAATCCCGATACCGGCAGCTACCCGCAGACGCCCCGATTCGTCCTTGCAAGCCATCGGTTTGGATTTGACATTCATGATATCCTTATAGGTAATCAGCCCCAACAGCTTCTTGTTCTTATCTACTACCGGCAATTTCTCAATCCGGTGTTCCTGGAGAATCTCGGCAGCCTTGTCAAAAGTCACCTTGCCCGACACTGTAATGACATCCTTGGTCATCACTTCCACAATCCTGCGTTTGTAGTCTTTCTCAAATCGCAAATCCCGATTGGTGACAATGCCCACAAGGATGCCTCTCTTGTCGATCACAGGAACGCCGCCCACATGGTAGTTCTTCATCAAGTCCAATGCATCCTGCACCACGGCCGTATCCGGCAAGGTAATCGGGTCGCTGATCATGCCGTTTTCGGCTCGTTTCACCCTGCGGACTTCCTCGGCCTGACGGTCAATCGTCATATTCTTATGCAAAACCCCGATACCACCTTCCTGCGCGATAGCAATAGCCACGGCCGAATTGGTTACCGTATCCATAGCCGCCGAAACAAAAGGAATATTGAGCTTGATATGACGGGAAAACATGGTACTCAAATCCACTTCCCGAGGCAAGACCTCGGAATAGGCCGGAACCAATAACACATCATCATAAGTCAAACATTCGTCAACGATAAACTTACCGGTATTTTCTTTCATATTATGGTGTTGTTTTTATTCTTCCCGTCGCTGCAACCATGGGTCTACAATACCCGACTCACGATGCCAATGAAACCATCAGTGCCTGCAAAGCCGGCAAATATAATGAATTTTACCAAACCTGACGACAATTGACAACTCTGCCCATGGCCCGGCTATCGGCACCCCGCATGTTTCTTATGGACCGACGGCCAATGCCGAACCCGACTGGCATGAGATTCCATCTCCAGCTGCTGCCTCGATTTGCTTCGTGTCACACAAAACACCCCTACAAAAACAAGTACCGTAGCCACAATCTTTATCCAGTTGTAACCATCCTGACCCAGAATCAAAGCCAGAACCGAAGCCGTAATCGGTTGTACATAATTATAGACACTCAATACAGTCGGCCTCAAGTTCTTTTGTGCGACAGGAATCAAAAGGTAAGTCACACCGGTTGCTCCAAACACCGTATAAGCCAACATCAGATATCCAGACAACGGAATATTTTCGTAATCAATCGCCATGACCGTCTTCATCAGAAACGGGACAGAAAAGATGGCCGAGAAAAGAAACATCCATCGCATGGCCGTGATAGGCTTGTACTTGGCTATCAAATTCCGGAATGCCGTCAAATAAATGGCGTACGACAGACCACTGACCACGCATAAGACAATCCCCAAAACACTGTTCTGCCCAGCCTGTCCCTGCATTCCCCCGAACCAGTATTTGCCGGCAATCATAAGCACTGCGCCGCTCAAGCCTAGGAAAACCCCTATGGCTTTCAACCAAGTAATCGGTTCACGCAAAAACAAAGCCGATAACATCATTGTAAGGATAGGTGTGAATGTCACAACGATAGCTGCTTCAACTGGAGAAGCGAACTCTAATCCCATCACAAAAAGCATCTGGTTGAGCAGGATTCCGAAAATAGCCGCCAAGGCCAAGCCGCCCAAATCCCGCAAGGGAACCTTTTCCCATTTCACAAACAAGGAAATCAGCCAGAAAAAGACCAAGGCACCTGTAGTCCTGAAAAAGGCCATGCCCAAAGAAGGTACGTATTCGGGCATCGTAATCTTGGAAATCGGAATATTGATTCCGAAAATGATATTAGTCGCCAGAATGGCGATATGCCCCCGAAGGGCACCATGGCCTTTTGTATCGGACATCGTCTGTTATTGTTAAAACCGGACAGGAGAACCCTTTCCGGCATAAAAACGATGCAAAAGTAAGAATCTGTCCCAAATTCCACAATCAGGAAACAAATCCAATTCTACCAAACCCGTTCTGAGAAGCTGTTTAAAATTTTTTACAATCCTGAAAAGGCTGGATTTTCAGGAACCGGGTTCAGGATTTTGTTTGCCCATCGGGGGCTATTTCGGGTCTGGCTTGCGTTTTTCACGTCAGATAGCTTGGCTATCCTCCTTTGAAAAACGCGGCGCCATTCCTCGAAATCCCCTCCCGATGGCCTAAACAAATAAATTTAAACAGCTTCTGAATCCAACAAAAAAGAGTCAAAGATTGCCCAGAATCCGCACTTCCTTTATTTTTGCAATGCCAAACAGGATTTCCCGGCCAAAGGCTCCATACCCGCCTAACGGGGAACCCCTCTAAAACCATATATCATGAACTTCTACCTTTCCTCCTTGGATTTGCGCAAAGGCATCATCCGCAGCGTGATTGCCGTCCTGCTCGGAATCGTCTTCCTGATTGCCCCCGACCTGCTTCCCAATACATTGGTCATCATTTTAGGAGCGACTGTCTTATTCGTCGGAATAGTCTCTTTCCTGACCATCTTCACCAAAGACGGAGGGAAACCTGCCGGAATCAACTATTTCAACCTCGTTCTAAGCCTGATTGTCGGCATCGTCCTGCTGATTTTCCCTGATTTCTTCGTCGCCCTGCTGATGATTTTGCTCGGCATTATCCTGATTATATGCGGCATCGGGCAGATTTCCTCCTTGACCAGTGTCCGGAAATGGGGTGTCAAAGCCAATCCTTTCGAATACATCATAGCCGCCCTGCTGATATTGGTCGGCGTAGTGGTCTGCTTCAATCCTTTCGACACAAAGGATGTCATTTTCTGGATGTTCAGCATCGGTGCCATTGTCTATGGGATTACCAACCTGATTAGCTTGCTCCGTATCCGGAAAAACCTGAAAAAAGCCGGCAAGCGGGTAGCTCACGGCAATATCGAAGATGTGGATTACACCATCGAAAAATAGGCTATTTCCCATAGATTCCCAGCAAGGCCATCATCGCCGCCCCGACAGGAATGCATTCCTCGTCAATCGCCAATGTAGAGGTATGCAGGCTGGAAGGATTGGCCACGTCCTTAGGACGGACACCTAGACGGAACATGCAACCGGGAATTTCCTGCGTGTAATAAGCAAAGTCTTCGGCCGTCATACGCAACGGCAGTTCTTCCACATTTTCCTTGCCTAACAAACGTATGCCCGTTTCCTTGACCTGTTCCGCGGCTTCCTCGTCATTATAGACAAAGGGATACCCGTGGTCTATCTTGAGGTCGCATCGCCCGCCTAAACCTTTAGCCACTTCTTCCGCGCAAAGCCGAATCCGTTCGTGCGCTCTAGCCCTCCATTCCTCGTTGAATGTCCGGATTGTCCCTTCTATATTGACCTCTGCCGGAATAATATTGGTCCGGCCTTCCCCGATAATCCTTCCAAAGGAAAGCACCGTCGGTATATAAGGAGGTGCCTGACGGCTGACAACCTGCTGCAAGGATGTGAGTATGTACGCCGACATCAAGACAGGATCCACGGTCAGTTCAGGCGTAGCTCCATGCCCAGCCTTGCCTATCACTTTCAGATACAATTCATCGGTCGAAGCCATATATTGCCCGGCTTTGAAGCCGATTTTGCCGCAATCCATCTCCGGCAGAACATGAAGGGCGAAAATCTTGGATGGTGCCGGATCGCACAACACGCCTTCCTGTATCATGACCGGTGCCCCAGCCCTGAAATCCTCTTCCGAGGGTTGGAATATCAGTTTTACCGTTCCCTCCCATTCCTGACAAGAATCCTTGAGCATCTTAGCCGCCCCCAATAAACACGCCATATGCACGTCATGGCCGCAGGCATGCATGACTCCGGGAGTCCGGGATGCGAACTCCAATCCTGTCTCTTCCAGAATCGGCAAGGCATCCATGTCCGCCCGCAAAGCCACACAACGGGTACTTGGATTCCGACCTTCAACGACTCCTACCACCCCGGTCCTGGAATAGCCCCCTTTGCAATGTATCCCCCACTCTTTCAACCGAGACTCGATATACTTCCCTGTATTGACTTCCTCGGTAGAAAGTTCGGGATGTTGATGCAGATACCGCCTGATACCGACAAGGACAGACCGCATCTCCCCGGCACGTTTTTTTATCTCGTCATACATGTCTATATATTTTGCAAATTGACATAATGGGCATAATGACCGCCTGCATCCAGCAATACTTGATGGCTTCCTTCCTCCACTATACGCCCCTTTTCAAACACAACGATATGATCCGCATTTCGTATCGTACTCAACCTATGGGCAATGACTATCGAAGTCCTGCCTTCCATCAACTTTGACAAAGCTTCTTGCACCAAAACTTCCGATTCGGTATCCAAAGCCGAAGTGGCCTCGTCAAGCACCAATATCGGGGCATTCTTCAAAATAGCCCTTGCTATGGTTATCCGCTGACGCTGTCCACCTGAAACAGTCATCCCGGCATCGCCAAGAACGGTATCATACCCTTGCGGCAAAGCCATGATGAAATCATGGGCATTGGCTTTCTTGGCCGCCTCCATCACCTCTTCCATCGAGGCCGATTCCATTCCAAAACGAATGTTGTTGGCTACCGTGTCATGCCATACGAAAGGATGTTGCCCAACCGTTCCGACCAAAGCCCGCAAATCGTCTATCTTCAAATCCCTGATATCGATACCGTCAATCGATATGGCGCCTTCCGACACATCGTAAAACCGGCTCAACAAGTCCACCATCGTAGTTTTCCCAGCTCCGGATGCCCCGACCAATGCATAAGTCTTACCCTTTTCTATCTTCAAATTGACATGTTGCAGCACACTGGCCTCCGAGTCTGGGTAATGGAACGATACATCCCGGTAACATATCTCCGTCTGAAAACCCGCCTTGGCAACAGCCTGCGGGACTTCCTGCTCTCCGGGAACTTCGTCGAGAACCTGTTGTATCCGGCCCAAAGCGGCTCGCCCTTTCTGAATATTGTAAAAGGCTGTCACCACATGTTTTGATGGCGATATAATTTTTATAATCAACAATATATACAAAACAAACAAATCCGGGGACATCTTGCCTGCCAACACGCGGCTCCCTCCGAAACCCAAAATCCCCATCGTGACAGCAACCAACAAGATTTCCGTCAGAGGACTGGAAAGGTCCCTTCTTCTATACACTCCATTCAAAGCCTTTACATACTGCATGTTATAGTCCGAAAATTTCCTACCGACCCAATCTATCAAATTGAAGGACTTGACAATCCTGATCCCATTGAGGCTTTCCTCCACCATGCTGACCATCTGCCCCATCATGGCCTGCACCTTCCCTGATGCTGCTTTCAAACGGCTCCCGACTTTGCCAATCACATACAGGATAAAAGGGAATGCCAACAATACCAACAAACTCAACTGGTAGTCCAAAGAAAACAAACCAATGGCAAAAGTCATCACATAAAGCGGCTCCATAATGACACCTTGCAACGAAGACACGATGGCCCACTCCACATCGGGAATATCCATGTTGAGCCGGGAAAGCAAATCACCCTTTTTCCGCTCCGAAAAATAACTCAAAGGAAGATACATGATATGGGCATAGAAATTCTGCCGCAAATCCCGCAACATCCCGCTCCGGATATAGGCAAGATGGAAAAAAGCAAAATAACGGAACACATTAGAAATCAACGTAACAAGCACAAAAGCCATTGCAACCAGCAGTAATCCCGACATCATGCCATGCTGGGACTGGAATCGACCTATGTAATAATAGGCATATTGCATCAACACATCCGGATCCAAACGGAAAGCGGGAACCTGCCCCACTTCTTCCACCAAACCAAACAATACCGATACGAACGGGGCCACCAATGCTATGGAAAAAAAAGAGGTGAGGACATAGAACAGGTTAAACACGATATTGAAAGCCACATGGCCTTTATATCGAGCCAAATAAGAGAGCAATCGACGTATATCCTTCATATATCCGATATCATTTATAAAACAAGCCTATCCCGGCCTGACTGGAATCCCCGTCTTCCATAGGCGCACAAAAGTACGGTTTTTCAAGATTTTTTGCGTACGTTTGCCTGTCCGTGTTTGCCTCTCCATGCTTGCATCAGGCCGACCCGACTGTAAAAAAGCCTCCCTTCATGCCAAAAGCCCGCTCTTTGCGAATAGAAAGGAACTTGGAAGCAGCCTTGAAACCGTTCATCATAGCATCTGCCCTTCCCAAAATACTGTTTTTGTTGCAGCAAGATGCAGTACGAATAGCCTTCTCCTCTCGGAAAAGCCGGATTTTAGGTTATTACTGCCCGCCAAAAAGCCAAAGCCAGTGTGAATCCGATTGGCAGCAAGGGTTCAACAGCCTGCATACCATTTCATTGCAAATAGACCTGAATCCTTACGCCTTGCTCTTTGTCTTTATCCATGAATGGGCGCATCTTACCACACGGAAACAATACGGAAACAAGGCCTACCCTCATGGCAAAGAATGGAAAGCAAACTTCAAGAAACTTTTCCGAGCGTTCCACTCTCCTGAAATCTTCCCTACAGATATCTTAAATGTAATAGACGATTATTTTCAAAAAACTTCCCCGTATTTCGAAGCCCGTTTGGAAGAAGCTTGCCAGAAATACGGAAAAGACAGAAAATCTTTTGCCAGGACTTATACGAACCTGCTCCGTCAAGGCATCATCATACCCGCTCCCTATATGGGAATACAAGCTGAATACATCTTAAACCAACTACAACAGGAACAACAGAGGAAAAAAGAAAAAGAAGAAAGCCAAAGGATTGCCCGGATGGTGCATGAACTGAATGAAAACCGTTCCGAAAGATGCGATACACCTCTATCCGTCAAAGGTCGAGCATTGGCCGGAAGCTTGCCTGTAAACACCATAATCCGCAGCAACGGACGGGATTTCATAATTCAGGAACAAGGGAAGCCTCTTCTCCGTCTACGAGACCTGGCCTCTGGGCAAGAAGCAAGAATGCACTATCTTTTGCAAGTGGAAATAATAGGCAATCCCCTCCCTTGACAAGCCCGGATTCCGTTTGCCCGACATATCCCGGACAATTGCATCCTTTAGCAGGACGACGGTTCTTCGTATTTCCACCTGGAAAATAATAGTTTGATTTGCAAGAAGCAAGGCCCAACATTGTCCCTGCAAGCAGAAGAAGCCGTACCCAACGGCAGCATTTCCTTGTCATTTCAAGTTTTTTTATCGAATCCTCAAAGAATAGCCAGACTTGCAATCCAGTTTGCAATCCAGCATTCCCTTCATTTCCGGAAACGCGAAAATAGCAAAAACAGGAAAATACGGCAAATACATTCATGCCGGCTATGTTAAACCCAAATCGGTCATTAGACTTTGGGGAGATTGCCCGCTTGTGTCATGCAGCATGCTTCTCGCCTAGCCGAAGGCGTAGCGGGCTACGTCGAGGCGTAGCGAGAATCAGGATGCGGACAGAGGCGGGCAAGATGCCCGAAAGCCTCATTTTCCTAACCGAAAACAGCCCCGGCGTGTCTAATGACCGATTTGGGTTAAACGGATTCTTACTACCTTTGCAAGTTATTATCAACTGACAATGATAAGCACGATAGGCAAATATTTTCTCTTGATGGCCAAAGTGTTCAGCCCGCCGGGAAAACGCAGGCTGTTCTGGAAGCAGGTGGCGGAAGAAATCCATCAACTTGGCTTCGACTCCATCCCTATTGTCTCCTTGGTGTCCATCTTTGTCGGAGCGGCTATCACGATACAGCTCCAAATCAATATGGATTCCCCTTGGATTCCCATCTATGCCGTGGGATTCGCCACCCGGAAAGCTATTGTCATGGAATTGGCACCGACCATCATCGGGCTGATTCTTGCCGGGAAAATCGGATCGCACATTGCATCCCAGTTAGGCACGATGCGAGTCACCGAGCAAATCGATGCCATTGAGGTGATGGGATTGAATTCGGCCAGTTACTTGATTCTACCCAAGATTATCGCCTGCTTGATTTTCAATCCGATTCTAATCATGCTCAGCATCGTGGCTGCCTTGTTCGGAGGTTGGGCGGCAGGCATCAGCATCGGCGGCATGTCGTCCTACGAATTCATTTACGGGCTCCAATCATTCCCGCATAATTTCGACTTAGTCTATGCTATCATCAAAACTATTGTTTTTGCATTCTTTATCAGCAGCATATCATCTTTTTACGGCTACAGCGTGCAAGGAGGAGCCGTCGAAGTGGGCAAAGCCAGCACCAAGGCGGTAGTCAACAGCAGCATCGCGATTATCCTATCCAACTTGGTATTAACCCAGTTACTGATGTAAAAAACAGCAGAAATGATAGAAATCAGGCATCTCAATAAGTTTTTCGGCAACCGTCAAGTCCTCTTCGATATCAATCTGAAGCTGGAACCGGGCATCTGCAACCTGATTATCGGGCAAAGCGGTTCGGGAAAAACCGTCCTGATGAAGTCGATGGTAGGCCTGCTGACTCCCGATAGCGGAGAAATCCTGTTCGACGGCCGGAACTTCGCAGCCCATGCGAGAAGCCAGTCCTTGCACAAAACCGAAGCAGAAAAGAACAGCGAGAAAATGCTGACCGCCATCCGGCGGGAAATCGGCATGGTATTCCAAGGAGGTGCCTTGTTCGACTCGATGAGCGTGCTCGACAACGTAATTTTCCCAATGGACATGTTTACTAAAAAAAGCCGAAGGGAAAAACTGAAACGAGCCCAAGAATGCCTGGAGAGAGTGGATTTGAAAGGGGCCGGCAAGCTCTGGCCTTCGGAACTGAGCGGCGGGATGCGCAAAAGGGTCGCCATCGCCCGGGCCATTGCCGTAGAACCCCGTTACCTCTTTTGCGACGAACCCAATTCAGGACTGGATCCCAGAACCTCGGAACTGATAGACGGCCTCATATCGGAAATCACCAAAGAATACAAAATCACGACTGTGGTCAACACCCACGATATGAATTCCGTACTTAAAATCGGAGATACGGTGAACTTCATCTACGAAGGCAAGCTCTGGTGGCAAGGCAATGGCAAAAGCATCCTCGACACCGACAATCCGGAAATCATCCATTTCATGGAAGCCTCCGAATTGACCAAACGCTTGCTGCACAGCCACAGGATTATCCAGAAAAACACCGGACATTAATAAAAACGATGCCTATGCCTTCGATGAATTTCTTGGACCTGATTATCTTGGTCCCTTTAATCTGGTGCGGAATCAAGGGAGCCAAAAACGGCTTGGTGATGGAAGTGCTTTCACTTCTGGCCTTGGTAGCCGGCGTATTCGTTTCGCTCCGCTTTTCCCATCTGGCAGGCCAATGGTTTTCCATTCAAGGGAAATACGCCAACATCATCTGCTTCGTCATCATGTTCGCCGGAGTCGCCATCGGGCTTTATTTCTTAGGCCGGGTGCTAAGCCATTGGGCGAACCGATCGTCCTTGGGGCTGTTCAACCGCTTGGGCGGACTGATCATCAGCTTCGGCAAAGTATTCGTCATCCTGAGCGTGATGATTTATTTCTGGAACAAGATAGACCCCGAAGAACAGATTCTGACCAAGGAGAAACGGGATGCATCCCTCTCTTTCCGTTTTCTGGAACGAACTACATACCAGTTCTGGCCTATCATGCAGGAAACGCTTCAAACGGGCATTGACAGCGTGAAAGAGATGAACAGCGGCGTGTGATAACGGACACGCCGCCCTCTTATCTTGCAAAATGTCCACCCCCGCAAGCCCAGCCAAACCAGTTTTCCCAAAACCACCCTGGACCTGAATCCGGAAACAATGCCATAAAAAGTCCCTTAACATCCATCCGGATAGGTTTTTCCCGCCCACAACAGATACCTAGAAACATCCCGGACAGATCGGTTCACACCTGTCCGGGAATCAAATCTTACCAAACCTTTTACAAACCAAGGTCTTTCTTGAAAGCCTCGATACGATCCATACCGGCCTTGTCCTGATCCGCATACGAACGTCCGGCATCCCACTCCAGGCAAAGCCCGAAATAGAACTTGATCTTAGGTTCAGTCCCGGAAGGCCGCACAGTCACTTTACTGCCTTTTTCGGTAAAGAACTGCAACACGTCCGAAGACGGCAGGCCGGCGAAGCCTTTCTGGTAATCCCGCACTTCCACCACCTTCTCCCCTCCTAACTCGGCAGGCGGATTCTTGCGGAAGCTCTCCATCATCGCCTTGATTTCGGATGCCCCTTCCATGCCTTTCTTGCTGACCGATACCAAGGACTCCTTATAGAAACCATACTCCTTATATAAAGAACACAGTATATCGATGAAGCTTTCATTGCGGCAAGCCGCCTCGGCAGCCATCTCGGCAATCAGGCAGCAGGCAATGACCGCATCCTTGTCGCGGACAAAATCCCCGGCCAGATAGCCGTAGCTTTCCTCTCCCCCTCCGATAAAAGTCTTCTGCCCTTCAAAACGCTTGATAATCTCGGCAATGTATTTGAAACCGGTCAGCACGTCGAAACACTCCACCCCGGTCTTTTCGGCCATCTTCTTTAGCAATTCGGTCGTCACAATGGTCTTGACAATGTACTCTTTGCCCTTTATCCGCCCCTTTTCTTTCCATTTACGGAGCAAATAGCTGACCAGGACCGAACCGGTCTGGTTCCCATTCAGCAAAATGAACTCCCCGTTTTCATCGGGAATCGCCACGCCGACCCGGTCGGCATCCGGGTCGGTAGCAATGACCAACTGCGCCTTTTCCCTCTTGGCCAATTCGATAGCCGGCAGCATCGCGGCCCGTTCTTCCGGATTGGGCGATGCCACCGTGCTGAAATTGCCGTCCGGCACCATCTGTCCCGGCACGCAGACCACATTGTCGAAGCCCCAACGGCGCAAAGCCCTCGGCACCATCGTCATGCCCGTCCCGTGCAAAGGCGTATAGACAATTTTCATATCTTTCTTGCTGGCCACAGCCTCGCGATTCAAAGACAAAGCCACTACTTTTTCCAGATAGGCGTTATCCAATTCCTCATCAATATAACGAATCAAATCTTCGCCTCCCTGCATCCTGACCTGATCCAGACTCGTAATAGCCGCCACTTCGGCCATCACGTTCTTGTCATGGGGCGAAACCAGCTGGCCTCCATCGCTTCCGTAGGCCTTGTAACCGTTGTATTCCTTGGGATTATGGCTGGCCGTGACCATGACACCGCCGCAGCAATGGTAATAACGGACAGCGAACGACAAGACCGGCGTTGGCCGCATCGCGGTAAACAGGTACACCTTGAAGCCGTTGGCCGCGAACACCTTGGCCGTGGTCAACGCGAATTGCGAGCTCCCGTTGCGGCAGTCGTAAGAAACAGCCACTTGCTTTTCCAAGCCTTCCGCCTGGCATTGCTTCTGCAAATAATTGGCAAAACCCTGGGTGGCCAAGGCTACTACGTACGGGTTCATTCGGTTAGTCCCGACGCCCAACACCCCGCGCAAACCGCCGGTCCCGAACTCCAAATCCCGGTAGAACGCATCGGCGCATTCTTCCGGATTCTCCTTCATCATCTTCAACACCGCCTCGCGGGTGGCTGCATCATAAGGCGGACGGGTCCACACCTCGGCCCTCTGCCTGATTTTTTCGTCCATATCGATAGATTTTTGTATTATCCTTGCCTAAAAGGACCTCCTGCAAGAAGCCAAAATGCCCGGTTGCCAATCCACGACCCGCAGCATCCCAAACACCCGTCAGAGATTCCCCGAAAGGCAAATTTAACAAAAAAAATCGGCATTGAAATTCCGCTTTGAAAAGGGTGTTTATCCAAAAAAGTTTAGTATCTTTGCACCGCTCTCAAACCTAGGAGAGCCATTTTCACCGGCAAGCATGGCCGCCTTCCACTCCTGGCCGGGCAGAAATAAAGGGAAGGCCTTTTTTGTTTTAGGATTGACGGCGTCTGGACGGCAGCTTTGAGAAAGGCATCCCTTATTACAGGGTGGCCGGGAACGAAGAATCAAATGCGGTTCGGGCGTTTTGTTTTTTCCGTCATGCTCGTCCTTGCAGTCCCGTTCCGACTCCGGCAGGCATCGCCGGCAAAGACGGAAAAGCTCCACGAAACGAAAAAAACATAAAAATATACAAACCCTTAAAAACGATTTTGCGCTATGATGACAGCAGAAGAGTACATCAAAAGCCTCCAGAAAATGGACCTGAAGGTCTATATGTTCGGAGAACGTGTCAAGGACCCTGTTAACCACCCCATCATCCGTCCTTCCTTGAATTCGGTGGCCATGACCTACGAACTGGCCCAGAAGAAGGAATACGAAGACCTGATGACGGCCTATTCTCCCCTCATCGGAGAAAGAATCAACCGCTTCTGCCACCTGCATCAAAGCACCGACGACCTGATCAAGAAAGTGAAGATGCAACGTCTGATGGGTCAGAAGACCGCTGCCTGCTTCCAACGCTGCGTAGGCATGGATGCTTTCAACGCCATCTGGTCCACCACTTACGAAATGGATCAGGCTCTCGGAACAGACTACCACAAACGCTTCACCGAATACATGAAGTACGTTCAGAAGAACGACCTCACCGTTGACGGCGCGATGACCGACCCCAAGGGCGACCGCAGCCTTTCACCCTCGCAGCAGGAAGACCCCGATTTGTTCGTGCACATCGTGGAAGTCCGTCCCGACGGTATCGTGGTTCGTGGAGCCAAAGCCCACCAGACCGGTACGATCAACAGCCACGAACACTTGGTAATGCCTACCATCGCGATGAAGGAAGAAGACAAGGACTATGCCGTTTCTTTCGCCGTTCCTTCCGATGCCAAGGGTGTGTTCATGATTTACGGCCGCCAGTCCTGCGACACCCGCAAGATGGAACCCGATGCCGAAATCGACTTGGGCAACTCCCAGTTCGGCGGCCATGAAGCCTTGGTAGTATTCGATAACGTATTCGTTCCCAACGAACGTGTATTCATGTGCAAGGAATACCAGTTCGCCGGCATGATGGTAGAACGTTTCGCCGGTTACCACCGTCAATCCTATGGCGGATGCAAGGTCGGCGTAGGCGACGTCCTGATCGGTGCCGCCGCTTTGGCTGCCGACTACAACGGCGTACCCAAGGCCAGCCACATCAAGGACAAGCTGATCGAAATGATTCACTTGAACGAAACCTTGTACGCTTGCGGTATCGCCTGCTCGGCCGAAGGCGTGAAAATGCCGGCCGGCAACTACCAAATCGACCTGCTCTTGGCAAATGTCTGCAAGCAGAACGTAACCCGGTTCCCGTACGAAATCGCCCGCTTGGCCGAAGATATCGCCGGCGGCCTGATGGTGACGATGCCTTCGCAGCAGGACCTCCGTTCGCCCGAAATCGGTTCCTACGTTGAAAAATACTTCCGTGGAGCTACCGGTTCTTCGACCGAAAACCGCATGCGTGTATTGCGCTTGATTGAAAACCTCTGCTTGGGCACGGCTGCCGTCGGCTATCGTACCGAATCCTTGCACGGTGCCGGCTCACCGCAAGCCCAGCGTATCATGATTGCCCGTCAAGGCAACCTGGAAGCCAAGAAGGAACTGGCCCGCAAGATTGCCAAGGTGGATGTTTCCAAGGATCACTGGCCGGCTAAGCCTGCCAAGAAATAAATTCTATGGATGCTGATTTTGAAAGCCGGGTCCGCCGCTTGATTGACGAGCGGGTCCGGCCTTCCCTGTTTGAACATGGCGGCGATATCCAGATAAAGGAAATCAAAGGCCATGATGTGGGGTTCGTTTTCAAGGGGGCTTGCAGGACTTGCCCTGCCGCCCAGATTACATTGGAAGAAGTGGTGGAAGCCGCGCTCAAAGCGGAGATACCTGAAATCGGCCGGGTCTATCTGATCAACGAGACGGACCAGGATTTGATTGACTTTGCCAAGAAACTGATGAGTTCGCATCCTGACGCTTGAACCCGAATAAGTCGTTAGACTTCGGGGTAAAAAGAACCGAAGATTGAATCCGGAAGTCCGGCGTATCCAACGCGACTGGAGTGATTCATCTTATTGGGTTCGCCCGCCAAGGCAAAAAAAGGAAATGCGAACCGATACATATTTATATAGGAAACAATTAAAAAACATACCCATGGACTGGAAAAAAGAAGGAAACTTCGTGACTGTGGAAGAAGCAGTCAAAGCCATCAAAGACAATGACAACATCGTGTTCGGCCATGCCGCCGGCGTGCCGGGCGTAGTGCCTCTGGAAATGGTGAAACAGATGGATCGTCTCCACAATGTGAAGATTTTCCACATGTTCACAATAAACAATGGCGAATACCTGACTCCGGAAACCGAAGGGCATTTCCGCCACGTCACCAATTTCGTCGGGGGCAATTCCCGCGCAGCCGTAGCCGAAGACCGGGGAGACTTCTACCCTCTCCACTTCTCGGACGTGCCTTCTTTCTTCGACCGCTATTTCCCGGTGGACGTGACTGTGGCCCAGGTGTCCCTGCCCGATGAAAACGGGAATTGCAGCTTCGGGATTTCCTGCGACTATACCTTGCCGGCCGCCCGCCGTTCCAAGATCATCATCGCCGAAATGAACGAGAACATGCCGTACATCCCGGGGGACAATTCCATGCATATCTCGCAGTTCACTTATATCGTGGAAAACCACAACCCGATCGCGGTGCTGCCTCCGGCCAAGATTACCGATATCGAAAAGCAAATCGGCCATTTCTGCTCCACCCTGATCAAGGACGGGGATACCCTGCAATTAGGTATCGGCGCGATTCCCGACGCCGTGCTGATGTCGCTGGACGACAAGCACGATCTGGGCATCCATACCGAAATGTTCTCCAGCGGCGTGGTTGACTTGGCCAAGAAAGGGGTCATCACCGGAGCCAAGAAGACTTTGCTGCCGGGCAAGATGGTGGCGACCTTCCTGATGGGTACCAAGGAACTCTACGAATTCGCCAACAACAACCCCAACGTGGAAATGCGTACCGTGGACTGGGTCAACGACCCGCGCGTCATCGCCCAGAACGACAACATGGTTTCCATCAATTCCTGCATCGAAGTGGATCTGACCGGCCAGGTGAACTCCGAAACCATCGGATTGAAGCAGTTCAGCGGCACCGGCGGCCAGTTCGACTATGTGAAGGGGGCTTCCTGGTCCAAAGGCGGACGCTCTATCATGGCCATGCCTTCGACGGCGGCTCATGGCAAGGCTTCGCGCATCGTGCCGTTCCTGTCGCAAGGCGCTGCCGTGACTACGCCTCGCGATGATGTGGATTATGTGGTTACCGAATACGGGATTGCCCATCTCAAGGGTGCCTGCCTCAAGGAAAGGGCCAAACGGCTTATCGCTATCGCCCACCCGGATTTCCGCCCGATGCTGGAAGAAGAATACAAGAAGAGATTTAAAAACTAATATACCATGCAACTGTTCAAGCTTAAGACTCGTCTGAGCCAATTTGATGATTTTGCATCATTTGCCAAGGAATTCAACTTGGGACCCAACGACTTGGTCGTTACCAACGAATTCCTGTACGAACCTTTCATGAAGGCGCTGAACCTGCCCTGCCATTTCATCATGCAGGAAAAATACGGTTTGGGTGAACCTTCCGACAACATGATGAACGCCATCCTCAAGGACGTGCACCATATCAATTACAACCGCGTCATCGCGGTGGGCGGCGGTACTGTCATCGACTGCTGCAAGGTATTCGTGCTGAAGGATGTTGAAAACGTGACCGATGCTTTCCTGCGCAAGATTCCTATCGTGAAGGACAAGCAATTGGTTATCCTGCCTACCACTTGCGGCACGGGCAGCGAAGTGACCAACATCTCGATTGCCGAATTGGTAAGCCTGCACACCAAGATGGGCTTGGCCGACGATGCCATCGTGGCCGACGATGCCGTCCTGGTTCCGGAATTGCTGAAGGGCCTGCCGTTCAAGTTCTACGCTTGCAGTGCCATCGATGCTTTGGTTCATGCTACCGAATCCTTCGTTTCGCCCAAGTCGAACCCCTATACCGAAGCGCTTGGCAAGGAAGCCATGCGCATCATCATCAATGTCTTCAAGGGCATCGCCGAAAAGGGTCCCGACTACCGTTTCGAACATCTGGGAGAAATGCTGATGGCCAGCAACTTTGCCGGCATCGCGTTCGGAAACACCGGCGTGGGCGCGGTCCATGCCTTGAGCTACCCCTTGGGAGGCAACTACCATGTACCCCACGGAGAAGCCAACTACCAGTTCTACACGGCTATCTTCCACCTGTATAACAAGAAGAACCCGAACGGCCGCATCCAGGAACTGAACGCTTACCTGCAACAGCTCTTGGGCACGACGGGCGACCCGTACGATGCTTTGGACGAACTGCTGGGCAAGCTGATCAAGAAGAACCCGCTGCACACCTATGGCATGAAGGAAGAAGAAATCGCCGGATTCGCCAAGAATGTGCTTGAAACTCAGCAACGTTTGCTCAACAACAACTATGTGCCATTGAGCGAAGAAGAAATTCGTGAAGTTTATCGCGAATTATTTTAATCGAATCATTTATTTGACTACCTTTGCCCCCGTTTTCGAGACCCTGCAGGCCGGAAACGGGGTTCTTTCTTTGCCGGTTTCGCTCCGGCAGCCCAAGACGAGAAAAAAATATAAAACACATAAATACAATGGAAATCCAAGAAATGGTGGCTAAGGCGCGGGAAGCCCAAGCCATTTTTGAGAGAACCTTCAACCAAAACACGGTTGATGCTGTAGTCAAAGCTACGGCTCGCGTAGTATTCGACAACGCCGAAAAACTGGCCAAGATGGCCGTCGAGGAAACCAAGATGGGCGTTTACGAAGACAAAGTGGCCAAATGCCGCAACAAATCGAAGGGTGTATGGTACAACCTGCGTGGCAAGAAGTCGATGGGGATCCTCGAAATCGACGAACGTACCGACATGATCACGATTGCCAAGCCTGTGGGCGTTGTCTGCGGTATCACTCCTATGACGAACCCGGTGGTTACGCCTATGAGCAAAATCATGTTCGCCCTCAAAACCAAGAATGCCATCATTATCGCTCCGCACCCGAAATCGAAAGTCTGCTCCTCGACCACGGTTCACTTGATCCAGGAAAAGCTCAAGACGATGGGCGTACCCGATTACTTGGTACAGGTTGTGGAAGAACCGGCCATCGAAAAGTCCCAGGAACTGATGAAGACCGTGGATGTGGTTATCGCTACCGGCGGCATGGGCATGGTCAAGGCCGCCTACTCTTCCGGAAAGCCTTCGTTCGGCGTAGGTGCCGGCAACGTTCAGGTCATCATCGATACCGATGTCGACTTCGACAAGGCTGCCAACATGATTATCACCGGCCGTGCTTTCGATAACGGTATCATCTGCTCCGGTGAACAGTTCTTCGCTTATCCCAAGAAGGACAAGGAAGCTGTTTTCGCCGCCTTCAAGAAGAACGGTGCTTATTTCGTGAACGAAGCCGACAAGGAAAAACTGCTTAACTTCATGTTCGACGAAAAAGGCGTTATCAACCGTAACGCTGTAGGCCAATCGCCGGCTGTCATTGCCGAACGTGCCGGCATCAGCGTTCCTGAAGGGACGCGCGTTATCGTGGCCGAAGCCGTGGGTGCTGGCAAGGCAGACCGCATCTGCAAGGAGAAGATGTGCCCGGTTATGGGTTGCATCGGCTACGACAGCTTCGAAGAAGGCATCGACATGCTGGAAACCAACCTGAAGATGGAAGGCAACGGCCATACTGCCGCTGTTCACTCCAACAACCAAGGCCACATCATCATGGCAGGTGAAACCTTGACCGTAAGCCGTGTCGTTGTGAACGCTATCAGCTCCACCACCGGTGGCGGTGCCATCCAGAACGGTCTGGCTGTTACCAATACGCTGGGTTGCGGTACTTGGGGCAACAACTCCATCTCCGAAAACTTCACCTACAAGCACTTGCTCAATACCACCCGCATCGCTCCGTTGTGCGAACGGATTGCTATTCCTTCCGATGAAGAAATGTGGCGGTAAAAATGATTTCCGGCGGCATCTGCGGCGTTGCGCTTGCGATCTGCTCGCCACAAATCATTTTGAGGTGAAAACGTATTATAAAAAAAGAGCTTCCGATTGGAAGCTCTTTTTTTATACGGCGACAACGAACCATTCCTTGCATCAGCCGGCCATAAAGCATTTTGCCCGGTGCTCCCGGATACAAAAAAAGCCGCTCCATTCGAGCGGCCTCTCTGTTGCCCTACCAGGGGTCGAACCTGGAGACTTCAGATCCAGAATCTGACGTGTTGCCAATTACACCATAGGGCAAGTAATTCCCGCACTCCTTTTGGCGGAAAGCGGGTGCAAAGATAATAAAAATACTGAAAAACGTAACATCTCCGTTAAAAAGTTTTTCATCCATTCACATAAAAAACATATAATAGCCTAAAAACAAAATACATATAGATTTCCTTCACCTATCGAAATACCAAATTTTGGTCTTTTCTCTCCTGTTTATCTTCTCTTATTTCCTAAAAACAAACAATAAAAGCCATATTCTGCCTTCGAAAGATACAATTTTATCGATTCCATGGCATCAAAAACTCTATTTGGTCTGTTTTTTTACTACCTTTGCAAACCTTGAATACAGGGCATAAGCGTTTCTTTTCTTAGTTATCAAGAACTTATACCTTGAAAACGGAATATCCAAGATACGATACGTCCTACCTCATTCAAGCACCTTTTCAAAATCCACTACTGTGAAACAAAAAAAAGAATGCCCGCCTCCTTTGAAGATGCCGGCAGATTTGAACTGGGACGAGCTTCTGCACAAAAACGGGTACATCGCCTCGGCTATTGATCAGCAAACAATCATTTCCCGCCGTATATGGGGAGGGAACACGTCTTGCTGTCTTGTATGCACACGAGGGCGAGCATCTTTCAATATGGATGCAATCCACTACGAACTCAAAGCAGGAGAATCCCTAATCATAGATTCGGATTTCTTTTTGTTAAGCAAGGAAGTAAGCAAGGACTTTACCGCCTATGCCGTAGTTGCCACTAAATTTTTCCTATTCTCTCCTATTTTTCCGGATACCTTTGATTTGCATTTCTATATCATGCGGCATCCGACACTGAAGCTATCCACAAAAGATTTGAAGCATCTGACCCAAATCTTTGAAATGCTCAAATTCAAAGAATCGGAAGAAGAACCTGAATTCCAATTATTCCCTAACCCGTTTTCCAGGCAAATCACTTCGCAGCTGGCTAAAATCTTCTGCCTCGACTTGTACGATTTATACCGTAAGCAACTGCCTATGGGGAAACTTGGAGTCAAAACGTCTACCAAAGAAAACATCGTGCTCCGGTTCCTGCAACTACTACGTGAGAACGTGGAGAAGGAGCGACGTATCTCTTTCTATTCCAAAGCGTTGGACATAACTCCACAATACTTGGCAACCATATTGAAGAAAGTAACAGGACTCTCCACCAACCAATGGATGCATATTCTGATAATAGAACGGGCCAAACACCTTCTTTTGACAGAGAACAAAAGCATTCAGGATGTAGCTAGAATCCTGAACTACCCCGATCAATCCACTTTTGGGAAAATGTTCAAAGCAGAAACAGGCCTTTCCCCAATCCAATTCAAAAAAGAAATAACCAACCGATAAAATCGAGTTCCTTATATGAAAAAGACTTTTTTTATCCTCAGTGCGGTCGCTTGCCTCGGCTTTACATCCTGCAAGCAGCAACAACAGACAGGACAAGCACCGGCTATCCGGAACGTGCTACAATTGAAAGCGGAAGAATGCATCCTCACCAAGCCTTACTCCAGCATTCTGCTGGCCAATGGCAGTGTGGAAGTACGTCCTCGGGTCAGCGGTTACATTTTCAAACAGCACGTCAATGAAGGCGACTATGTGAAAGCAGGCGACCTCCTTTTCACGATAGATACCGTTCAAGTCGTAGCTGAAATCAATGTAGCCAAAGCCAATGTAGAAGCTGCCAAGGCCCAAGTGGAAACGGCACAGTTGACCTTCGACACCAAAAACGAATTGTTCAAACAGCAGATTATCAGTGCCAATGACCTGCAAATGGCGCAAAACAGCCTAGCCTCGGCCAAAGCCGCTTTAGCTCAATGCCAGGCTGCCTTGGTCAATGCCGAACGCAATCTGGAATTCTGCAAAGTGACCAGCCCTATCGACGGCTTGGTCGGAATCATTCCGTATTCCCCTGGAAATTTAGTCAGCAGCACTTCGGCTAACCCGCTTACTACCGTGACCGATGTAGCTAAAATGCGCTGCTATTTTTCCATCAGCGAACGGGAAGCCTTGGCTCTGAGCCGTCAATACGGCTCGCCCGAAGAAATTGCCGCCGCGCTCCCGGAAGTGGAATTGAACCTGGTTGACGGATCCCGCTACCCTTACAAAGGCCGGGTAATCACTGTCAGCGGGGTTCCCGACGGCACAACCGGCTCCATCCGTATCCGTGCGGATTTCCCCAATCCGGAAATGATGATCAAAAGCGGTTTCAGTGGCACGCTGCTGATGCCGACCAAAGTTGAAGATGCCATCGTCATCCCGCAGCAGGCCAGCTACGAAATCCAATCCAAGCGTTTTGTCTACGTGGTTAGCGACAGCAACACAGTACACGCCACGCCTATCGAAGTACTGAACCTCAATGACGGAACCAATTTCGTTGTCACCTCCGGACTCGAGGCAGGCCAGAAGATTGTGACCGATGGCGTGACCTTCTTACGTGAAGGGCAATCCATTACCCCAAGAAATAATGCAAAAACCGCCAAAACCGAATAGGTCGCCGTTTTTTAATTCCACTTTTGCAAGCTAAAAACAATGAGATTAGACAAATTCATAGAAAGACCGGTGATGTCGACCGTTATTTCGGTCATCATCGTGATTCTTGGTATCATCGGCTTGGTTGCCTTGCCTATTGAACAGTATCCCGATATCGCGCCTCCTACCGTACAGGTATCCACTACATATATCGGTGCCGATGCCCAGACCATCACCAACAGCGTCATCACCCCATTGGAAGATGCTATCAACGGGGTCGAGAACATGGATTACATGACTTCGAGCGCCTCCAACGACGGTCGGGCTAACATCACTATTTATTTCCGCCAAGGCACGGACCCCGACATGGCGGCCGTAAACGTTCAGAACCGCGTGGCGACCGCCACCAGCTTGCTGCCAGCGGAAGTAACCCGTGCCGGGGTCACCACCCGTAAGCGGCAATCCAGCACCTTGATGATGATTGGTTTCTATTCGCCTAACGATGAATACGATGAAACCTTTATCGAAAACTACTTGCGTATCAATGTGCTGCCCGTAATCCTCCGTGTGCAGGGCGTGGGCGATGCCAGCGCGTTCGGGGTGCATGACTACGCCATGCGTATCTGGCTGCGGCCTGACGACATGAAAAAGAACAGCTTGGTCCCGGCCGACATCACCGCTGTATTGAACGAGCAGAACATCGAAGCCGCGCCTGGAAAGTTCGGCGAAAATTCGACCCAAGCCTTCCAGTACACTTTGAAATACAAAGGCCGTCTGAAAAGCGTAACCGAATACGAGGACATTGTGATCCGGACGCTTCCCAATGGAAGCCAACTCAAACTGAAAGACGTAGCAGACATTGAATTAGGTCCGCAGAACTACAACATCCGATCTGTCCTTGACGGACACCCCAGCGCGATGATTGCCATCTACCAGTTGCCAGGAAGTAATGCGACCCAGGTTATTGAAGATTGCAGCAATGTCATCGAAGAACTCCGCCCCAGCTTCCCTACCGGAATGGACTTTATTGTCATGCAAAGTTCCAACGACTTCCTGTACGAGTCCATCAACAAGGTTTTGCACACTCTGATTGAGGCCTTCATCTTGGTATTCCTTGTGGTATACATCTTCTTGCAAGACTTCCGCTCAACCTTGATTCCAGCCATTGCGATTCCCGTTGCCTTGATTGGTACGATGTTCTTCATCAATGTCATTGGATTCTCTCTGAACCTGCTGACCTTGTTTGCTTTGGTATTGGCCATTGCCATCGTGGTCGATGACGCGATTGTGGTCGTCGAGGCGGTCCATGCAAAGCTGGATCAGAACTACCGCTCGGCCAAAACAGCGGCCATCGATGCAATGAGTGAAATTGCCGGAGCCATCGTGTCCATCACTTTGGTCATGGCGGCAGTGTTCATCCCGGTATCCTTCATCCAAGGAACCGCCGGTATCTTCTTCCGCCAATTCGGTCTGACGCTGGCTATCTCCATCTTGATCTCAGCGGTCAATGCCTTGACCTTGACCCCGGCCCTCTGCGCCTTGTTCCTGAAACCGCATGAAGACAACCCTCTGAAGAAAAAGAATTTCCTGCAGCGTTTCCATGCCGCATTCAATATATTCTTTACCAATACGACAGCCCGCTACAAAAACGGGGTCCGCTTCTTCATCAAGAAACCAGCCATGTCTCTTGGCATCGTGGCCATCTCGATTGCATGCTTCTTCTTCCTGCTCAAGACCACGCCTTCCGGATTGATTCCCAATGAAGACAACGGGGTTGTCATCATGGACGTGTCGCTGCCTCCGGCAACTACCCTGCACCAGACATACAACTCCATGCTGAGAATCGACAGCTTGCTGGGCACGATTCCAGAAATCGAACATCGAAGCATGATTGCCGGGTTCGGTTTCATCTCCGGGAACGCCAGCTGTTACGGATCCATCATCACCCGTCTGATTCCGTGGGAAGAACGAACCGGCAAAGGACAGGATTTGGATGGAGTTGTCGCCAAAATCAATGCGTTGATGGCCAACAACGTCTCCGATGCCCGCATCATGACGTTCTCGCCTCCTATGATTCCTGGTTTCAGCGCATCCAACGGTTTTGAATTCAGTATCCAGGACCGGACAGGCGGAAGCGTGGAAGATTTGTACGAAGTGACCCAGAATTTCCTGATCGAACTGAACAAGCGGCCAGAAATCTCTTATGCGGCCACTTCTTTCCGTCCTGACTTCCCCCAGTACATGGTCAATATAGACGTAGACAAAGCAAAAAAAGCCGGGACTTCGACATCGGACATCTTAGGTGTAATGCAGGGATATTTCGGCGGTATCTATGTGTCGAACTTCAACACCTTCGGCAAACTGTACCGCGTCATGCTGCAAGCAGCACCAGAAAACACGCTCAATGCAGAAGCCTTGGACAATGCCTACGTCCGTTGCAGCAATGGGAAGATGGTTCCTGTTTCCCAATTCGTCAGCATCGAGAAAATCTATGCTTCCGAGAACATCAACCGCTTCAACCTGTTCACCTCTATCTCGGTCAACGGACAACCTAAGGTAGGTTACTCCTCCGGGGAAGCCATCAATGCCATCAAGGAAGTGGCCGCCTCTTCCCTGCCCCAAGGCTACGGTTACGAGTTCTCCGGTCTGACCCGTAACGAACAGCAGTCGGGCAACACGATGAGCATCATCATCGCTGTCTGCCTGCTCTTCGTCTACCTCCTGCTCTGTATCCAGTACGAAAGCTACATTCTGCCGCTGGCAGTATTGCTGTCCTTGCCTTTCGGGCTTTGCGGAACGTTCATCTTTGCCCGTATGATGGACTTGAGCAACAATATCTACCTGCAGATTTCCTTCATCATGCTGGTGGGCTTGCTGGCCAAGAACGCGATTCTGATTATCCAGTTTGCCGTACAACGCCGCGAACATGGCATGAGCATCGCCTGGGCTGCCGTAGCCGGGGCTGCTGCCCGTTTCCGTCCTATCCTGATGACCTCTTTGGCCATGATTATCGGTCTGTTGCCATTGATGTTTGCCACAGGAGCCGGTAGCAACGGGAACCGTACCATTGGTGCCGGTGCCGTGGGCGGTATGCTCATCGGGATGATTTGCCAGATTTTCATCGTCCCTGTATTGTTTGTGATTTTCCAGACCTTGCAGGAAAAAGTAAAGCCGCTCAAGCCTGCCAGCCCGGAGAGGGAACCTCTGGTCAACCACCAACTGGCCGTAGAAAACGAGACCGAAGATTCAAAATATTTCCTGTAACCCAGCAGAGAAGCCGGAAGACGATTCCGGCTTCTCCCCCCCATGGAACACTGATTCATGAGGGAAACGAAAAAATGAAGTGAACCAAATGAAAACAAACATCATACGTAACATCGTCGCACTGGTGGCCGCCTCCGGACTTCTGACAGCCTGTGGTATCTACAAATCGTACGAGAGACCGGAAGACATCCAAGTACCAGACCAGTACCGCATGGACAATATGGCCGAAGTCAAAGCCGATGCGGACTCATTAGGTTCGGCTTTTGCTCTGGCATCGACCGATTTAGGGACAATCCAAGATTCCAACCACTTGGGTTTCATGCCTTGGAAGGAAATGTTCCCCGACCCCAAGCTGCAATACCTGATTCAGAAAGGATTGGACAGCAACTTTGATTTGCGCAATGCCGTATTGCAGGTAAGGCAGATGCAGGCTCTGCTGGCCAAAGCGAGGCTTTCCTTCACGCCCAGCCTGAATGTCAGCGGGACGGAAGGTTTCAACGGCATCATAGACATGGCTGATCCCCAGAACACTTTCGGCATCGGAGCCTCCGCCAGCTGGGAAATCGATATCTTCGGCAAGCTGCTGAACGCCAAACGTGGCGCAGTGGCCGATTTCCTGCAAAGCGATGCGGCCCGCCGTTCAGCGCAGACCCAAATCATCTCCAGTATCGCCTCGGCCTACTATTCCTTGCTTATGCTCGACAAACAACTCGAAATCAGCGAGCAAACCGTAGAAAACTGGAAGAAGACCATTTCCATGATGGAATCGATGAAGGAAGCCGGCAGCTATGCAGCCTACAACCAAGCCGCTATCGAACAGGCCAAAGCCAACAGCATGGCTGTCAGAGCCGGTATTCCCGATTTGAAACGCCAAATCCGCGAACTGGAAAACAGCCTGGCACTCCTTGTAGGAATGCCCGGCCAGCCGATAGACCGCAACCGCTTTGAAGACCAGAAAATCCCGGCTCAGTTCTCGGTGGGCGTTCCTTCCCAGATGTTCCTGAACCGGCCTGACGTGATGGCCGCCGAAGCCCAGCTGATGTCGGCCTACGCTTCCACGGCAGCAGCTAGAGCCGCGTTCCTCCCCGGATTCAATATCACGGCTTCGGGCAACTGGACCAACGCAGCCGGAACCGCTATCCTGGATCCGGCCAAGTTCGTATGGCAAGCGGTCGCCTCATTGGCACTCCCCCTCTTCAACCAAGGTGCCAACCGAGCCAACCTGCGCGTAGCCAAAGCCAGCCAGGAAATCGCGGCCAACAACTTCAAGCAGACGATCTTGAACGTGGCCAACGAAGTAAGCAACGCCCTCTTCCAGTACCAGGCCAGCGGAGCCAAATGCCAATACCGGACAGAACAAATCGCCAGCTTGGAGAAAGCGGTCGATTTCACGACCCAATTGATGCAGTTGGGCAGCACTACCTACCTGGAAGTCCTGACCGCCCAGCAATCCCTGCTTTCGGCCCAGCTCTCCCAAGTATCCGACCAATATGAACGGATGAATTCCGTAATCTCGTTGTACAGAGCTTTGGGCGGTGGCTCCCAAGAAGATGTGGAAGGTATTGATTACAACAATTACGATAGTCCCAAAGCCGTCCGCAAACGAACCAAAGCAGCCGAGAAACAAGTCAAAGCTTTAATCAAACAAGAGAAAGCCGCAGCCAAAGAGGAAAAGACCCGACAAAGAAGATAAACCCAAATCGGTCATTAGACACGCCGGGGCTGTTTTCGGTTAGGAAAATGAGGCTTTCGGGCATCTTGCCCG
>CALUHO010000016.1 GCA_944320465.1 uncultured Bacteroidales bacterium | reverse complement strand
CGGGCAAGATGCCCGAAAGCCTCATTTTCCTAACCGAAAACAGCCCCGGCGTGTCTAATGACCGATTTGGGTTTAAAGCCTCTTGTCGGTGAATTCATTTTTCAAGAAACGTATATGAAAAAATATTGAATTCTGCAATACCTATAAATTGTTATTTTTTGTTTACATTTGGAAATTGTATGCTGATACGGAGGAGGTGGATGGGAATGGAATCGGCAGAAGGGAAAAGGAATGTCGGGATAAAAAGGCATGAATGTGGGAATAATTATAAAAGAAACATATTTAAAATTTTATTTATGAAAATTCTGACTGTCCAGGATCTGGAGCGGATCCGGAAAACAGCCAAGGAAGTGCTGGCCTTGAGAGAGGAAAGCAACCGTCATACCGAAGTGCAGACTTGTGGTTTGGCAAACGGCTGTCCCCATCTGCAGGTTCTGATTTGCGGAGGAACCGGATGCAAGGCGTCGTCCAGTGCTAAAATCGCCGAGAATTTCAAAGAAGAAATCTCCAAACAGCAAATCGAAGACAAAATCGACATCGTGACCACCGGATGTTTCGGCTTCTGCGAAAAAGGTCCGATTGTCAAGATCATTCCCGACAATACCTTTTACATTCAGGTCTCGCCGGAAGATGTACACGAAATTGTGCAGGAACATCTGATTGGCGGGCGGAAGTTGGATAGGCTTTTGTATCAGGATCCTGTGTCGGGCAATCATGTGAGCGATTCCAAGCACATGGATTTCTACCGCAAGCAGATGCGTATCGCGTTGCGCAATTGCGGTTTCATCGATCCGGAAAACATTCATGAATACATAGCCAGGAACGGTTACCAGGCTTTGGCCGACTGCCTGTTGAAGTACAGTCGCGAGGAAGTAATCGACAAGATCAAGAAGTCAGGCTTGCGCGGTCGTGGCGGCGGCGGTTTCCCGACCGGCCTTAAATGGGAGTTCACGGCTAAGCAGGAAGCCGACCAGAAATATGTTGTCTGCAATGCCGACGAAGGGGACCCTGGGGCGTTCATGGACCGTTCCATTATGGAGGGCGATCCGAATTCGGTCATCGAAGCGATGGCGATTTGCGGTTATGCCGTTGGAGCCAACAAGGGGCTGGTTTATATCCGGGCCGAATATCCTTTGGCCATCCAGCGTCTTAGGGTAGCCATCCAGCAGGCTACGGATATGGGGATGCTCGGGCCTTGCATCTTAGGTTCTGATTTCAGTTTCGATATAGAGATACGTTACGGTGCCGGGGCATTTGTCTGCGGGGAAGAGACGGCGTTGATCCATTCTATGGAAGGGAAGCGCGGCGAACCGACCTTGAAGCCTCCGTTCCCGGCTGAAAGCGGATATCTGGGAAAACCGACCAATGTGAATAATGTGGAAACATTGGCCAATATTCCTATCATCCTGACCAAAGGGCCGGAATGGTTCGCTTCCATCGGGACGGAAAAATCCAAAGGGACGAAAGTGTTCGCGCTGGCAGGGAAAATCAACAATGTGGGGTTGATCGAGGTACCGATGGGAACGACCTTGCGCGAGGTGATTTATGAAATCGGAGGCGGCATCAAGAATGGCAAGAAATTCAAGGCGGTGCAGACCGGCGGCCCTTCGGGCGGCTGCTTGACCGAAAAGCATCTGGATACGCCGATTGACTTTGACAACCTGCTGGCGGCCGGTTCGATGATGGGTTCGGGCGGCATGATTGTGATGGACGAGGACGACTGCATGGTCTCGGTGGCTCGTTTCTATTTGGATTTCACGGTAGAGGAGTCTTGCGGCAAATGCACGCCTTGCCGTATCGGCAACAAGCGTCTTCTGGAAACGCTCAATAAGATAACCGAAGGCAAGGGGACGGAAAAAGACTTGCAGCAATTGGCGGTATTGGGTCGGCAAATCAAGGATACGGCCCTTTGCGGTCTGGGACAGACTTCGCCTAACCCGGTTTTGTCCACTTTGGACAATTTTTATGACGAGTATCTGGAACACGTTCGGGATCATACCTGCCGAGCCAAGCAGTGCAAGGCCTTGCTGACCTACACGATTAATCCGGAAATCTGTATCGGTTGCACGCTTTGCGCCAGGAACTGTCCGGCCGATGCCATTACCGGTTTTCCGAGGAAGCCGCATATCATCCTGCCAGAGAAATGTATCAAGTGCGGGATGTGTATGGCTCGTTGCAAGTTCCATGCAATTTCGGTATGCTAAGAGGCACTGCGGCCTTCGGCAAGGAAAAGAAGTTTTTTGCCGGATGGCCGGGCTGGGCCGGATAATGGAAATTTTCAGTTTTAATAAAGAAAGTTAATGGAAAAGAAAGAAATAACATTACAGATAGATCGCCATACGGTAAGTGTTCCGGAAGGCACGATGATTCTGGAAGCTGCTCGGAAGGTAGGAATCAATATCCCGACGCTTTGTCATATCAATCTGGAAGGGACCTGTATCAAGAGTACTCCCGCATCCTGCCGCATCTGCGTGGTGGAAGTAGAAGGGCGCAAGAATCTGGCTCCGGCTTGTGCTACCCGTTGCACTGAAGGCATGGTGGTAAAGACTAGCACGCTCAGGGTGATGAATGCCCGGAAGGTAATTGCCGAGCTGATTCTGTCGGATCACCCTAACGACTGCCTCACCTGCCCGAAGTCGGGCAATTGCGAACTCCAGGCCTTGGCAGTGCGTTTCAATGTACGGGAGATGCCTTACGCGGGGGGAGAGCTTTCGTTGCGCAAAAGAGAGGTCACGGCTTCGATTGTCCGCAATATGGACAAATGCATTTTCTGCCGCCGTTGCGAGAGTGTCTGCAATGAAGTGCAGACGGTAGGGGCTTTGGGTGCGGTCCGCCGGGGCTTCAATACTACGATTGCGCCGGCTTTTGACAAGAAACTGAGCGAGAGCGAGTGTACCTATTGCGGCCAGTGCGTGGCTGTCTGCCCGGTAGGGGCCTTGACGGAACGCGATCATACCAACCGTTTGGTAGAGGATTTGGAAAATCCGGACAAGGTCGTTTTGGTACAGACTGCCCCGGCGGTCCGGGTAGCTTTGGGAGAATCATTCGGCATGGAGCCGGGAACTATCGTGACCGGGAAGATGGTCATGGCTTTGCGCGAGCTTGGTTTCAATTATGTGTTCGATACCGATTTCGCGGCCGACTTGACGATTATGGAGGAAGGTGCGGAAGTGCTGGATCGTTTGACTCGTTTCTTGGACGGGGACAGGAGTGTGGCTTTGCCTATATTGACTTCCTGCTGTCCGGCTTGGGTTAATTTCTTTGAACATTATTTCCCGGATATGCTGGATATTCCGTCCACGGCACGTTCGCCCCAGCAGATGTTCGGTTCGATAGCCAAATCTTACTGGGCGGAGAAGATGGGCATCCCGCGTGAGAAGTTAGTAGTGGTTTCCATCATGCCGTGCTTGGCAAAGAAATACGAATGCGACCGGGAGGAATTCAAGGTGGACGGCAACCCGGATGTGGATTACTCCATTTCCACAAGGGAACTGGCTACGCTGATCAAACGGGCCAATATCGATTTCGCAAGCTTGCCAGATAGCGAGTTCGATATGCCGTTGGGCGCTTCTACGGGGGCTGGAGTCATTTTCGGAGCTTCGGGTGGCGTAATGGAAGCCGCTTTGCGTTCGGTTTATGAGATTTATACCGGGAATACATTGGAAAAGGTTGATTTCGAGACAGTTCGTGGCATGGATGGCTTCCGCAAGGCCACGGTTGACTTGAACGGGTTTGAATTGAAGGTGGGTATCGCCCATGGATTGGGCAATGCACGGAAGCTGTTGGAGGAAATCCGCAGGCATCAGTGCGAATACCATGTAATCGAGATTATGGCTTGTCCGGGTGGCTGTATCGGCGGGGGAGGACAGCCTCTGCACCACGGTCATGCGGAAGTTCTCAAGGCCAGGGCGGAAGCGATTTACCGGGAAGATGCCGGGAAACCGATCCGGAAATCGCATGAGAACCCGTATATCCAGCAGTTGTACGAGGAATGCTTGGGCAAACCGTTGAGCGAGAAGGCGCATCATTTGCTGCATACGCATTATTTTAACAAATCTAAAGGTTTGTGATAATGGGCAAAATATGCGGCCTTGCCTTCGGGATGATGGCTCAGTCACATACGCGAGTATGCTCTATCGCCATCACCCTTGGCGGGCCTAGCCTCTTGCCCATTCTGGCAAACCTTTCAGAAAAGTAGTAATGGATTTATAGCGATGCTGCCAATCAGGCCGATGGGATTTTCAGCCAAGCCTGATTTGCAGAGCGTGCCTTGGTCCATTAGAAAGCAAGGTTGAATCAGAAAAGAAAAATATTATGTCAGAGATAAAATTGGCTTGTGCGGTAGTGGAACAGGTGGAAGCTATCTGCGACAAGCATAGGAACGATCCGGGAGAATTGATTAATATCCTGCATGAGTGCCAGCATTTGCATGGTTATTTGCCGGAAGATATGCAAAGGGTAATAGCCCGGAAACTGAATATCCCGGTATCGAAAGTATACGGAGTGGTTACTTTCTACACATTCTTTACAATGACTCCTCGGGGCAAATACCCGATTTCTGTCTGCATGGGGACTGCCTGCTATGTGCGGGGAGCGGAAAAACTGTTGGAAGAGTTCAAGCGGGTCTTAGGCATAGAAGTTGGCGAGACCACGCCCGATGGCAAGTTCTCGTTGGACTGCCTGCGCTGCGTGGGAGCCTGCGGCTTGGCTCCAGTGGTGATGATCGGAGACAAGGTGTATGGACGTTTGATGCCGGTAGAAGTAAAGAAGATTTTGGATGAGTTGGAATAATTCTGTCATGACAGCTGCGGCCTGAGTTTTTATGTTGCCTGTTTGTCGTCCCGGGTATTGGGAGGCAGGTAGCAATTGATGGCAAGCACGCTGGCCGATATGTGCAAAGTTTGGAAAGTGTGTCAGGTGGAAATCTGACACACTTTTATATTTATCCCAAATCGGTCATTAGACACGCCGAGTCCGTTTTTGATTGGGAAAGTGAGGCTTTCGGGCATCTTGCCCGCCTCTGTCCGCATCCTGATTCTCGCTACGCCTCGACGTAGCCCGCTACGCCTTCGGCTAGGCGAGAAGCATGCTGCATGACACAAGCGGGCAATCTCCCCAAAGTCTAATGACCGATTTGGGTTTATAGGTTTTGCAGGCAGATTGGTCCGGTTTATTTTTTCTGCTTTCTTTTGGGAATGGGATGGCCGAAGAGGTCGGTAGGCGAGAAGAGGTCGAGCTGGTTCTCGAGTTCCATCGGCAGGTCGTGCAATTCGGACTGTTCGTAGTAGAGCTTGAGTGCTTTTTTCACAAGACGTTTGAAACCCGTTTTTTCATAGCGGCAAAGTCTTTCGTATCGGAGCTTTTCTTTATCGGACAGGGCAAAATGAAATCGATGAAATTTCTTTTTGTTCTTTTTGACTTTGACCTTTTTCCGTACGTTTACCTTACGAGTGGATGTCGGTTGCGTGTCTTTTCCGGAAAACAAATCGGGATATGGTTCTTTGCATGCGGATTCCGGGTTTGCTTTTTGTTTTGGTGGTTCGAGTTTTGATTTTGGAATGCCGTTGTGGGGATGGGGACGCTCAGTGGGGGAGTTTTTGCGTGTTTTTGCAGACTCTGGCAAGGCTTGCGCGTTCATCGTGCCGATATGTTTAGTCTATGTTCTGCTATATGGGTTCCAACCAATGCAGCTGCAGGTATCAGTAATCTGCATTGGTTTGTCTTTTATTTTTTAGATTTTCCCGTTGGGGGCTGCGGAAGGGGATTCTCTTCATAGCAACGGAGGTTGCCTGTCTTGGGATCCAAGGTGATTTGAGCATCGGCTTTGGCAGGAAGGCTGAGCGTGCGTCCCCATTGGGCGATGAAAAGGTTCTTGTTGTGTCCGAGTTGTTTGCCGTTTAAACTGAGAGTAGCTTCTACTTTTGCCGGAATCCGGTACCTGAGTCCTTTGTCCGGTTCTGTCTGCGGTTTATTCCGTTTTTCAAAATCAAAGGCTTGCATGCTGATATCAGGTAAGGATTGAAGATGGAGTACAATCAGGTCGTCTTGGTTTTCGAATGATTGGGTCTGTTCTTCTGGATCAAGGATTTCCAATCCACTTTCCGGATTGAAGAAAGCTACGTAATAAGTGTTTTTGCCTTTTTGAAGCTGGATGCGGATTTCGTACTCAATCCTTTCTGTTTGGAATAATCCTGTGAAGTATTCGATCAGTTGGCGTTTGGTGTCTTCTAATTGCATGTACATGAACCGCATAGTACTGGAGGGATAGGCCACCTCTTGCATGCCCGATAGCAAATCGGCTTGGTCTGCCTGGATTTTGAAAATCTTGTCTGCCATTTTCCTGGCTTGTTCGGATAAGCTTTTTTGATCCATGACAGGTTGCAGCAGCTTTTCGATGACAATCCCTGTATCAGTTCTGAATTGCCTTGTTATAGTGTCGAAGCGGCGGTTGGCATTCAAATCAGCTACGGGAAGGATACCGTGGCCAGGAAGGAGCTTTTTTTCGTGAGGTCCGGGGAGTGGATTTCGATGATGCTTGCCGGGAACAGGAAGGTCTGGAGCCGCTTTGGGCTTCGGGACATCCGGGACGGGGATAACATCGGCTTGAAGAGCGTCCGGCCCTGCGTCAAGTGTGTTGGACAATGGCATTTCCTTGCGGTTCACACTGAGAAGGATACCTTCAGGAGTCGTTTCTATTTTAGGTAGGTGCCGTCCTCTGATGCAGTAGACCTGGGAGGGGTCGGGAACGGCTTCTGCATACAGTTCGATCTTTTCGAGTCGATACGATTCTTCTTTGTCTGGGAATGCTGGCAACTTGAGCATTTGTTCCGCATAATCGCTGTATAATCCTCTTGTATAGGTTGTTTTGTCGATGAGGATTTTGATGCGGATGTCATTTTGCGGCAGGCAATAGAAAAGTGCAGCTTCAGATTGACTGGCTTCCGAAGCTTGCGATTTGGGAGGCTGCTGCCTTTCAATGCGGGCATTGGCAGGATATACTTCGTATTGGGCTTGGGATGGCATGTACATGAATCCGGTCATGCCGAGAACGAGGAGTAATCTGGTTTTCATAATAGAACTGCAATTTTGCTGCAAAGTTGCATCCGGTTCTGCTATGCCCGGTTCGGTGTATCGAGCTTGTCATGCGAATGTGCTGTGACAATTGCAGAACAATGTGCAAACTTACATATAAATTTCCGTTTGAGGTGCTGCAAGGCAAAAGAGATGCAGTCCTTAGCAGAGGAGGCTTGCAGAAAGCAGCTGAGCTTCCTTGTGATTCAGGCTTTTCTTCGGGGTTCCTCCACATCGGCATTCGCAGGGAGTTTGGAGATAAGCGAAACAGTTTTTAACTTTGTCAATTGGTATGTTGTCCGCATGGTTTCGGGTTGGAAACTGTTTCAGGCAGCAGGGCCGCACCCTTTTGGATGCAGAGGCAGTGTGGCGGCCGCTTTGTTAATCAAAAAAAATTCAAGACGATATGTTTGAAAGTCTATCCGACAAACTCGACAGGGCCTTCAAGGTGCTCAAAGGTCAGGGGAAAATCACGGAAATCAATGTGGCGGAGACCTTGAAAGAGGTGCGCAAGGCTTTGTTAGATGCGGATGTCAACTATAAGATTGCCAAACAGTTTACTGATACGGTCAAGGAAAAGGCCATGGGGCAGAACGTGTTGACCGCCGTTTCGCCCAGCCAGATGATGGTCAAGATTGTGCACGACGAGCTGACCATCTTGATGGGAAGCCAGGCAGCGGAACTGAACCTGCAGATTAACCCGACGGTGATTCTGATGGCGGGGCTGCAAGGCTCCGGTAAGACGACCCACTCGGCCAAGCTGGCTTATTTCTTGAAAAGCAAGAAGAACAAGAAACCGCTGTTGGTGGCGGCCGATGTCTATCGTCCGGCGGCTATCGACCAGTTGGAGACCTTGGGGCAGCAGATCGGCGTTCCGGTGTTCGCCCAGCGAGAGGAAAAAGACCCGGTGAAGATTGCTAAGAATGCGGTTCGTCATGCAAGGGAAAACGCTTTCAATGTGGTGATTGTGGATACCGCAGGCCGTCTTGCCGTAGACGAGGACATGATGCGCGAGATTGGCAATATCAAGGACGAAATCAAGCCGCAGGAAACTCTGTTCGTGGTGGACGCGATGACCGGCCAGGATGCGGTCAACACCGCCAAGGCATTCTACGACAAGCTGCATTACGAAGGGGTGATCCTGACCAAGCTGGACGGCGATACCCGGGGCGGGGCCGCGTTGACGATTCGTTCGGTGGTGCAGGTGCCTATCAAGTTTGTCGGGGTGGGCGAGAAGATGGACGCGCTCGACATTTTCTATCCTTCACGTATGGCCGACCGTATCCTCGGCATGGGGGATATCGTTTCGTTGGTGGAACGTGCCCAGGCTCAGTACGATGAGGAAGAAGCCCGCAAGTTGCAAAAGAAGATAAAGACCAACAGTTTTGACTTCAACGATTTCTATAATCAAATCCAGCAAATCAAGAAGATGGGTAACATGAAGGATTTGATGGGGATGATCCCGGGTCTAGGCAAGGCTTTGCGGGATGTTGAAATCAAGGACGACGCTTTCAAGCCGGTGGAAGCCATGATCCAGTCGATGACTCCTTACGAGCGGGCCAATCCGCAAGTACTGGATGCAGGCCGTCGGAAGAGGATTGCCGCCGGAAGCGGGACCTCGATCGCTGAAGTGAACAAGGTCATCAAGCAGTTGGAGGATACCAAAAAGATGATGCGGGCGGTGTCCAAGCCGGGGGTGATGCAGGCTATGCGGAAGATGAAACGCCGCTAATGCATATTTCCCATTCTGACACGCCAAAAGAAGGAATGCCAAGAAATACCTGTGCCATGTTTTTGCCTGAGCGGGCCGGGACGTGTCGACTTTGAAAAGGATTTTAATAGATAATTAAGTACCAATACCATGCAAATCATAGACGGAAAGGCCATCAGTGCTGATATCAAGAAAGAAATCGCGGCTGAAGTGGCCGGATTGATTGACAAAGGCCAGCGTGCGCCTCACATGGCCGCTATTCTGGTGGGGCATGACGGAGCCAGCGAGACCTATGTGGCCAGCAAGGAAAAGAACTGCCATTCGGTAGGCATCACTTCATCGGTATATCGTTACGAGGAAAATATTTCGGAACAGGCTCTGCTGGAAGTGATTTCGTTCCTGAACCAAGACGAGGAAGTAGACGGTTTCATAGTGCAATTGCCATTACCCAAGCACATGGAAGTGGATAAGATTATCGCGGCTATTAATCCCGACAAGGATATAGACGGGTTCCATCCTATGAATATGGGGCGTTTAGTGCTGGGAGAAGATACCTTTATTCCAGCTACGCCATATGGCATCATGGAACTTCTGCAGCGTTCGGGGATTGAAACTGCAGGGAAGAATTGCGTAGTGCTGGGTCGTAGCAATATCGTAGGCACTCCAATGTCTTTGCTGATGAGTCGGAACAATTCGCATGCCAATGCAACAGTGACACTTTGCCATAGCAAGACTCGGAATTTGGCGGACATCACACGTCAGGCAGATATCCTGATTGCCGCTATCGGCAAGCCGGAATTTGTCAAAGCAGATATGGTTAAAGACGGGGTTGTTGTGGTGGATGTGGGAATCCATCGCATTGAAGATCCTTCCAAAAAGAATGGCTTCCATTTGTGTGGCGATGTGGATTATGCTGGAGTGGCACCTAAATGCAGTGCCATTACTCCGGTCCCAGGAGGTGTGGGGCCGATGACTATTGCCGCTTTGCTGATGAATACGATGAAGGCGTACCGAAAGAATATGACTAAGAAATAAAGCAGATATGACACTGATAAAATCTATTTCCGGAATCAGAGGAACCATCGGGGGAAAGGCGGGCGAAGGCCTTAGTCCGGTGGATATAGTGAAATTCTCTTGTGCGTTTGCTCGTTTCCTGCAAAAAAGGAATGGCTGGAAACCGGGCGGAAATGCTTTGCGGATGGTAGTTGGCCGGGACGGCCGGTTGTCAGGCGCAATGGTGGATGATTTGGTGAAAGGGAGCCTGTCTGGAATGGGCGTGGAAGTGATTGAGACCGGCCTTTCGACTACGCCGACCGTGGAAATGGCCGTCAAAAGACATTCCGCCCAAGGGGGCATTATCATCACGGCCAGCCATAATCCTGTGCAATGGAATGCCCTGAAGCTCCTGAACGAAAAAGGGGAGTTCATCGATGCGGCTGAAGGGGCCGAGGTGATCCGGCTTTCGGAGGAGATGGATTTCTCCTTTGCCGAAGTAGAAAATTTGGGTCAAGTAGTCGAGGACTCGGATACGTTGGAATATCATATACGGAAGATTTTGGAATTGCCGTTGGTGGATGCCGAAGCGGTTCGCAAGGCCGGCTTGAAAGTAGTCTTGGACGGCATCAATTCCACGGGGAGTTTTGCGGTGCCGGCATTGTTGGATAAATTAGGCGTGCAGGTGCAAGTCATCAACAGTGAGCCGTTAGGACGTTTCGCACATAACCCGGAGCCACTTCCAGCTCATCTGGCCGATTTGTCTCGTACGGTGGCGGAGACATGTGCCGATATGGGAATTTCGGTAGATCCGGATGTGGACCGCCTGGCTTTTGTCTGCGAGGATGGCAGCATGTTCGGGGAAGAATATACTTTGGTGGCGGTGGCTGATTATGTGCTGGCGCATACCAAGGGGGCTGCGGTGTCCAATCTGTCTTCATCCCGGGCTTTGCTGGATGTGGCGGAAGCGCACGGCTGCGCTTATTTCCCGGCAGCGGTAGGCGAGGTGAACGTGGTTACGAAAATGAAGGAGGTGGATGCTGTGATTGGTGGGGAAGGCAACGGTGGGGTCATTTATCCTCCCTTGCATTACGGAAGGGATGCCTTGGTGGGCATCGCGCTCTTCCTGAGCCATTTCGCGCACAAGAGGGCGGCAGATGGAACTTTGTCGATGACAGCTTTCAGGGCCGGATTCCCAGCTTATTCCATTTCCAAGAACCGGGTGGAACTCAAGCCGGGTGCGGATGTGGACAAAGTTTTGGCATCGCTTAAGGAACGATACGGGAATGAGAAGATTAACGAGGAAGACGGAGTGCGTATCGATTTCGAGGCGGCCAAGGAGTGGGTGCAGATAAGGAAGTCCAATACCGAGCCAATCATGCGGGTGTATGCCGAAAGCGTGGATGAAGCGGCGGCTGATGCCTTGGGCAAACGGTTGGTGGCGGAAATAGAGGCTTTGATGCGTTAGCCGGGAAGGGGAATCAGTTCTGCGTTTTTTGAAGATAGGCGGTCTTTCGAAAAGGGAAAGGCTCGCATAAAGGCTCGCTGTTGACAGAAAATTAAAAACTTTTATGGATATGAAGACAATTAAAGATGTCAATTTCAAGGACAAGAAAGTCTTGGTCCGCTGCGATTTCAACGTGCCGGTGAAAGAGGGCGTGATTACGGACGACACTCGGATCAGGGAAAGCTTGCCGACGATTGAGAAGTTGCTGGCCGATGGGGCTTCGGTGATTCTGATGTCGCATCTGGGACGTCCTGCGGGAACCGGTTTCGAAGCCGAATACAGCCTGGCACCGGTGGCGCAGCGCTTGAGCGAGCTGTTGGGTCGGAAAGTCCTGTTCTCGAACGATGTGTTCACCGAAGTGACGGTATCGATGGCCCGCGATTTGAAGCTGGGAGAGGTTCTTTTGCTTGAAAACCTGCGTTTTATCAAAGGAGAGACCAAGGGGGATGAAGGATTTGCTTCTTATTTGGCATCCTTGGGCAATGTGTATGTGAACGATGCTTTCGGCACTGCTCATCGGGCGCATTCTTCTACGGCTATCATTGCTAAGTTCTTCCCGAACGACAAGTATTTCGGCTTTTTGATGGCCCATGAAATCACGAATCTGGAAAAACTGCTGCATTCGGCCGAACATCCCTATACGGCGGTAATCGGAGGCTCCAAGGTTTCGAGCAAGATTGATGTGCTGAAGAACCTGGCCGACAAGGTGGATGCCTTGCTGGTAGGCGGTGGGATGGCTTTCACTTTTGTCAAGGCCTTGGGCGGCAAGGTGGGCAATTCCTTGGTGGAAGAAGACAAGATCGAACTGGCTAAGGAAATCCTGGAAGTCTATAAGCAGAAAGGTGTCAAGTTTGTTTTGCCCAAGGACAGTCTGTGTTCCAACCGTTTCGATAATGAAGCGGAGCGCAAGGTGTTCCCGACCGATGAGATTCCCGATGGCTGGATGGGCATGGATATAGGCCCGGAGGCAGTGGCTGAATTCGAATCGGTGCTGGCTTCGTCCAAATCGGTGCTTTGGAACGGTCCTCTGGGTGTGTTCGAGATGTCCAACTTTAGCGAAGGCACTTTGCAGATTGGCCGTTGCTTGGGCAAGGTGACCGAAAACGGCGGATATACGGCGGTCGGCGGCGGGGATTCGGTAGCGGCTGTGAACCGTCTGGGGCTGGCCAAGGGCATTTCCTATGTTTCTACCGGCGGCGGGGCGATGCTGGAGTATTTGGAGGGGAAGGTGTTGCCGGGTGTGGCCGCCATCCTTGAATAACGCATTTACAGGGATGTCTGCTTCGTTGCGAAGCCTGCGCGGCTTGGTCACGAACAGTAGTGCAAGCCGCGCGCAGAGCCAAGCTTGCTTGAGCTATGCCGAGGCGTAGCCTGCTTTCGCTGCGAAGCAGCAACTTGAGTACGCTCCCGCGCCGCGCTTCGGCATCTCGTATACATCTCCTGTAAATACATCATTCCGATAGTCGAGTTTTGGTTGTTGCGGCTCGATGTCTCGTATATGCCTGATATAAATGCCTCATTGATATTCTTCACTCTGCACCTATAGAGGATAATTTCAGACTGACGCTATTTGACATTTTTTTAACCTCTTTACAGGAAAGACAACCTCGATTACGGACACCCTGCATGGGTGTTTTTTTTATATATACCTTTGCTAGCAAAACTGATTTGCATCGGTATCAGGCATGGGGCGGAGTATTCAGCCACAAGTTCAGATACGGGACATTTCAGAAAACAAGAGGCAATATGGTTGGAAAACGGATTCTTGAATTGGACAGCGTAGACAAATACAACGATTTGTTCGGCTTGGAGACATTGCATCCATTGGTGTCGGTAGTGGATTTGCGCAAGGCGGCAAGGAAACCGGACAGTATGCAGATGAACTATGGTCTTTATGCTCTTTACCTGAAGTGTACCAAATCCTGCGCTTTGCGTTACGGACGGCGGAATTACGATTACCAGGAAGGTACCATTGTCAGCTTTGCGCCCGGGCAGGTGGTGCAAGTGGATATGATGGACGAGGAACTGCAGCCCGAGGTCTATGGCCTGCTTTTCCATCCGGACTTGATACATGGTACCAGTTTAGGAAAGAACATCCGAAGATACAGTTTCTTTTCCTATTCATCCAACGAGGCCTTGCACCTTTCCGAACAGGAAAAAGGTATTTTTTTAGATTGCCTTCGCCGGATAGAGCTGGAGATGGAACATGGTAGCGACAGGCTTAGCAAGACATTGATATCAATGAATATAGAACTGTTGCTCAATTATTGCATGAGGTTCTACGAACGTCAGTTCGTCACTCGGGACGTGCCGGAAAACGATGAGCTGAGCCGGTTCGAGCAATTGTTGGACGAATATTTCCAAAGCGGCAAGGCTGAAAGGGATGGATTGCCATCGGTGCGGTATTTTGCCGATAAGATTTGCTTGTCTCCCAATTATTTCGGGGACATGATCAAGAAAGAGACCGGGAAATCCCCGCAAGAACATATACAGGAAAAGATCATTGATTTGGCCAAGGAGCAAATCATGGGAACCGGTGGAACGATTAGCCAGATTGCCTATTCGTTGGGATTCCAATATCCGCAGCATCTGAGCCGCATGTTCAAGAAGAAAGTGGGATGTACCCCGAACGAATATCGTGTGCGGATTCAAAAGGCGTAGAAGAAGCCATGGAAAAGATTCTAGATCTGGAAACGGTGCATCAATGCAACGGATGCGCAGGGGCAAGCACGCTCCATCCGTTGGTGGGCGTTATGGATTTGGCGCAGTTCCCATGGGATGGGAATCAGGTCAAATTCGGTTTTTATACCATACTGCTTTTCAAAGGGAGTTGCCGGGATTATAGTTATGGACGGGAAAGCTGCGATTATTCCAATGCTTCGATGCTTTTCTTTAAGCCTGGTTCTGTATTTTCCTTCAAGCGGGGGTGCAAACCTAAAAGCGGAAGTCTTCTTGCCTTTCATTCGGATTTTTTGTACAAGGTGGCATTAGGCCGTCATATTCAGGATTATACGTTTTTTGACTATAAACAGGAAGAATCCTTGCACCTTTCCTGCCGGGAAGAGGCAAAAGTCCGCTGCCTTCTTTCGGAAATCCAGCAGGAATTGCATCATCCGATAGATGTCTTTACCAAGACTTTGGTGTCCCGGCATATCGAGTTGCTGTTGGATTATTGCCAACGGTACTACGAGCGTCAGTTCATCACCCGTTCGGAAGCCAAGCAGGCTTTGGTCGGGCAACTGGAGGTTTTGTTGTGGAAATATGCCAAGGAGGGAAGGTTGAAGAACGGCACATTCCCGTCTGTAGCGGATTGCGCTTTGAAATTCGGTTTTTCGAAGGCCTATTTCCTGGATTTGCTCAAGTTTGAAACCGGACTGGATTTCTATGAATATTTGCAGTCGAGGCGGATGGAAATGGCCAAGACGCTATTGTTGGCTTCGGAAAACACCCCGGCTTCGGTCACGGAAAATTTGGGTTATCCCAATGTGCAGTATTTCAGCTCCCTGTTCAAGAAATTGACAGGCTACTCTCCGATGGAATACCGGCAAGCCGAACTCAAGGTGTTGTAATCTCGTAGGAAAGCTTGCACGAATCCTCTCATCGGATACGGGGATGTGCGAATACGAGGCTGTAATGTAAGGCTTGGAAACGTTTCTTGTCTTGCCCTCCTTACTTGATGGAGCAACGCAGAACCGATATCCCTTCCAAAAACGCTTCCAGCTTGTCTCCGATTTTTACAGCTCCAACACCCGGAGGTGTTCCGGTGAAAATATAGTCTCCAGTCCTGAGTGTGAAGAACTTGGAAACATAGCTGACAATTTCGTCCACTTTGAAGATCATATCGGCCGTATTGCCTTGTTGGCAAGTCTTTCCGTTTTTTTTCATTTCAAAGTGCAATTGGTCCGGACCTTGCGGGAATTCTGCTTTGGGAATGAACTGTCCTATGGCTGCCGAGTTGTCGAATGACTTGCAGATTTCCCATGGCAGGCCTTCCTGGCGGCAATGCCTTTGGATGTCTCGGGCGGTAAAATCGAATCCGAGGGTATAGGCATCGTAATAATCCGGGGCGAACTTGGGAGAGATATTCTTGCCCACCTTGCAGATTCGCAAGACCAGTTCTGTCTCGTAATGCAGGTCCTGGCTAAAATCAGGGATGTAGAACGGCCGGTTCCGGATTAGCAGCGCCGTGTCCGGCTTGCAGAAGAAAACCGGCTTTTCCGGTACCTTGGATCCCAATTCCTTGATATGTTCCCGGTAATTTTGTCCTATGCAGATGATTTTCATTGTTCTCTCTATTTAAAGAAATGTTATGTGTATTATGCTAAGTTCCGTTGTTCGATATTTCAGCTGTTGTTACAGTTCTGTTTGCCTTTGAATCAAGAGGCTTCGCGATGTTTCGGTGAAATTTTGGATGTTGTTCCAGTAGAGGCATGTAGAAACCGGTGAGATACGAGGCATCGCGAGGAAGAGAAAAGCGGAACGTACTTTTGTACGTGAGCATTTTCTAATCCTCGCGCAACGAAGCCGATTGCCGGTTTCTGCATACCGAACTACATGGGAGGATGCGGCGGCCGCTGACTCCTATTCTCCACCCCCTCGTTGAACTTGTATGTCAATGTGACATACAAGGCCGTGGAGTTCTTGGTCCGGCTCTTGTTGTAGTTGGTGAAGCCTTCGCCCACTACCGTGCTGTTCCATTGCTGGGTATGGAACAAGTCCCGGACGCGGAGGCCGACGTTCAGCTTGTTCTTGAAGAAGGATTTGCGCAAGGCGATTTCCCCGATTACATTCTGGTCGAAGCGAGTCTGTCCCCAGTAGGAAGGACCTCGGTAGCGGCAGGTGAACTGCAAGGTGAAGTCCAAGGGCAGGTTCATCGTCGTGTTGAACTGAGCGCTGTAGCTGATGCCTTCCACGGTAGTGGATTCATCTAATTGGTCGTCGGATGTCATGTTTTGGTACAGGCTTCCGCTCAGGCTCATTCTCCACCATTTCAGGATTTGCTGTTCCCAGGAAATATCCACCCCGTAGGTGTTGCCTGTGGCATAGTTCATGAATGTCCGGTTCAGGAGTACCTCGCCCGATGCCGGGTCGGCCGCCTCGAACTGGTAGCGGCGAATCAGGTCTTGCATATAGCGGTAATAGACCGTCACATAGAAAGACGATGATTTGAGAAAAAGCGAATAGTTGAGTTCCACCGAGTGGATATCCTGCGGCAAAAGGTCCGGATTGCCGTAATCGATGGAGGACGGGTAGTTGGAGTAGTCGATATAGGGGTCTAAGTTGTGGGGGCGGGGACGGTTCACCCGGCGGCTGTAACTGAGCTGGAGCTCCTGCTTTTCCCCGATTTTGTACGACATGTGTACCGAGGGGTAGAAGCGGAAACGGGCATAATCGAAACCGCTGGTATCATTACCGTCATGTATGGTATTGGCGGTCATTAAATCGGCTTCCATCCGGCCTCCCACTTGGAAAGTGAAACGGCCGAAAGTCCCCATCACGTTGGCATAGATGCCGTGGTTGTGTTCCAGATAGCTGAAGTCGATGGCGGTATCCTGGTAGGCGTTGAGCCGGGTGTCGTAGCGGCTCACGTTCTGTTGCCATTGGATTTTGCCTTGATAGCCGACTTCTAATGAAATTTTGTCGTTGAACGGGTGCAGGTAGTTGAGCTGGATATCAGAATTGAATCCTTTCCGGTTGTTGAGGATGGTCTGGATGGTTTGCGAGGAATCAACGATGCCATCTCCCAGAGGCGTGATCATCCAGCGGTCGTTGACTGAAGTTCCTTTGGGTCTGTGGTAATCCACGGTGACATCGAATGTCAAATCCTGTTTGGGTTTGTTGAACTTGTGAATATAGGAAAGCGCGAACTGTCCGTCGTACATCCGGTCATCGTTCTCAGTATAGGTACTCATGCTCCGGATCCAGTGTTCTGTTTCGTCTGCCGGGGAGAAATGCCGGTCTCCGTTGGTATCGAAGAAACTGAAAGTGCGGTTTTCCGGGTTGCGGTTGATCCGGTTGTTGCTCCAGGCGTTGAATGTCCCGCTCAGCAGAAGGCTGTTTTTCGGGTCGAAATGCAGGTCCACGCCCAATTGGAACTTGCCGCCGAAGCCTTCCCGTTCCCGGTAGCTCATGCCTTCTTCAATCTGGGTGTTGTCTTCCGGAAAAGCCGGGTTGCCACCCCGAAAACTGGTTCGTCGGGATTCCCCCGATGACTCCCGGTTGCGGTAACTGAGGTCCAGGTTGGTGAAAATGGTGGCTTTCTTCAATCCCCAGCTCAGGTTGGTCCCTAAGCCGTAGCGGTTGGCGGTGGAACCGGAAGCGTACACATTGCCGTTGAATCCGGTCCGTTGGCGTTCCTTTGTGATGATATTGACGATGCCGGATGTCCCTTCAGGGTTGTACTTGACCGAAGGGTTGGAAATAATCTCGATGTTGGCGATGTTGTTGGAGGCGATTTGTTCCAGCCCCAATCCGGAGAGGGTGGCCGGCCGGCCGTCGATCAGAATCGTCACGTTGTCGCTCCCTTTCATCGATACGTTCCCTTCTTCGTCCACGCTGACCGAAGGCACGTTTTGCAATACGTCCACGGCCGATCCGCCTTCGCTGACTAAAGTCTGTTCCACATTGACCACCTTGCGGTCGAGGCTGTATTCGATGGTGCGTTTCTGGCCGGTGATTGTCACTGCTTCCAACAGACGGGCTTCAGTGGACATGGCCACGGTCCCTGCATCGAAATGGGGTTTTGCCGCAGTCAGCCGGAACACCGGGCTGACAACCGAGCCGAATCCCATGGAAGAGTAAGTGGCCTGCAAAGGTCGATTCAATGGAAGGTTGCCAATGATGAACCCTCCTTCATTATCGGTGATGGCACCGCCCTTCATCTCTTTGGTAGCGGTATCACGGATTATGACATTGACAAATTCCAAAGCTTGGTTCACATCTTGCTCGATGACTTTGCCCGAGAATTGACCTCGCTGGGCGTAAGAGAATGCCGGCACGCAGAAAATGAAGAGGAGAAAAAGAATGTGCAGACATGTCTTAGGATAAAACTTCACGATATGAGAACACATGGATTTCTAATTGTAAAATATTGTTTTCTTTTGGACTGTTGTACGGGAAAATACGACCGTCCTATCCCTTTCTTATCAAAGCCAGCAAATATAAATCACGGAGCGGTATCTACCAAATTTCGGGAGACAGGCGGTTTGCATGAGGTGGTTTCGCCGCATGTGGAAGTGGTTCGACAACAAGGTATTTCCTGTAAAACGGCAGATTTAGGGTGTTTTTCCATCGGACTACTTGTCTGGAACTTGGTTTTTCAGGGTGTTTTCATGGGATTTTGAGGCGTGTATTCGTAAATTCAAGCAAAAAAACATACCTTTACACTCTTGTACGTGTCGGGGAGTGTCCTGACGAGAAAGCCATATTATGCCTCCAAGGAAACACGCTTTCAAGTTGCGTAGCAGCAGCTTGAATTTTATGCTGATATCGATTTCAACCGTCATTTTGGCGTTTACGTTGATTTTTTCCCAGATTATGCTGAACCGGATGAAGCGTGATGAACGGGATCGTGTCCAGAATTGGGCAATCACGACTTTGCGTCAAGCCGACATGGCGATTCGTGCCCGCAGTATTTTTGCCAAAATGGAAACCGAGGAACGCCAGTATGCGATGATTTGGTCTTATGCTTATGAACAGGTGTTCAGTTCGGATGTGTCATCACCGGGCGATTTTGATTATTTGCGCCGGATTATGTCAAGCAATCAGCGGCCATTCATTTTAGTGGATCCGGATGGGCGGATATTGGAATCCCATGACCCTGAAATAGATCCTCGAAAGACTCCTTTTTTTTCAGATGAAATCAAGCAAAGGTATGCCATTTACCCGCCTATCATAGTCAATGCGCAGGGATTGATGTACCAATTGTATTTCAAGCCATCCGAAGTGTTTTTAAGTTTACGGTCCGTATTCCGGGATTTGGACAATTCTTTTACGCAGGAGTCTTTGACTACCAATGCTTCCGTTCCTGTGCTGATTACTGATGAAGGCCAGGAAAACGTCTTGGCTTATTCCAATGTGGAAGCAGAAGTGTTTTATTCGAAGGACGCTGTCCACGGACTGATGGAGAAAATGGTATCCGAGAATGATCCTATTTCCATGATGATGCCGGGCATGGATGAAGAAATCTTTGTCTTTTACGAGTCTTCCTCTTTGGTAAGGAACATGCGTTTTTTCCCGTTGGCCATTCTGATAGCTTTGCTGGTGGTTCTTTTAGGAATCCTTTCTTTGCTCGATTTTGCTAAGAAAATGGAGCAAAACCAGATATGGTGGGGCATGTCCAAAGAAACGGCCCATCAGTTGGGGACACCTTTGTCATCGCTACTGGCTTGGATTGATTATTACAAGTTGAAAGAAGGCGAACCTATGGATCCGCACGACCTTGCCGAGATAGAAAAAGATGTGAAGCGTATTGAGTTGGTGACCAACCGTTTTTCAAAGATAGGATCCGTGCCGGAATTGGACTGGGCTAATATTGTGCCGGTGGTTTACAAATCCATGTTTTACCTCAAGGCGAGAAGTTCCAGCAGGGTTGCATATTCGGTCAATGTACCGGAAGATGCTGTCATTATGGCCCAGTTTAACGAATCCTTGATTGAATGGGTCATTGAAAACTTGTGCAAGAATGCCCTTAATGCGATAGAGGACAATGTGGGGTCTATCAGTATCACGATAGAGGAAAGTTCGGAGCATGTGACCATAGACGTGCATGACACAGGCAAAGGTATGCCAAAGAGCATGTTCACGAAGATTTTCGAACCGGGCTTCACGACAAAGAAACGAGGCTGGGGGGTAGGATTGACCCTTTGCAAGCGTATTGTGGAAAAATACCATAAGGGTCAAATTTTTGTCAAGAATTCGATACCGAAGGTTGGGACTACGTTCAGGGTTGTCCTGAACAAAGATGTAAGGATGTAGGCGCAATGGCAGGCTTGTATATTCATATCCCGTTTTGCCGCCGCAAATGCGTGTATTGCGCTTTTTATTCTACCACGGCTTTTGACGATGCCAAAGTGGAGGCATATCGCCATGCTTTGGCAGAGGAGGCACGTTGGTTTTCGGAACACTATTTGGACGGGCGGAAGGCGGCATTGGAGACTTTGTACATAGGAGGAGGAACGCCATCCCTCTTGCCGGTGGATTTTTATGTGCGCCTGATAGCGGATTTGGAGACTTTTTTCAATTTTTCCGATTGCCGGGAAGTAAGTTTCGAGGCCAATCCGGAACATCTGGATTATGGATACCTGCGGGATTTGAGGCAATATACACCAGTGCGGCGTTTAAGCATCGGGGTGCAGTCGTTCCGGGATGATGATTTGAAACGTTTGAATCGTTGCCATACGGGAAAGGAAGCTGTACAGGCTGTGGAGAATGCTTGGCGGATAGGTTTCGAGAATTTGTCTGCTGATTTGATTTATGGTCTATGGGAAGAAGGTGGTTCGGTTCGTTGGAAGGAGAATCTGGCCTGTTTGGAGGCGTTGGGTTTGCCGCATTTCTCGGCCTATGCCTTGAGTCTGGAACCGAGGACTCGGCTCTGGAAACAGGTGGAACAGGGTAAAGCGAGAATGGCTTCCGATGAGGAACTTGAATTGGAGTATAGGGAATTGCAATGTTTTGCCAAGGAACACGGGTACTTGCTGTACGAAATTTCCAATTTGGCCAAACCAGGGTTTGAAGCGATTCATAACAGCAATTACTGGCGGAATATTCCTTATGTCGGGCTTGGTGCCTCGGCGCATTCCTATTGGGGGAAAGAGCGTTTTTGGAACACGGCATGTTTGGATGATTATCTGAAAGATGCGACAGGGGCGAAAGGACGGGAAGTTCTAAGCGAGGAAGATGTTTACCATGAATATGTGATGACGGCTCTGAGGACCATTGGAGGCGTGAAGAAATCCAAGTTGTCCGGTTTTTCGGAATCTTTGCAACAGGAATTCCGGTTGCGGGTGGTGCATGAGATGGAAGCCGGGAATCTGGTAGAGAAAGAAGATGCCTATGTGGTGGCGGAGGATAGGCGTTTGTTGACGGATTTGATTGCTGGGACTTTTTTTTGAAAATTCTATGATAATGCATGGATTGAAGAGCAAATGCAAGATTGCCGTTTTGGGAATAGCGTTGTTCATAGCTATGCGGGGCAATCTGGAATGCCAGGCGCAAGGGGCTTATGCGGCCAGGGTGGAATTGCCGGTGATGGAAGGCGACGAGCCTTTCTCGGTTTTGACTTTCGGGCAATTAGGGCTTGCCGTGGTCATGAAGCAGAATGACTTATATGCTTCCAAGCCTCAGCGCAGCTTGTATTTTTATGACGAGAACCTTCAGCAGCGTTGGGTCACTCAATTAGAAACAGAGAGCGAATATTCTTTCTTGGGTTATAACCGGGAGCCAGATAGTTTACGCTTTGTCTTGGCATCGATTCAGAATGATCCTGACACAGCCTCTTTCTTGGAAATAGCTGTATGTTTGGCTGACGGGCGATACAGGAAAGTTTACCACAGAATGGGCATAAGGGATTTTGGAAAGAGCCAGATGCTATCTTTCAAAATGTCAGGCAAAGAATGGCATCTTTTGTCCTTGCGGAAATCGCGTTACATGTATGCGTGTTTGAATTCGGCAACGGATACCTTTCAGGAAACGGAAATAGCTGCTGCACGTGATTACGATTGGTGCGATATGGCATTGGACTCTATCCGAAAGAGTGTTTATGTGCTTTTTCGGGATGCGAAATTACAGGAAGGAACCTTGCTGATGAAGAAAATCCCGTTTGATGGGCGCGGATGCGAAGAGTGGGAAATACCTTCTCCGCGGAAAGACTGGCGTTTGATCGATGCCCGGATGGCGATAAGCGGGAAGGATGCCTTTTTCCTTGGAGGAACCTGGAATCTGGATAGCAAGCGGCAATCGGTTTCGACTTACGACCGGGGAACGGAGACGGCAGGCATGTTTGCCATGGTTTGTGCTGAGGGGAAAATACGCAAGTTCTGGGGGCTTTCGTATCTGGATTATCCAGCTATAGATACTTTGTTGAGCAGTGAAGAATTATATAAAGTGGGGCAGGCTCGTCAAAACGCGCGTGGCAGGACAATATTGCCTGATTACCTTTGCTTGCCAAGGTTGGAATCCCGTCAGGGGAAATTCTGCTTGACAGGGGAGGTCTATGAACGGATAATAAACACTTCGACGGAGGTTTCGTATGATTTTTACGGGCGAATGATGCCATATACAAGAACGGAATTCGAAGGTTTCCGCTACAAGAATGCATTTTATTCCGTTTTTGACAGCATAGGGGAAAACTTGGCGAACTCTATTTTTGACATACAACATAATACATTGTATATGAGCTTGCAACCGATTGCATCGGTGGAGCAGGACAGTGCTGGCCGCTTGGTTTACGGGTATAATTCGGAAGGTATTGTTTATTATCGGGGCATTACGCCACACGGTATCGGTGCGATTCGAAGTTTCAAATTAGCTACGGCTTATCCTGGCGACCGGGTCTTGAAAACGTGGAAAGACGGTATTGCCGAATGGTATCCGGGTTGTTTTATTGCCTATGGGTATCAACAGATCCAGAATACCAGGCGGAAGGGGAGAAGCAGGCAGTGTGTTTTTTATATCAACAAATTGCTCGTAGAATAAGGACAACGCATTTCACCCAAATCGGTCATTAGACGCACCGAGTCCGTTTCTATTTCCGAGGACGATGCTTTTGGGCATCTTGCTCGCTTCTGCCGCATCTTGTCCTTCGCTACGCCTTGACGTAGCCCGCTACGCCTTCGGCCAGGTGAGAAGCAATCTGCATGACATAAGCGGACAATCCCCCCAAAGTCTAATTAACCGATTTGGATTTATAGGGGGGCATCTGCAGAGTTCTGCTCGGTCGCCGAGAGGTCCTTATGCCCAAAAGTCCGTTCCTCAGTCAGAAAACCCTAATCTGGCGTGATGGGTGTTCTTATTTGATTTTCAGTATTTCCCCGTTGGACGGGTCGATGACTAACTGGCCCGGCCCGTACTGCCCGGTGGCATACAAGTACTCCATGCGTTTCAGCATATAATGGGTATAATCAGCCGAATACTGTTCCCGGCTCTGCTGTAGCAGGCTGCTGGCATTCAGAAGCTCCGTCATCGTAGCCAAGCCCGCCTCGTAGGCATCGTGCTGCATCCGGTAATTCTCCTCGGCCGTTTCAATGGATTCCTTGGAAACTTGAACCTGTTCGTAGTATTCTTCCAACTGGTTGTAATACTGCTGCATTTGCAAAACCAGCATTTCGCCCGTATCGTCCCGGAGGTTCTCGGCTTCCTGCAAGGCCAGCTTGGCCTTCTTCATCTGCAAACCGCCGCCCCACCACTGGCTGATCGGGATGTTGACTGCCGCTGAACCGAACCAGAACGAACGGTCTATCTTTTCCAAAAAGTTATGGTATGCGAAACCGCCGCCGATAACTACCGTGGGCAGATTCTGACCTAAAGCCAGCCGCTTTTTCAACTTATTGGCCTCCACATTTTTCTGCAACATCATAAAATTCAGGTTCTGGTAAAGTGCCTGTTTATGGTCGGCCTTGCAGGAAGCAGGCAAGGGGAGAACCTCCTCCGGCAGCGGCTGGATATAAAAACTGTCCGGTTCCATGCCTATGTACTGGCCTAATAGCATTTTGCTCAAATCGATGCCATTGCGTACCTGAAGCAAGCCGCTGCGCACTTGGTTGGCCTTGAGCTGCACCTGCAAGTAATCGTTGCGGTTCTTGACCCCGACGGCTACCGCCTCGTCCACGTCTTCCAAAAGGCTGCCCAGCAGGCTGTCCATGCTCTGGACTGTCTTCTGCTTCTCCTGCAAGCCGATAAGCTGGCGGTAGTATTTCTCCACTGTCAGCAGCACCTCGTCATGGCTTTGTTGCAACTGGTAGGTCTTGACTTGTTCCGCTACCCGGTAGAGTTTCTGCGCGTTGGCAAGCTGCCCGCCAAGGAATACAGGCTGCACCGCCGTCACCGCGCCGCTCAGACCTTTATCCAAAATGCCCACTTCGGTATTCTTGAGTTCGGTCAAATCCTGTTCCAATGGACCCAAGATGCTCTGTTCCAATGAAGCCAGCAGTTCTGGCGGCAGATACTGCCCCAGAAAGCCGGTCAGCCCTGGCGCCATCTCGGCCATCGAAGTCGGGATATTGACAAAATCGCCCACCTGGCCGCCTAGAACCCCTTTGTTGGCAATGAATCCCACCCCCGTAGCCTGCACGGAAGGAAAGAAATGCGAAATATTGGCTTGGCGGTCCGCCTTGGCCATATCCACTTGCAAGAGAGCATTTTTCATCTTGACATTATGTTGCAAGGCCAATTGCTGGCACTCTTCCAGACTCAATGGCTTAGGCTGGGCCGAAACAGGCGAAAGGCAGGAAAAGACGAAGAATACGGATAGCGTCAGCATGGTCAAGCTATGGGTGATGGTCTGCCTGCCGAAAGCCATGCCCGACCCGGGTCGAGAAGAAGCCTCGGAAACCCGAACGGATGCAAGCCCCGATTCTGTCGGACAAGCCGCCGCTATCGGCTTCAGCGCAGGATTCCCGGTTTTCTTATCGACCCGTCTGAAGACCAACCAGTAGGCTACGGGCAAAACGGTCACGACCAAAATCATCGAAATCAGAGAGCCGAAACAAATCACCGTACCCATTGGAGACCAGAGCCCGCTGCCGCCCAAAATCATCGGCACAACGCCCATCGAAGCCGCCGCCGAGGTCAGGAAAATGGGCCGCATCCGCCGCTTGGCTGCATGCAAGGCCGCTTCATAGACGCTCAAACGCTCTTCCTTTCGGAGCTGCTGGGCATAATCCATCATGATAATGCCATTACGGACCAAGATTCCCATCAAGGACACAAAGCCAAGTATCGCGGTCAAGCTGAAATCCTTGCCCATGATCCAAAGCCCGAAAAAGCCCCCGAAAGCGCAGAGGCTCATCGAAACCAACACCAGCAAAGCCATATTAATTTGCTTGAAATGAAACAGCAGGATAAAGAAGATAATCGCGATGGCAATGAACAGCCCGCTCAGGATCCGAGGCACGTTCTCCTCGTCGATGGCTCGCGACCCTCCGTAGGTGAGGCTCATGCCTTGCGGCAGTTCCATCTTGTCCAACTGCGCCGCTAAAGCTTCCGTGCGCTCGTTGATATTGTAGCCCCGGGCCACGTCCGCCGAAAGGGTCAGCGTCCGGATTCCATTTTCCCGCACCACGCAGCCTTCAGTCCAATCCGGACTCACGCTGGCAATTTGGCGGATCGGTACCGGCTGACCGCCGGGCAACGTGGGCAGAAAGCCGTTTTCCAAATCGGTAAAGCTTTCTTCCTTCTCATGTTCCGACCTGATAACCACCTTCATCGGATAGTCGCCATCCCACAGCGTGGTGATAGGCACTCCCTGGCCGGTCTGCAAGGCAATCGTGGTAGCCAACAAAGACTTATTGATACCCAGCCGGTTGGCTTCATCCTTGTTCACATCCACCTGCACGCCGGGCAGCATGCCTTCATACGAAGAACGGATCACGCAAAGGCCTTCGGTATTGTGGAACACATACAGCACGCTGTCGGCCATCCGCTTGAGTTCCGCCAAATTATTCCCGTGAAGTTCCACTTCAATCGGGCTGGCCGCCACGCAATAGTCCATCTGCTTGAAACGAATCTGCGCCATCGGGAAATAATCGGTATATAAATTGGCGTACTGGTCCAAAACAGCTTCTGTGGCTTCCGGACCTGTCGTATTGACAATGAATTGCGAGAAGTTACTTCCGCCAAGCTGGGGGGCATAGGTGGCCTGAAAACGGGGCGAACCGCTGCCCACGAACTTGGTCACGGAAGCCACCCTCGGGTCGTTAGACAGGATTTGCTCCAGGCTATCAGCTACTTGCGCAGTCATTTCCAAGGCCGTCCCTACTGGAAGGTAAATCTCTACCGCAAACTGGTTACGTTCGGCTGTCGGGAAAAGCCGGTTGGGTAGGAGCGTCATGAGTCCAAAACCCAAAGCCACCGAAAGCACGCCCACGGCCATCGTCCGGCCCGGATGCCGGAAACAACGCGCCAGCAGCCATTCATAGCCGGCCTGCACTATATCCAAAAAGGAACGATGCTTGCGGGGCTTTTCCAATTCTTTCTGCTTCAAACCTTTCCGTATAAACGCATATTGCATGTAGGGCACCAGCAAGACCGCCACCAGAAGCGAGATGCCCAAAGTAATGCTGATAGCCCAGGGGAAAGACAGGATAAAGTCCAAAAATGTGCCTTTGAAGGTGAACAAAAAGGGTATGAAAGTGATACTGATCGCCAAAGTGGCCGAGAGAATGGACTTGAAGAACTCGGTCGCGCTCGATGCCGATGCATGCCAGCGGGAATACCCTTCGTCCAGACGCTCCATATAGCAGTCCACAATGACCACCGAGTTGTCCACAATCATCCCTAACGTAACCAGCAGGGCGGCCAAAGTCACCGTATTCAATTCTATCCCACAGAGATAGAAAAGGCCAAGGCTGATAAAAATCGTAATCGGTATCGTGGATGCCGAAACCATCGCCACCCGCATCGGCATCAGCAAGACCACCACCAGAATCACCGCGCCGATAGCTATCAGCAACTCTTTCAGGAAAGTGGAGACCGATTCGTTGACCACATGGCTTTGGTCGGTCACGCAGAAGAAATGCACGTCTTCCGGCAGCTCTTTCTGGTAGTCGGCAATCACTTTCTTGGCATCCCGTCCCATATCCACGATATTGTAGCCTGGACGGGCTTCAATCGAGAGCATCACGCATTTGGTCCCGTTGGACTCTATATAAGAAGAAGGGGACGGATATTCCCGAACGACACGAGCCACATCCTTGAGCCTGACCACATTGCCCATAGGGTCGGCGTAGACGATCTGTTCCTCCAGATCCCGTTCGGCGGCAAAGGAAGCCGCAATATGCACCGGAGCCACCAATTGGCCGTTTTCCACCTTGCCGCTAGCCGAGGTGAAGCCTTGGGAGAACAAACGGGCGGCCAGAGTGGGCATCCCCATGCCGTAACGCGCCAGCTTGGCCTGGTCCAGATAAACCGTGACTTGCTCCTGCTGGGCACCGTAGCGGCTGAGCTTGCTAATGGATTCTATGTTCCTCAGACGGGCCTCCAACTCATCCAAGTATTGCTCCAACTCGCGATAGGTTTTATCCTTTGATTCAATCGTATAGAGAAGGGAAGATGTTTCCCCGAAATCGTCTATCGTCAGCAGGGTCAGCACGCCTTGGGGCAGCTTCATCTTGAACGCCTGCAAGTCCTCCTTGAACTTGGCCCAGAAGTCGTTCTTTTCAATCGTATTGATATCCTCGTCCAGATTGAGCATCATGATGGCCATGCCGTCGCGACAAATCGTGGTGGTCTTCTCCTTGTCCACTTCCTCATAAGAGAACACATAGGATTCCAAGGACTTGGCGATTTGCTCCTCCACCTGTTCCGAACTGGCACCGGGATAAACCGCCACCACCACGCCTTGACGTATCGTGAAGACTGGGAATTCCTGCTTGGGCATCACCACCAAGGAATAAGCCCCGAAAATCATGGCGATAACCACGATGAGGATTATTAATTGACGATGGCGCATTGCCCATTCTATAATTTTCATCCTGAATGTTTTTACAGAGTTATCAAAAGTTTTACTTTACTACGATTTTGGAACCCTCGCTCACTTTCTGGCTGCCTTCCACAATCAGGAGTTCCCCCTTTTCCAGACCTTGGCTTACCAAAGTACCTTTCTCCGTCAAGCCGCCAACCCGGATCCTTCGCTTGGCAGCCACGCCATCCTGGGCTACCCAGACGAAAGCATGTCCGGCATAGTCAATCTGGATGCAGTTGTTGGGCACTACGATGCCGGAGGGATAGCGGCTGCTATCGGCGATGTCCACCTTGCATACCATGCCCGGCATCAGGGCGTGATCGGGATTCTCTATGGCAATCTTGACATCATAGGTACGGGAAACAGGGTTCGCGCTGATGCCTTTCTCTGTAATCACTCCTTGGAACAGCCGGTTTTGCAGAGCTGGCACTTTGACGCTGGCCTCCTGCCCGATCCGCGTCCGGGCTATCTCGTTTTCGGGTACCGGAATCTTGACATCCACCTGGTCGATGCCGAGGATTTTCAAGACCGGCACACCGGGTATCACGTTCATTCCAGCTTCGATATCTTTGGCAGCCACGATGCCATCTACCGGGGCTTTCAGTACTGCGTGTTCCAGATTCCGCCGGGCAATGGATTCCATCGAAAGCGCCTGTTGCCGCTTGGTCTGCACTTCCATCCATTGCAGATCGGTCATGCTGCCTTTCTTGTGCAGGCTTTCATAACGTAGGTAAGCATCCTCGGCTTGTTCCAGGACCGCTTTGGCGGCATCGTAAGCGCTCTGGAGCGATACCGGGTCGAGGGTGGCCAGCAGCTGGCCTTTCCGCACGCTTTGCCCGTCCGAAACCAGGACTTGCTGCAAGTTGCCAGCGGTCTGGAAGCTGAGGGGGACGGAGTACCCGGCCTCGACCGTTCCGGAATAGTTCTGTTCGTATTGCACCCGGCTGTCATCGATTTGCATCACTTTGACCGACACCCCGGACGGCATCGGCGACACGATACGGCTTTCCTTGCAGGCAGACAGCAGCAAGGGCAAGCAGAGAATCAGAATTTTCTTGTTGGTATTCATATTTTGCATGTTTTCTATCGAGTTGGCAGGCCTTCATCGTTCCTCGCCGTCAAGCGAAGAAGGGCATGGAGGGCTTCTCCGAACCGCTTTCCAACGGCGTATCGAAACGGCTGCAAAATTCCATAGGAAGGGAAATACCGGCAAGGTCGTTTTTTCGCAAGAAATGGACAGTTTCTTCTTGCACGCTCTTTCGCATCGAAAAATCGCATACCTTTGCAACACTAAACACAAACCACTGATTGCAAGCTATTAAACAATACAAAAGCAGAACCTCAACCTTAAAACATGCAAAACAAGAAAATGCAAAAAGAAAAAAAACATACCGAAATCCTGCCCGGCGGGTTTTCCAACGAAGAAACCGGCTCTGAAATTCCCGAAATCCAGGATTTGGACGTGGACCAGTCCGACTGGGGGCTGATTGAAAAAGAAATCTTCATTGGCCGGAATTTGCGACAAGTCGTGGAAAGAAGGCCCTCGGCCCAGCGAATGGACATGGTTTTCGTGGCACTCTGCACACGAGGCTCGGTATTGTTCAAAATAGACGGACAAAGCTTCAAAGCAGGGAGGGGAAGCCTGATTCTGGTTGCACCGGGACGCATGGTGCAGATAGAATACCTCAAGGAAAACAGCAATGGCATCGGTATCGGCATCACCCGGAACTTTCTCAAAAATGCCATAGTGGAATACAGCAACCTATGGAGCCTGATGCTGGAGGCGCAGAAACAACCGCTTGTCCGAATTCTGCCATCCGAGACCAAGCTCATCGAGAATCTGCATACGCAGTTGCTCCAAGCCTCGCACCTTCCGGAACGCCCGTTCAAGGCTGAGATGCTAAGGTCTCTGATGCAGGCGGCCGCCTACCAGATGGCCATGATTGTAAGTTCCTATATGGAAGTCAGGCCGTTGGACAACAATAGGGACTTCAACCTGTATTTTCGCTTCACCCAAGCGGTAGCCCAGAACTACCGCCAATCGCGGAGAGTGGACTTTTATGCCGACAAGCTCTGCGTGACGCCCAAATACCTGAGTGCTTCTGTCAAAGCCGTATCGGGCAAGACGGCCAACCGCTGGATCGACGAATACGTGACAGTGGAAGCCCGCAACCTGCTCCGGGTTTCGACTCATTCCGTCCGGCAGGTCTCCGACTACCTCAACTTTCCGGACGCATCCTTCTTCACCAAGTTCTTCAAGAAAAACACGGGCATGACCCCCCGAAAGTTCCGAGAGAAAATGCGACAGCAGTGACGGTTTTCATGCGAGCAGGTATTTCTATTTCTGCCGGGAGTATTGCAAGACCTCGTCGTGGACGTACTGCAGTTCCACGCCGGCCATCTTGAACATTTCTTCGGATTCGGCTCCGGCATGGTACTTGTATTCGGCCACCACTTTCTTGATGCCGCAGTTGATAATCAGCATCGCGCAGGTACGGCAAGGAGTCATCGTGCAGTACAAGGTGCTGCCTTCTAGAGCAACGCCTCGGCGAGCTGCCTGGCAGATGGCGTTCTGCTCGGCATGGACCGTCCGGACGCAATGGGTCGTGATAGTTCCGTCCTCGTGCAAGGTCTTGCGGAAAAGATGGCCCACCTCGTCGCAATGTGGCAGGTGGGAGGGCGAACCCACATAGCCCGTCACCAAAATCTGCTTGTCCTTGACAATGACGCAGCCGCTGCGCCCCCGGTTGCAGGTGGCCCGCAAGGCAACGCTATGGCAAAGGTCCATGAAATATTCGTCCCAGGACGGACGCTCGTGTTTGGGCGCGTCGTCCTGCAAGTTTTCTAAGAAACGGTCTATCTCGTGGTGCAGGTCGTCGAAGCTGCCGTTGTTCTCCAAACGGATATCGGCCATCCTCATGCATGCCTTGAGGTTCTGCTTGTTAGGGTCGGTATTCTCCATTTCCCGCTTCTCGTTGGCCAGAAAAGTCTCGAAATCGATATGGTCGGTTTCCGAACCCCTTTTTTGGATACGCTCGTAACGCAGTTCCGGCTTGGCATCGACCGCTACCAAAACGAAAGACCCCTTTTTGCGCAAGGATTCCACTTCGCCCACCGCCCGTATGCTTTCGATAATGGCATTGCCCCCGTGTTCGGCCGCCTGTTTGTAAAGTTCGTCCACGATATAGGAAGGGGTGTGCTTCTGACGCAAATCGTTGGCCACGAAGGTCAATGAATCCCGGTTCGGCTCCATGCCTCGGCGATGGACTTCCTCCATCAGGAACTGGCGTACCGAAAAGTACGCGAACTGCCGCTGGGTCCTGAGGTATTCCACTACCGTACCTTTACCTGCGCCCAAAGTGCCTGTGATTCCGATGATAAGCATACGTCTGCTGTATTTTGGATTGGAAAATCGTCCTTGTTTAGAAGCTGTTTAAAATTTTTTACAATCCTGAAAAGAATGAATCTTGAGGGGGCGGTTTCAGGATTTTGTTTGCCCATCGGGGGCTATTTGGGGTCTTGCTTGCGTTTTTCACGTCAGATAGCTGGGCTATCCTCCTTTGAAAAACGCGGCGCCATCCCTCCAAATCCCCTCCCGATGGCCTAAACAAATAAATTTAAACAGCTTCTTAATTCCGTTGAATTAATATAGTTCATGCAGATGTCCATGAACTGTCTCGGCTACTTGTCTTCCGAAACCGGCTTATCCGTTTTATCCGTCGCAAGGTTCGCTATGGAGTCTGTTGTCACCGGCGGCGTATAGAACTTGAAGCTCCTGGCCACGCTCTCCATCTGCACCAGCAGGTCGCGTTTGGGCTTGCGTGGAGAGTAGAGGTAGGCATCCAGCATGATTGTCCTTTGGTTGGCCGTGTCCACAAAGACGTAGTTCACGAAAGGTCCGCCCATGAAATCGCCTTCCAAACGCCAAAGCCCCCGGGTCTCGACCGCATACATCCCGTTCAGGTTGATGGTCTTGCAAAAAGGAGCGTATTCCGGGAAACGGGTCTCGGTGGTCATATACGAACCTTCGGCCGGGCCGGGCACGTTCTGGCACATCCGGTTCCTCTGGGCAATGATGTTCTCCGGATCGAACACATCCAAACCCGTGTAGGGGTATATCGAAAAAATGATACCCTGTCCGTAATCCTTGCTTTCTTTGCGGATCCAGGCAAAATCGGAACGGGAGCTGGCAAAGGTGAATCCATCGGGAAAAATCATCTCGAAACCGTACCAACGGCGAAGTTTCTCCAAAACCTCGATCTCCTCCACGCCTTTGAACGCCCGCTGGATGCGCTGGTATTCCTTGGCGTAGATAGCTTGCATCAAGGCCTCTTTGCGCGGCGCGAACAATTCATAGAAAGTCTGTCTGTCAGGCGCGGTAAACTTGATGACTACCTGAGGAAAAGCCCATAAATCCTGAATCACCTCCACTTTTGGCGCGGCGGCAGTATCGAATTCCACGATGAACACGTTACGGTGATGCTGGAACATTTCGCTTTCGTTGAAAGCCTTAGGTACGATATTGACTAAATTGAAATACGGCTCGGGCTGGTTCAGTCCCGGCTGCACGCGCATGAACCAATGGCGCAAGGTATCGCCCACAGGGCCCTCCCATTGTTCTTTTGGGGTTATGACAATGATTTCGCAGGTCTTCCCGCCCGAACCGGGCAGGACAGGTACTTCGTATTTGCATGCGTTTAGCAAAAGAGCCAAAAGAGGCAATAAGATAAGGGCTTTTCTCATAACAATGCAGCATTTTCCCGTGACAGTGTGTCAGATAGTCCTTGTTCTGAACAACTGAACCGGCATAAACTGGCAAATATAACAAAGTATTTGAAATTAAGTGAAGCGGTTTTTCCGGTCAAGCTTGCAGGTGCCTTATATTTGCTGTTATCAAGCTTATAGCAAAAGAAGATGGCATTGGTTTTCTGCCACACCGAAAACGCCGCCTTCAATATCAATAAGATGTTCCTTGCCGTTTTTGTCGATGATGCGGACTTTGCCTTTCTTGAGCATGGCAATCAATGGAGCATGATTTTCCAATACGGCAAACGAGCCGTCTGTTCCTGGCAACTGGATCAGTTTAGCTTCTATATTCAGGACTTCCTTGTCCGGATTTTCAATTTTGAATTGCATCCTTCTTGGTTTCTTGTAACAATCGGAATTTATGCAACTCCTTCAGCCATGAGTTTTCGGGCTTTTCCCTTTACGTCTTCTATGGTTCCTACCATGTGGAACGCCTGTTCGGGATACTGGTCCATCTCCCCGTCCAGAATGGCTTTGAAACCGGAAATCGTATCTTCGATTTTCACAAACTTGCCTGGTAATCCGGTGAAGGCTTCAGACATGAAGAAAGGCTGGGAGAGGAATCGTTGTATTTTCCGGGCTCGGCTTACCACCAATTTGTCATCCTCGCTCAGTTCGTCCATCCCCAAGATGGCGATGATATCTTGTAATTCGCTGTTGCGCTGCAAGATGTTCTTGATACGTTGAGTTGTCTGGTAATGCTCCTTGCCAACGATGGAGGGGCTTAGAATCCGGGAACTGGAAGCCAAGGGATCCACGGCAGGGTAGATGCCTAGTTCGGAAATCTTCCGGCTTAATACTGTCGTGGCATCCAAATGCTCGAATGTAGTGGATGGAGCCGGGTCGGTGAGGTCATCGGCAGGGACGTAGACCGCTTGCACCGAAGTAATGGAGCCGTGCTTGGTGGAAGTAATCCGTTCTTGCATCAGTCCCATTTCAGTAGCCAGTGTCGGCTGGTAACCTACGGCGGAAGGCATACGTCCTAAAAGGGCCGATACTTCCGAGCCGGCTTGGGTAAAACGGAAAATGTTGTCGATGAAGAACAGGATGTTGCCACCTTGGCCTTCGCTGCCTTTATCCCGGAAGTACTCGGCCAAGGACAAGCCGGACAAGGCCACGCGGGCACGGGCGCCGGGAGATTCGTTCATCTGCCCGAAGACCAGAGTGGCCTGGGATCTCTTGAGTTCTTCGTGATCGATCTTTTCTATGTCCCAGCCTCCGTTTTCCATGCTTTCCTTGAAGGCTTCGCCGTATTTGATGACGCCCGACTGGATCATCTCGCGCAGGAGGTCGTTGCCTTCGCGAGTACGTTCTCCTACGCCGGCAAACACGGTCTGTCCCGAATATTGTTTGGCAATATTGTTGATCATCTCCATGATAAGCACCGTTTTGCCTACACCGGCCCCTCCAAAGAGGCCGACTTTGCCTCCTTTCATGTAGGGTTCAATCATGTCGATGGCCTTGATGCCAGTATAGAGTACTTCTTCCGAAGTGTTCAGTTCGTCGAACTGGGGTGGCTTCTGATGGATGGAGCGGCGGTTCTCGCAGTGGATAGGACCTATGCCGTCGATGGGTTCGCCGATTACGTTGAAAAGGCGGCCGTTGATTTCTTCACCTGTCGGCATCGAGATGCCAGAACCGGTAGCTGTTACTTCCATGCCTCTGTACAAACCGTCGGTAGAGTCCATGGCAATAGTCCGTACAGTGCGTTCGCCCATGTCCTGCTGGCATTCCAGAACTATCTTCTGTCCATCGGGGCGTTGAATTTCCAAGGCTTCGTAAATGGTGGGAATCCGTTGGTCTTCTTCAAAATATACATCGACTACGGCGCCGACGATTTGTGAAATCTTTCCTGTGCTGGTCTCCATGTCTTTGTTGGGCGTTTAGCTTTGGCAAAAGAGCAGTATGCTTGCTTGGACTCTTTTGCAAGGATACGCAAAAGTAAGGATTTTTTGAAATAGGAGAAACCTGTCCTTTCGATGTCTGGAAAACGCATGGAAATCCGGTTTGTTTAAACAAGAGCCTTGTCGTACTTTTGCGCCTTTGGCGGAGGTGTCGGGCGGAGTCTTGGCATCGAGTCCTTAAAACCCTAATCGTTATGGTCAATTTTGCAATAGTGGGCTGCGGCCATATCGGAAAGCGCCATGCCGAAATGGTATGCCGCAATCCCGAAAGCCGCCTGATAGCCTTATGCGATATAAAGCCCAAGGAAGATTTGGGAATCGATGCCTATCAGGTACCTTTCTACAAGGATTTGGATGCCATGCTCGATGCCCATCCGGAAATAGATGTGCTGAATATCTGCGTTCCCAACGCGCTCCATGCTCCGATGGCCTTGAAAGCGATGGAAAAAGGGTGTCATGTGGTAATCGAGAAACCGATGGCACTCCGCAGCGAGAATGCCCGGAAAGTGGTGGAATGCAGTCATCGCACCGGATGCAAGGTGTTCTGCGTGATGCAGAACCGCTATTCGCCGCCTTCGGTCTGGATCAAGTCGGTGGTCGATTCAGGCATCTTAGGGGAAATCGAGATGGTTCAATTAGACTGCTATTGGAATCGGGACGAACGCTATTACCTGCCCGGAGGATGGCATGGTTCGGCTGAAATGGACGGAGGTACCTTGTTCACCCAGTTCAGCCATTTCATCGATATCATGCTCTGGCTTTTCGGCGACATAGAAAACATCAGCGGCCGGTTCAAGGATTATGCTCATCAGAATCTGACCGACTTCGAGGATTCGGGCATGGTGCAGTTCGATTTCAAGCGCGGCGGCATAGGCTGCCTGAACTATTCCACTGCCGTCTATGACAAGAATTTGGAAAGCTCGCTGACAATCGTGGCCCGCAACGGGAGCGTGAAGATAGGAGGGCAGTATATGGACAAAGTGGAATACTGCCATATAAAAGGCTATGTGATGCCGGAGCTGCCGCCGACCAACCCGGGCAACGACTACGGCGCATACAAAGGGTCGGCGCAGAACCATCACTATGTAATCCAGAACGTGGTGGACGTATTGGCCGGCAAAGCGTCAATCTCCACGCCGGCCGAAGAAGGCTTGCTGGCCGTGGACGTGATGGAACGTATCTACCAGGTCAGGGGCGAATGGCCCGCCCGCAGGCGATGATAAACAATGTCTGACGTAGCCGCCTCCGGGACCGGCGTGTCAGAATGGGCGGGATACGAGGCGCCGCGAGGGTGAGAAAAGCGGAGCGTACTTTTGTACGTGAGCATTTCGCACCTTCGCGCAACGAAGCAGATTGCCCATTATCACACGCCGGTCATCACGCACCGGCCTATTTGCGCCAGAAAGAAGGCGTAACCACCAAAAACACGCTCAGCAATTCCAAACGCCCCACATACATCAAGGCCGAGCAGACCCATTTGGCCCCGTCGCTCATCGCGCTCCAGGAAAACATAGGGCCGAAATCCCCGTACCCGGTTCCGACATTGCTCAGGCAGGAGATGCAGCAGCCTGCCGCTTCCAGAAAATCCAAACCGCAGAATACCAATCCCAAGAATCCGATAAAAAAAGTCATCGTAAAGATGGCCGCAAACGCCAGAAGGTTCATTTTGACCGAAGTCCCCACCACCTGGCCGTTAATCCGCAGCGGCAGAATGGCATTGGGATGTAGTATCTTCTTGAGCTCGTTCTTGCATACCTTGTAGATCATGGCCAGCCGGATGGTCTTGAAGCCTCCCGCCGATGAACCCGAAGAGGCCCCAATCCACATCACCGCCAACAAGAATGGTATCAGGCACGGTGCCCACAGCATATAGTCATCCGAACTGTATCCGGTACTGGTGTACAAGGAAATGACCTGGAAAGCCGCCGAACGGAAAGCCCGCTCCAGCTCATAGCCGGAAGTGAAATGCAAGGACAGGGTGCAGACTAGGGTCACACCTAAGAAAATCATACCGTACCATTTGAATTCCACATCATTGACCAAACGCTTGTACTGTCTTTTCAGCAACAGGAAATACAGCAGGTTGTAATTGACCCCGGCCAGGAACATGAAGATAATCAACACATATTCGATAGCCGGAGATTGGTAGAACATCACGTTGGCCTGACGGGTCGAGAAACCGCCCGTACCAATGCAGGTGAACGCATGATTGACCGCATCGTACCAATCCATTCCCGCTATCGAGAGCGAAAAGGTGCAACATATCGTCAAAACAAAGTAAATGAACAGAATCCATTTGGAAGTAGTGGCGATACGGGGTTGCAGTTTCCCTTGCAAAGGCCCTAAGCTCTGGGCCGCGAACAGCTTGACGTTCCCGCTGCTGGTCCCCGGCAGGATTGCTATCGTGAACAAGACGATACCCAAGCCTCCGACCCATTGGGTCAAACTCCGCCAGAATAGCAAGGCGTGAGGGCAGAAATCGATATTGTCCATGATGGTCGCCCCCGTGGAGGTGAAGCCCGACATGGTCTCGAAAAAGGCATTGGCCACCCCTTTGATATGGGAAGTGAACAGGAAGGGGAGCATCCCGACCAGACAGAACAGGATCCAGCTCATGCAGACAATCATGTACCCGTCCCGGCGTCCCATCACGTTCTGCGCCCCCCGTCCCAGGAATTTCAGCAAGGTCCCGATGGCGAAGCCAATCAAGGTGGCATACAAGAACGGCTTCAGGTCGTCTTCCTCGTACAGAAAGGACATAAGGGTGCAGAGCAGCAGCAAGCCCGTTTCCACAAAAGCCAGCGTTCCGAGAATCTTTGCTACCAACTTGAAATTCAACATGGCCTTGTCCCTTTAATTGAAATAATGCTCCAGTTTGCGGATATCCATCTCCACGCAGAATACCACCACGCTGTCGCCGCTCTGTATCTGGGTATCGCCGCTCACCAAAATGCCTTCCCCGTTCCGGACAAGCCCTCCGATGGTTGCCCCCTTGGGCAAATCCAGGTCCTTTATCAGCTTCCGGGTCGCCTTCGACTTCTCGGCCGCCACGAATTCCACCACGTCGGCCGCGGAAACGGTCAAGCACTTCAGATTGGACACATCCACGTCGAGCATCATCTGGTAGATATGCCCGGCTGCAATAGCCTTCTTATTGATAATGGTACCGATGTCCAAGCTTTCGGCCATCGCCGCATAATCTAGGTTCTCCACAATGGCTGCCGTCTTGCGCACGCCTAAGCGCTTGGCTGCCAGACATGCCAAGATATTGGTCTCCGCGCTCCCGGTCAAAGCGATGAACGCCTGCGTCTTCTTGATGTCCTCATCGATCAGCAAATCCAGATTCCGGCCATCCCCGTGGATGACCATCACATTCTCGTCCACCAAGGTGGTCAGTTTCTTGGCTCTTTCTTCGCTGATTTCAATGATTTTGACATTAAAACGGTCGGAAAGCATCCGCGCCGTCTGCACCGCCACCCGGCCTCCGCCAACAATCATGATGCTATGGATTTCCTCGTAATTGTCCTTGCCGCAAAGATGCTTGATTTCAGGCAGATGCTTCCTCGTGGTCATGAAATAGACCAAGTCGCTGTCCTTCAGCATGTCATCCCCGCGGGGAATCAAGGTCTCTTCCCGGCGTTTGATGGCTACCACATGGAATTTCCGCGATTCCAAGCCTAACTCTTTCAGCGGCTTGTTCAACAGTGAGGAAGTGGAACGCACTTTGACACCGATCAACTCCAAAGCCCCGTCATGGAATTCCCAAGACTGGCGGACCCAGCTCATTTTCATCGAACCGGCTATCTCCTGGGCGGCCAAACGCTCCGGGTAAATCAAGGAGTCGATGCCCATCTTCTTGAAATAGTTCCGGTACAAGGAATCCAAGTATTCCGAGTTGTCGATGCGCGCCACCGTCTTCTTGGCACCGAGAGCATGGGCTATCATGCAAATGGTCAGGTTCCGGCTCTCGTCCGACGTGACCGCAATCAGCAAGTCGCAGGAACTGGCTCCAGCCTCCCTCAGTCCGTCTATGGATGTGGCGGACACATTGATTGTCAGCAAGTCGAAATGGCGGCTGGGTTCCTCCAGACGTGTCTCGTCCTGATCCACCAGCACGATATCATGCTTTTCCCGAGAAAGCAGGTTGGCCAAATGGGTGCCGACCGCGCCGGCTCCGGCAATAATGATTCTCATGGCAAATTCCTTTGATTCAAGCCTTGCGGAAACCCCTACGGGAATCCGGCAGGGCAAAAATACACAACTAATTGTTTACCAGATGTTAAGTTTTGTTTTAATATGGCCCGAAAGGCGGGCAAAGCTATATATTTTGCGGCAATATTTGTAACTTCGCGCCCCCAAGATGTCAAAACAGCCAATCTGCTTCGTTGCGCGAGGCTTCACGACTCAGTCACGTACCAAAGTACGCTCCTTCGCGTTCCGCCTCGCGGTGCCTTGCATCTTAGCCGTTTTGACGTCTTGGGAAATAGTTCATGACTCATTGCGAATACGAACGGCCAATTGTGAAAACGGCCAAGTGGAAAAGCGTTCAATTACCTGAATCGTGACAACAGAAGACTTACTCCAACTCTACGCCCAGGACAGCCGGCTAGCCGACATAAGGATGTGCCTGCAAGAAGGGAAAGCCCCGGCCGCACTGGCGCTCAAAGGACTGGTCGGTTCGAGCCGTTCCATTGTCTGCCAAGTCCTTTCCGATTTATCGCCCGGAAACCAGCTGTTCATCCTCCGCGACCAGGAAGCCGCCGCCTATTTCTGCAACGACCTGGAAAAGCTAGGCGGGGAAGAACCGGGATACGGGGAAAACAAGCATGTGCTGTATTTCCCGGCCTCCTACAAGCATCCTTACGATACCGAGAACATGGACAATGCCAACGTGCTGTCCCGTACCGAAGTCTTAGGTCGGCTGCAATCCGTCTCCAAAGGTCTGAAAATCATCACATACCCCGAAGCGCTTTCCGAAAAGGTGGTGTCCGTCAAGCAGTTGGCATCGAATACGGTCTGCATCCACCAGGACGAAAGCCTGAGCCAGGATTTCCTGACCGACTTCTTCGACCAATACCATTTCCGCTTGGTGGACTTCGTGGCCGAACCGGGGGAATTCGCCGTAAGAGGTGGCATCATCGATGTGTTTTCCTATTCGGCCGAGCTTCCGTACCGCATCGAGTTCGATGAAGACAAAGTGGTGTCGATCCGCAGTTTCGAAGTCGGGACCCAGCTGTCGGTCAAGCACCATCCGGAAGTGAAGATCGTGCCGGACGTGCAGCAATGCGTCAAAGTGGAGCAGCGGGTCAGCTTCTTTTCCTATTTCTCTCCCGAATCCTTGGTGTGGATAGAAGATGCTGATTCCCATCTGCAGAGCATAAAGGCCGCGTTGGAGAAAGCCCGGAGAGCCTACGAACAACTTGACAAGACCGTTCCGCGGGCCCAACCCGAAGAACTTTACTGCCAGCCGGACGAAATCGAGAAGTTCCTCAAGACGCATATCGTCGTGGAAATCGGCAGCCAGCCCCGCTACCCAAGCACGGTGGAAGCCCGCTTCAACATGCAGCCCCAGCCGGTCTTCAACAAGAAGTTCGAACTGCTGGCCGACTACATATTGGATGAAGCCGACCACGGGTACCGCCAGCTGATCCTTTCGGAGAACCCCAAACAGCTGCAACGTATCGACCGCGTATTCTTCGAGCTGTCCAAGCCGGACAGGCCCATCCGATACATCCCGCTGAACCTTTCGCTCAACGAAGGCTTCGTGGACAAGGACATGAAAATGGCCTGCTTCACCGACCACCAGATTTTCGAGCGGTATCACCGTTTCAGCGTGCAGCCCCGGCGCAAGGACAGCCAGGCGCTGACCATCAAGGAACTCTACAGTCTCAAGCCGGGCGACTATATCATGCACATGGACCATGGCATAGGACGTTTCGCCGGCTTGCAGAAAGTCATGGTCAACGGCCGGGAGCAGGAAGCCATCTGTTTGGTCTATAAGGACAACGACATGCTCCGCCTCAGCATCCACGGCCTGCACAAGATGACCCGCTATACCGGCAAGGAAGGCGTTCCCCCCAGCTTGAACCGCATCGGCAGCAACGCCTGGACCGTGCAGAAGAACAAGGCCAAGCAGAAAGTCAAGGACATAGCCCGCGAACTGATCGACCTCTATGCCAAGCGCAAGGCCAGCAAGGGATTCGCTTTTTCGGCCGATACCTACCTGCAGCACGAATTGGAATCATCTTTCTTCTACGAAGACACGCCCGACCAGCTCAAGGCGTCGAACGACGTGAAACGGGACATGGAATCGGGCGAACCCATGGACCGCTTGGTCTGCGGGGACGTGGGCTTCGGCAAAACCGAAGTAGCCGTCCGGGCGGCTTTCAAAGCCGTTTGCGACAGCAAGCAGGTGGCCGTTCTGGTTCCCACTACCATCTTGGCCTACCAGCATTACAAGACCTTCAAGGAGCGTTTGGAGAACTTCCCTTGCCGGGTAGAATACTTGAACCGTTTCCGGACGGCCAAGCAGCAGAAAGAGGTATTGAAAGACGTGGAAGCCGGAAAAGTGGACATCCTGATCGGGACGCACCGGATTCTGAGCAAGGACGTGGTGTTCAAGGATCTGGGGCTTCTAGTCATCGACGAGGAACAGAAATTCGGCGTGGCGATGAAAGAAAAGCTCAAGAAGCTCAAAGTCAATGTGGACACGCTCACCTTGACAGCCACCCCGATTCCGCGCACCTTGCAATTCTCTCTGATGGGCGCCCGCGACTTGTCGATTATCCAGACGCCGCCGCCCAACCGTTACCCGGTCAGCACCGAGGTAAGGCCGTTCAACGAAGAACTTATCCGCGATGCCATCGTTTATGAGCTTTCACGCCGGGGACAGGTCTATTTTGTGCATGACCGGATCCAGAACATCATGGAAATTGCCGGATTGGTGCAACGGCTTGTCCCCGATGCCCGTATTGCCATAGGCCACGGGCAGATGGAAGGGGAGAAATTGGAGGAAATCATGTTAGGCTTCATGGAAGGAGCCTACGATATCTTGGTCTGCACCAAAATCGTCGAGAACGGTTTGGATGTGCCCAATGCCAATACGATTATCGTCAACGATGCCCACCGCTACGGCCTGAGCGAGCTGCATCAGCTCCGGGGACGGGTAGGGCGTTCCAACAAAAAGGCATTCTGCTACCTGCTGGCTCCGCCGCCGCACCTGCTCACCCCCGAAGCCAAACGCCGCTTGCGGGCCATCGAGGAATTCTCCGACATCGGCGGCGGTTTCCAAATCGCGATGCGGGACCTCGACATCCGGGGCGCAGGCAACATCCTGGGCGGGGAACAGAGCGGTTTCATCTCCGAAATCGGCTTCGAGATGTACCAGAAAATCTTGGACGAAGCCATCCACGAGCTGCGGCAGGAACGTCTGGCCTCCGGGCAGGAGGTGGTCGATGCCAAGGTGGAAGACCAGGAAGAGGCCTTCTCGGCTGTGGACTGCCAGATAGAAACCGATTTGGAAATCCTGATTCCGGACAATTACGTGTCGAATATCACCGAAAGGCTGTCCTTATACAAGGAGCTGGACAGTCTGGACAAAGATGCTGAGCTGGAACGCTTCGCGCAGCAGATGGAAGACCGTTTCGGCCCGATACCCAAGCCGACGGCCGACCTGATCCAGACCATCGCGCTCCGACGCAACGCCAAACGCCTGGGCTTCGACAAGGTAAGCCTCAAGCAAGGCAAGATGACCGGAATCTTCGCGGCTCAGAACGAATCGGCCTATTACCAGTCGAAGGTATTTGAAAGCATCTTGGCCTACGTGCAGGAGCATCCGGCCGACTGCCATTTGCAGGAGTTCAAATCCAAATTAGGCATCGTCTTCGATCACATGGACAGCGTGGAGGCGGCAACGCGGCTCTGCGGGAAGTTGCTGCCGGAGCAGAAAGCAGAAACAGCCGCAGGCCAAAGACAAATGGGCGAGGGCGGCAAGCCCGACCCGGCGGCCACCGTGGTCATGCCAGAAAGAACCCAAGCCTAAAGACAGAAGCATCAAAGCAACGATATGGAACAAAAAGGCAAGGCCGGCCGCAAAGCGCAAGTGTACGACCCGGTGCGAAGGAAATACGTGGCATTGACTCCGGAGGAACGGGTCCGCCAGTTCGTGATCCGTTTCCTGCATACGGAATGCGGCGTGCCCTTGGGGCATATCTCGGTGGAAAACCCCATGCAGCTGTACGAGCGGAATTTCCGGACAGACCTGCAAGTCAGGGACCGGCAAGGGGAAGCCGTCATGGTCATTGAATGCAAACGGCCGGAAATCCCCTTGGACGAAAAAGTCCTGGAACAGGCCATGCGCTACAATTTGGGGGAACATGAAAAATTTGTGGCCGTAACCAATGGTATGGAATTTAAATGCTATGCTGCCGGAATGCAAGACGGGAAGCGGATTTGGGTCGAACAAGACCGGTTTCCTAACTGGTCGGAGTTGACAGAAAACCGCAAATAAAGGCCGTAGAATGCATTTTATATGGAAATATTATCTACATTTGCCGCCTGTTTCGCGACAAGCCATCGCAAAAACAGTTTGCTTCCCTCCTGAATCCAGGATAAAGGGAATGCTGGGTGATAACCGATTACAAATTTTTAACCAATCTGTCATGAACATTTTTGTGGCTAATTTGAACTTCAAGGTTCGCAGTGAAAATCTGAAGGAAATCTTTTCTGAGTACGGGGAAGTGATTACTGCCCGTATCATCACTGAAAAAGGTTCCCGCCGTTCCAAAGGCTTCGGCTTTGTGGAAATGGCCAACGACGAGGATGCCAAGAAAGCTATCAACGCATTGGACGGTGCCGAATGGGAAGGCCGTACCATTATTGTAAAGGAAGCCCTGCCGCGGGAAAACAACGCACCGGCTGCACAACCTGAAGTTCCCGCCGAAGCATAAGCCAAATCAGCTCAAACATCTCTGCCGGAGAAAGCAAGCCGGTACAATCGAATAGAAGCTCCCCCGAAAAATCGAGAGGGAGCTTTTTTTCATATCAAGGGATTTCTTTCGTCGTTCATTGTCATAAACCCAAATCGGTCATTAGACACGCCGAGTCCGTTTCTGATTAGGAAAATGAGGCATTCGGGCATCTTGCCCGCTTCTGTCCGCATCCTGTTTCTCGCTACGCCTCGACGTAGCCCGCTACGCCTTCGGCTAGGCGAGAAGCATGCTGCATGACACAAGCGGGCAATCTCCCCAAAGTCTAATGACCGATTTGGGATAAAGGGAAGCTATGACTCAGGCAAGTTGCTTTCTGGGGCTTCGCTTAACGCGAATAGATATGAAGAAATTGATTAAGTGGCTGTTGCTATCGATAGCCTTGATTATCATGCTGGTCTTTGCCATGGCTGTTACTATGTATTCTGGGGGCAGGAGCGGTCGTGGCCAAGCTGAGGGAAGGCAAGGAATTCCACGGACCTCGTTACAACTTCTCGATTCTTTTGACCCGTTGAGCCACGATTATCGTGTGCCATTATGACAGGAAAAGCCGAACGGTATCCTTTTTGAAGTAGGATGAGGCAAAATCTTGGAAAATGAGCAAAAAGAGCGAAAAAGATCTTGGCCAAAAGCAGGATCGGAAAGAAGAACAGGAGTTAGACATGAAGGTGGACGGTCCCTCTTCGGAAAAGGAGGATTCGTCTGATGCCGAAAAAGATAAACATGACAGTCAGGAGAAAGCGAGCGAAGGCAAGGAGAGCGAAGCTACGCTGAAAGCCCAGATTGCCGAGATGAACGACAAATACCTCCGGCTGTATTCCGACTTTGACAACTACCGGAAACGGGTCAACAAGGAAAAACTGGAAATGGTCAAGACGGCATCGTCGGATGTCGTTTTGGCATTACTTCCTGTCATTGATGACATGGAACGTGCCATCAAGGCATTCCAGGATACCGAAGCGGCTTTGGGAGAAAAAGCCGCCGAGGATGAAATGGAAAAAGACCTGAAGGTGAAAGGCGATCAGAAGAATGCCTTGTTTGAAGGCGTGAATTTGATTTACAACAAGATGATTAATGTCTTGAGGCAAAAGGGCGTTACCGAATGCGAAGTGATGGGGAAGACATTCGACCCGGAACTGGCTGAAGCCATTGCTCAAATCCCGGCTCCCGATGAAAGCCAGAAAGGAATGGTGCTGGATGTGGTTCAGAAGGGGTATGCGATTGAGGATAAGGTTATTAGATTCGCCAAGGTGGTTGTCGGCTGCTAACTTGGTGTGTGATGAGGGGCAATCTATTTCGTTGCGCAAGAGTTCGAAAATGCTCGTGCATATATAAGTACGATCCGCTTTTCTCTCCCTTGCGATGTCTCATATCTTGCCCGTCCTGACACACCAGATCTTTGGTGTACAATAAAAAATAGGTGCAGATGTTGGCCGCTATGTCAAGCATCTGACATATGCATATAATAAGGTGCAGATTACCAAGTGCAACAAATGGGAGATGGATTATGGCAGATAAAAGAGATTATTACGAAGTGCTGGGGGTGGCAAAGACGGCCACGCCCGATGAGATAAAGAAAGCCTACCGCAAACTGGCCTTGCAATACCATCCGGACAGGAATCCGGGAAACAAGGAGGCCGAAGAGAAGTTCAAGGAAGCGGCGGAAGCATACGGCGTGCTGAGCGACCCGGACAAGAGGAAACGTTACGACCAGTTCGGCCATGCCGGCGTGGGCGGTGCCGGTGGTTTCGGAGGCGGAGCCGGCATGAGCATGGATGACATCTTCAGCCAGTTCGGGGATATTTTCGGGAGCTTCGGCGGATTCGGGAACTTTGGAGGATTTACCGGCTTCGGCAATCGTCAAGGCGGCCGGACTAAACGGGCTGTACGCGGTTCCGACCTGAGAGTCAAGCTGAAACTGACCTTGGAGGAAATCGCTAGCGGAGTAGAAAAGAAAATCAAGGTACATAAGGAAGTGCCGTGCAAGACCTGCGGCGGCACAGGTGCCAAGAACGGCACGGCATTCAAGACTTGCGACACCTGCCACGGGGAAGGCCGGGTAGTTCATACCCAACAGACTATCTTAGGGATGATGCAGCAGGTAGGCGTTTGCCCGACCTGCCACGGAGAAGGCAAAATCATTACCGACCGCTGTCCGGACTGCAATGGCCAAGGGGTAGTTTATGCCGATGAAGTGATCAGCATCCATATCCCGGCAGGCGTGGAAGACGGAATGCAGCTTTCGGTGGCCGGAAAAGGGAACGCGGCCCCGAGAGGAGGCATCAACGGGGATTTGTTGGTACTGATAGAAGAATTGCCCCATACCGAATTCCAACGCGATCACCAGAACCTACATTATACGTTGCCTATCAGCTATATGGATGCCGCTTTGGGAACCACGGTGGAAGTTCCGACCTTGGGCGGTAAGGCTCGCATCAAGATTGAACCGGGCACGCCTTCGGGCAAGCTGTTGCGACTCCGTGGCCAAGGCTTCCCGTCGGTACAGCGCGGTATGCCTAAAGGGGATTTGATTGTCTGCGTGAATGTTGTCGTTCCGACGAACTTGAACAAGGAAGAAAAGGAACTTCTGGAGAAGATGAAGACGATGCCTGGATTCCAGACCAGCAATGCCAAGAAAGAACCCGGTTTCTTTGAACGGATGAAAGAATACTTCAAATAATCAAGTGTTCAAGTAGCCAACTCCGGACCGGACTTGACCGGCTGACTTGATGGCATCCAAGCCGCAAATCCGATCCAACGACTTGGAAAAGGCTATATCAATCTTGTATTCAAGAATCCTGAATGAACATGAGTCGGGATGCTTCTGTTGAACATGCAGCAGCATTCCGATTTTTTTTTACTCCGGTATCGTTTGGTAGCAATTGGTAATAATCGTTTGATGGGGACAGGTTCGGATTTATGGTCCAATGCGAGACAGGATAGTCTTGCCTTACTTATTGGTTAACATAATACATATTATATTCAAAGACAAGAGAAGCATTTTCGCTGTCGCTGCAATAAAATGAGGCCGTTTTTTCACTTAAATACGAAATAAACCGCCAGCACCAAGCATAAGAATGCCGCCAGATGGTTCCAATGAAGGCTTTCGCCTTTGAACAGAAACGAAGTGAACACAGTGAATACTATCAAAGTGATTACTTCCTGCAAGACCTTGAGCTGAACCAAGGTAAACGGCCCGCCGTTGCCTTGGAATCCAATCCGGTTGGCTGGGACTTGGAAAGTATATTCAAACAAGGCGATTCCCCAAGAAAACAGGATTACCGCGAACAACGGCCAGTTGGTACTGATCTTCATTTCCTGCAACTTCAGATGCCCGTACCACGCAAAAGTCATGAAAATGTTCGAGACAATCAGCATCCCGATTGTCGTCAGGATTTTAGGATTCATTGTATCAATTCTTTTGTATTGTCAAAATGTTTTTATTTAATGTTTTAATAGATATCATTTAATCTATTTCTTTAATAAAATCGATGCTTTTTCCAGCATTTTCATGCCCCAGGAATACCTTTCCAAGCGTGAATACGTTTCCTTGATTGAACCAAAACTTGAGTTGAATCTTGCAATAGATTCTATATTAGAACCTTCAAAATCAAATATAAGCCCTTTTTCTGCCGCAATCCGGATGCCTTCCCATTGTAAAAGGCTTCCGGCCCCCACATTCTGTCCGGTCTTATGGAAACCATGCGTAAGACTGTAACAACGATTGTTATCCCAGACGAACAGACCGCAAGCCATCACATTTTCCTCCGCATCGGCCAAGGCCACCAACCGCCCTGCCTCATGCCGCTGCACAGTCTCGCACAGCCTGCGGACCACCTTTTCCGGATATGGCGACTTCCGGCCTTGCCGGGCAAAGGTCTCCTGCTGCAAGCTTATCAGCATCTCCGCATCAGCTTCCGGCAACAGATGCAGATTCCGCATCCCTTTCCGGATCTGCCGCTGTTGCGCCGGCTTTATCGAAGCGAATACTTTCTCCAAATCCCGGCAATCCCTTATCACATAGGTGGCTCCTTCGCTTACCCGGATACCCGCCTGCTGCGCCTGCTGGATTGCTTTCTCGCTTAGTGCAAAACTTAAATTCATCTTTATATTGGCAGTTCGAGGCAGGTGGCTCAGCAAAGTCGAAAAATCCGCCCTGTCGGCAAGCCAAGGACCGGAATGCTGGGTCAAAGGCGGCATCGAAAGAACTGAAAACATCCCCCCGTAACGCTTCACTTTAGCCAAAGGCCAGAAAGCCGTCCCGGCAGAAGCCGCTTCATCCAATCCCAACACCAAACGTTCCGCTGGAGGACAGACGGCATCCCACCACCATTCCTGCAAAAACAAGCATTGCATGTCAGGCCATTGTACACTTGTCTCCTTGTCTGTCAGGTCCATAGTTCTCTTGTTTCTACATCGCCAAAATCCCATGAAATCGGTTTCGATTCCCATGGCTGGCAAAAAATGCGCAAAAATAAAAAATCCTTGTGCCACACAGGCATTCAGCAAAAACAAATTCTGGTAGTTTCCCAGTGAACAATCCGTTTTCCAGACGCACAATCGCTCTATGAGCAAAAGCAAGCACCCGCAAAAGGGCTGCTGCTGTGCTTATTTTCGAGTCATTCTCCTACTTTCCACTACCTGTTCAAAAATACGTAAAAAACTTAAAGCCTGCTCTTTGCGGGAAAATCGACCTACGATTTCCCGATTCACTTCCCGCTGCGTGCTCCCTGTCTGCTTCCATTTGCCATATTCCGCTTCAAGAAAAGCGAACACTTCGTCCTCTGTTTTGGCTGCCATTCCCATTCCACTTGATTCGACCAGTCTGCCAAGGAAACTGCAATCGTCTGGGACTAGCAACATAGGTTTCCCTATAGCCATGGCTTCAAAAACTTTTGTCGACATGATTCCTTTGGGTCCCTTTTCATCCGCTATATTGGCAATCTGCAATAAGACAGAACTCCGGTTCAGCAAACTTGGAACTTCGGCTGCTGGAATGAAGTCATGAATTTCCATCAAATCTTCTATTCTTTCTTTTTGGGCAAGTTCCTGTATCATTTGTCTGCTCTCTTTATCCACATACCAGCAAAGCCTAAAATCCTTTTCAGATACAATTTTCTTTGATTTCAAACAGGAAACAGCTCTGAATAGAATTTCTGGATTTCGTATTTTGAAACTTATAATTCTGCCTGTATATGTTACTCTGAAAAAAGGATCCCGTACAGGGTTGGGATAGAATATCTCTGGATCATATCCATTATAAATTAAGTGAATAGAAGGATTAAATCTTTTCAAATAATCCACATGCCAAGGCGATACGCTAATTACGGCATCTGCTTGCCGCAAAACCCGGTTTCTTTGACGTAGTAAATGTCTTGTTTGCCAAATTTCCAGATATTCCCCTATTCTCCCCTTCAGTAAATGGTGGTTCAAATAGGAACGGTCAGGATATTGTTCTATTATGTCCCGCAAGTCTACGACCAGAGGTAAACAGAGTCTTCGAGCCAAGCGGGATGCAGCCCATAGAGGGAATGTCCGATAAGAACATGCTAAAATTACATCATATGTTTTCCCACTCTGATTGATCCAGTGGGATACGGTTTTGCAGACTTGGATATCCTTGTAGTGCCATAAAACATCGCGGAGCATCACTGTTATCCATTGAAGCTTGATTTTCCATCCAGTATTATTTTCTTTATAGAAACACAAGCCGTGTTCACTTGAAGCATATCCGCAAAGGTATGCAGACCGTTTATCTCCGGGTAATTGCTCGAATACGACATCTACTTCATGTCCAGAAGTTCGCAAGTATTTGCATAAATAGCCCATTCGTGGGGCAAAGGCCGGCGGAAAGTGGTCGCAGAGTAGCAAAATATTCATGGTTTTAATTTCTTGGATCGATATCACATAAATGGTCGATAATGAAAGTGTACAGGTCCCGAATCCATGGCCTCTGATTTCCCGGGCATGCTTGTACGGATATATTGCTGTTGTGCCAAAGCAGGCAAAGTTCGCCATCATGCAAGCGGGCTTGTTCGACAAGCTGCAAGCAGTAATCCTTGGCTTTATCGAAGGATAAACCCATGTAAGATGTCTGGAACAATGTAGTGTCCATTATTGCAAGAGGATGCAGTAGCAATGATGTGAGATGTCCGCTTGATGGATTTATCCAGCGGACTGGACGGCAGGTCCCTAACCGAAATCCTGCCATGTCCGCATATCCCATTGTAAAATCATCTGTAATACCACTGTTTTCCAATTGGGTAAAACAAGATGGCTCGCACGCACGCAAAAAATGTTGTCTAAAAGAATAGATATTTTCCTTGATGGCTTTTTCCAAGAGTTTCTTCTCCTTCGATATTTTTCCTGTTTTACCGGAGGAGTAACTTCCGTGCAGGCCTATTTGGAATCCCTCGTTTTGGACAGCATAGAGTAGATGGCGCATTCTCTTTGATTCCAAACTGTACACAGGCTTGTCGTGGATGGAATTTCCTCCTGCCTTGAAAAAATAGATTCCTTCTACAGGAAAGGTGCAGAGGGAAATTGCGCGGGAATCCGTGTCAAAAAAGTATCTGAATGTATAATAAGGGTCGGCTTCTGCTTTCTGCAGGGCGAGCCGCAAAGCTTTTTTCAGGCCTGATCCTTTTAATGCTTCCCTAGCAAAAGAACGAAAACCCTGGCAATAAAAAGGAACATCCACATCGTGCGTTAACCAGAGTTTTGAAAGCTTGCCTTGGTTTGTTGGCATTTGTCGTCCCGTCTCTTGCAACAGTTTTCTGATGAATGCGGTATATGCATCGACAAGAGGTTTGGCAAGGAAGCCATTTTTAGTCAAAAGCGACCATCGGGCATTGAATCGTCCGTGTTCATCACGCAATTCCGGATGGCAGAGTTCTTCGTATCGGGATAAAAAACAAAAGGCTGATGCCGGCAAATCTGCATGAATCACTATCGTTGAGCCCTTTTTCTCAATCAGGTCTGAACCGAAAAGAAATGGAATGCCTTCGATTTTAGGCAAAGGAGATGTGGGTAATGACTCTTTTTTGCCATAGGCATCAGATGCAAAAAAGCCGGAAGGAACAAATACTATGTCGTACTGTTCTATTCTATCCGGATCGGCCGTATAGCCAACTTTTAATGATGTTTGGCTGACAGTTCCTTTCATGTCTGTAGAAACGTTTTCCAATCCGCACACGAAGTTCAACAGATATGTCAGGGCTTCATCCTGCAAAGTCATAAGCGGTCATAATAAATCCTGTTGCAAGAATACTCAATTTGCCCGAAATTGCCAACTTGCCCTGTCGAGCTACCTTGTGCCGCCCCGTCCTTTTCCGGAAGCCACGGCAAGGCCCGAAAACGCCAAAACCTCCGCGGAAACCAAGCAAAACCCGCGATTTATGCGTATTTTTGCCGTTTTCAAGCGCTTCCAAAGCTATTGACATGACTATCAAAGAAGTAAGCACAAAAGCCGAACGCAAGGCCTGGCACAGGTTCCAACGTGGACTCTACAAGGGCGACCCGCACTTCTCCGCTCCTTTCGAGGCAACGGTCGAAAACATCTTCACCCCCGGTAAAAACGAGTTCTTCGCGCATGGTTCGGCCACCCGCTTCCTTTTATATGACGACAAAGGAAAAATCATAGGCCGCACTGCCGCCTTCATCAATACCAGCAAGGCCTACACCTACCAGCAACCCACCGGCGGCATGGGTTTCTTCGAATGCATCGATGACCAGCAGGCCGCCAACCTGCTGTTCGACACCTGCAAGCAATGGCTGTCCGAACGCGGGATGGAAGCCATGGACGGGCCGATCAACTTCGGGGAGAACGACAACTTCTGGGGACTGTTGGTGGAAGGTTTCGACAAGGATGCCGACTGGGGCATGAACTACAATCCGCCCTACTACAAGCAGCTTTTCGAAAACTACGGCTTCAAGCTCTACTTCGAGCAAGTCTGCAATATGCTGGACTACACCAAACCCTTCCCCGAACGCTTCTGGAAAGTGGCCGACTGGGTGCGTTCCAAGCCTGAATACCATTGCGAGCACTTCCGTTACAGCCAGACCGAGAAGTACATGAAAGACTTGAAGGAAATCTACGATAATGCCTGGCAGTTCCATGAAAACTTCGTCCCCTTGCAGAAAGAAACGATGCAGAAGGAACTGGACGAAGGCAAGGGACTGATTGACGAGGAGCTGATCTGGTTCGCCTATCATGACAACGAACCCATCGCCTTTGAAGTGATGTTCCCCGACCCCACGCCCATTTTCCGGAAATTCCATGGAAAATTCCATATCATCAACAAGCTGCGATTCCTTTGGATGAAAAAACGGCACAAGATGACCCGCGCCCGGATTACTATCATGGGTGTCAAGCCCAAGTACCAACGAGCCGGCATCGAATCCTTGCTGTTCTGGCACATGGACAAGATGATGAAAGCAAAGAAACCTTGGTACAAGGAAATAGAGCTTTCCTGGGTGGGCGATTTCAACCCCAAGATGCGACTGCTGCAAGAAAGCACCGGTGCCCGTTTCCACCAACGCCACTACACATACCGCTACCTGTTCGACCCGGAGAAGACCTTCGAGCGTTCTTCCATCATCGACAGGGACACCCGGACACGCTACAACCGGCAGGAATCCTCGGTTTCCGACGAAAAAGGGGCGAAATGACCAAGCCTCTTCTGCAACGGCAACGCAAACTGGAAGCCACGCTTGCGGATTTACGGCGACAAACCAAGGCAATTTCAAGACAAGCAAATCAAACCAATTCAAGACAACAAAATTATTAATCAAAAAATCATAGACAAATGCGTTTTTCAGCCTTAAAGAAAGCCGCCTTGGCATCGGCCGTGGCCGCCACTGGCATCGCCTGCAGCCCGCAAGGGACAGGCAACCAAGGCCCCGTTATCGGAAAACAGGAAGTGAAAGTGACCGACGGACGTCTGACGCCTGAAGTCCTCTGGGCCATGGGCCGCTTGGGCGAAGTAGCCATCAGCCCGGACCAGAAACATATCGCTTATTCGGTCCGCTATTACAGCGTAGCCGAAAACAAGGGCAATTCCGACCTCTACCTTTCCGACATCGACGGCAAGAACGTGCGCCAGATTACCCGTACCGCCGGTTCGGAAGGCAACCTCTGCTGGCTCAACGAGCATACCATAGCCTATATGGCCGCTGCCGATGACGGAATGCAGGTATTCGGCATGGAACTGGACAAAGCATTCAGCGCTACCGCCCAGGACCGCGACATCAACGATATTTCCTCCTCGCTCAGACCGGTGCAGATCACCTCTATTCCCGGAGGCGTGGAAGGGTTCCGCTTCAGCCCGGACCTGAAACAGCTCGCTTTCATCCGCCAAGTGCAGGTGGAACCTAATGTGCACGACCGCTACCCCGACTTGGACAAGTCCAGCGGCATGGTGTTCCAGGATTTGAACTACCGCCATTGGGATCATTACGTGATGTCTATTCCGCATATCTTCATCTGCCAGCTGGAAGGCGCCGACCTGAACACCGAGCTGAAAGCCGTCACGAATACCCGCCCGGTCGATGTACTGAAGGATGAGCCATACGAAGCACCCGTGAAGCCTTTCGGCGGCATCGAGCAATACAGCTGGAGTCCGGACGGCAAGCTGCTGGCCTACACATCCCGCAAGCTGACCGGCAAAGAATACGCGGTATCGACCAATACCGATATCTATGTCTACTATGTTGAAAACGGCAAGACCGTCAATGCCAGCCAAGGCAACCTTGGCTACGATGTCAACCCGGTATTCAGCCCGGACGGCCTTTACTTGGCTTGGGAAAGCATGGAAAGGGACGGTTACGAATCGGACAAGAACCGGATAGCCCTGCTCAACCTGCAGACCGCCGAGAAGGTGGATGCATCCTACGGCTTCGACCAGAATGCCTCCGGCCTTAAATGGAGCCAGGACGGAAAGGAAATCTATTTCATCAGCAACTGGCACGGCCTGAGCCAGATTTACCGCCTTGACGTGGCCAAGAGCTTCGCCTATGCCAAAGCTTCGGGCAAGACTACCGGAAACTTCAAGTTCATGACCGGAACGCCCGATGCCATCCAATGCCTGACCGCCGGAGTCCATGATTATGTAGGAGTTTATCCCTTGTCTGGGAACCAACTGATTGGCATTCGCCAGTCTCTCTCCCGCCCCGATGAACTGTATGCGGTGGACCTGAATCAGGAAGACCCGGAGATGCTGCACAAGCAGACCCAGATCAGCTTCATCAACCAGGACATCTTCGACCAGCTGGAAATGGGCCGCGTGGAAGGCCGATGGATCAGGACCACCGATGGAAAGAAGATGCTCACCTGGGTCATCTACCCGCCCCGTTTCGACTCCAGCAAGCAATATCCCGCCCTTCTTTACTGCCAAGGCGGCCCCCAAAGCACGGTCAGCCAGTTCTGGAGCTACCGCTGGAACCCGCAGATCATGGCAGCCAACGACTACATCATCGTAGCACCTAACCGCCGCGGCGTGCCGGGATTCGGCATGGAATGGCTCGAACAGATCAGCGGCGACTATCCCGGACAGAACATGGAAGACTACCTGTCCGCCATCGATGCCGTCAGCAAGGAACCCTATGTCAACAAGGAACAGCTGGGCTGCGTCGGTGCCAGCTACGGAGCCTTCTCGGTTTACTATCTGGCCGGCAACCACGACAAACGTTTCAAGGCTTTCATCGCCCACGACGGGATGTTCAACATGGAACAGCAATACGCCGAGACCGAGGAATTCTGGTTCGCCAACTGGGACATGGGCGGCCCGTTCTGGGACAAGAGCAACAAAACGGCGCAACGCACTTTCGCCAATTCGCCGCACAAGTTCGTCGGCAAGTGGGACACGCCTATCCTGATTATCCACGGGGAACTCGACTACCGTATCGTGGCCTCCCAAGGCATGGCTGCGTTCAACTCGGCCATCCTGCGTGGCATTCCGGCTGAACTCCTGCTGTATCCCGACGAAAACCACTGGGTTCTCCAGCCTCAGAACGGCATCCTCTGGCAACGCCGCTTCTTCCATTTCCTCGACAAGCACGTCAAAGGCCTGAGCGAGGAAGAAATGGCCACCAAGCATTACGCCGAAAAGGCTTTCAAGGTGAGCGACCCGTTCTCGGAAGATGGCCGGAACATAGTCAAGGGAGGAGCGAAGGAAATCAATACTGAAAAGCAAGTCTCCCAATAAGAGGAATGTGATAACGGGCAATCTGCTTCGTTGCGGCTTTTGCATAGCTCGGTCACGAACAGCAGTGCAAGCCGAATGCAGAGGGCAAATTCACTTGCGCTATGCTGAGGCGTAGCCTGCTCTCGCTGCGAAGCAGCAACAAAGTACGCTCCCTCGCTCTGAAGCCGTTGCCCGTTCTGACATCCCTCTTGGGACAGGGAAACGCAGCAAAATCGAATCCTCCCAAAAAATCGAGCCAGACATTCATAATGTTAACCAAAAGAATACGATGAAAACCGCATTCATGCAGGGCAAGTTCCTCCGAGGGCTTGCCCTCTTCTTGCTCCTGACACTTGCCGCATCGTCCGCCCAAGCCCAGCCGGACAATACGTACAACTTCAATCCGGGACGCCCCGGCTTCGCCTACGGGAGTACTCCCTTGATCCAGCACACCCTTTCCGTGGAAGCTTTTGCCAATGTCAGCGGCCAAACCGGAAAGCCTTGGAACCAAAGCGGATACCTGGCCAATGGCTATGTGCTGCGTTACAGCCCCCTCAAGAACCTGGAACTCGGCATCGGCACAGGCCTGGCCAAAGACTGGTCGCAAAAAGGTGTCAGCCTCAACCCGCTTTACCTCGTCTCCCGGATCAATATCCTGCGCAAAGGCGATAACGGCAAACCCGGCCTTGCGCTGATAGGACAGCTGAACTTCCCTGCCGGATGCCACTCCCAATACGCGGTATCCCAAGGTGTCATTCCTGCTGCTACCTTGTCCGTTGACCAGTCTTTCAACAATTTATGGGTCGTCTATAATGTAGGGGCAGACTGGAATGCGATAGAAAGCAATACCGGGCTGTTCTACTGCGTGGCCTTGGGCGGAATGCCCGGCGAACGCCTGAACCTGTACGGGGAATTTGTCGGCGACCACGATTGGACATACGCCGATTACGCCGATCCGGAAGGCAGCACGCCTGCCCGCAAAGGCCAAGTCGAAAACACATTCTCGCTCCGTTTCGGAGGCGACTACTTCCTGACCGAATGTTTCAAGATTGACCTCTCGGTGGGAACCCGGCTGCACGGACCGCATGCCATGGAGGTGGAACTGGGACTGGCTTACGGCATCCCATTGAAAAAGAGACGTTAAACAAACCGTAAATTGAACGCAGCCTTGTCCGAAACATCTGAATCCGCCAAAGCACTTGGCACGGCCTCCTCGATTCCCGCGCCGACCGACCTCTCCCTGTTCACGACCTTCTTCAAGATAGGGCTGTTCACCATCGGAGGTGGGTACGCCATGCTCGCCTTGGTCAAGAAAATCATCGTGGACGACCGGCGCTGGATCGCCGAAGACGAGTTCGTGGAGACGATTGCCGTCATGCAGAGCCTCCCCGGCATCTTCGCCGTCAACACCGCCCTCAGCGTCGGTGTCCGGATCAAAGGCCGCTGGGGTAGCGTCATGGCAGGCTTCGGCGCTATCCTCCCTTCCATCCTGATTGTCCTCGCCCTGTCCATTTTTGCCCGGACAGCCAAGGATAATCCCGTGGTGGAAAGCTGCTTCAAAGGCATACGCCCCTGCGTGGTCGCCCTGATCCTTTCCCCTGCCTTGCAGATGGTCAAGAAATCGGGCGTGACCAAGTACAATTTCTATATCCCGGTTATCGCCGCCGTTTTAGTCTGCGCCTTGGGCGTGTCCCCGGTCTATGTGATCCTGGCCGCCGGCATCGGAGGCGCCATGTACGGCATCCATAAACAGAATCAGAGCAAGGTGAAAGGAGGCTCGCATGGTATTTCTTGAACTCTTCTGGGTCTTCTTCAAGCAAGGCCTCTTAGGCTTCGGCGGAGGCTACGCCATGCTCTCGCTGATGCAGCACGATGTCGTGGAGTCCCATGCCTGGATCGACCACCAGCAGTTTGCCGACATCGTGGCCCTCAGCCAGATGACCCCCGGCCCTATCTGCATCAACGCCGCCACATACGTAGGCTACAACGCCGCTTTCGATGCCTATGGCAGCGTCGGCATGGGCATCGCCGGCTCCCTTTTGGCCAGCATCGCCGTCTGCCTCCCCTCCCTTTTCGTAATCTGGGTCGTCATGGCCTTCCTTCTCAAGCACCGCGACAATCCCGTCGTGGGCGGCGTGGTTGACAGCTTCAAGCTCATTTCGGTAGCCCTGATCGCCTCGGTGGCCGTCATGATGATGAACCATTACAACTTCATCGATTACGTGAGCATCCTCATTTTCCTCGGCGTGTTCGCCCTCTCCTTCTGGAAACGATTCAGCCCCATCCTGTGCATACTGCTCTGCGGCCTGGTCGGATTCCTCGTTTATTATTGATTTCCTTTGGCGAACCAAAAGGATTCAGCGCACTCCAGCCGCGATAGCCGCTGCAGCCAGCCTTGTCCGAACCGCAGTCACCGAATTGCCGGAAAGCCGCTGCCCCGGCAGAAACCGAGCCTTGCCCCAAAACCGGCCTCGTCCCTTTCCGGAATTCCGGCTTTTGCCGTAACTTAGCGGCGTTTTTGAACCCTGAAAAAACTATAAAACATGACATTCTTCCATAAACATATCATCACCGGGCCGATCCGCAGCCGCCGCCTCGGCGTCTCCTTGGGCGTGAACCTGCTGCCCGTCACCGAAAAACTCTGCAACTACGACTGCGTCTATTGCGAATGCGGCTGGGATACCCGCTGGGAAGCCGATCCGGCCGAACTGCCCACGCTCCAAGAGATAGAAGAAGCGCTCCGGACCGCCTTGCAGAAGCTCAAAGCCGAAGGCACCCGCCCCGACTCCATCACTTTCTCCGGCAACGGCGAGCCTACCATCCACCCCCAATTCCCGCAAATCGCCCCGATGACCGCCGCCTGCGTCAGGGAATCCTACCCGGAGAACCCGCCCTTGGTCACCGTCATCTCCAATGCCACCCAGATCGGACGGCCCGAAATCGTGGAGGCACTGGGGCATTGCACCAAGGTCTTGCTCAAGCTCGATGCCGGCACCCCGCAGATGTACGCCCGGATCAACCAATTGCAGAAAGGCTTCAAATTAGGATCTTACGAAGTGAAGGACGACCCGGAAAGCTATTACCCTCAATTGCTCCGGAACTTGGAAAACTACCCTCACCCCTTCACGATGCAGACCCTGCTCTTCCGGGGCGAACACGACGGAATGCCTATCGACAATACCTCCGGTGCCGAATGGGAAGCCTACATCCAACGCCTGCAACGCATCAAGCCAGCTAGCATCATGCTCTACGGGCTCGACCGTGAAACCCCGGCCAAAGCCTTGAAGAAACTCTCCAAGGAAGAACTGGAAGCCCATGCGGACGAACTGCGGAGACGGGGATTCCAATCGGTGCAGGCTTTCTATTAAGCGTACCGGCCTGCCCGGGAAACCAGCTTGCCGGGGATTCCCCTGGTCTGGAACCCGGCAGAGCCGCATTTCGCCAGATATTCCGGCTATCCTTCTTTGAAAACCCGGGACAATTCCTCGGAACCCAGACGGCCCGGACAAATATCCAGGCCGGTTTCTGCAAACAAGCCTCGTCGAGGCGATTTTCCCGCCAAGCGGGCAAGATGTCCTGCAGACACTCCAGGTTCACAAAACCCACCCCGGACAACTCCTATAAAAATACAGGCATGGAACCTGCAAGCAGAAACACGATGCACATCACCCAGTACCCTATCCAAGTCTACAAGGATTTCGAGAAAGCCGTGGGCGGTTCCGAGCTGTATTTCCAGAAGCTGCTTGACGATGGCTATCCGGAATGGGCGGCCTTCGCCCACGGCTTGCAAGGGGACAAAGAGGCGGTGATGTGGCTGCTCAAAGGGCCTTATCCCGAGTTAGGCGTCTTGGCCAACGGCATGGTAGACGAACCCGGTGCCATCGCCTGGCTGCAGAACAATCCCGACCCCTTTTTCTATATTTTCTGCCAAGCCACCAAAAAAGAGCCCAAGGCACTCCAATGGCTCGAAGAACACAAACTCTACCACATTCTCATCATTGCCGAAGCGATACGCAAGGCCGTCAAACTAAGAACGAAAAGGGAAACTTTCTGGTACAAGATCGACTGGTGATCAAGCGGGGTGAATCCGGCTTTGTCAGTCCGAGTTAAATTTGCCGGTGCAAGATTAACGAGTAGTTCCTGCAAACTGGAGTGACCTTCTTTGAAAAAGGTTTACAATAGCCAAAATCGATTTTTTCATACACTGTAAATTTAACCCAAATCGGTCATTAGACACGCCGTGTCTGTTTTTGATTGGGAAAATGAGGCTTTCGGGCATCTTGCCCGCTTTTGTCCGCATCCTGTTTCTCGCTACGCCTCGACGTAGC
>CALUHO010000015.1 GCA_944320465.1 uncultured Bacteroidales bacterium | reverse complement strand
CCTTCGGCTAGGCGAGAAGCATGCTGCCTGACACAAGCGGGCAATCTCCCCAAAGTCTAATGACCGATTTGGGTTTATTGCATTTGAGACAAAAGGCTTCCGGACTGTTTTTTTCAGGCCGGAAGCCTTGCTCCAAAGTCTAATGGCCGATTCGTTTTGGATTGAGAGCTTGCAAGATGATTTTCTTGACGACCGATTGCTGTCCGAATTATATTCGGAAAAGCATAGCAAGGTGTTGATTATTATACATGTGGATAGGTATGAATACGATTTCAACCCGATATGTTCTATAAATCAGCTCGGGGCGATTTTTCCGCCTTAAATCACTTCCACCTTGGCGAACTTGGTCAGCAGGGTCTTTTCGCCCACGCCCGGAGCATCAAAGGCCACGATGAGTTTGCAATTTGCCCCTTCTCCCTCTATGCTCTTGATGGTTCCCGTGCCGAATTTGGCATGGTGAACCCGTTGCCCCGGCTTGAAATCCCCGCTCGAAGCCCCGTTCCCGCCGGTGGATCCGGCAGGCGGCATCGGCATCGCGTTCAAATCCGACAATTTCTTGAAACGCCCCGATTGCAAATCCGGTTTGGGCTTGGGAACATAAAAATCGGGTTTCCCTAAGGAGTTTCCTCTGGTACTGTCTCCGCCATAGCCTGAACTGTTTCCGCTATGGCTTCTAAGGCCGCTGTTCTGTCCTCCAAAGCTGGAGCTCCGCCCTCCATTTCCGGGACGATTCCCATAGTTTCCGTTGCCTTGGCCGAAGCCTTTCCCTCCGGAACTCATCTTCCATTCCTGGTCCGAATCCTCGAAATCGATTCCTGCAAAGGGGTTTTTCTGTAAGATTTCCGGATTCTCCAAATGGGCCGCATTCAACTCCAGTAAGAACCGGCTCGGTTCGCAGAAGTCCGTTTCACCCCAGCGCATCCGGCGGTTGGCGTAAGACAGCCAGAGATCCTTTTCCGCCCGGGTCACCGCCACGTAGAAAAGCCGTCTTTCTTCCTCCACTTCTTCCCTTGTATTGAGGCTTTGTGCGGCCGGGAACAGGTTTTCCTCGCAACCTACCACGAACACGTAAGGAAATTCCAGGCCTTTGGCGGCATGAACCGTCATCAGCGTCACCTTGTCGGCATCGGCCTCCTCTTTCTTTTCGTCCTGGTCGGTGAGCAAGGCCACATCCTGCAAGAAACGGTCCAAGGTCACCACCCCTTCAATCGCGATCAGCTCTCCGGTCTCCTCGTCCACCATCATCGGGTCTTCCTCGCAGAATGTCTTGACCGCGTTCAGCAGCTCTTCCACATTGTTCATCCGGCTTTCGCTTTCCGGCGTTTCCTCCTGCTTGTATTCGAAGGCCAGGCCGCTCGCCTTCCAGATCTGGTTGGCCATCTCAAAGGCATCGGTCTGGTAAAAACGCGCGTTCAGGCTCAGGATCGTATCCATCAACGCAAAGAGCTTGGCTTGGGTGCTGGAATTGATTGAACCGGCCACCGTCTGTTTGTAGCGCAGCAAGGCTTCCGGCGAACTGAAGGCTTCGGCCGGCACGCCCAAGTTGGCCAGCCAGGCCGCATCCTTGGCCGGGTCGAAGCCCTCCCGTCCCGGTGTCAGCATGGAACCGTTGCGCAGCCATTCCATCCCTTCCCAGGTGCCCCCGCCGGACAAGGTGCCTAAAAGCCGCAAGCGGTTCAAGGTCGTTTCCCCGATGCCCCGCGCCGGATTGTTGATGCAACGCAGCAAGGCTTCCTCGTCGCGAGGGTTCACCACCCAGCGGAAATAACTCAGTATGTCCTTGATTTCCTTTCTTCTGTAGAAACTCAACCCTCCGTAGATCCTGTAGGGGATGTTCAGCTTGCGCAGCGCGTCCTCGATGGCCTTGCTCTGGCTGTTAATCCGATACAGCACCGCGAAATCCTTGGGATGCGCCTGCCGGTTCATCCGTACTTGGAAAATCTGGTGCGCCACCGTGCTGCCTTCGTCAACGTCCGATGCCGATTGCAATATATGCACCTTGGGGCCTTCCTCGTTGTCGGTCCAGATTTCCTTGGGAATCCGATCCTTGTTATGCTCGATGATGGAGTTGGAAAGCTGCACGATATGCTTGGTGGAACGGTAGTTCTGCTCCAATTTGAACTTGATCGCTTCCGGGTAGTCGTGCTGGAAATTCAATATGTTCTGGATATTGGCCCCCCGGAAACTGTAGATGCTCTGGGAATCGTCGCCTACCACGCAGATATTCTTGTGTCCGGCGGCCAGTTTCTTTACGATGAGGTACTGGGCATAGTTGGTGTCCTGGTACTCGTCCACCATGATATACTGGAATCGCTTCTGGTATTTGATCAGGACTTCCGGGAAATCGCGGAAGAGCACATTGGTGTTGAACAGCAAATCGTCAAAGTCCATGACCGAAGCCTGTTTCATCCGGTTGCTGTACTCCAGGAAGATACGTCCGGTTTCCGGCATCCGCATCCGAGTGTCTTCTTCCAGGAATGCTCCGTTTTCGGCATAGTATTCGGCCGAAATCAGGCTGTTTTTGGCCATCGAGATACGGTAGAGCACTTTCGATTCCTTGTATTGCTTGGGATCCAAGTTGAAATCCTTGACGATTTTCTTGATCAGCGACTTGCTTTCGTCCGTGTCGTAGATGCCGAAGGTCTTCTGGTAGCCTAAATGGTCTGCTTCGGCCCGCAGGATTTTGGCAAAGATGGAGTGGAACGTGCCCATCCAGAGCGAACGTGCTGCCGGGCCGACCAATTGGGTGATACGGTCTTTCATCTCCTTGGCGGCCTTGTTGGTGAAGGTCAATGCCAGTATGCGGAATGGGTCCGCGCCGATTTCCAAAAGGTGCGCGATTCGATAGGTAAGGGTGCGGGTCTTGCCCGAACCGGCTCCGGCAATGATCATGACTGGTCCTTGGGTGTGTTCGGCGGCTGCCCGCTGCTCCGGGTTCAATCCATCTAAAAGGCTCATTCTACGTGTTCTGTTTCTTGATTTTGAGGCTGCTTGTCCAATTTTTTGGTACAAGCTTTTAGGAGATTCAAAATCCCCGTTTCAATGTCCGGTTCCCTTTCTGTAAAGGCTGGCAAATTTACATCAAAAAAGATTATGCGCCTCAGCCATATTCAAGCGAGGATACGGGCTTGATATGACTCTCGGCTCAACTGGGGCTTTTGCTCTGCTCTCGACTTTCGCTATCGTTGGCTTCGCCGAAGATAGGAGGCGGTTCGGCAATGCCAATCAAACAAGTTTGTTGGCATTGCTCTCACCTTTCGCTATCTTTGTCTCGTTTTTCAAGAATGCGAACTATGGGAAAAGCAGCTACTTTTTGGACTAAATACAATATATTCAAATATTGGACACCATTGGTCCAGACTTATCGGCAGAATGCTTCCGGCATGGAAGTGAATCCATCGCAGAAGCGATACCTTAAATGGGGGAGCCTGATTCCTGTGATACTCTTGGCAATAGGTTGGTTCCTCTATTATCTTCCCTATTTCAAGCATCAGGCCGATATCAGTTTCTTTGCTTATACAGGCAATTTCGTGCAGCCTTTCTTTGATGGTACTTCTGCCCCCCGTATCAGCGAGTTCCTTTGGCGTTTTGTTGCTCAGTTTTATTTCAATACGCCTTTGATTATTGCCGTTGTGGCATTCCTTGTGATAGGTTTTTGCATTACTTCCTGGAAAACGGTCGGCCCTTACACTCCTTTTTTGCTCCTTTTGTACTTTCTTTTGTTCCCTTCGGCCGATCCTGCTCAAGCCAGCATAGCCATCAGCCTGTGGCTCAATATGGGAGCGCTTTCCATCTTTTTCATGCTTTTCCGTCATGCCGCCCATCATCCCCGGGCTTGGACTCCCTTGATTATATTTCATATATATACAGCCATTGTGGGTGGTTTGTTGTATTATGCCACCGGGCATTGGGCACTGCTCTTCTGTATTGCTGTGGTCTTTTCCCATTTGGTCGGTATTCCGATGGCTTTGGGCGACAAAAGGCAAGGATTATGGAAAATCCGGCTTTGGAACTTTATTGTCTCCTTGCTGGTAACTGCCGCTTTGACTTTCTGGTTGTGGGGCGTTTCTGTCGATGCCGGTTTCCGCGCTCCTTGGTATGTTTGGATGTCGTTGATAGTCTTTGGCTTGGCCTGTATTCCCGGCATATTGTTGCAAGCTTACAACAATCGCAAGATATTCCTGTACGAATGGGGAAAACGCCGTGGCATCCATGACGGCAAACCGGTGCTGGCACCATCGCATCATATCTTGCTGACCCTTGTGGCGGCAGGCTTCGGTTGTTTGGTTATGTTCGTTTTTGCTCGTAATCCTTTGGATCGGGCCTTGGTCAAAGCCCAGAATGCCGTAGTGCGTGCTGATTACCCGGAAGCCCAGGCTGCGTGCCAGAAATTCTATAATCAAAGCAGATTGGAAACAGGATTGTTGAAGCCTCGTTATGAAAAGAACACGGAACAGCGCAAGATGGTTGCTTTGGAACTTTATTCCAAACTGGCATTATTGGGTCAGGGACAGCTTCCGGAAGCTTCGCTCGACAGTCTGGTCCAGTTGCCTTATGCTTCCGATTCCCTGCGGATTTCGGCTCGGGATTATGCTTATATAAAGATTTACAATTTGGCCGGCCAGCCTGCTGAAGTGTATCGCCTTGTCTTGGACGATGCCCGCAAATATGGTTTGCAGAACCGTTTTATGGAGCCAATGGTTTGGGCATGCTCGGCCACCGGCAAGCAGGAGATGCTTCAGGAAGTCCTGTATTATGCCAAGAAAACTTTGTACTCGAAACAACTGTATCTTCAAAACAAAGACCGCGTACCTCAAGTCCGCAAAGGCAGCCAGATTATGTCCGGGATAATTGGAAAGGATAACTGATGCCCGGCTTGTCGGCTTTTGCATTAAGAGTTTGTTTTCAAGATGGTCAGGCGCGGTTGGTACGGCTTTTCTGCCAAGTGTAGACTTGGTTTATTTCCAAGCCCAGCTTTGAAGGAGGGTGTCGATATCGGTTCTGAGAAATTCAATGACGGGAGCCAAAGAGTCGTTGTTGGGAACGCAGTTGATATAAAGCGAACCTCGGATAAAGTGCAAGTTGCTGTCTGTGAGGTAGAATTGATAGGGAGAGGCTACGTCTTTGCCTTTGATGTGGTAAAGGTATCCGAATTTGTGTTCCTCGGGATTGTTGGTTTCCCATTCATCAACTCCAGTGGCTTTTGACATGTGTCTTTGGATGAATAACAGCGTGCTGGTAAGGCAGGAATCGATATCGGGTTTATAGATGTGGCTCAGGTAGATTTTTGCATTCAGGCCAGGGATTCGGATGTCAGCCCATTGGGTATTGGGGTATTCTTCCTTGGCCGGAACGGGTATGAATTGGGCATAAACGGGTATCCGGAATGTAAATGGATAAGCTGTGGAGTCAAAATCCCGGTAAGCTTTTTCCGGCATGGCTATCCGCATATATGCTCTTGGTTTCGGGGTATAGGTTTCCCGGCAGGAAATCGAGAGAACCGTTACAAAGACTATGCAGAGGAATCCTGCCATCTTCAACCAAGAGGATAGTTTCATTCGGACATTGATTTTGTCTGTTTTAAGAAGCTGTTTGAAATTTCTTGCAATCCTGAAAAGGCTGAAATTTCAGAGACCGGTTTCAGGATTTTGTTTGCCCATCGGGGGCTATTTCGGGTCTTGCTTGCGTTTTTCACGTCAGATAGCTGGGCTATCCTCCTTTGAAAAACGCGGCGCCATCCCTCGAAATCCCCTCCCGATGGTCTGAACAAATAAATTTAAACAGCTTCTAAAAGCTTCGCTTTAACTGCAGTTTGTCTCTATATTGTTGTGCGCTGGCGTGGCGTTTCAGATTTCCCGTTCACACGCGTCACTATTTGTTATTGAACAGGTTCATCGTATTGGCGATTCCCGCGCACGCAAAGCTGGTAATCATCTCGCAAGCCATGTCGATTTTCGGCTCCACGATAGCCATGTCCTGAGGGGTGAATTTGCCTAGGACATAGTCTATCTGTTGGCCTCTGTGGAATTTATGGCCGATGCCGAAGCGGAGGCGGGGATAGGCCTGTGTCCCGATTAAGGCTTCGATATTGGACAGCCCGTTGTGTCCGCCAGCGCTTCCGCCCGATTTCATCCTGAGCTGGCCGAGTTCCAGCGCAAGGTCATCCACGACCACCAAGCAGCGTTCCACCGGTACTTTTTCATGCTCTAACCAGTAACGGACGGCCTTGCCGCTCTCGTTCATATACGTGGTGGGCTTGATCAGTTCCAGGTAATGGTTCCTGCATTTGATTTCGGCCCAGTAGGCGTAGCGGTCCATCGCGAATTTGGTGTTGTTCTGCGATGCCAAACGGTCCAGGACCATGAACCCGATGTTGTGGCGGGTCATTTCGTATTCCGCTCCGATATTGCCCAATCCGACAATGACGAATTTCATACAATTACAATTTATTTTCCATCCATTGCTTCTCTGTTCCCGGCCTTGGCCTCAAAAAAAAGCGAAAAGGAAAGAGGATATTTGTAGCGTTAAAAAAGGCAGCATGTTTGAGGAAAACTTGTTTGCCGAGTTCTGCCTTTTAGCGAAAATATCCTCTTTCCTTTTCGCTTTTTTTGTTGGCCTCGCCCTTCTTTTGGTTACTTTTCTTCGGCGAAACAAGAGTAACTAGTATGCTTGGGGTGCGTGATTGAGTCCGAATCTCGCGCGACAAAGCAGCTTGCCCGTTCTCACGCGCCGTTAATAGGCTTTTGCGAAAATAACCCGATGCTTGGACGGTTTCCCCGTGTAAATGCACTTGCCTTCTTCCATTTCGATGTCGAAGGGGATGGCGCGGATGGTCGCCTTGGTCTCTTCCTTGATTTTGACTTCGGTTTCGGTGGTGCCGTCCCAGTGCGCTAACAAGAATTTGCCTTGTTCTATCTTTTCCTTGAATTCTTCCCAGGTATCCACCTTGATGGTGTTTTCCTGACGGAACTTCAGTGAACGTTCAAGGAGGTTCTTCTGGATTTCTTCCAAGAGTTGCGGCACGAGCGATGCCAGTCCGGCTTGCGGATGGATGCTCTTTTCGAGCGTGTCGCGGCGGCAGATTTCGGCCGTGCCGTTTTCCATGTCGCGAGGCCCGATGGCGATACGCACCGGAACGCCCTTGAATTCGTATTCGGTGAACTTCCAGCCCGGTTTCTGGCTGTCGTTGTCGTCGTATTTCACGCTGATGCCCTTGGCTTGCAGTTCTGCCTTGATTTTGAGGGCGGCTTCCGAAATCTGGGCCAGCTGTTCTTTGTTGCGGTAAATGGGTACTATGGCTACTTGGATAGGGGCCAGCTTGGGCGGCAGTACTAGACCGTGGTCGTCCGAATGGGTCATGATCAAGGCTCCCATCAGCCGGGTCGAAACGCCCCAGGAGGTGGCCCATACGTATTCCAGTTTGTTTTCCTTGTTCAGGAAGGTCACGTCGAATGCCTTGGCGAAGTTCTGGCCGAGGAAGTGGGACGTGCCGGCTTGCAGTGCCTTCCCGTCCTGCATCATGGCTTCGATGCAATAGGTTTCAATTGCGCCGGCGAACCTTTCATTGGCCGTCTTGATGCCTTTGATGACCGGCATCGCCATGTAGTTTTCGGCAAAGTCGGCATAGACATCCAGCATCTTGCGGGCTTCGGCTTCGGCTTCTTCCTTGGTGGCGTGTGCCGTATGACCTTCCTGCCATAGGAACTCGGCGGTACGCAGGAACAGGCGGGTACGCATTTCCCAGCGGACCACGTTGGCCCATTGGTTTACCAAAATGGGCAGGTCGCGGTACGATTGGATCCAATTCTTATAGGTGTTCCAGATGATGGTTTCCGAAGTGGGGCGCACAATCAGTTCTTCTTCCAGTTTAGCGGCTGGGTCCACGCTTACGCCCTTGCCGTCTTCGTTGGCTTTGAGGCGGTAGTGGGTCACCACGGCGCATTCCTTGGCAAAGCCTTCCACATGGTCGGCTTCTCGGCTGAAGAAGGATTTGGGGATGAAAAGCGGGAAATAAGCATTCTGATGTCCGGTTTCCTTGAACATCCGGTCTAAGATGTGCTGCATTTTTTCCCAAATGGCGTAACCATAGGGTTTAATGACCATGCAGCCGCGTACGGCCGATTGTTCTGCTAAGTCGGCTCTGGTAACCAATTCGTTATACCAGTCGGAATAATTTTCTGCTCTGGTGGAAAAATCTTTGGCCATTTTTGTATGCTTTGGTATGATTATTGCAATAAACGTATCTTTGGTCTCGGCTTTGCAAATGGATGCGGGCGGAAACCAGCTTGCAAAAGTACGCTAAAAATACGTATGGGCGGAAAAAGTTTCCGTACCCGGTTGGATTTCCGTAGAATATTTGCCATCGAGCCGAAAAAAAGGAGGAAAAGATGACAAGACAGAGAAATTTGAAAGAGACAGCTTTGCCGTCGGCTCTGAAACATTGGATTCAGCGCCCACTGCTGCTTTTGATGCCGTTGGGATTGGCTTTGGCGGCCAGTTCCTGCGGCACTACTTTTATGGTGGCGGCCGATGACATGTATGGCAATGTGCCTACGCGGGAAGAGGAATACGAGATGAAACTGCGCCAGTGGGAGGCGGAGAACGCGGCGGCTCAGGCTTATGAGGATGCGTATTACGCGGAAGAGTATTTGCCGGAAGAGGCTGCGGCGGATACCTTTGATTATGATGATTATTACGATTTCGAGTATTCTTCGCGTTTGAAACGTTTCCATTCGGATGATTATCTGAGCGATGATTATTATTCGGATTACTATACCAATTATTACTGGTACGATCCCGATCCTTATTATTACGGTACCAGCATCTATTTGGGTTATGATTGGTGGTACCCTTCCTATTCTTATTATTACCGCCCGGGCTGGTATATGGGCTTTGGCTGGGGCGGTTTCGGTTTTGGTGTCGGGTTGGGTTTCGGTTATGGCGCTTATTGGGGCGGCTGGGGTTGGCCGAGTTGTTCCTGGGGATACTATGACGGTTACTGGAACGGCTACTGGAATGGTTACTGGAATGGTTACTGGAATGGTTACTGGAACGGCCATTGGCATGAGCATTGTTATGATTACTGCTATAATCCTTACGATAAGAATACTTATACGCAGAGTTACTATGGCCGTAGGATGGGAGGGAGTTCATTGACGAACCCTACGGTGGTGACTCGGGGCGGTGGCGGTTCAGGTTCGGTGGTTTCTGGAATTTCGGGTACCAAGGCTTCGATGCCGCAACGGAGGACCACCTTTGCAGAACGTTACGAGCAGGCAGTCAGTTCTTCTGCGGTGTCTATGGGCGGGCAGTCATTGCCGGAGGGAGGAATCAGGCGTACTAACGTTCAAAAATCAGCTGAGGCTTCATCGGTAAGCGGTTCTGCTTCATCGGCAGCTGTTTCAAGTTCATCTTTGCCGGGTTCGGCTTCTGTCCGTCGCAGTACGGCGGCGGACCAGGTGCAACCTTCGGCTATGATGGAATCGGTATCGGCCCGACTTGCCAATAAAAAGGTGAATGTGACCTCGCAAGTGGCTAATACGACTGTTCGTCGAGGCAATGCGGCTTCATCCGTATCGACTCAATCGGCTTCGCAATCAGTGTCTGGTGCGGCAGTGAGCCGTCCGGCTTCTTCAGGAAATTCGGTGGCGGGGTCAACGGTACGGCGTTCTTCCCAGTCTTCCCCATCGATAAGGACCAATGCGCAGGCAAGGCCTTCTGTTCCGGCTCAATCAACCTCTCGTTCGCGTTCCTATCAGAGTCCCCGGCAGCAATACAGTAGCCCGGATTACAACCGCAGCCGGAGCAATTCTTCGTATGTGAGTCCGCAGTACAACAATAGTACGCGGCGTTCGTATGTGTCGCCGAGAGGTTCCTCCACTTCTCGTTCGTACACCCCGGTTCGCAGCTCTTCAACAAGCCGCACCTATACGCCTTCGCGTAGTACTTCCACTTCGCGCTCGTATAGTCCAGCCCGTTCGTCTTCATCGGTTTCGCGCAGCACGGCAAGCCCGGCCCGTTCCACTACTACCACCACTACAACACGCAGGACACGGTAGAGGGCTGGGTTCGTGCTATGGCTTGCTGAAGCCAAGTCGGACTGGTTTTTGTGTGGTTATAAAATCCTGCGGGTCTTTTGGGATGGAGTTTTTTGTGGGAGAAGGAAATGTGGTGCTGTTCGGGAAAATGCGGGTCGGTATCTGGCTTGCGATGGAAAGTGTTTTTTGTGAATTGAAAATAGAAAAGGATTATGCGTACAATCAAATATGGGGGGCTTGCCAAATTCATGGGATTTGCTGCCCTTTGTTTCCTGGGCTTAGGTCGTATTCAGGCTCAGACTGATGCCGATCTTTTGCGGTATTCCATGTTGAACCCTGTCGGGACAGCGCGTTATAATGCGATGGGCGGGGCTTTCGGGGCGTTGGGGGCCAACTTCACGGCTTTGAGTACTAACCCGGCTGGTATTGGCTTCTATACCCGGCATGAGCTTTCGTTGACGGGAGGCTGGCTGAACCAGAATGGAAAGTCGGAATATTACGGGGAAGAGAATGCCATTGATGCCTCTCGGATTGTGATGCCGCAAGGAGGAGGCATTTTCTGTATCAATCAAAGAGGATCGGTGAGGTTTCAGGCTGCCTTCGGGGCGAACCGGCTGAAGGATTTTAATTCGAGTTCCTATGTCAAGGGAGTTAATAATGAATCCTCGTATTTGGACTATGTGGCGGCGCAAAGTGCGGGTTATGATTTTGCCGTGAGGGATCAATATGCAGCTTATTTGGGAAATTTGGCGTATCAGACAGGATTGATGGACTATGCGGATACGACGAATTTTCTTTATGATGCATTGTTGGGGCCTGGTATGGGCTTGAATCAGCGCCATGTTTTACGTGAGTACGGCAATATTACCGAAATGGTGTTCAGTTTTGGTGGTAATTGGCGGGATATGCTGTATTTCGGAGCCACCATGGGGGTGCCGGTTGTGGATTATCGGCAAGAATCCGTTGTGGGGGAAAGCAGTGATGCGACTTTGGAATTTCAGCCGGGTAATATCCTTTTCAACGCTTACGAGTTTAATCAGGATTTGAATGTGACCGGAACCGGGATTAATTTGAAGTTGGGCTTGATTTACAAACCGGTGCATTTCTTCAGAGTGGGCGTGGCTTTCCATACGCCTACGCATTACTGGCTACGTGAAAGAACTACGGTGCAAGTGAATACGGATATGTCTTATCCTTTGAGTGATGGTTCTTTCTTGACGAATCAAAGCAGTTACGGGTATGAGGACAGGTACGAGGTGATAACTCCGGCCAAGGGTGTTTTGAGCCTTGGTTTCCTGATTAAGAATTTCGGGGCTATCGGCATTGAAGGAGAGTTGACCGATTACCGAAAGATGCGTTTGGATGTTGGCGATATCGATTACGAGAACCAGATACAGTCGGTTTTGGATGAGAACTACAAGCTTGCCGGCGTGGTCCGGGTCGGCACGGAATGGCGTTTCAGCATCCTCAGTATCCGGGCCGGGTATATCTGGCAGTCTTGTCCTTACACCAACCAAACCTTGCGCGATAGTTGGTATAACCATACCGCTACCGCCGGTCTTGGCCTGACTTTGGGTCGCTGGAATCTCGATTTCGGTTTCATGGCCGATTTAGGCAAGCGTACCGATGACTTCTATTATCTGACCGATCAGTATGGAACGCCCTTGGTGAATCCGGCTTCGTTGAAGTTGGCGAAGTATGTATATACTTTTACGCTCGGCATCCGCTTCTAGCGGTTTGGATTGAGGGGCATCTGCCTTGTTGCATCGCTTCGGCAAAATCCTCATGTTTCAGTACACTCCGGTTTTGCCTCGGCGGTGCGCTGCGCATCCAAGCCACGCTATCGCTTCAGTGTTTTTGCGGCTTTGCCTCACTCGTGTGTCGCGCATCTGCCCGCCGCTGCCATTAATAAAATGAGGGTGTATCAAAATAGGGATTTGAAATAAATCTCAGGCGGTGTGTCAGAGTGAGTAAGATGCAAGGTGCTGAGAGCGAGAACGAAGGAGCGTACTGTTGCTGCTCCGCAGCGAGCGCAGGCTTCGCCTCAGCAGAGTGCAAGTAAAAACTTGCCCTCTGCGTTCGCCTTGCACTGCGGTTCGTGACTGAGTTCGAGTCTCGAAAGGCAGTGCAAACCGAGAACAGAGCCAAAGCCCCGAGTAAGTCGAGCGCCATGCCAAGCCATTCCCTCGCTTGGGCATGGCCGAGACGGAGGGGCTTCGGCGTAGCCCACCTTGCTTGGACTCTGCCGAGGTGCAGCCAGTCTTCGGCGAAGCCAGATTGCTCATTATGACACACCGCCATTTTGTTGACGGTTTTCGGATTCCGCTTCAAATAAGGCCGAGCTACCGCACGCTTAATTTGAATATCCGTGAGCTTCCGTCTTTTTCAATGCGCAAGAGGTAGAGTCCGGAACGGAGGCCGGAAATCGAAAGCTCGGAGACGTATTCCGATTCGGCTACTTTCTGTCCGGAAAGCGTGTACAGGGACAGGCGTTCGTATTCGCCCTCGATTCGGATACGGTCGGTTGCCGGGTTGGGCCAAATGCGGATTCGAGACAGCGTTTCGTCAAGAGATTCGTTGCCGGTTTCTTTGACTTCGAATTCGATAGCGGCAATCGGCGTGACGCTGGAAGCGAACACGGCGGCCACACCAGCGGTATGCTTTCCGGCTTCAAGGCCTGTGAACAGGAATTCGTTTGCTTCTACATTCGATTCAACCAAGGTACTGTCCAGATACAAATTGAAGGCGAGGTCCCTGCGGATATTTTCCGGATCGATGCCTTGCGGAGGCTCTATGCCTACGAATACATCGTCGATCATCAGGATGAAAGCATCGTTGGACAGGCAACGGATAGCCGTGTGTCTGGCTTCTGCCGGCATTTCATAACGGTATTCCTGCCAGTCGCCCATCGGCAGGGCGAGGGTGTCGTTGTCGTTGAGCCATACGAAATCGTCCGCTTCGTTTCCGGATACGGAATAACCCACCTGGATCAATTCTTCACCGTATGCGGTGCTATGGCTTTTAGCTTTGAAGGTGAGGCTGAAAGCTTGGTTGTAATCCAAAGCGGGAGAGATGAAGTAATCATCGTTTGGACCCGGATTGGACGGGAATGCGGCCAGGAATTTCTCTCCGCTGTAGGGCAGGATTTGCTGGTCAATCATATTCAAGCGCGGGTCTGTCTGGTAAGGATTGAAAATGATGAACGCTTTCGGTGCCGTAGAGTTTTCAAATTCCACATTGTTGATGTCCGATGTAGGCTTCCCGTCGGCATCGATATAGCTCCATCCGATTTCACCGGCGGAATTGATGGCGAAATCCTTGTGCGATTCGAAATCATCGAACAATCCGTCCGTGATGTTCCAGCGTAGGATTCGTTCGTCAGGCTCGTCTCCTTTGGTGATTTCCAAATTGAACGGGTTCACAACGTATTCTTTCAGGTCGATTTCCTGCGTGTACAGTTTTTCGCTGCTTAAATCCAAGATGTCCGATGCGTGGCTTTCGAATCCTTGCAATCGGATATGCAGGAGGTAAGAGCCTTTTGGAATGCCATTGAAACGCGCTTGGCCTTCTGCATCGGCATTTTCATTGTACAGGATGCTGTCGCCGTCGGCAGTCAAGAGCGAGACGAGTGCGCCTTCCGCTTCGTTTTCAGGGGTGTTGGTACGGATGCTCACGATGAGGTCGGTGTTCATGTCCTTGTCCATGGTGTTGGAAAAGCAGGCCTCGGAGGCTGTGGCATCTTTTCCATAAAGCGTTTGAACGGCATACAGGTATTGCCCTTGTGTCAAGGACGGCCATGCAGGGTCTTGCATTTGCAATTCCGTGGTGGGCGATGCCAAGGTTCGCCACTGGCCAGGTTCGGACATTTGTTCCTTGGTGAGGCGGAACACTTGGTAACGGCGTTCGGTTCCGGCATAAGGCAGGGTGTCTTCCCCGTATAAGTGTCCGATGCCTCGGATCATCAGAGATCGGCGAATCTGGTGCCCTTCCAGATATTCGAAATCCCCTTGCTCGAAGTCCATCGAAAAGCAGTGTACATGCTCCTGGAACGTCATTGTTCCCGTGTCCAGGCCGAGGCCTACATGTCCCTCGTAGCTCAATGCGAGCATGTATCCGTTGGGGGCTTCGAGAGGTTCGGCAAGTTCGAGTCGGTTCCACTCATTGTCTTGGTTCGGAACATTGTCTTGACGATACAGGACCTTGCTGGAGGGTTCGCCGTCGGCATCCAGGTCCAAGACAAAGACATTGACCGTGGCGTGTGTCAGAAGATAGTTTTCGGTGAACCACTCCACGGCTGTCAAAGTGGTAGGCACCCGGTACACCGAGCCGTATACGCTGTTGGATGTGGCTTCGGCATTTCCAAGGCGGCCGCCATGCACGCCGTTATCATAGCGGAACACTTCGGTATCGACAGGTTCTTTCCAGTTGATTTCCAGGGTTGAATCTTGCAGTTCGGCTTGCACTTGGTAGGGTGGCAGCATCTTGTCGGCCAAAGTGATGTCGGGGATAACGAGGTCGGCTTCTGCTACCGAGAACGGGAGTGTGTCGGCCTGAAGCCCGTAGCGGTAAACCCTGAGCTGGTACTTGTCCGCTACATAGACTTGTTCAAAAAGGAAGCTGCCGTCCTGTCCGCTGATGGCTGTGTCTTGCATGTAACCGTCCATATAGATGCGGGCATGGCTTACGGCATGGCCTTCCGCGTTTACAATCTTGCCCGATACGGCAAAACTGGGCAGGGCTTCCAGCGAGATATCTTGCGTGGTGGTTTGCAAAGAAAGCACTTGTATTTCCTGGGTCTTGCGTTCATAACCTTGCTTCTCAAAGACGAAGGTGTAAAGGCCTTCGAGCAGGGTAGAAACGGAATAGTTCCCGTTTTCGTCACTGTAGGTTTCCACATCGGTTCCTTCCACGTTCACCCGGACGTTGGCAACCGGCCCGTTCCCGTCTTGGATGATGCCGGTCACGATGCCTTCCTGGATTTCCTCTACTTGCACATCGGTGACATACAGGATGAACATATAAGGATCAGAGTGGCAATAGAAACCTATGTGATAGTCGCCTTCGGGCAAGGTGTCGGGCAGGGCGATGCGGTGGGAACTGAATTCGCCGGAAGCGTTGCTGGTGGTGAATTCCCCAAGTAGGAGCTGCTGGCTCTGGGGCGTATTGTCCGTTCCTAGATAGACAGCCACTTTTTCGGGGTAGGATTCATCGTAAGACTGGAGTTTGAAACTTAGTCGGTAGGGTGTATTGGCTTGGAAGTGGATGGGTGGGGAAATCAGCCAGTCGTCTCCGCCTATGGTTTCATCCTCTTCATTGTAATAATAGTAGGCGGCATCCAAGGTGGTTTCCCTTCTCCAAGAGTAACCGTCCTGGTTGGCATCCACCACGGTATACAAGGCAAATTCAGCTTCCGTGCCGAAATTGCAGAAATAAGGCGGTTCTATGGCCGGACCGGCAATCAGGGCATTGGAGGCGGCACTTTGGCCAAGTCCGTCGGCTGTCTTAGCATAGACGAGGTAGGAATAGTTGTTGATGGTATGGATGCTGGTGTCCGTGAATCGGTTTTCGCTCAGGTTCCGGGCAATGCTAGCACTGTCGGGCAGGCGGAGGATGTCGTATTGGAGGCTGCTCCAGTCAACATAACCTGCGTTGATGCCTATGGTCGGTGCTGTCCAGCTGAGGTTTATGTGTTGGCCTTGGATGGAGGCCTGGATGTTGGACGGGGCTTGGGGCAGGTCGTGTCCGACAAAGAGGGTGCGGGATACGGCCTGGCTTTCTCCATGTTCATTGACGGCAATGATTTCGTAAGTGGAAAATCCGTTTTCCATGCCTTTGTCGGTATAGCTCAGGCTGGCTCCGGCTTGAGTGCTTCCAGATTGGTATATCAGCTGCTGGTTACGGGTTATCTTGATGTCTGACAGTGTGGTGAGGCTTTCGCCAGCCATGTTTTGGGTGGGGTTGGTCCAGGACAGTTCCACTTGAAGCTCGCCTTCCGGGTCTGCGGCGGCAAGGAACGAACTTACCGTATCCGGGCTTTGGGTTGATGCGATATGGAACGGTATGTAGAGTCCTACTACTTGGGCATCGTTGCCGAGCGATCCAAGCTGGGTGGTTTCTCCTGTTTCCACATTGATTTCGTCCCAGAAACCGTATCCTCGGCTGTTGCCCGCCCAGAACAGCTGCCCTGTTTCGTGGTCGAATTCCATGGATTGGAGATAGTCGTCGGGCAGTTCCCATGTGGATCCGATGTAAGTGGTTGAGCCGGTGCTTTTTTTAACTTCCCAAAACGCCCCTTCGTCGTAGTCGACGGTATAGAGATGCCCATCGTAAGAGCAGGCCAGCGTGAGGAAATAGCGTTCCATCTGGCCTATTTCGGTGTATTCGCCGGTCTCTAGGTCTACTGTCAGCAGGGTGGATGTGCCTTCGGTCTTGCCTAAGGCATACATGGTCTGGGTGGAATAATCGTAGGTCATGTCCGCGTACAGCATGGGCATTGCGCTGTAATCGGCTATCTGGGTCATTTCTCCTGTGGCCAAGTCGATGCGGTTGAAGGAAAGCGGGTTGGCATTGTAGCCGTCGGTTTCGTACAAATAAACGTAGTATGTGCCGTTGGCGAAGGCTCCGGCGCAAGCCACGGCATCCTGGGGATAGGCATGGACGATGGTGATGTCTTCGGGGAAATCGGTGGTGAACTGGCAGATACCGTACTCGTCCTGGTTCTCGGTGTCGTAGCGTAACCATCCGTAAACGCTTTGTTCCTGAGCCTGAAGCATTGGGCAGAGGAATAAGAATCCGAAGGTCAATTTTAGAAGGTTTTTCATGTTATACGTTTTTGGTGATACAATGATGAGTTTTACGCTGCCATGTGGCTGTTTTTTTTCAACTGGCAGGTGGACAAAAATACGCAAAACCTCTTCTTATAGCGAGGAAAAGGGGTGGACAAAAGGTGGACAAAGGGTGTGGGGCGGGAAAAATGTCTTATTTTTGGACAATTTAAAATCCAAGCTTGTTATGCCGAAGAAAACGGGCGGCCTATGGCTGATTCTTTTCTTGCTGTCATTTCCGGTACGGGCAGCCGACTACTTTAAATGGCCTCCGGTTTCTTCCGCTTTTGATTCGATAGCGTCCCAAGTGGAGTACGGTTTTATCCATCATGCGGGCCGGGAGCAGAGAAAGACATGGATAAAGATGTTGGATAGCCTGTCGGCTTGCCTAAAAGGGGAGGCAGGGCGCGTGATGCAGTGGCGAAGCCTGTATTGGAAAGCCCGTACTCTGCTTATCGGGGGAGACCGCATGGCAAGCGATTCGGTTCTGAGCGAAGCCTTGGTCTTGGTCGATTCGCTTCATTGGCCTTACGATTATATGCGGATGTTGCATCTGAAGGCTTCCCTGCGGAAGGAATCCTTGCCGGATACGTATATTGCCTTGAAAGGGATTGAGGATTTTTATCGTCAGGCTCGGGATTCGTTCATGCTGGCGCACGCCTGTATAGACATAGGAACGGTACTGACCGAAATCGGGGATTATGGAAAGGCTTTCGGGTACATGCAGGAGGCCGGTGATATTTATCGGGATTTGGGCGAGACGGTTTATGAGACCAAGAATCGGCTGAATGTGGCTAATTTGTTGTATTTGAATGGATATTATGGGACTTCGGCATCCATGTTGAAGCAGTTGCTGGAAGATTCGGTCTGCAAGGAGGATGCCGGCTTCTTGATTCGGGTGCTGCTTTTGCTGAGCGAGGAAGGGAACGATCCGGATTCGATGTATGCGGCGCGGGCGTATGGTTTGGCCCGGCGGTATCAGGCATCGGCTTTCGAGAAATATGCAGCGGTTTATCTCGGCGACTGGTACAAGGATGCCGGTGCTTCGGACTCGGCTTTAAGGATGTACTGTCATGCCGGAGAAATCGATGTGCGGATTCCGGATGCATTGGAATTGTTGCGGTTGCGTCATCTGGCAGAGGTGTATGGTGCATTGGGGCGAGACAAAGAGGCTTTGCGGTGCTGGACTCGGTATGCGGCTTTGAAGGATACGGTGGATGAGGAGGATAACCTGTTGAAGATACATCAGGCCGAATGGCGTTCGGTCATTGCCAGGTATGAGATGGACTTGCTGTATTCCCAGGAGAGGGCTGCCTATAAGATGAAATTGTCGTGGATGATATGGGGCGGCTTGGTTCTTTTTCTGCTTGCCCTGTGCTATGTCTTTTGGAAGAACCGTCAAGAGGAGAAGGCCAAGAAGAAGTTGAAGGAAATAGAGAATGCCGAATTGGGTCACCGTTTGGAAAACGAAGCCCTGCAGAAGAAGTACTTGGAGATGGAACTGGCTTCCCGGGAAAGGGAGCTGACATCCAACCAGTTGATTCTGGCAGAGCATAAGGACGAATTGCAGTCCGTTGAAAATCTTTTGCGAAAGGAAGCTGCGCAGGGCGGTGTCGACGAGGGGGCGTTTGCTGCGCTCGATGGCCTTTTGAAGCAGTATCTTGGAAAGAAGGACGAATGGGCCTTGTTCCGCTTGCAGTTCGAGAAGGTGCACCCGGCTTTCTTTCAGAAATTGAAACAGCATTGTCCGGATTTGACCGAAGGGGAGTTGCGTTTATGCGCTTACCTGAGCTTGGGGATGGAAAGCAAGCAGATAGCCCAGATGCTTTCATTGCAGCCGGACAGCATCAAGAAATCCCGTTACAGGCTTCGCCAGAAACTCCGGTTGGAAACCAAGGATTCGATAGAGGATTTCCTGCGGAGGTTTTTGTGAGGCCGTTTTTTTTGTGCAAACTGCGTCGGGAGAATTCGGGCCGCTATACCAACGAACATATAGGGGAGCTGCCCGGTTTTCGCTCCCGTAGTGCTTTCAATGCTGTCTTTAAGAAAATAACCGCCCTTGCCTCAAGGAATACCAACATCAGGCCGGACTGTATCAAAATTCAACGAGAGCATGGCAGGCGATGCCGTCTTGACGACCCATTGTATTGAAAAACGGAGATGGTCGTTTTTGGTGTCAGCGGGTACATCGGGAGGAACACCCTCATTTCGGTATGCGGGGCATTCTTTCAGAAGCTGTTTAAATTTATTTGTTTAGGCCATCGGGAGGGGATTTCGAGGGATTTTGCTGCGTTTTTCAAAGGAGGATAGCTAAGCTATCTGACGTGAAAAACGCAAAAAAGACCCGAAATAGCCCCCGATGGGCAAACAAAATCCTGAAACCGGTTCCTGAAAATTCATTTTTTCAGGATTGCAAGAAATTTTAAACAGCTTCTCAGTATCCAGACATCAAGCATACCGTCTCAGGAAATTTCTGAATACGGAGTTTTGAGTGTGTGCTTTATCCCAAATCGGTCATTAGACACGCCGAGTCCGTTTCTGATTAGGAAAATGAGGCATTCGGGCATCTTGCCCGCTTCTGTCCGCATCCTGTTTCTCGCTACGCCTCGACGTAGCCCGCTACGCCTTCGGCTAGGCGAGAAGCATGCTGCATGACACAAGCGGGCAATCTCCCCAAAGTCTAATGACCGATTTGGGTTTATGCTATTTCGTTTTTCCCTTATCGGCGAGTATCTGCTCGGCGTGGGCTTTCGTGTTGACTTTGCCGATGATGTCCTCTACGATGCCTTCTTCGTTGATGAGAACGGTCTTGCGGATAGTACCCATCGTGGTTTTCCCGTACATCTTCTTTTCGCCCCAGGCTCCGTAGGCTTGCAGGATTTCGGTGGATGGGTCGGAAATGAGACGGAACGGCAGCGCGTGCTTCTCGATGAACTTGCGGTGGGAGGTCTCGCTGTCTTTGCTTACGCCTGCTATCTCGTATCCGGCCTGCTGCAGCCGCTGGTAATTGTCGCGCAGGTCGCAGGCTTCAGCCGTGCAGCCGGGTGTGTTGTCTTTAGGGTAAAAGTAGAGCACTAGCTTTTTGCCGGCAAAGTCTTGCAGGGATATTTCGTTGCCGTCTTGGTCTTTGCCCTTGAAGCCGGGGGCTTTCTTTCCGATTTCTACCATGGTCGTGTTATTAGAAAGGCGTTTCCGTCGGATCTGCCATAGGAAACGCCTTGTTTTATGTGTCATGTACGTTTTGGAACGGTCTGCAGCGATATGCTGTTTGTGGCCGGAGCCTTTATCGGATTTCTTTGAGTTCGAAATCGCGACCCAGGTATTTCTCGCGGACTTCGGGGTCGTTGGCCAGATCGTGCGAGCTGCCGGACTTGAGGATTTTGCCGCTGTATAATAAATAGGATCGGTCGGTAATCGACAAGGTTTCCTGGGCGTTGTGGTCGGTAATCAGGATGCCGATATTCTTCTGCTTGAGCTGGAGCACGATTTTCTTGATGTCCTCGATGGCCAAGGGGTCGATGCCGGCGAAGGGTTCGTCCAAAAGGATGAACTTGGGATTGGCGGCCAAGGCCCGGGCGATTTCGGTTCGTCTGCGTTCGCCGCCGGAAAGGCTTATCCCCTTGGTCTTGCGGACATGGTCGATGCCGAATTCTACCAGAAGGGTTTCCAGACGTTGCTTGCGGACGGCCGGGTCTTTTTCAGTGAATTCCAGAATGGATGCGATATTGTTTTCCACGCTCATTTGGCGGAATACCGAAGCTTCCTGCGCCAAATAGCCTACGCCTAACTTGGCTCTTTTGTACATGGGCAGCTTGGTAATGTCCATGTCATCCAGGAAGACTTTGCCTTCCAAGGCTTTGATTAATCCTACTATAATATAAAATGAAGTGGTCTTTCCGGCACCGTTCGGTCCCAGAAGACCTACGATTTCACCTTGCTGCACTTCGATGTTCACATGGTCCACCACCGTCCGTTGGTGGTATACTTTCACGATGTTTTCGGTACGTAGTATCATGGTCTTTGCGTATTTCCTTTTTAAGGCAGACCTTGGAGGTCGTCCCTTCAATGCTTTTGTCAGCGGCCTTTTCAAAGATTCCTATGTTGGAGAATATCAGGCAAAAGCGTTTTGGACTTTTTAAATTCCAACAAATGTACTATCTTTGGGTACGAGGGAGAGCTTCAAAAGGGTAATCCCTCTTTTTTACTGCCATCCGGAACGCGCTCCTGAAATCTCCTTTGGCCGGCGGGTTTTCGGCATTGGGCAAGAACCGGATGGAAGAACAAAAATAAACAATTTTCTTAACCTGAGTCATCATGAAGTATGACAGCCAGTTTTTGCATGCTGAACTTTTGCGTATGTTCGGTTTTAGCCAGTTCAAGGGGAACCAGGAAGCTATTATAAAGAATGTGCTGGAAGGCAAAGATACTTTTGTGATCATGCCTACTGGAGGAGGAAAGTCTTTGTGTTACCAGTTGCCGGCTTTGATATTGCCGGGAACGGCTATCATTGTTTCTCCTTTGATTGCCTTGATGAAGAACCAGGTGGATGCGGTGCGCAATGTCGGGAGCGCTGCCAAGATAGCGCATTACCTCAATTCTTCCTTGTCCCGTGTGGAGATGAGGCAAGTAAAGGAAGATTTGGCATCGGGACAGACCAAGTTGTTGTATGTTGCACCCGAGACGTTGACAAAGGACGAGAATGTGGAGTTTTTCCAAACCATACCTATCTCTTTGTATGCTATCGACGAGGCTCATTGCATTTCGGAATGGGGGCATGATTTCAGGCCGGAATACCGTCGTTTGCGTCCTATCATAGAGCAGATAGGGCGGAATGCTCCAGTCATTGCATTGACGGCTACGGCTACGCCTAAGGTCCAGAAGGATATTCAGAAGAATCTCGGTATGCTGGATGCTTCGGTCTTCATTTCTTCGTTCAACAGGGAGAACCTTTATTATGAAGTGCGTCCCAAGACCAAGAACGTGGATCGCGATATAGTCAAGTTCATCCGCGACAATAGCGGCAAGTCGGGCATTGTGTATTGCCTGAGCCGGAAGAAGGTGGAAGAGTTTGCCGAGGTTCTGTGCGCGAACGGTATACGGGCTTTGCCATATCATGCGGGTTTGGATGCCCAGACGAGGGCGACCAATCAGGATCGTTTCCTGATGGAAGACGTGGATGTGATTGTGGCTACGATTGCTTTCGGAATGGGTATCGACAAGCCGGATGTGCGTTTTGTGATTCATTATGATATGCCCAAGAGTCTGGAAGGCTATTATCAGGAAACCGGCCGGGCCGGTAGGGACGGAGGCGAAGGCAAATGCATTGCATTCTATTGCGAGGAAGATATTGTCAAGTTGGAGAAATTCCTCAAAGACAAGCAGGTGTCTGAGCAGGAAGTGGCTAGGCAGTTAATGGCTGAAACCATTTCCTATGCCGAGACTTCGATGTGCCGTCGCAAGCATTTGTTGCATTATTTTGGAGAAAAGTACGAAGGCGAAAATTGCCATAATTGCGACAACTGTCTTTATCCGAAGCAAAAAGAGGATGCTACGCAAGATGCGGCTTTTGTGATTGAATTGATTTTGGATATCAAGCAGCAGTTCAAGGTGGACTATATCGTGGCTGTGTGCATGGGCAAACTCTCTCCGTCGATTAAAAACTACAAGCATAATCTGCTGCCTCAATTCGGGCAGGGCAAGGATCGTGACGAACGTTATTGGAAGGCGGTAATCCGCCAATGCATCATTGAGGATTTGCTTAGCAAAGATATTGAAGATTATGGGGTTATCAAGGTTACTCCTGCTGGGGAAGCCTTTATCAAGAAGCCGTTCAAAATAGAGGTAATCAAGGATCATACCTATAATCCGGATGATTCGGAATACATGGCGGGGGGCAACAGCACCTCGGAGGCTGTGGACAAAGTGCTGTATGCCATGCTGAAAGATCTTTTGAAGGATATGGCGCATAAGGAGAATCTGCCTCCGTATGTTATTTTCCAAGACGTGTCTTTGAAGGATATGACAATCCAGTACCCGGTCACTTTGGATGAATTGACGCATATCACCGGTGTAGGGGTCGGCAAGGCGCAGAAATACGGGAAGCCTTTTGTGGACTTGATTAAGAATTATGTGGAAGAAAATGAAATAGAACGTCCTCAGGATTTGGTAATCAAGTCGGTAGTCAACAAATCGGGTTTGAAGGTATATATCATTCAGAGCATAGATCGGAAATTGTCTCTGGAAGACATCGCTTTGACGAAAGGGCTGACGATGGACGAATTGCTGACAGAGATAGAACGGATTGTGGATTCGGGTACGCGGCTGAATCTGGACTATTATATAGATGAGGTTGTGGATGCCGACCATAGGGACGAGATTTATGATTACTTCCTGGAAGCCGATAATGATTCTGTGGAGGAAGCTTTGCAGGAATTGGGAGAAGATGAGTACAATGAAACCGAGATCCGTTTGGTGCGGATTCAGTTTTTGTCGAACGAAGGAAACTAAGAAGCTGTTTAAAATTTCTTGCAATCCTGAAAAGAATGGATTTTCAGGGAGCGGTTTCAGGATTTTGTTTGGCCATCGGGGGCTATTCCTGGTCTTGCTAGCGTTTTTCACGTCAGATAGCTGGGCTATCCTCCTTTGAAAAACGCCGCGCCATCCCTCGAAATCCCCTCCCGATGGCCTAAACAAATAAATTTAAACAGCTTCTAAAGGATTGTTGTTAGAGGGTATGGTTGCGAGGATGTCGTGCAGGGGCGGATGTTTTTGCCGGCAGGAGTCTCTATGTACGAAGAAATGAATACCTTTGGATTTTGCAAAATTAAAAACGATGAAGTATAATTTTTTGAAAATTAGTTTATTGGTATTGTCTTGCGCTTTTTGGGCTATGGCTTGCCAGTCTAAGAACGGGAATGCGCCTGCAACGGTCGCATCGGATTCGAACAGTGTTTCTGCGGCAGGAGCTTCTTTGGCGGAATTGAGGATTGCAACGGTCAATATGGACAGCATCAATAACGGCTTCCAGATGGTGGCCGATGTTCAGCGGGAGTTGGCATCGACAGAGGAAAAATTGGCCAATGATATTCAAAACCAAGGGAATCGTTGGCAACAGGATTACGATAATTATTTGCAGGTGGGTGCAACGATGACGTTGACCGAACAGCATCGGAAGGAAGAAGATTTGTCCAGGAGGCAGCAGGACTTGGCTGCTTTGCAGCAGACTTATGCCAACCAGTTGACCAGCTTGCAGGCTCAGCGTTTGCAGGAAGTGACTGATTATATTTTGGACTATATCAAAGAGTACAACAACGGACAATACAGTCTTATTATCACATCCGGCTCGATGAGCGGAGTCTTGTATGCCGTGCCTGCGATGGATATTACCAATGCGGTTTTGACGGGTTTGAACCAGAAGTATGCGGCAGAAAAAGCCAAGAAATAAATTCCCTGACATGCAGATTGATGAAAAAGCCATGATGCTGGATTATATTCGTCTGGCATTGAAAGAAGATGTGGGTGATGGGGATCATACCACATTGGCCTGCATTCCGGCTTCGGCTCGCGATAAGGCTGTTTTGATTGCCAAAGAGGGGGGGGTGATTGCAGGCTTGGAAGTGGCGGAGATGGTTTATCATGAGGTGGATCCGGAGATCGTGTTCACCCCATTGGTGGAGGACGGCCAGGAGGTGGCGGTTGGTGACCATGTGTTCAGCGTGGAAGGCTCGTCGCGTTCCATTTTGACAGCGGAACGGTTAAGCCTGAACTATATCCAGAGGATGAGCGGAATTGCCACCCATACCCGGCGTTTGGTGCGGCTGATTGGTCAGAGCAAGACCACTTTGCTGGACACGCGCAAGACTACGCCCAATAACCGTGTGTTTGAGAAGATGGCGGTTCGGATTGGCGGCGGGAGCAACCATCGTTTCGGTTTGTTCGATATGATTTTGATCAAGGACAATCATATTGATTTTTGCGGAGGGATAAGCCAGGCTTTGGATGCTGTGCATCAATATATGGAGCGGAATGGCAAGAACTTGCCTGTGGAGATAGAGGTGCGGGATTTTGAAGAATTGGCTCAGGTGCTGAAGCATGGCGGGGTTAACCGGATCATGCTGGATAATTTCTCCGTGCCGGATTTACGTAAGGCACTTGGACTCATAGACCATCGTTATGAAACTGAAGCGTCGGGAGGCATTAACGAGAAGAATTTGGCCGACTATGCTTCGACGAATGTGGATTTTATTTCGGTGGGGGCATTGACGCATCATGTCAGTGCTTTAGATTTGAGTTTGAAGAGTTTGGAATCGATTTTGTAGAAAATTCCTAAATTTAGAAAAGAATGCAGACGAATAAAGTTGATGTCATCCTTGGCATCCAGTGGGGGGATGAAGGAAAAGGGAAGATTGTGGACGTGTTGGCTCCCGAATATGATATTGTGGCTCGATTCCAAGGCGGGCCTAATGCGGGTCATACGATTAAGTTCGGTGGCATGACGCATGTTTTGCATACGATTCCTTCGGGGATTTTCCATGAAGGCAAGGTGAATGTGATAGGGAACGGGGTGTTGATGGATGCTTGCATTGTCTGCGAGGAAATCGCGAACTTGCGCAAAGTGGGAATCGAGGCCCGGAAGAGGATGAAGATTTCAGATAAAGCGAACCTGATTCTGCCGACGCACCGTTTGCTGGATGCGGCTTTGGAGCAGAAAAAGGGAAGCAAGAAAATCGGTTCGACGGTGAAGGGCATCGGTCCGGCTTACACGGATAAGGTGGCTCGTTGCGGTTTGCGGATGGGAGATATTTTCGCCCCTTCCTTCAAGGAAAAATACGAAGCTTTGAAGGCTGATCATTTGCAGACCTTGAAGAATTTGGGCTTCGACTTGGACGCTGCGCGGATTGATGGCAAGACCTTGGCTGAATATGAAAAGGCATGGATGGATGGCATTGAGGAATTGCGTTCATTTGAAGTGCTTTCTACTGAAATATATCTGAACCGGGCATTGGCGGAAGGGAAGACGGTTTTGGCAGAGGGCGCCCAGGGTTCGCTTTTGGATGTGGATTTCGGTTCGTATCCTTTTGTGACTTCTTCGAGTACGGTAACGGCGGGTGTCTGCGTGGGCTTGGGGGTTCCGCCTTCGGCTATCGGCAAGGTGTACGGAGTGTTCAAAGCCTACTGTACCCGCGTGGGTAGCGGTCCTTTCCCGACCGAGCTGCACGATGCCACAGGGGAAGAATTGCGTGCCAAAGGGCATGAGTTCGGGGCAACGACGGGCCGTCCCCGCCGCACGGGCTGGTTGGATTTGCCGGCGTTGCGTTATACCTTGATGATCAATGGTGTCACGGACTTGGTGGTGATGAAGGCCGATGTGATGGACGAGTTCGAAACGGTCAAAGTGGCTGTGGCTTATACCTTGAATGGCAAGAAGATGGAGTATTATCCTACCACCGAGCAGGCGGAACGGGTGGTTCCCGAGTATAAGGAATTGCCGGGCTGGAAGTCTTCTATCAGCAAGGCACGGACCTATGAGGAGTTGCCGGCGGCCTTCCGCTCTTATTTGGATTTTATCTGCCAGGAGACTGGGAGTCAGATCCGGGTTGTGTCGGTAGGACCGGACAGGGAGGAAACGATTATCCGTGGTGCGTAAAACGGCATTTTGTATCTTGCTAGTTGGTTGTTGCTGAGTGGAGTCGTTGATTCCTTTGGTATATTTTTTGAAAAGGCTTTTTAGCCTTTTCTTTTTATGGACGTTATGAATAGAAATTTTGGGAGAAGGTTTGTACTCGGACTGTTTATGCTGCTGTTTTCGGCTTTCGCGGGGCTTCGAGCGCAGACTTTTACCGGCGATTCCATTGTGAGCATTCCGGGGCGGCCTAATGTGTACCGTCTGATTGGCCATGTGGAGATTGTGCAGCAGGGCAACCGGATTTACAGCGATTTTGCGGATTACGACCAGAAAACAGGTTCTTGCCAGGCTTACGATAATCTGAGGATTTACACCAAGGACAATGTGTTTATTACCGGGGAGGTGCTGGATTATAACGGCACGACGGGTTCGTATGTGGTAGACCGGAATGTGGTTCTCAAGGACAAGGATATGACTTTGAAGACACCCTCCTTGCTGTTTGAAGGTTCGGACAATACGGCCATCTATACACAAGGGGGGGAGATTTTGACGGGAGAAACGGTGCTGACATCGGTCAAGGGGCATTACGAGGGTCAGACAGGTTTGTTCCATTGTTATGAGGATGTGGTGATTGTGAATCCGGAATACACTATCTGGACGGATACGTTGCATTATAACGAGACTGGTTTCACCCGATTCCAAGGACCTACCAATATCGAGACTACCGATTACTACATGTACGGATTGAAAGGCTGGTTCGACCAGGAAAAGGAACAGGTGAGCTTGGATGGCGATGCCTATGTGAAGACCAAGGAGACCCAGACTTTGTTTGGCGACAGCATTTATTACGATATGGCGGGCAAGGAGGGACAGGCGTATTGGAATGTGATGCTGTTGGATACGGCGCGGAATTGCTATGTGAAGAGCGAATATGCGGAGAACAAGGAGAATTTAGGTCGGGCTTTCTTTACGATAAACCCCCGGGGCGTGGTGGTGGAGCAGGGGGACTCGTTGTTCGTGGTGAGTGATACGATGGTAATGACTTACGATACGACTCGGCAGATGAAGGATTTGCTGGCTTATCATGATGTGCGTTTCTTCCGTTTCGATATCCAAGGGAAATGCGACTCGTTGAGTTATATGCACCGGGATTCGTTGATGGAAATGTATTACGATCCGGTGGTCTGGGTGCAGGATTACCAGATAGATGGGGATACGATGAAGTTATGGTTTGCTGATAGCAGGCCGGATAAATTCTTGGTGCAGGAGAATGTGTTTATCGTCAGTGAGGTGTCTAAGCCCCAGTTCTATTATAATCAGGTGAAAGGCAGGCGGATGTGGGGCTATTTCAACGACAGTTCTTATTTGGATTGGACGCATGTGATTGGCAATGCCTTGTCGATTTATTATGTTTTGGATGAGAAGAATGAGTTGATCGGGGTCAATAAGACCGAAAGCCAGAGCCTGAAGATGTATTTCAAGGAGAGCGATTTGGACGGTATCACGGTGGTGAAGCCCAAGAGTTCGGCACTCTATCCGGTGGACCGGCTCACGCAGCGGCAGCGGACTTTGAAGGGATATCATTGGCTGCCCGAACTGCGGCCTCTCTCACAGTACGACCTGGCTCCTTCCTGGTGAGGGCAGGGGCGTGTTGCCACCACGTTTTGGAGGGTTTGGGGGGACAGTGTCGAGTTTTGTCGCAAGGCTTTGAGGAAGGTTCTACAGGCTCTAAAATTTCCGGGTTTCAATTAGTTTCTGTAAAATTGCTACCTTTGCATTTATGCAAAGACTGAAAAGGGAAATACCGAATATACTGACTTTATGCAATTTGCTTTGCGGTTGCCTTTCCATTGCCAGTACGTTTGAAGGGCGGGCGGCATGGGCGGCGGTCTTTATTCTGGTTGCGGCGGTCTTTGATTTGTTCGACGGCATGGTGGCTCGCTTGTTGGGCGTGGCCGGGCCGTTGGGCAAGGAATTGGATTCGCTTTCGGATGTGGTGAGCTTCGGCGTGGCACCCTCGTTCATTGCCTACGACATGGTGGTTTCCCAGTTGGTGCTTCCGTCTTGGATGGGCTTCATCGTACTTTTGATGGCCTTGGCTTCGGCATACCGATTGGGTAAATTTAATCTGGACGAGGAACAGAAAAAGGATTTCAAGGGGATGCCAACCCCGGCCAACGCACTGTTCTGGGCAGCTTTGGGCTTGCATTGGGTAAAGACAGGCTTTGTGCTGGATGTGTATTTCATCCTGCTGCTTTCCATTCTGATGTCTTTGCTGTTAGTGAGCAATTTCAGGATGTTTTCGCTCAAAGGCGGGGGATGGAAGTGGAAGTCGAAGAGGATGGTTTACCTGTTTTTCTTGCTGGCGATTGTGCTGGTTTGCATTTTCGGCTTTTTAGGTATCGCGGCCAGTGTGGTTCTGTATCCGGTTTTTTCGTTTCTGCATTTCGCCTTCGACCGGGGCAAGCCTGCCGCAATCAGGACTTCTGAAGCAGGGAGAACGCCCTCGGATTCGAAGCCTGCTGCGGGTTCGCCGGGTTCGGGATCGTAAAAGGAAATTTAATGTTGTACAACAAATAAATGCAAATCATGAAGAAGATACTGTTTGCCGTATGGGGATTTTTCCTGTTGGCAGCTGCCAGCTGGGCGCAGGAAAACCCGGTCAAATGGAAGTGTTCGGTCAAGTACCTGAAGGGAAACGAGGCCGAATTGGTCATCAAAGCGAACGTGGGCGGCGGATACCATTTGTATTCGCAGGACGCGGGCGGTGCCTTGCCTACCACCTTCAATTTCCCGGAATCCGGCAACTTCAAACTGGTCGGGGCGGCTTCTGAAAACCCGGCTCCGGTGGAAGAAAACGATGAGTTTCTCGGCATGGTGAGATTTTTTGCCAAGGATGCCGAATTCCGTCAGAAAATCACGATTCATACCGAGGAGGATTTCACGATCGATGCCACGGTGGACTATCAGGTCTGCAACGATGAAACTTGCTTGCCTTTCAATGATATTGAGCTGTCGTTCAAGGTGAAAGGTGTGAAAGGTGCGACTCCGGCACCGGTGGCTGAGGCTGAACCGGCTGCCAAGGAAGCGGTAGCTGGAACTTCGGCTCCGGAACCTGGGGCGGATGCCGCAGTGGCGCCGGCGCAGGAAACGGCTGCGGTAGAAGCGGACGCTCCGGCAGAGGAAGAAGAATCGCTGGCCGGTTTCTTCTTGCTGGCTATCTTGGCCGGTCTGGCTTGCGTGTTCACCCCTTGCGTGTTCCCGATGATTCCTATGACGGTTTCCTTCTTCATGGATACCGATGATGGAAGCAGCCGCAAGGCCGGGATTATCAAAGGGGCTATCTTTACTTTGTCCATTACATTGATTTATACCTTGATCGGGGCGATTGTGGCGATTACCAAGAGCGCCGACTTCGCCAATGTGCTCAGCACGCATTGGATTCCCAATTTGATTTTCTTCCTCTTGTTCGTGACTTTCGCTTTCTCGTTCTTCGGCTTGTTTGAGATTACTTTGCCTTCGGGCATGTCCAACAAGCTGGATGCCAAGGCTGACAAGGGCGGTTACATTTCGGCTTTCTTCATGGCGGCCGTTCTGGCTATCGTGTCTTTCTCCTGCACCGGGCCTTTCGTGGCTACCTTGCTGGTGGAAGCGGCCATGGGGACTTCGGTGCTGAAGCCTCTTCTGGGTATGTTCTTCTTCGGTCTGGCGATGGGATTCCCGTTCTTCCTCTTGTCCCTGTTCCCCTCTTTGCTGGCCAAGATGCCCAAGTCAGGCGGCTGGCTGAACTCGGTCAAGGTGGTGTTCGCTTTCGTCTTGCTGGCTTTCGGCATGAAGTTCCTGCTCAATATCGATCAGGTTTACGAATTGCATATCTTTACCCGTGAAGCCTACCTGGCTATCTGGATTGTGATTTTCGCGTTGCTGGGATTTTACCTTTTGGGCAAAATCAAGTTTGCTCACGATTCGGATGTGCCGCATATCGGTGTGTTCCGCCTGATTCTGGTCATTGCGGTATTCTCGTTCACGATTTATTTGATTCCCGGTCTGTTCGGTGCGCCTCTGAAGATGGTGTCTTCGTTGGTTCCGCCTATCACTACCCAGCAGTTCAACCTGAGCCAGCCGGTGATGGTTTCGGGCATGGGTTCGGCCGCTGCCGGTCCGGAACAAGAGCTTTGCGGCACGCCGCGTTATTCCGACCGTCTGACTTTGCCGTTCGGGCTCAAAGGCTATTTTGATTACAACGAAGGCATGGCTTGCGCCAAGCAGCAGAACAAGCCGGTGTTCATCGACTTCAAGGGACATTCCTGCGCCAATTGCAAGAAGATGGAAGCCGAAGTATGGTCCGATCCCCGCGTTCAGGCTTTGCTTAAGGAGTACATCATCATTGCGCTCTATTGCGACGACCGGGAAGAGCTTCCGGAAAGCGAATGGGTGACATCTTCGGTGAACGGCAAGGTGATGAAGACGATGGGTAAGAAGAATGCCGACTTCCAGGTGACCCGTTTCAATACCAATACGCTGCCTTACTACAACTTGCTCGATACCGAAGGCAAGGAGCTGACTTCGCGTTCGTATGGTTACGACAGCGATGTGGAGGCTTTCATTGCTTATTTGCAGGAGGGCTTGGATTCTTTCCGGAACAAATAGTCTGGAGTGAGGCTGGGGTTCAAGAGAAACTGCAGGCAGGATTTCGAGGACAAGTCGAAATTGGAAAGAGGGGTGTATTAAAATAGGGATTTGAAATAAATCTCAGGCGGTGTGTCAGATTGCTCATTATGACACATCGCCTTTTTCTTTACCCCGGATCGGATTGGGGCTTAGGGAAGATAGTTCGCTTGCGCGCAGTTTTATTCACGGTACAAAGGGTTGCAATGTGTTCATGAGCTTGCTGCGCTCGGTCCTCCGCCTCGGCAAAAACGGTGCAAGTTGAAAGCCATGGCCGAACTTGTTCGGAAATGGCCGAAACGCAGCCCGTTTTCGGTGCAATCAAACCCCAAGCAAGCTTGGTTCTGCTGAAAGGTCTGCATGTGTCATGCAACAGGTCCCTTGTCTGGCCGGAGGCGTAGCCGTCTATGTGCGAGGCGTAGCGAGGAGCAGGATGCGGACAGAAGCGAACAAGATGCCCGTAAGCATCATCTTCGATCGCCTGACTTCGTCACCGTGTCACCCAGTTACACTATATCGTGGCCTGCCGGTTCAACAACCGCATTAAATACAGCCTCACCCATGAACGCACATGGATAGAGATAACCGACGGACTGGAAATATCCGAGACGACCTATCAGGCGAACGGTTGGGAGAAGCCAAGACGCATAGTGATGGTCAGGCAGGAAATAGAGAAAAGACCGAATGCGGCTGGCAAGCCAATCAGACAGTTAGTGCTTTTCGAAAATGAGAATGACTTCGGCAAATACCGCTACAGTTGCTTCGTCACCGACCTTGAACTGCCGGCCAAGATAGTGTACGATTCGTATCGTGGAAGGGCGGATTCCGAGAACAGGATCAAAGAACTGAAATACGACTTCTCCATAGATGACTTTGTCACCAATAATTTCTGGGCGACCGAGGCTTGCGGGAACTTTATAGTCATGGCCTATAACTTCATGTCGCTGTTCCGCATGGCCCTTATCAATTCCAACAGAAAGCAGTTCCTCAAGACCATCCGTTATGAGTTGATCTCAACACCGGCCTATTTGGGCAAGACAAAAGACAAACATATCCTTTATCTGGCACGGTCGTTAAATACAAGGAAGTCATTCCTTTCCATTTGGGATTAAAGGATTTCTCACTGCCGTACAACACTGAGAAATCCTAATGACCGATTTGGGTTAAATCTTGTTTTTAAGCCTCACATGGAATAAGTATTGTGCCCCGGCAATGCTCGAAATCAGTTCGGCTTTGCGTTCGTTTTGCGGTTTATTCCCAAGTTAGTCTATATCGATGTCCACGCGCAGGTTTTCCAAGAAAAAGTCCCGGCGTTCGGGCGTGTTGTTGCCCATATAGAATTCCAAAGCTTCGGCAATGCCTTGGTCCTTGCGCATCAGGATAGGGTCGAGCCGCATCTGCGGGCCGATGAAGACCTTGAACTCGTCCGGAGAGATTTCCCCAAGCCCTTTGAAGCGGGTAATTTCCGGTTTGCCGCCCAGCTGTTTGATGGCACTGAGGCGTTCTTCCTCGGTATAGCAGTAAAAGGTTTTCTGCTTGTTGCGGACTCGGAAAAGCGGGGTCTGGAGGATGTAGAGATGGCCGCCCTTGATGATGTCTGGGAAATAGCAGAGGAAGAAGGTGAGCAGGAGCGCCCGGATATGCATCCCGTCCACATCGGCATCGGTGGCAAGCACGATGTTGTTGTACCGCAGGTTCTCGATGTCCTCGGTGGCGTTGAGCGCGGCTTGCAAGAGGTTGAATTCTTCGTTCTCGTACATGAAGCTCTTGCTCTTGCCGTAGCAGTTGTAGGGTTTCCCCCGCAGGCTGAAAACGGCTTGGGTATTGGCATCGCGGCTCTTGGTAATGCTGCCCGATGCCGAATCCCCCTCGGTGATGAAAAGGGTGCTTTCGAGCCGTTTGTCGTGGTTGGAGTTGTAGTGGATTCGGCAATCGCGGAGCTTGCGGTTGTGCAGGTTCACTTTCTTGGCGCTCTCCCGGCTGAGCTTCTTGATATCGGCCATGCTTTTGCGTTCTTTCTCGCTTTCGATGATCTTGCGCTGCATGGCTTCGGCTACATCTCCATTGATATGCAGGAAATTGTCAATGTTCTTTTTGACCGAGTTGTGAATGTAGTTGCGTACCGTTTCCCGGTCGTCCCCGTTGTTCTTCTTGCGGGCTTCCTCGCTGTTGTCCATATAGACCGAACCTAACTTGGTCTTGGTCTGGCTTTCGAACACGGGTTCTATGACCTTGATGCTGACAGCGGCGATAAGGCCGGTGCGGATATCGGAGGTGTCGTAGTCTTTCTTGTAGAACTCCTTGACCGTCTTGGCAAAGGCTTCGCGGAACGCGCTCTGGTGAGTTCCTCCCTGAGTGGTGTGCTGGCCGTTGACAAAACTGTAGTATTCTTCGCCGTATTGCTTGTCCACGTGGGTGAAGGCATATTCCAGGTCTTCATCCACGATATGCACGATAGGATAAAGCGGGCTGCCGTCCATGTTGTTTTCCAGCAGGTCTTTCAGCCCGTTCTCGCTTTTTATCTTGTTCTTGTTGTAGCTGATGGTCAGGCCGTGGTTCAGATAGGCGTAGTTCCACAGCATGGCTTCGATGTATTCCTCGATGAAGTGGTAGTTGCCGAACATTTCCGGGTCGGGGCTGAAGCTGACTCTTGTGCCGTTGCGTTCGGAGCAGTCGGTCAGTTCTTCCTTGACCAATACCCCCTGCTCGAATTCGGCTCTCTTTTTCTTTCCGTCCCGCATGGATTCCACCACGAAATGGCTGGAAAGAGCGTTGACCGCCTTGGTGCCGACCCCGTTCAGCCCTACCGATTTCTTGAAAGTCTTGGAGTCGTATTTGGCACCGGTATTCATCTCCGAAACGCATTCCACTACCTTTCCCAAGGGGATGCCTCGGCCGTAGTCGCGGACGGTGGCCACGTTATCCTTGAGCGTGACTTCGATGGTCTTTCCATTTCCCATCACGAACTCGTCGATCGAGTTGTCGATTACTTCCTTGAGCAGCACATAGATACCATCGTCCTGACTGGAACCATCGCCTAATTTCCCGATATACATTCCGGGGCGCAGGCGGATATGCTCGTTCCATTTGAGGGTACGTATGGTCTCTTCATCGTAATCGGCCACGTTGAAGTCGAGGCCGTTCTGGCTTTCTTCTTGGAGCATTTTTATTGGTTTTGGCGGGGCGATGCCGAAGCGTGCTTGGACGCACAAGGCGTTCAGAATGAGGGAATGCAATTCTGTTTAGATGAGCGTTCGCTTGGCATCGGTTCCAAACAGCAAAGGTAATTATTTTGAAAAGAATGTGGCATCTTATGAGTTTTCGGGTAGAGCGGGATGGCAAGGAGGGCGCCGCTGCATCGGGAGATGCTTTTGTATGTTTTGCCCTATTCCTGTTTGTCGGTTTGCCGGGACTGTTTTCAGTTTCTAAATAGTGGCCTCATACTTGTAAAACAGTTATAAAATGCATAATATTAATAATTTGCAAAATAATATATCTTGTATTCCAGAATGCAGCATAGGTGCAGAATCAGTCCTTGTTTCCCGGTTCTTGAGAAAGGGATTCGGCGGCTAATGTGCCGAGGGTAGGGGACGTTGGATAGCCCTGTTGGCCGTCTGGTGTGTCGTTTTTGTTATTGCCGGACTTTTCTTCGATGCATTGGCGGCTATCGGCAGCTTGGATGTTATTGACTCGCCGGGCTTTTCGTTCGGCTTTTTTGCGGAGAAGATTCAAATAGGACTGATTGATGAGATATTCCATCTCTTTCAAGGTCTGCTCTCTGACGGCGGGTTTGAGCTGGCACTCCCATATCGTGAGCACGTTCCATCCCATGCGGAGCAGTTCGGCCTTGTCCCGTTGATCCCGTTTCTTGTTGGCCTCGATTTTGTTTGTCCAGTATTCAATGCGGCTGTGCGGGATATGGCTGTCTCCATGCCCGTGCCAGAAGCATCCATGCACGAATATCACAAGGCCGTATTTGCGCAGCACGATGTCCGGAGTTCCGGGCAGGCTTTTGACGTTTTTCCGGTAGCGATACCCGTGGGCGAAGAGATATCGGCGCACAATCCATTCGGGCTTGGTGTCCTTGCCTCGGATCTTGGCCATCACGGCCGACCGCTTCTCTTTGTCCCAGATATCCATTAAAGGGATTGTTTGACCCGAATCGGTCATTAGACTTCGGGGAGATGGTCCGCTTGTGTCAAGCAGGATGCTTCCCGCCTAGCCGAAGGCGTAGCGAGGAACAGGATGCGGACAGATGCGGGCAAGATGCCTGAAAGCCTCATCTCCCCTATCGGAAACGGACTCGGCCTGTCTAAGGACCGATTGGGGTTTAATGGTTTTGAAATTATTGTTCGCCCTATTCAAGAGGCATGACCGGTTTCTTGTCGTAGGGCGCGAATCGGAACTTCGTCAGGAGGGGTGAAATGCGAAACATCGGGTCGCTGCGCGGCGCGAAGACTTGCAAAGCTGCGGATTATCCATTATAACGCGCCGTAATGGATGTTGTCGATTAAGCGAACGCTTCCCATCCATACCACGATGAAGCCTTGGTTTCCGACTGCCGGCTTGTCGTCCGGAACCGACTGCAAGCTGTCCGGGTCGGCAATCTCGAAGTATTCCAGTTTCATCAGCGGGCAGGAGGCAATCCGGCTTTCCACAAAGTCCTTCACTTCCCGGCAAGGACGCGATGCCAATTCCAGGCTGGCTTTCAATGTCTCGTAAATGAAAGGCGCTTTGGCCCGGTTCTCAGGCGTGAGCAAGGCATTGCGGCTGCTGAGCGCCAAGCCGTCCTCGCCCCGTTTGATAGGGCAGGGGACAATCTGGGTGGGGATGCCCATCTGGCGAACCAATTCCTTGATGACGGCTACCTGCTGGAAATCCTTTTCTCCGAAATAAGCCCGGGTGGGTTCGACCAAGCGGAACAGCAAGCCTACCACAACGCCCACACCGGCAAAATGACCGGGACGCTGCGCCCCTTCCATCACGGTTTCCAAGCTGCCGAAATTGTATCTTTCCACCTTTCCGCCCTCAGGGTACATTTCTTCCACCGAAGGATGGAATGCAATGTCGCAGCCCTCGGCTTCGAGCAGACGGCGGTCGGCCTCAAAATCCCGAGGGTAATTCTTGAGGTCGTCCGGATTGTTGAACTGGATCGGGTTGACGAAAACGCTGGCCACGAAAAGGTCGTTTTCGGCTCGCGCCCGTTTGAAAAGAGAGGCATGTCCTTGGTGCAAGGCCCCCATGGTCGGCACAAAGCCTACGCTTTTGCCACCGGATTTCTGCGCGGCAATGGCCTCGCGAAGTTCTTTTTTTGTAGTACAGATTAACATGACTACAGGTATTTTTATTTTTTTATTTTTTGGAATAAATCGAACAGAGTGGCCACGGGAACAATCATGTTCTGATATTTCTCTTGCACTTCCTTGATGCCGTAACGGGAGATGAAGACCCGTTCGAAGCCTAATTTGGCGGCTTCGGCCAAACGTTGGTCGAGACGGCTTACCGGGCGGATTTCCCCGGTCAGCCCCACTTCGGCGGCGAAACCGGTCTTGGGGTCGAGCGGCAAATCCTGTCCTGAGCTTAAAACGGCTGCTACGACCGCCAAGTCAAGAGCCGGGTCGTCCACCCGCAGTCCTCCGGCAATATTGAGGAAGACATCTTTGTTGCTCAGTCTTGCCCCGCAGCGTTTTTCCAGCACGGCCAAAAGCATGTTGAGCCGACGGAGGTCGAAACCGGTAGCCGACCGCTGGGGTACCGAATAGGCTGTCGGGCTGACCAACGCCTGCACTTCCACCATCATCGGCCGCAGGCCTTCCAAGGTGGCGGCGATTGCCGTGCCGCTCAATTGCTCTTCCCGTTGGGAAAGGAGTATTTCGGAAGGATTGCTTACTTGGCGCAACCCTTGGCTCTGCATCTCGTAAATGCCGATTTCGTTGGTGCTGCCGAAACGGTTCTTGACCGAGCGCAGCATCCGGTAACCATAATGGCGGTCGCCCTCAAAGTGCAGCACGGTATCTACGATATGTTCCAATATTTTCGGTCCGGCCAGATTGCCGTCCTTGGTGATATGGCCAATGACAAAGACGCTGGTGCCGGTCTCTTTGGCGTAGCGTTGCAGCTGGGCTGCGCATTCCTTGATTTGGGAGATGCTGCCTGCCGAGGCATCGATCGTGCTGGCTTGCAAGGTCTGGATGGAGTCAGCCACCAAGATTTCCGGTTGCAACCGGGCGGCTTGGGCGAATATGTCGTCCAAGCAGGTCTCGGTCAGGATGTAGCAAGGACTTTGGGTCAGGCCCAGACGGTCGGCCCGCATCTTGAGTTGCTCGGCGCTTTCTTCCCCGCTTACGTAGAGAATCTTATGTTCTCCGGGCATTTGCAGGGCCACTTGCAGCATCAAAGTGGATTTGCCGATTCCCGGTTCGCCGCCTACCAAAACGAAAGAACCCGGTACAAGGCCTCCGCCTAATACCCGGTCCAGTTCGGCATCGCCCATGTCCAAGCGGGATATGGGACGGTTCTGTATCTCTTTGACTAAAATGGCTTTGCTCTTGATCCTTTCAGAAGCAGGAATTACAGAATCCTGTTTCCACAGGCTCTGTTTGGGTTCGCGTTCCACCACTTCTTCGGTATAGGTATTCCATTCCCCGCAGACAGGGCAACGGCCTACCCATTTGGGAGACTGCGCCCCGCAATGGGAACAGAAAAAGACCGTGCGGCTTTTGGATTTTGCCATTTTGAAAAACCTTTTGACAATGGATGATTTCGGGCTGCCCAGAACCGTTCGGCAGTGCAAAGTCCGCAGTCAGTGTCAATGATTTTGGATTTATTCGGCTTGTGTTCCTATTCGGCTTGCGTTTCCGGTCTCCAGATTTCCACGCCTTCCGCCTTGAAGGAGTCCACCGCAGCGGCTTGGGCATCGTCCTTGACCGCAATCTGGCAGGGCTGAACCCGTTCGATAAGGGCTTTGGGGTCTTCTTCATCCAGGATGACCACGGCATCCACGCATTCCAAGCCAGCCAGCATCAAGGCTCGGTCTTCTTGTTTCATGACGGGTTCCTTGCCGGTCAGCTTGCGGATCATGGCATCCGAATAAATGCCTACAACTAAGGTCTTTAGCGATTCGACGGCTTGGTAGAGGAACTCTACGCAACGTGGGTTAAGCGGGTCGAAACTGCCGTAGGTGAATCCAATCCTGTAATTGCGGAAGTGCCAGTAGGCAATCCAACGGTCCAGGATGATGCCTTCTCTGAGCTTTTGCTGGACGTGTTCCAAACGGGTAGGGTCTTTATGTTCTTCCATGGCGGTATGTTTTTGACGCCCTTGCCGGGCAGGAATCTTTATTCTGTTTCGGGTTCTGATTGTAATAAATACACTGCCTCGGCATGGCTCGAACTTTGTTCGGTTTTGCGACAGGCCTGCTGTTCAGGATACCGGAAGCTTATTTCAAATCGCTGCCGATAAGCCGGAGAAATTCAGTCCGAGTCTGGGGGTTGTTCAGGAATCCTCCGGTAAAATCGGAAGTGGTAGTCACAGAATTCTGCTTTTGAACCCCCCGCATCGACATGCATAGGTGCTGGGCTTCGATAACTACAGCTACTCCTAAGGGGTGAAGCACATTCTGTATGCATTCCTTGATTTGGGTCGTGAGCCTTTCCTGTACCTGCAAGCGGCGGGCGAACACATCCACTACGCGGGGAATCTTGCTCAATCCCACGATGTAGCCATTAGGTATATAGGCTACATGGGCCTTGCCGAAGAAGGGTAGCATGTGGTGTTCGCACAAGGAATATATTTCAATGTCCTTGACAATGACCATCTGCTTGTAATCTTCCTTGAACATGGCACTTCGGAGAATCTCTTCGGGGTCTTGGCTGTATCCCTGCGCTAAGAACTGCATGGCTTTGGCTACTCGGACGGGTGTGGCCAGCAAGCCTTCCCGTTGCGGGTCTTCTCCCAAGAGTTCCAGAATCTGCTTGTATCGCTCTGCCAATGCCTCAGTGATTTCGCTGGGGTAATGGTCTTCTTTTTTATATCCTTTGTTCATGGGTCATAGCAATAGCGCAATAGAAGCATGCCTGCCAGTTTCGGCATGGTTGGGGATGGCCTGCTTCTGTAGCGGGCTGCAAAAGTAGTGCTTTTTGCCTTTCGTGAGGCCTAAAGCCACCTTTTTTTCTACCCTGAAGTTGCATTTACTGCTTGGAATTATTCCTTTGCAATTAGCTTGCAAGCCGAACCCTCTTCATGGAAAGCCGTTTTCCCTTGAAAGAAAAGATGTCTGGTAAGCAAACCTATAGGCGTTTGCTTTCGGATTCTGCCAGGTCTAAAGTTGAGGGATTCCAACCGGAATCCTAATTATTAGGGCAGTAGGGTTCAGTATTGTTCCCTTCTATATATCCTGAGCGGTTGACTTGCGTCAGATAGTAGTATGTATAGGAATTCTTTTGTTCCGCTTCCATTTGTGAAGGTGGGGTATTAAATTCTATTTGGCGGGCTATTGCCAAGCATTTGTCTATTATTTGCGGGTCGAAACGAAATCCCATGTAATCGTAGCCGGACCATTCGCTTTCCTTTTCCGGCGAAGCCAATAAGCCGGAATTGATCAAGATTGCTTCTTGCAGGTAGGGCGGCAGGCTTACAGCGTCCAAACGTGCGTAGCCTTCCGCAAGTATTGGAGTTAACTCTATCTTGCCTTCTAACAGGCAAAGAAGACTGTAATAGTCTAAGGCAGGAAGATTGAGCGGGCGCTTTTGATTAATGTTCCTGGCAATAGTTGTGCTCCGATCGTTGCTCCACGTATTGGCCAAAATTTCCGAATCAAAGAGAGCGTACTCTACTTTTTGGATGATTAATTGGTTTATTGCTGTTTGCGAATTGTTTAGCTTTATGCCCATGCCCATTGGCTGAGGTCCGTTCGCAATACCAGCCGCTATGCCGTCCGCATTGATTTTTTCCCATTGTTTGGCAAATTTCCGATTACCGAAGCTTTTTTTAAGCAGAGGCAGATGCTTGTTGAGCAATGCCCGTTGGTAGGTGGCGGTTTCGATAGGAATCAAAAGTTTGAAGATCCGCTGTTCGTATTCATAATGGTCCAATGTGTAATTCATTAGCGGGATGGCGGACCCGTAAAGTTCTGTTTCATAATAGAGTCTTGCATAGGCATAATCAAAAGAGTTCGTATAAGGAAGCAGGGACGGGAACATGCCTTGCATTTCTTTGATGTGATTGAACTCCAGAAAACGGGCATTGAGTTCTCCTTGCATGAGCAAACCTAAGCGGGTATAAGCACCGATGGAGAATCTCATGCCAAGTTCGGCATCAGTGGCTTGTGCATTGGCTTGCGGATGTTTTTTGAAATAGGATTCTCCGATATTGAGGACTCGTTGGAAATGTCCTTGCTGGCATGCGTTGGAAATGTCTATGTAAGCGGCAACCAATGGTGTACGATGCGTGCAAACCAGCACAATGCTTGCCATGGAACCGCACACTAGGAAAAGCCATGAAAGCGGGTATGGGTTGTGCAGGTTTCTTTTGAGGGTGTTTTGCGTGAGACTGGCTACAATGGCCGCAATAAAAAGGCCGAAGGCCGTCCATTCAATCCATGTCCATTGGAACATGCAATCGGGAATGTTGAGAAAACGGGGAAAAGCAAAAGTGATGCCGACGGCTGTGATGAAATAAATCCCGAAAGCCAAGGTTGCACTTTCCATGTTTTCAGATCCTTGGCTGCCAATGGAGGCGAGCAGGATGATGAGGCGGTACAATACAATGGCACCTAAGAACAGCAATGCCGGGGTCCCAAAGAAGAAAAACAATGCGCAGCCTGCCAGCACATAATATATCCAGTACTTCAGGTAGAACGTTTCATAATAGAAACGGCTGCTTTGCTTGTGCGATTCGCGGCAGGAAATCCAATGGAAGAGGATTGCCAGAAATGAAAGCGAAGCTAATATGCCGAAGGCGAATTCTTGTTCGGCGTTTTGCGTGGAAGGCATTAAAATGAACCATAATGGCAACATGAATATGGAATACCGCCCTCCTACTCGGTAAGCGCAGGCTAAATAGATGATTGCCAATATGGACTGTGTAATGAAGATGCCCAGTACTGAACCTTGGAACTGCGCGAAAAAGTTGTTGAAGAAAGAAGGTATCTCTCCTAAGAGGGAAAAACTTTGCCAATACTGAATGTCGTAGGTAAAGAACAAGCGCATGGCGGTGTTTTGGAAGGCATCTATGTTCAGGGCAATCCATCCAAGAAGCAAACACCCTAACAGGATGATTTTCCATCGTGAAATCCGGTACAAAGGCAGTATATTGCGTATGGCTTCTTTCATGGTATTGGATTTAGAGGTCAATATTTTATTTTTTGCCGGTTTGCCGGTGGTCGTCAATGCTTGTTTTCCATGAGGCAGAGAGACGCATACCGGTTCAGATAGGAATCGCATTCACATTGTACTTCATGCCTTTTACTCGGAGAAGCTTTGTATTTGAGCGAGGCCGTCCTGAGGACGAGAATCAAAGATGATTATGCGGTCTGGTACTCTTCAAATTTAATTTTTTGATTTGACAATCAATCTGTTTTTGTCAAGAAGCAACTACACTCCTTTGTGGATTCCAAGATGGCGGTGTGTCATAATGAGCAATCTGGCTTCGCCGAAGACTGGCTGCACCTCGGCCAAAAGCAGTGCAAGTCGAAGGCAGAGACAAAACTCGTTTTGGCTATGCTGAGACGTAGCCTGCGTTCGCTGGAAAGCAAACTCAAACCTATCGGTTTGGTTCGGCTCTCGGTTTGCACTGTTTTTCGAGTCTCGAACTCAGTCACGAACCGCAGAGCAAGCCGAACGCAGAATCAAACGGAGTTTGAATTATGCTGAGGCGAAGCCTGCGCTCGCTGCGGAGCAGCAACAGTACGCTCCTTCGTTCTCGCTCTCAGCGCCTTGCATCTTACTCACTCTGACACGCCGCTTGAGGGTGATTTCAAATGCCTATTTTGATACAGCCTCTTGCTGCCGCTTCTTTACATTTCCCTGCAAAGATAGTGAAAGTACAGCGAAATACAAAAAAGAGTTTGATTTTTTTAAAAAAATCATTACTTTTGCGGCGGTTTTAACGGGAAAGGGTCGCGGGGTTGGAGGTGAGAGGGGCGGGGCGAGCCCCTTTTTTTATTGGTTTCTTGTTCGGCCTTGTTGAGGAAACAGTGCCGGTTGAGGGATTGAATATGTTCTAAATCTGCCTAAGATAGTATGATAAATAAGCAAAAGGTACAGGCATTGTTGCAGGAGGCTTTGATGGAGAGGACCGCTTCGGGTTTGTTTCCGGTCAGCGTGTCGGTTTCTCCTAAGAATGAAATCAAGGTATCCATGGATGGGATGCAGGGCGTAAGCATTGATGACTGCGTGGCAATAAGCCGTTACATAGAGGAACATCTGGATAGGGACGAAGAAGATTTTGAATTGACGGTTTCGTCGGCAGGCCTGGATCAGCCTTTGCGAATACCGGCCCAATACAAAAAAAACGAAGGCCGGGAGGCCAAGGTTCTCACTGTTCAAGGCGAGAGTTTGAAAGGCGTGATTGTTGATGCCGATGCTGCAGGCTTTTCGTTGAGGCTCTCGGCATCGAAAAGGAATACGGGGAAGAAAAAGGAAGAAACTGGAGAAGTCGTCCGCCATTTTGCCTACTCGGATGTGAAAGAGACAAAATTGATAATTTCATTCAAATAAACAACCGAAATAACAACCAGAGATGGAAAATCTGAATTTGGTAGAAAGTTTTTCCGAATTTAAGGACTTGAAGAACATTGATCGGGAAACGATGATGCGTATTCTGGAAGATGTTTTCAGGGCTATGCTGATCAAGAAATACGGGACGGATGCCAACATAGACATTATTGTCAATATAGATAAAGGGGATTTGGAAATTTGGCGGAACCGTCTGATTGTGGAAGACAGCGAGTTGAAAGATCCAAGCCTGGAAATCCCTTATTCGGAAGCTATCAAGATCGAACCGGATTTCGAGGTGGGAGAAGAGGTATCGGAAGCCGTACGCATTACCGATTTTGGACGTCGGGAAATTCTTTCCATTCGTCAGAACTTGATTTCAAAAGTGCAAGATTACGAACATAATATCGTATATAAACGTTACAAGGAAAGAATCGGGGAAATTATCACGGGCGAGGTTTACCAAGTCTGGAAACGGGAAATTCTGGTTTTGGATGATGCCGGCGTGGAATTGGTTTTGCCTAAGAACGAGCAGATTCCAGCCGATTTTTATCGTAAGGGCGATACGCTTCGGGCCGTGGTGTTGAAAGTGGATGTGCGGAACAATGCGCCGGTCATTGTTCTTTCGCGTACCTCTCCTATTTTCCTGGAGCGGCTCTTCGAACAGGAAGTGCCCGAAATTTTCGATGGTCTGATCACCATCAAACGGATTGAACGCGAACCGGGCGAGAGAGCCAAAGTGGCAGTGGAATCATACGATGACCGGATAGACCCGGTAGGAGCCTGCGTGGGGATGAAGGGAGCTAGAATTCATGGTATCGTGCGGGAATTGAGAAATGAGAATATTGATGTAATCAACTGGACTAATAATCCGGAATTATTGATTACGAGGGCTTTGAGTCCGGCCAAGATTACCTCGATTCATATTGATGAAGAAAATAAGACCGCCGAGGTGTACATGAAATCGGATCAGGTATCCTTGGCTATCGGCAAGGGTGGATACAATATCAAACTGGCCGGGCGCATTTCTGGCTATGAAATCGAAGTATTCCGTGAAAATGCCAATGATGAGGATGATGATGTGGATTTGCAGGAATTTGGCGATGAGATTGAACAGTGGATTATTGACCAACTTAAAGGAATAGGTTGCGATACGGCTAAGGATGTGCTTGCTATCGACCCGGAAGAGTTGGCCAAGCGGACTGATTTGGAAGAAGAGACGATAGCCGAGGTGCGGCGGATTTTGGAATCGGAATTTGAAGACTAGGTCGGCGGCATTTCAGTTTATGGCTCCAGGCAGGTACGGGACGAGAGGGAAGTCTGGAGAGGAGATTGAATGCAGTTGGTTTGCGGCGGAGAGGAGAGATGGCTTCGAGTTTTTTCATGTTGGGGCAGAGGCTGTCTTGAAACAAAAACAAAACAATAGATTACGCCCAGAGTGGTTCGAGGACCGTTTGGGATAAACAGCTTTATAGAAAGCAAAGAAAACAGAAGAAGGAAAGTTAATGGCAGAAGAAGTAAAACCGGTAAGGCTGTCCAAAGCCGCCAAAGAAGTGAACGTTTCTGTTTCGACGATTGTGGAATTCCTGGCCAAAAAAGGCCATACGGTGGATTCCAATCCGAACACTAAGCTGACGGGAGAACAATACACAATGGTATTGAAGGAGTTCCAGTCAGACAAGGTGATTTCGGAAAAAGCCCAGGAGCTGACATTGGAGACGGTTCCCAAGAAAGAAAAACAACCTGTGGCGGCCAAAGAATCTGTCAAGAATGCCGACAAGGGATGGGTGGAAGCCAAGGAACCGGCAGCGGTGCCTGTTCCCAAGGAAAAAGAAGAGTCGCCCTTGAAGCCTCTTGTTCCTTTTGCTCAGGAACAGCCTGTGGAAACCAAGGAAGAAAAGGCAGAGGTTGCAGTTGAGGTGGAACCCGTGGCAACTCCCCAGCCTGAAGCAAGAGGGGAAGCCAAGCCGGAGCCGCAAACGGAAGAACCTGCCGTGACGGTTCCCGAACCTTCTGTGGCAGTGGAAGCGGCCAACCTGGCAGCACCTGAAGAAGAGTCTAAGCAAGGAGAGGCGCGGAAGGAAGAGATTTTGCCGGAAAAAGGACCGCAGCAGGAAGAAAAGCCTATAAAGAAGGATGAAAAAGCGGAAGTTAGGCCAGAAGAGACAGAAACCGTAACAGCGGGAAAGGAACAGCGTCCTTTTGCCCAGGCTGATTCGGCGCAAGAGAGAGAGGCAAAAGCAAGGGTAGATGAAAAGGCTGAGGAAGCAAAGCCGGTCAAGGCCGAAGTCAAGCCAGAACCCAAGAAGCCCAATATCTTTACCACTGCATCCCAGCGGATTGCCGGTCCGAAGATTGTTTCCACGATGGATGCCCAGACTTTGAAATTGGCCCAGCAAGGTAAGGCGGTGAAACCGGAAAAGATTGAAAGGCCCCAGATTGTGGAACCTGAGCCAGTACCGGTTCCGGAACCTGCTCCGGCTCCGAAGGAAGATAATTTTGTAAAGACGGAATACGTCAAACTTTCTGGCCCTGTCTTGACAGGTCAGAAGGTGGATTTGTCGCAATTTGAACGCAAGCCTAAACCGGTGGCTTCGTCAAAAGACGTTCCAGGTGCGTTCAGCAATAAAAAACGTCGCAAACGGATTAAGGAGGAACAGAGCCATTTGGGCGGTCGAGCCGGCTTGGATAATTTGTTCAAGAATGCAGACAAGGCCAAAGGTGGTCAAGGACAGGGGCAAGGTTCGCAGAGTCAAGGGCAAAACAGTAATCAAGCCAAATCTAAGAATAATCGGAAGAATGACCGTCGCACTCCGCCTGCACCGCAGATGCCGGTAGACGATCAGGAAATCGAAAAGCAGATCAAGGAGACTTTGGCACGTCTGTCTCCTCTTGGCAAATCGAAAACATCCAAGCACCGCCGCGAGAAGCGTCAGTTGATTAGCCAGCACATGGAAGCGGAAATGGCGCAAGAGATGCGGGATAAGAAAATTTTGAAGGTTACGGAATTCGTTACGGTCAATGAGTTGGCTACGATGATGAATGTTCCTGTGAACCAGATTATTGCGACCTGCATGTCTTTAGGCTTGTTTGTGTCGATCAACCAGCGTCTGAGTGCAGAACCTATCTCCCTGCTAGCCGAGGAATACGGTTTCAGAGTGGAATTTGTGGATGCGGAAGTGATTCATGAATTGGAAAGTCAGGATGATGAGGAGGATTTGGGAGAGGCCATTGCGAGGACGCCGATTGTAACGGTAATGGGGCATGTGGATCATGGTAAGACCTCCTTGCTCGATTATATCCGCAAGACCAATGTGATTGCAGGCGAAGCCGGCGGTATTACTCAGCATATCGGGGCATATGAAGTGGAATTGGAAGATGGCAGGAAGATTACCTTTTTGGATACGCCGGGACACGAAGCTTTTACGGCCATGCGTGCCCGTGGGGCCAAGATGACCGACATAGCAATTATTGTGATTTCGGCCGATGACAAGGTCATGCCGCAGACAGTAGAAGCAATCAACCATGCCCAAGCGGCAGGTGTCCCTATTGTATTTGCTATCAATAAGATAGATAAACCCGGGGCGGATCCGGAGCGTATCAAGTCCGAGTTGGCGGAAATGAACCTTTTGGTGGAAGACTGGGGTGGCAAGTACCAGAGCCAGGACATTTCGGCCAAGAAAGGTATCGGCGTGGATGCCTTGCTTGAGAAGGTTTTGCTCGAAGCCGAGATGCTGGATCTTAAGGCGCATCCTGAACGTCGGGGCAAAGGTACCGTTATAGAATCATCCTTGGATAAGGGTCGCGGTTATGTGGCCAAGATGCTGGTTCAGGACGGAACAGTCCGAGTGGGAGATTTCATCCTGGCCGGTTATACCTATGGTCGTGTCAAGGCCATGTATAACGAGCGTAATCAATTGATGAAATCGGCCGGGCCTTCGCAGCCGGTGCTGTTATTGGGTTTGAACGGGGCACCTCAGCCGGGTGATGTGTTCAACGTGATGGCCGATGAAAAGGAAGCCAAGGAGATTGCCAACCGTCGTCAGCAGTTACAGCGCGAGCAGGGATTGAGGGCGCAGAAGCATATTACATTGGATGAAATCGGCCGCCGTATCGCTATTGGGGATTTCAAGGAACTCAATATCATTGTCAAGGCTGATGTGGACGGTTCGGTGGAAGCTTTGTCGGATTCATTGCTGAAGCTTTCCACGCCGGAAGTCCAAGTGAATGTGATTCACAAGTCGGTAGGGCAGATTACCGAAAGCGATGTTTTGCTGGCTTCGGCTTCGGAAGCCATTATCATTGGTTTCCAAGTCCGTCCTTCTATGGCAGCAAGGAAACTGGCCGAGAACGAGCAGATAGATATTCGATTGTATTCAATTATCTATGATGCGATTAATGAGATAAAGGATGCTATCGAAGGTATGCTTTCGCCGGTAATCCAAGAAAAGATTGTGGCAAACTTGGAAGTTAGGGAAGTGTTCAAGATCAGCAAGGTGGGTACGATTGCGGGATGTATTGTGCTGGATGGCCGCTTGGGAAGGAATACCAAAATCCGTATCATCCGCGATGGTATTGTGGTATATACGGGAGAATTAGGTTCTCTGCGTCGTTTCAAGGACGATGTGAAGGAAGTGGTGATGGGGCAGGATTGCGGTCTGAATGTGAAGAATTTCAACGATGTGAAGGTGGGGGATATTATTGAGGGGTATGATCAGGTCGAGATTAAACGGACACTGTAATTCGGCGTGTGATAATGGGTAATCTGCGGCCTTGCATCTTCCCCATTCTGACACGCCGGGCTCAGGTGCTGTTTAGGTTGGTTTAAAATGTGGAAGATGTATAAGGAATTTGCAGCGTATATAGAGAAGGAGCGGCTTTTTGCTGGGTGCAAGAGGCTGCTCCTTGCTGTAAGCGGGGGTGTGGATTCAGTGGTTCTGACGCATCTGATGGGGCGTTACCGGCAGTCGCATCCGAATTTGGAGCTTGGATGGGTTCATTGCAATTTCCATCTGCGGGGAGAGGAATCGGAAAGGGATGAATGTTTTGTGAGGGAATGGGCTGAGGCTTCCGGCTTTCGATTGTATGTGAGGGCGTTCGATACCGAATCTTATGCTCGGCAGCAGAAAGTTTCTGTCGAGATGGCGGCGCGGGACTTGCGTTATGCCTATTTTGCGGAATTGATGGATGCCGAGGGCTGGGATGCGTGCTTGCTGGCACATCATGCGGATGATAATGCGGAGACCTTTTTCATAAACTTGTTCCGGGGAAGCGGGGTCAAGGGGCTGCGGGGCATGTTGCCGCGTTCGGTTTCAGGCGGGCATGCTTATTTGAGGCCTTTGCTGTTTGCTCGCAGGTCCGAGATTTTGGCATACGCTCAAGAGCAGTCGCTCGCTTTTGTGGAGGATAGCACTAATCGTCAGGAACTGTATTTGCGCAACCGGATTCGTTTGTCACTTTTGCCGTTCATGGATTCGGTGCAGCCGGGGGTGGTACGCAAGATTACGCAGAGCATGGAGACGCTCCGGGCTGCTGATAGCCTGATGGATGACTGGTTTGAGGAACAAAGGAAGAAAATAGTGCTGCCGGTAGGGGGAAGGAAGAATTGCGCGGATGCGGTGGATGCAGGGTTGATTGGATTGCGGGCTTCCTTGGCTGAGGATCGGCTGAGGGTTGGCACGGAAGCCGGGGAGGCAAGGGTTGCGGATTCGAGGCTTTCCTTGCGTGGGGGTAGGATGGATTCGGAAGATAGGGAGGGAAAGATTGAGGACGTGCTGACGATGGAGGCTTTGGCAAGGATGGGCTTGAACCCGGTTCTGCGAGGCTGTCGGGTTGGAACGCAGGAGATTCTTCCGGGGGAACGCCTGTTGGCTTTGGGGCGGCACAGGGCTTTGTTCTGGGAACTTTATTTACGGGAAAAGTCGTTTAGTCGTTTGCAGATTGCCCAGATTCTGCAAAACGAGCAGGCGGGGATTTCGGGCAAGATTTTTGAGAATGCGGATAATTCGGGGGTGCTGGTGCGGGAGCCGCAGGCTTGGAGATGGGTGGCGTTGGAAGAAGCGTCCGGGGACGGAGAAGAGGAAAGAGTCGCTTCTGGATGCATTTCAGACGGTGCAGGAGTGAAAACGGGGGATATGCCCGGATATCCTGGAAACCTGATGCAAGGTAATATCGGAGATGTGGAGGTAGGAACGGTGGATATGTCCGAGGTGGGTGGACGATGTGCGGGTGTTGAGGCTTTGCTGCAAGCGGCAGGAGACAATCAGCGGCTTTTGGCATCGATTCCCAAAGAGTTAGTGGAAAAAGGAGCGGGGCCGGAATATACTTTAGAGCTAAAATGCATTGGCTCGAAAACCGAATTGGATACCGCTCTTGAAACGGCCTATTTGGCATACGACAAGCTTCAATTCCCTTTGCGTTGGAGGCATTGGCAGGAGGGAGACCGTTTCAAGCCGTTGGGCGTGAAGGGTTTCAAGAAGCTGAGTGATTTCTTTTCCGATTTGAAGCTGGGCCGGGCGCAGAAAGCGGCCGTCTGGCTGCTTTGCTCCGGCAGCGATATCGTTTGGGTGGCCGGTTACCGGATTGACGACCGCTATAAGCTGGACTTTGCCTCTGCAGGAGAGAAAAAGGCGCTTGTCCTTCATCTGCGGGGATAGTCTATGGAAGCGAGATTTCTCAAATTATTTTGCTGCATGCCATCGCAAAATCTGAAAATCAATGCTCCGTCCCGAATTTGTGGTATCTAATTCCCTCAAAAATGAATTCTTTCGTTTGGAATATTCATGCTATTGTTTTTTTTATTAAGTTTGCCGATTGTCCGAAGCAAGGCCGGACAAAATTGCTTTCATTAAGAAATAAAGAAAAATAGAAAATACCGAAAAAATAAACAACCTAAAAATCATGAAAGCCTTATTTGTTACCTTTTGCATGATGGGAATGTTGGCCATGAGCCACGCTTCCCCGTCTATGACAGCCGAGTCCTTGACCGTCAAGGCACGGTATGAGAATCAATTGAAAATTCAAGCGGCCGATGCCGATGGAGTGGTATTCCAAAACCGGATCGGGCAGATAGACAACTTTGCCGTGATTCCCACAAACGACTTGCCGCAAATCAAAGGCACGGGAATCCCGGTAGATTTTACTCAGATCTTGATGAAAGGTTATACCTACAGCCATCAAGCAGGTCTGCCCAAGCTGCCGGTGAAAGTGGAACTGATCGAACTGCCACAAGGTGCTGTCCCTCGTATCCAAGTGACCCGTGCGGAGTACAAGGATATCAATCTGAGCGAGGCAGGCTATCCGGCACCGCTTTTCCCGGCACAGCCTCCCATGAGCAAGAGCGCCAAAGAAACGCCTGCATTCCAATATGACGCTTATATCTATGCAGCCAACGCCTTTGTGGGCAATAACGGCCTGCTTTCCGGCAATGACAATCAGGATCTGGCACAGGTGGAAGTCTTGGGCGAGATGCGCGGCACCCGCTTGGGCCGGGTTACCGTAGCTCCTTTCCAGTACAATCCTGCTACCAATACGCTGCGTGTCTACACCACCTTGGATTTTGAAGTGGTGTTTGAAGGCAGCGACATGGGGGCAACCTACACCAAGAAAGCCCGTTACTATTCCCCTTACTTCGGAAGCTTGGAACAGGATGTGGTCAATCCTATTGCCATTTCCTCTCCCAAAGCGGAAATGTACAATCGTCCTATCCGCTACGTGATTGTTGCCGATCCCATGTTCAAGGACTCCCTGCAGCAGTTTGTGGAATGGAAGACCAAATTGGGTTTTGACGTGCTGCAAGCCTATACCGACCAACCGGAAGTTGGCAACTCGATGACAGCCATCAAGGATTATCTGGCAGGGCTGTACAACAATGCCACCGAGGAGGATCCGGCTCCTACCTTTGTCCTGCTCGTGGGCGATATAGCCCAGATCCCGACCCAGACTTATTCCTTTGGTTCGGGATGGTCTTCCTCCGAACATGTTTCGGACCTTTTCCTTTGCGAGTATACGGGAGACCGTTTCCCGGAAGTGCAATACGGACGTATGTCGGCCACTTCGGTGGAACAGCTGATGCCTCAGATCCACAAGACGATGGAGATGGAGAACATCGACCCGGCAAAGGCATCCTTCATGGATAGCACCATATTGATTGCCGGCGTGGATGCCGCGCATGGGGAATCGGAACTGAACCCGACCGTCGACCACTTGTACAATGACTATTTCTATGATACCCTGGACCGCCATTGTTTCGTATACCGTTACCCGGAATCAGGAAATCATGCCGCTGACATCATTCAGAATATCAACGACGGGGTTTCCTTTGTGACCTATACGGCGCATGGGAGTTCGGACAGCTGGGCAGATCCGTACATCGGCAACGGGGATGTCAACAACCGCTTCAGCAACAAGGGGAAATATCCGTTCATGGTAGGGAACTGCTGCTTGACTGGCAAATTTGAAGAAAACAGCTGCTTTGGCGAAACCCTCTTGCGGAAGAAAGACGGCGGCGCGGTAGCTTATATCGGCTGTTCGAACAGCAGCTATTTCGGCATAGATACCTATTGGGCTGTGGGTTACACTTCCATTTTGACTCCAGGTGTCGTGCTTACTTACGAAAACACGGATTTCGGGGCTAACGATGCCCTGTTCCATACCCATGGCGAGCCTTTTGAAGACTGGGCGCAGACTGCCTACGAGTTCATCCATGCCGGGAACATGGCCGTGGAAGAAGCAAATCAAGGATACGAAGAATATTACTGGCAGATTTACCATGTGTTCGGCGATCCATCCTTCATGCCATTCTCTCATGCTCCGGAACGCGTGGAAGCCACTTACAGCAGCACTCTGATTATCGGCGAAAGCGAATACGTGGTCAATACCGTGCCATATGCTCGTGTGGTATTGTCGCAAGGAACAACGGTCTTGTCGGTAGCGGTCGCTGATGAGAACGGGCAGGCTACGCTTCCTGTTTCCAATATCACCGAGCCTGGAACGGCGACCTTGGCTGTCGTGGCCCAGACCTTTCTGCCGATGATGGCCGAGGTGGATCTGGTCATCCCGGATGACAAATATGTCGTAGTATCGGCTCAGAACTTGGTTGACGAAAGCGGGGAAGCCATTCGTGAAGGGGTTTACGGAAATACCTATTCAGCGAATTACGCCTTGCGGAATGTGGGCATAGAAAATGTAAGTTCCGTGCAGATGACGTTGACGAGCCAGGACGAGTACCTGGTTGTCGAGAACGGGGAATTCACGTATGAAGGCACATTGGCACCCGGGCAGGAAGCGGAAGTTGAGCATGGCTTTGGCTTGGTGGTCAGCCCCGATGTGCCGAGCGGGCATGAACTCCATTACAAGATGGATCTGGTGCTGGACGGGAATACGGAAGAGGTCATTTCCAAGGAATATTCCTTCAAGGTATGGGCTCCCGATATCGTGGTGGCCGGTTTCCGGATCAACGATTCGGCCAGTGCCAATCCTAACGGGGTCATCGACAACGGCGAGACAGTCACCGGTATCGTTACGTTGCTGAACAACGGCCGTGCTGATGCCTCGGACATAATGTTGAGCGTTTCCTCCCAGGATGCCCGCTACTATCTGACGTTCCCTTCCGAGCCTATCTCGGTGGGCAGTCTGGCTCCTGCTGCCACGACTACGGTCCGTTTCGAGTACAGTGCGGTTGAAAGCAATGTGAAATATGCCATTTACACCTTGGATTTCATGATGTCGACGAAGGGCCGGGAGATGTCCGATTCTGTGCAGTCTTACATCGAGCCGGTTGTCGAGACTTTTGAAAGCGGGGACTTCACGTTCGCGCCTTGGGATACGACTGCCTGGCTTATCGACACGAGCCGCGCGCACAACGGTATCTACAGCGCGGCCAGCGCGAAAATTTCCGACAACCAGACCAGCAGCCTTAAGATGACTGTGGATGTGCCGATAGACGATATGGTCGGCTTCTATTATTCGACTTCCACCGAATTGGCTAACAGCATCCTGGGCGATTTCCTGCATTTCAATCTGGACGGCACCCGCATGGGACGCTGGGCAGGGGAGAATGCTGATTGGAAATACGTTGAATTCCCTGTCTCCGCCGGCACGCATACCTTGGAATGGCTGTACGTGAAGGATGCTTCGGCCAGTTCGGGCGAAGACAGGGTCTGGGTGGACGATATCCGGCTCCCGATCGGTTCGGTTCCTGCCATAGGCGTCGGGAACGAGACTGCGAAATCCATGCCGGCTACTTCTTCCATGATGATGGTGAACAAGGCCGCGCAAGGGGAACTGGTTTTGACGTTCCACGTGCAGGAACCTGTGGAAGGTGATTTGTATCTTGTCAATGCCATGGGGCAGCGCGTGAAGATGCTTGCTAATGGCTTGCATTTGAACACGGGGGTTGAAACACGTACTTTTGGTATCGAGGGCTTGTCCTCCGGACTTTATATTTGCGTGTTTGAAGCCGCCGATGGCTTGCAGACCGTCAAGTTTGTAGTAGCTAGGTAGTCTCCTTCTTTGATTTTGCCGATTCGGAAGCGGCGTATCGGATTTTTAACCCGATGCGCCGCTTCTGTTGTTTTGGTTTATTCGTTGACTTGGCCGAAGATATAATGAGGCCGTCCTCAACAAAAAGAGCGATCTTTTTTTGCAGGTGCCGACTTCTATTACCTTTGCTCCGCCAATTCTTATAGACAGACAATCATTATTTATCGAGATAGCTTGGCCATCTTTCTTTGAACCCAAATCGGTCATTAGACTTTGGGGAGATTGCCCGCTTGTGTCATGCAGCATGCTTCTCGCCTAGCCGAAGGCGTAGCGGGCTACGTCGAGGCGTAGCGAGAAGCAGGATGCGGACAGAGGCGGGCAAGATGCCCGAAAGCCTCATTTTCCTAACCGAAAACAGCCCCGGCGTGTCTAATGACCGATTTGGGTTGAAAAACGCGGTACCCCCTCGAGAATTTTCCCCCGATGGACTAAACAGACAAACCAGTTTAAATAGCTTCTAAAAGTCGGGCGTTACGCCAAGCTTGCCTCTATTTTTCTCCGCTGAAATCTTCGGCTATTGCGCATATCTTTGTACTTTTGCCCGTCTTTGCGGCGCGGATCCGGATAATGGATGTCCGGCGGGAATGCGTGGGAGCAGCTTCGGGTTCGGCAAGAGGAGAATCCGTTGAGGCCTGTGGCAGTCTTGAGGAGAGCGGGTCCGGCAGGAGTGGATGGCAAGGGAAGCAAATAAAAACAAAACAGATATGTCGAAATTTCTGAAAATGGCTTCGGTGACGCAGAAAATCACCTTGGCGTTGTTAGGGCTCTTTCTGATGCTCTTTTTGTTGTTGCACGGTGGCATCAACCTGTGCATGTTACGCTCCGATGGGGGAGCATGGTTCCGCGCAGCCGCGCACTTCATGGGCACCAATTACATAGTCAAGGTGTTCGAAGTGGTGCTGTTTGCAGTGTTCGTTCTCCATATCCTGATCGGGCTTGTCCTGCAGTTCCAGAACTGGCGGGCTCGTCCGGTTGGTTACAAGGTGAGCAACAAATCCCGTACTCAGGCAGGTTCCAAGTTCATGATTTACACAGGTATCCTTGTGTTCATTTTCCTTTGCTTGCACATGGTCAACTTTTATTTTGTGAAGCTGGGCATCGTGGAAGGAAAATACATGGTGGAAGCGGCCGATGTGCAATATGCGGACCCGGCTTGCCTGCAACAGAACCAGGAAAAACTGCTGGCTTTGTTCCAAAACCCGGATTCAACGGCTATCAATCCGCTCAAACCGGTGGCCGATAATATTTCGAAGGAGGATCTGACACAGGTTTTCGGGACCGGTTTCACCCATTATGAACCGGACTTCTACAATATGGCCAAGGAACTTTTCAATAACACGGCCTATTTGATTATCTATCTTGTGCTTCTTCTGGCATTAGGTATCCATTTGATTCATGCATTCCCCTCTGCGTTCCATACCTTGGGCATGAACGGGCCTCGGGTGGACAAGCCGGTAAAGGCTATAGGTGCGGTTTATGCCGTGATCATTGTGCTGATGTTCTGGGCTGTGGCTATCGGGATGAATATTCTGTATTAGGCTGCTGCCGATTCGCTTTTGGGCAACCGTTTTCGTTCATGCGTTCGGAGGGCGGCTGCAAAAACTGGAACTTGCTTGGTGCAAGACCGATGCAGGGTTCCGATTAATAACTGCAAAAAATAAAACCATATATGAACAAGCTGGATTCAAAAGTGCCCTCCGGGCCTTTGGCTGAAAAATGGACCAAATACAAAGCCTCTCAGCATCTGGTAAACCCTGCCAACAAGCGCAAGCTGGATGTGATTGTGGTCGGTACGGGGCTGGCCGGTGCTTCGGCCGCTGCCTCTCTGGGAGCTTTAGGCTTCAATGTGAAGATTTTCTGTATTTCCGATAGTCCTCGCCGGGCGCACTCGATTGCCGCCCAAGGGGGTATCAATGCCGCCAAGAACTACCAGAACGATGGCGACAGCGTTTACCGTTTGTTTTACGATACCATCAAAGGGGGCGACTACCGCGCCCGTGAGGCCAACGTTTACCGTCTGGCCGAAGTGAGCAACAATATCATCGACCAGTGCGTGGCGCAGGGTGTGCCTTTTGCCCGCGACTACGCCGGTTATTTGGACAACCGTTCATTCGGCGGGGCGCAGGTTTCGCGTACCTTCTATGCCAAAGGCCAGACCGGGCAGCAGTTGCTGTTGGGGGCTTACGGGGCTTTGAGCAGCGAAATTGCCAAGGGCAGCGTGAAGCTCTATGCCCGTCGAGAGATGATGGATCTGGTTCTCGACAAGGAAGGCCATGCCTGCGGGATTATCTGCCGCAATTTGGTCACCGGCGAAATGGAACGCTATTCGGGTCATGCCGTATTGCTTTGCACCGGCGGTTACGGGAATGTCTATTTCTTGAGTACCAATGCCATGAACAGCAATGGCGGGGCGGCATGGAAAGCCTATAAGAAAGGCGCGTTCTTTGCCAATCCTTGCTTCACGCAGATTCACCCCACCTGTATTCCGGTGCATGGCGATTACCAGAGCAAGCTTACCTTGATGAGCGAGAGCTTGCGCAACGATGGCCGTATATGGGTTCCCAAGGAAAAGAGCGATGCCGAACGCCTGCAAAGGGGCGAGATCACGGCAAACGATATCCCGGAAGAAAAGCGCGACTATTACCTGGAACGCCGTTACCCGGCTTTCGGGAACTTGGTGCCGCGCGACGTGGCTTCGCGTGCCGCCAAGGAACGTTGCGATGCCGGCTACGGGGTCAACAATACCGGTCGTGCCGTTTTCTTGGACTTCAAGAGCGCTATCGAGCGTCTGGGTCGTCACAAGATCGAGGAACGTTACGGCAACCTCTTCCAGATGTATCAGAAAATCACGGATGAAAATCCCTACGAAGTGCCGATGAAGATTTACCCGGCTGTCCACTACACGATGGGCGGGCTTTGGGTCGATTATGAATTGCAGACCACCATTCCGGGATTGTTCGCCTTGGGCGAAGCCAACTTCTCCGACCATGGTGCCAACCGTCTGGGAGCTTCGGCTTTGATGCAGGGTCTGTCGGATGGTTATTTCGTGATTCCTTATACCTTGCAGAACTTCCTTTCCTCGCATATTTCGGACGGGCCGGTGCCGACTGACACGCCGGAATTCGATGAAGCGGAAAAGGCCGTCCGCGGCAAGATTGAAAGCTTGTTTGCCATCAATGGCAACGAGTCGCCCGATTCCATCCACAAACGCCTGGGACATATCATGTGGGAATATGTCGGCATGGGTCGGACCAAGGAGAGCTTGGAAAAGGCCATTGACGAAATCAAGAAGTTGCGTGCCGAGTTCTGGAAGACCTTGAAGGTGGTGGGGACAGCCAACGAAATGAACCCGGAACTGGAAAAGGCTTTGCGTCTGGCCGATTTCTTGGAATTGGGCGAGTTGATGGCCAAGGATGCCCTCAATCGCGAGGAATCCTGCGGTGGTCACTTCCGCGAAGAATACCAGACCGAAGACGGTGAAGCCAAGCGCGACGACGAGCATTTCATGCATGTGGCCGCTTGGGAGTACAAGGGAGAAGGAGTCGAACCGGAACGCCACATTGAACCCTTGGAATACGAAAATATCAAGGTGGCAACCCGTAATTACAAGAACTAAAGATTCGTTGGAGCCAGTCGGATTCCGGGCTTTCCGTGCTTCGGTCCGGCTGGCTTCCAGAACCTGTAAAAGCGAAGAAAAATGGATTTTACATTGAAAGTATGGCGTCAGGAAGGTCCGAAGGCCAAGGGACGCTTTGAAACCTATAAGGTTACCAATATTTCTCCGGATTGCTCTTTCTTGGAAATGTTGGATATATTGAATGAGTCTTTGGTGGCGCAAGGTGTGGAACCGGTCTGCTTCGACCACGATTGCCGCGAAGGGATTTGCGGCATGTGCAGCCTCTACATCAACGGGCATCCGCACGGGCCTGACAGCCAGGTGACTACCTGCCAGTTGCATATGCGCAAGTTCAAATCGGGCGAGACGATTTACATCGAGCCGTGGCGGAGTGCCGCTTTCCCTGTCATCAAAGACTTGGTGGTGGATCGTCAGGCTTTCGACAAGATTATCCAGGCCGGCGGCTTCATTTCAGCCACGACCGGCGGTGTGCCTGACGGGAATGCGATTCCCATTCCCAAGAAGGATGCCGATACCGCGATGGATGCGGCTGCCTGCATCGGTTGCGGGGCCTGCGTGGCTGCCTGCAAGAATGCATCGGCCATGCTGTTCGTTTCAGCCAAGGTTTCGCATCTGGCGCATTTGCCGCAAGGCCGTCTGGAAGCTGCCGAACGTGTCAAGAAGATGATCGCCAAGATGGATGAACTCGGTTTCGGGAACTGCACCAATACCGGGGCTTGCGAAGCCGAGTGCCCGAAGGGAATCAAGATTCTGCATATTGCCAAGTTGAATCGGGAGTTTATGAAAGCTCATTTTTAGCAAACTGTTTTCTGGCGTCATCTGCATCGTTATGCGCGGGATTCGAAAATGCTCACCTACCTAAGTACGCTCCGCTTTTCTCTCCCGCGCAAGCCTTGCATCTGCTCGCCATGAAAGCAGTTTGCGGGGGCTGTGGTCTGTAGTCGTTACGCTGCGGTGCCTCGTATCACCGCTAAGAATGCACGTTCGTATGTACGTCGATTCATAGCTGTTGTTCATTTTCGATGCCGGATGCTCTGCTTTCTCGTCCGCTGTTTTTCAGCTGTGAGGAGAATGCAGTCGGAGCTGCCATAAGAGTATTCTTTTTATAGGAAACACCCCTGTTGGAACTTGTTCTGGCAGGGGTGTTGGTTATATCAGGAAACTTTATTCGGCTTTTTTCAAAATCCTGTTGAAGTCTTTGGGATTTTCTGTGGTTTTGGTTCCGCTATATTTACAGTGACCCGTCTATTGAGGAGCTGGGCAATTGGGATTTGCTTTGCCAGATGGTTCGTTCGGATTATGCCACTTATACGGGCGATATTCTGGAACGTTATTTTCCGGCAGAAGATGCGTGAGAGCATGCGTTACCGGGCTATCGGAAACTGGTGGAATACCAAGCGTGGGGAAGAACAGTCCGAGATTGATGTTATTGCTATTACAGCCGATGACAAAACGGCGGAAGTCTATGAAGCGAAGCGGGACAGGCAACGCTTCCGCAAGGCTCTCTTGGAAAGGAAGGCGGAGATTCTCTGTAGTCAAGTCCACGGCATGGGAAAACACAGGCTCAAACTCGGATGCTTGTTGATGGAAGATATGTGAAAACCGGTAAAGAGAGTGTCTTGGTGTAGAGCTTCGATGGCGATTCTGGGTTTCCACCCACGGTATGATTTTTGTTTTAGGGGAGGATTGTTGCAAAATGGAAGGACGGTACCCCAAAGGGAAATCTTTTGCAATAAGAATATCCCTTTGGCGCACCGTCCTCGATTATTCGTTTATCCTGGATCGCTCAATCAGGGCATCTGCCGGTTTGGAAATGGCTTGAGGCCCCTGATGAAAGCGACTTGGGTTTATCCCAAATCGGTCATTAGACTTTGGGGAGATTGCCCGCTTGTGTCATGCAGCATGCTTCTGGCCTAGCCGAAGGCGTAGCGGGCTACGTCGAGGCGTAGCGAGAAACAGGATGCGGACAGAAGCGGGCAAGATGCCCGAATGCCTCATTTTCCCAATCAGAAACGGACTCGGCGTGTCTAATGACCGATTTGGGTTAAATCCACAACAGTTTCTTCCCAGTCGGCTCCTGCCTGATGTGTTTGGCCGATTTGGATGAAAGATTCGGGACTATTGTCTGTGGTCGAGATAAGAATGTTGAACCTTTCCGTGTACTCGTTGGCTTTGAACGATTTTGTCCATAGGCGCAGGCGTGCATTGTCGGGCATGGATAGTTTAGGCGAGATTAACCAGTCATTGCTGGCACCCTCCGGGGAGCTGAATGAAGCTCCGAACTTGTTTCCGGCATGAGGATCGGCAACATCTTCCAAAGAGGGAGTGGCTTGAGACGGATTGAAGGCTATGAACGCGCCTGCAGCATAGGCATTTGGCCATTCGTATCCGGAAAGCCCGTAGTTATGTTCATTGTCATCTTCATTGACAGAAATCCATTGCGGATTGAAATGGTCCATCATGAAATCGTTGCAGGATTCAAAATCCAGCGAATAGGGGTCCAGCGGTTCATCGCAGGTGATGTTGATGGAAACCGTGTCGTTATGCGGGTTCTCATCGTCTGGCAGCTGGGCGTAGACGCTTATCGGATGGATTCCTGGAACGGACAGGTCTCCGATGAAGCTGACAGTGTTTTCTTGATAGGCTTCAAAGTCAATTGTGTCGTAAAGCACCGTTTTGTCAATGGCGCAGGCTATCACGACCCCGTTTTGCGGGATATGGCTATTGTTGGCGATAACGGCTTCGATTTTTTCATTGGCGTAGAAGAGGCCTTGGCTGAAAGAGGGGGAAAGCAGTTGACGTGCTTCCATGTCGGCTACCGAGAGACGGGGGTTCTGCCCGAAATTGGCTCGCACAGCGGCATACCCGCTTCCGTATTGTGTATGGAGCGTTCCGTCAGATTGGCTTACCAAGATGTATCCGTTGGCGGTTTCATCGTGAGCCACGGAGATGTAATCCGATCCGAGTTGCTGCACTTCAATATAGTAGAGTCCTTCCGGGAGCACGCGGGCTGGAATGGGGAAGTTTTTGTATTCTCCGCCTAAGCCTCGATTGAATGTGCCTTCAAAGATTTTGTCCCCGATTTTCAATTCCAAATCGGTTTTGTAAACGGCTAAGCCGATGTTCATGTCGAACTGGCTTCGGGCAAGGCCTAATGTGATGGATGTCAATGTGTCTTGTTTGTAAATCCGGAATATGTTCCCGAACGAGATGGGCGAACTGGATCCGAGGCCTTCGTTAAGGGAGAGGTTGACATTGTTTTCATCGTCATAGGCATAGACTGTATCACTTACATAAAAGGTATACAGGCTGCGGTAGAGGATACTCTCTAAGATTATCTTAAACATTGATTTAGGCTGTAATGTCCTGTATGACAGGCGTT
>CALUHO010000014.1 GCA_944320465.1 uncultured Bacteroidales bacterium | reverse complement strand
CGCCTTCGGCTAGACGAGAAGCATGCTGCATGGCACAAGCGGGCAATCTCCCCGAAGTCTGATGACCGATTTGGGTTGAAAAGCAACGCGAAAGTAATGAAATTGCCCGATTGTTGATAAATCGGGGACAGGCGGGTGCTTCCGGGTCTTGCAGAAATCGGCATTTGCAGTAATTTCGCAAACTGCGTAAATTTGCCTTGTTGGATGTTAAAAGAAAGGTTTCCAATTTTTTTGCCGCTTCTTCAGGAGGGGTTGAGGTAGTCTTCTTTTGGCATCGGATTACATTCTCTCCCTCGAACCGGAGCTGGAATATCAGTTGAGGAAGACCGCTTTTGGCATCGACCGCTTTTGTTGCGACCTTTTCGGCATCGCATTTGCCTGATAGGCGCATCGCGGGCGTGAACGCAAATAAAGACGTGATCGCAAAAAGACATCCGATGAAAAGTATTTGCCAAATCTACAAGATAGGGAACGGCCCTTCCAGCAGCCATACGATGGGCCCCATGCGAGCCGCTACGGTCTTCAAGAAAAGATACCCGGATGCCGACCGCTATTCGGTGAGCCTTTACGGAAGCCTGGCCGCCACGGGCAAGGGACACCTTACCAACGAGACCTTGATGCATGTGATGGGCGAGGACAAGCTGACGATTCTCGAATACCCGGGGATTTTTCTTCCAGAGCATCCTAATGGGATGATTTTTCAAGCCTATAATGCCGAGAACGAGACAATCGGGGATTGGACGGTGTTCAGCGTGGGGGGCGGAGACATTCGCGAGAAAGGGTCGAACGAGATTTTCCTGGAAGAGGGCAGTCCCTATTCGAACGAGGAAATCTACGAATTGCATACGATGAGCGATATCCTGCATTGGTGCCGCAAGAACGGGCGGACGTTGTGGGAATATGTGGATTTGCATGAGAGGCCGGGCTATTTGGACTATTTGCACGAGGTTTGGGAGGAAATGAAGCAGAGCGTGCAGAACGGCTTGGTGCATGAGGGGATGCTGCCGGGCGGCTTGCACTTGCAGCGCAAGGCGGCGCAGTACCATATCAAGGCGCAGGGCTATGACAAGTCTTTGCGCAACAGAGGGTATGTGTTCAGTTACGCGCTGGCGGTGGCCGAGGAGAACGCGGCGGGAGGTCGGATCGTGACGGCGCCTACCTGCGGCTCGGCGGCGGTACTGCCGGCCGTGATGTATCATTGCGTCAAGAATTACGGTATTGCCGAGGAAAGGGTGATCCGGGGGCTTGCCACGGCAGGGTTGATAGCCAATATTGTAAAGACAAACGCTTCTATTTCAGGGGCCGAGGTGGGATGCCAAGGCGAAATCGGCGTGGCTTGCGCCATTGCCAGCGGTGCGGCTAACCAGATTTTCGGTGGGACTACTTACCAGATTGAATATGCGGCTGAAATGGGCTTGGAACACCATCTTGGCATGACCTGCGACCCTATGTGCGGCTTGGTGCAGATACCTTGCATCGAGCGTTGCGCTTTTGCAGCGGTGCGGGCCTTGGATGCCAATACCTACGCGAGCCTGTCGGACGGGCGGCATCGGGTAAGCTTCGACGAGGTAGTGGCGGTGATGAAGCAGACGGGGCATGATTTGCCGAGTTTGTATAAGGAGACGAGTATGGGGGGGTTGGCGTTGATGAATTCCGAATACTAGAGCGGAGTGTGATAACCGCTAATCTACTTTGTTGCGAGTCTTGGGCGACTCAGTCACGTACCCAAGTACGCTCCTTCGTCTCCCTGCGGCTCGATGCCTCGTCTCTCAGCGGTTCTGCTACTTCGCTATGGGTGGCAGGTCAGAATGTGCAATCTGCTTCATTGCCTGCGGGTTCAGGCTTGGTCACGTACGTTAGTATGCTTCCGCGCCTTCATCCTTGGCGGCTTTGCGTCTTGCCCGTTCTGACCTATTATCGGAGATGGGTAAAGCGTTGTAGTTCAGTGGTTCTGTGCTATGCTTTAATATGTAAGTTGTAAGGATCGGTGGGTGCGGATTGGATTTTGATGATAGGATGTCCGGCGATGCGGAAGTGCAGCCAGATGTTAAGAAGCTGTTTAAAATTTCTTGCAATCCTGAAAAGGCTGAATTTTCAGGGAGCGGTTTCAGGATTTTGTTTGCCCATCGGGTGCTATTTCGGGGCTTTTTTGCGTTTTTCACGTCCGATAGCTTGGCTATCCTCCTTTGAAAAACGCGGCAAAATCCCTCGAAATTTCCTCCCGATGCCTCAAACAAATAAATTTAAACAGCTTCTAAAAGGGTAGATTATGGACGATGATTTTTGCTTGCTGGCGGAGGAGCTGTCGGAATATATAGAGGAGCATACTTCGCCGGTGGAATCCTTGCTTTCGGCTTTGGATCGGGATACGCATGTCAACGTGCTATGCCCTAGGATGCTGTCGGGGGCTTATCAAGGCAAGCTGCTGGAGTTCCTGAGCCGGATGATTGCGCCGGAAAGGATTTTAGAAGTGGGAACCTATACCGGTTATTCGGCCATTTGCCTGGCCAAAGGATTGAAGCCGGGGGGGCGTCTGCTGACGATAGAACATAATCCGGAACTGGAGGAGCGTATCCGGGCGTATCTGGGAAAGGCGGGCTTGTCGGATATGGTGGAACTGCGGATAGGCGAGGCGGCGGAACTGCTGCCGGAATTGCCCGAAGCGGGTTTCGACTTGGTGTTTCTGGATGCAGACAAGGCGCATTACGCGGAGTATTACCCGTTGTTGAAGCGGGTGCTGAAGCCGGGGGGCTGGCTGTTGATAGACAATGTGCTGTGGAACGGCAAGGTGTGGTCGGCCGATGCCAAGGACAAGGATACAAGGGCTGTGCGCGATTTGAACCGCATGGTGCTGGAAGACCCGGAAGTGGAAAACGTGTTGTTGCCGGTCCGGGATGGAATCAACATCGTGAGGAAATTGTAGGCTGCTTGACTATTATTTTGGGGATTTCCTGCGAGAAGCGGGGCCGTGGATACCGGTTCGCCCGCTTGGATTCCCAAGGACATATATTTTGGAATCGGGATTACTATGAAAACGCAACAGGAAAGGACAGGGAAGAAGTCTGTGTCCGGGCTTTCCGCAAAAACGGAAGCCAAACAGCAAGAAGTCATGGCAGGGCTGCCTTCGGTGCAGGGCGTGCTGGATTTCCTGCGGCTTTTGTCGCGGAACAACGACCGCGACTGGTTTGCCGAAAACAAAGCTTTGTATTTGGAAAACAAGGCCAAAGTGGAGAATCTGATTGCTTGGCTTGTGCCTAAGATGCAGGTGTTCGACAAGGAGCTGAGGTTCGTTGACCCTAAGAAATGCCAGTACCGGATTTACCGGGATATCCGTTTTTCGCTCGACAAACGACCCTACAAGGACTATATGGGCATCGGTATCTCCCGGCAAGGACGGCATGGGATGTGTTCGGGTTATTATATTCACCTCCAACCGGGAGAATGCATCTGCGGGGCGGGGGTTTACGGGCTTGAACCGGAAAAGCTCAAGAAGGTGCGCGACGGGATTTATTTCCAGTCGGCCCGTCTGCGGCAGATTCTCGATGCGCCGGCAGTGCGCAAATTGTACGGGGGGGCGATGGCCGAATCGGCGAGGATGAAGGTTCCGCCTAAGGGCTATGACAAGAATTTCCCGGATATCGACTTGTTGAAGTACCATTACTATTTTCTGGAACGTCCGATACCGGATGCCGAAGTGGAGTCGCCCGATTTCGCTTGGCATCTGCTGGAGAGCTTGAAGGCCGCTTCGGAATTCAACCGCTTCCTGAACGAGGCTTTGGATTTCTGACAAGAAGGATTTCCTGCTTTGTTTTTCCCGTTCCTTCCGGACTGTCCGATGCTTGATTCAGCGGTATTCGCAGCTTGTGGCGATAGCCTGTCCGGATTCGTCCGGGGAAAGGCTTGTTTCCGGCAAGTACGAACGTTGAGCCTCCGATGACCAAAGCCGGGCTGGCCGCTTGTGGCTCGTTTCCAGCAAGCACGAACATAGCTACCTGTTTATGGAAGCCTTAACAAACTTTAGGAAAGTTTAAGTTATTTTAAGGAATAGAAGATGTACCTTTGGGGCATCAAAAGAGAAAGGAAGACTTATGGCAAAGAAAGACGAAAAAGAAGAAGGCAAGCCTTCTGTGGCTAACGAGAAGCTCAAAGCGCTCCAGTTGACGCTTGACAAGATAGAGAAATCCTACGGCAAAGGAGCCGTCATGAAGCTGGGGGACAACCCGGCGATTGAAAACATAGACGTGATTTCCACCGGTTCTATCGGCGTGGATAACGCGCTCGGGGTGGGCGGTTTTCCCAAAGGACGTATCATCGAGATTTACGGTCCGGAGTCTTCAGGTAAGACCACCTTGGCCATCCATGCCATTGCCGAAGCGCAGAAGAAAGGCGGGATTGCGGCTTTCATCGATGCCGAACATGCCTTCGACCCGGCTTATGCACAGAAATTGGGGGTCAATACCAATGATTTGTTGGTGGCTCAGCCCGACAATGGGGAACAGGCTTTGGAAATCGCAGACAACCTGATTCGTTCGGGGGCGATCGATATCATCGTCATAGACTCGGTGGCCGCTTTGACACCCCGTAGCGAGATCGAGGGCGAGATGGGCGATTCCAAAGTAGGCTTGCATGCCCGTCTGATGTCGCAGGCGTTGCGGAAACTGACTTCGACCATCAGCAAGACCGGTTGCTGCTGCATCTTCATCAACCAGCTGCGCGAGAAAATCGGGGTCATGTTCGGCAATCCCGAAACGACTACGGGAGGTAATGCCTTGAAGTTCTATGCTTCGGTTCGTATCGATATCCGCCGGATTTCTTCCATCAAGGACGGGGACAATGTGATTGGGAACCGTGTCAAGGTCAAGGTGGTCAAAAACAAGGTTTCTCCTCCATTCCGTCAGGCCGAATTCGACTTGCTCTACGGGCAAGGGATTTCCAAAATCGGCGAAATCATCGATTTGGGCGTGGATTTGGGCGTGCTCAAGAAGAGCGGTTCCTGGTTCAGCTATAACGATACCAAGCTCGGTCAAGGCCGGGATGCGGTCAAGCAGCTGCTGCAGGATAATCCGGAATTGAGCGAGGAGCTGGAATCCAAGGTTCGGGAAATGCTCAGGCACAAGGATGAAGAGGGTAAGCCGGGGGCGGTTGCCGCGGCACCGGAAGCGGAGTAGTCCGAGGCCGGTGCATCCTGAGCGCATACCGTTTTTTTTGCCTGTGTGCGATGGAGGAATTTCCTTGAATTGCTTTTGGTTTGTTTAGAAGCTGTTTAAAATTTCTTGCAATCCTGAAAAAATGAATTTTCAGGAACCGGTTTCAGGATTTTGTTTGCCCATCGGGGGCTATTTCGGGTCTTTTTTGCGTTTTTCACGTCAGATAGCTTAGCTATCCTCCTTTGAAAAACGCAGCAAAATCCCTCGAAATCCCCTCCCGATGGCCTAAACAAATAAATTTAAACAGCTTCTTAAAATGGATTTTGTATGTGGTGGACAGTGCTTTTACTGACAGTGGTCTTGGTGGCTTTGTGCGTGGCAGGCTTGGCTGTCAAGATTCTGTTCAAGAAGAACGGGCAGTTTTCGCATCGTTGCGCGATGTCGGAGCTGGGGGAAGGGCATCGTTGCGGCAATTGCTCTTCTACGGGGCGGCATGAGGACTGTCCTAATTTCCAGTTGCATCATGGGAATACGGCCAGCCGGGCAGCCAAGGCTTTGGAGTTGGCCAAGGACGGGTTGTGAGAAAGGCATGATGCCGAATAGGCGGTAATTTCGATTACGTCTCTGCAAATCGAGGCCTTTTGAGGCTTCTGGCAGGGTCGGATTTCGAATGGACAGAAACTTCGATTACGGCAGGGAGTCTTTGGATTGCTGCAGGAATCCTTTGAGGTTGTGAATCCTGAGGTTCCCTTTTTGCTGTAGTTTAATATTGAAATGACAATGAAGACAAAGAAAGCGTCTATACTTTTGTTCCGTCGTGATTTGCTGGCCAAGGTCTCCTTGCTGGAGCAGGAAGAAATCGCCTATTTGAAAGGGCGGGCGGAAGATGGCAAGGATTTTTGCTATATCCCGGTGCCGGAAGCCCGTTTCATCGTGCTTTGGCCTAAGGATGCCGATACCATGCCGCAAGGCGAGCTGTTGGAAAAGATTAGGGTTACAGCTTCCCGGATATTGGACAAGATGGGGGATGAGAAAATTTTCAAGGCTACGGTAGTGGATCATTCCTGGAAATCGGCCGAAGGGGTCTCTGCTTTTATGGAAGGTTTGTATTTGGGAGCTTATCGGTTTGATACGTTCAAGAAAGAAAAGAAGGAGAAATTCAGCTTCAATCTGGAATCCGACACGCTCGATGCCAAGGCTTTGGGGCGGATAGAAGATGTCTGCAAGGAAGTGAACCGCAGCAAATACCTGATTGACTTGCCTTTTTCGGCTCTCAATGCGCAGCAATTGGGCGAATGGGCCGAAAAGGATGCCGAAGATTTGGGTATCAAAGTGGATGTCTGGCCGTATGCCAAGATAGAGAAAGCAGGCATGGGCGGTCTTTTGGGCGTGAATCAGGGGAGCGTGGACAAGGCTACCTTTGCAGAGATGCGTTACAAACCGGCCAAAGCACTCAATAAGAAGCCGGTAGTATTGGTTGGCAAGGGCATTGTGTTCGATGCCGGAGGGATGAACATCAAGACCGGTTCGTATATGGACGATATGAAGACGGATATGGCCGGAGCGGCTTTGGCCATGGGCATTATCCGGGCGGCTGCCCGCCTGCGTTTGCCATTGTACATCGTGGCTCTTTTGCCGGCTACCGACAACCGTCTCAACGGAAATGCCTTGGTTTGCGGGGATGTGATTACGATGTACGATGGTACGACGGTCGAGATTACCAATACCGATGCGGAGGGCAGGCTTTTGCTGGCCGATGCGGTCGCATACGCTACCGCCGAGTATTCTCCGATGCTGACGGTTTCGATGGCAACCCTGACTGGAGCGGCTTCCCGTGCCTTGGGTTCGCAGGGAATCGCTGCTATGCAACAGGGCGCGGATCAATATGTCGATGCCTTGCTTCAAAGCGGGGAGAAGGTCCATGAGCGGCTTTGTTTCTTTCCGATGTGGAAAGAATACGACAAGGAACTGGATTCTGATGTGGCCGATATCAAGAATTGCGGGAATGGTCCTGCCGGGATGATTACGGCGGCCAAATTCGTGCAGTATTTTGCCAAGGAGACACCCTTCCTGCATTTGGATGTGGCCGGGGTGGAGTTCTTGCATAAGAAAGATGCCTATCGCGGGCCGGGAGCGACCGCTTTCGGTCTCCGTTTGATGGTGGATTTTTTGCAGGGCTTCTGTCAAGGCAAATGATGGAATCCGCCTTTTCTAACAGTTGGAAGAGGGCAGCGTAGAGGACAGGTTCCCGCTACGTACTAGTAGATGCTTATATTGAAGGATGATTATGGAAAAAGAAATGCATAAAGATGCCGTTCGGATGGATGGCGGTGCGGGAATGAAGTCGCAGCGTCCTGAGAGGGAGGAACGCTTGCGGATTGGAATTACGCCGGGGGAGGGATTGGACTTTGATTATGAGGTGCTGGCTCGTCTCTTTGCAGATACTTCTGCTTTTGAGACAGCATTGCCTTTTGTGTATGGCTCTGCCAGGAAGTTGGTGGACGCCGCTCGCCGGGTCGGTTTGAACGAAGCCAGCCCTATAGTGCAACGGAGCATACTGGATGTGAAAGGCAAGCGTTTGCAGATGGTGGAACCGGAACGTTCTGGAGATGCCTCGCAGCGGGATATCTATGCTATATTGCAGGAAGTGGTGTCGGATTTGAAAGGTGGGCATCTGCGGGCTTTAGTATCTTTGCCGTTGGTGGAATCCAATGTGCGTCAGGCTCATCCGGAGTTCAAAAATCAAGCTGTAGCGGTGGCTTCAGCTTTTCCTGGCAACCCTTTCAGGATGCTGTTATGTGGGAATCTTCGTTTGAGCTTTTTGACCACTGTAAGGAGAGAGGATTCGGAAACTTATTTGTCGAACCAGCGGATTGAACAACGGATTAGGGACTTGTATCAGACCTTGCAAATGGATTTTTCAATCAGCACGCCACGTATCGCGGTTCTGGGAATGAACAAGGATTTACAGTCAGACAGGATTACTTTGCCCGGAACGCAACGGATTATGCCTGTGGTGAACAACTTGTTTGAAAATGGAATACCGGTATTTGGACCGTTTCCTGCAAGAGCTTTTTTTGCCAGTCAAGATATAAAGGCCTTTGATGCAGTTCTTTGTATGTACAAGGAACAGATGGAAATGTGCATAGAAAACCGTCCTCGCGAAGATATGTGCTATTTCACAGCTTCATTGCCGGTAATCCATTTGGAACCTATGCTGATTGGTAATGATTTGGATGTTTCCTTCCGGGCTTTGTTCCGGGCAGTCTGCTTGGCTATGGATATGGATGCGGCTCGCCAGCAGAACCGTTTGTTGGCAGAAAATCCATTGGGGTATTCTGTCATGCGTCCGGGGCGTCGTGATAGCAAAGAGGAGGATTCTTCTGAAAAAGTGCCGGGCGACATTCAATGAAGGGGACTTTGGAAATTAGGAATAAGGCTTGGCAGGGCATCCTATTGCGGATGGTGGCCGGGCCTTTTATTAGATAGGCTAATAAAATGCAGATAGCTTCGTTTGCGCTTTCTTCTATTGTGGAAGCAACGCATGGTCGATGCCATGCAGAGAAACCGGTAGGGGATATCCGCATAGACCAGATTATTATCGATAGCCGGAATTATGAGAGTGTGCAATCGGCTATTTTCATAGCATTGGTGAGCCGCAAGAATGATGGGCATCGTTATGTGCAGCCATTGTATGAGGCAGGTGTCCGTTGCTTTTTGATTAGTTGTTTCTTGCCTGAATTTAGCCAGATGCCCGATGCCGTTTTCATTGAGGTGGAGGATACCTTGGTGGCTTTGCAGCAGTGGGCTGCTTGGCACCGTTCCCGTTTTTCTATTCCAGTGGTGGGTATTACTGGTAGCAACGGCAAGACTATCGTGAAAGAGTGGATGTCTTTCCTGCTAGGTTTTGACAAGCGTGTCGTCCGCAGTCCAAAGAGTTTCAATTCCCAGATAGGAGTTCCGCTGTCGGTTTTGCGGATGGAAAGAGGCGATGATATAGGAATTTTCGAAGCAGGAATCTCTCAAGTGGGGGAAATGCGGAACTTGCAGCCTGTCATGCAGCCTACGATAGGGATTCTGACGAATATAGGCGAAGCGCATGATGCAGGTTTTGCAGACCGTTTGCAAAAGACATGCGAAAAGCTCCAGCTTTTCACTTCTGTCAATGTCTTGATTTTTTGTGCAGATTATCCGGAAATCAGGGATGCATTGACGAGAGGCTTGTTGCCTGGAGATACTCGCTTCCTTTGCTGGAGTGCGGATGGCATAATTGCGGATACCGGACAAGGAGAGAATGCAAAGATTGTAAAAGATACGCGAGAGTCCATCAGAACAGGTGTAGATATCCCGCATCCTTCTTCTGATGCAATCAAGGTGGATTTGCGGATTGTGGAAAGCAGGGTTGATCAGGATGGGGGACGTGTTCTGAAAGCCTTGTATAAAGGTATTGAGCATCAAGTGGAGATTCCTTTTACGGATTATGCTTCGTTTGAGAATGCGGTGCATTGCTGGTTATTCATGCTGGATGCAGGTTACCCCGATGAAATAATAGCGGCTCGTTTCCGGCAGTTGCCGTCTTTGAAGATGCGGATGGAGATGAAAGAAGGCGTAGGACATAGTTGGGTGCTGAACGATGCTTACAGTTCGGATTTTTCTTCTTTCTGCATGGCTTTGGATTTTTTATGCAATCATGCCCAGGGTAAATCTTGTTGCGTGATTATGTCTGACATATTGCAGAGCGGCCGGCCAGAATCCGTGTTGTATGGAGAGGTCGCCAATGTTTTGGAGCAAAAAAGGATTAAGGAACTTGTGGCGATCGGACCTGCATTGGTACGGCATGAAAACTGTTTTGTTGGATTGCAGGCTCGTTTCTATAGAAATATGGAACATTTCTTGCAGGATTTCCGTGCCGAGGATTTTGCGGGGAAGGCTGTTCTGCTTAAAGGTGCGAGAGTTTTTGCTTTTGAGCGGATTGATGCCTTATTGCAGCGCCGGGTTCATGAGACAGTGATGGAAGTGAATCTGAGTGCTTTGGTCCATAATATGAACTATTTTAGGAGCCTGTTGAAGCCCGAGACCAAATTGATGGTCATGGGCAAAGCTTTTTCTTATGGGAGTGGCAGCCATGAAATAGCCGATGTATTGGAGTTCAACCATGTGGATTATGTCACCGTTGCTTATGTGGACGAAGCGGTGGCTCTGCGCAATAACGGGATTCGATTGCCAATCATGTGCATGAATGCGGAAGTGGAAGGTTTGGAAACCGCAATTCGTTACCAAGTGGAGCCGGCAATATATAATTTCCGGATGTTGGAAACATTGGAAAACTATTTGTCTGGGTCTGTTTCTGCCCAGCAATCAGGCGTGGTCAGAATCCATATAGGCTTGGATACAGGCATGCATCGGATGGGATTCGAGGAAAAAGACTTGGACTATCTATTGCCGCGCCTTGTTTCCAATCCTCGCATCAAAGTGCAGTCGGTCTATACTCATTTGGCCACAGCTGATATGCCGGAGATGGATGTCTATACTCGGAAACAACTGGAGGCATACAGCCGGATGAGCAGTCGATTCAGGACTTTGTTCCCTGATATCCTGCGGCATTGCCTCAATACGGCAGGTATTTTTTATTATCCTGAATATCAGTTTGACATGGTGCGGCTGGGTATTGGTTTGTATGGAGTAGGGACCGATGCGGCCATGCAGTCTCATTTGGAAACCGTCAGCACTTTGAAGGCAGTTATTTCTCAGATACGAACCATTCCGATAGGGGATGCCGTAGGCTATGGGCGGCGTTTTGTCGCTAGTAGGGAAACACGGATCGGGGTGATAGGCATAGGCTATGCTGATGGATTGAACCGCCATTTAGGCAACGGACGCTACCATGTCTTGGTCAACGGGTACAAAGTTCCGATTGTCGGAAGTATTTGTATGGATATGTGTATGATAGATTTGACCGGAGTGCCGGCGAAGGAGGGCGACGAGGTAGAAATTTTTGGCAGGAGCAATCCCATAGAAGCAATGGCCGTATGCCTTGATACCATCCCCTATGAAATATTGACTTCGGTTTCTTTGCGAGTCAAGAGGGTGTATATCAATGATTGAAATCTTTCTTTGACACGCACCCTCTTTGATTCGTTCAGATTTACATCAAGTTGTTCAAATCTTCATGAACAGGATCTTCTACCGATCCTTGCATTGGTTGATTTGCAACGGGATTTGGGCCGCTGCAATTCAAGTCAACCCCTTCTAATTCGGGTGGGCATTCAAAATCGTCTTGCGGGAAATGCAGTACTGCCGAATCTTGCAGGATATTTCGCATATAGATAGCCCATACAGGCAAGGCTGCATTGGCACCTTGTCCTAATCGCATGCTGTTGAAGTGAATAGAACGTAATTCACCACCGACCCATACTCCGCTGGCCAATGTAGGCGTTATACCCATGAACCATGCGTCCGAATGGTTTTGGGTCGTTCCGGTTTTGCCAGCTACTGGCAATTTAAGACCGTATTTCCAACGGACTCGGCGGCCACTGCCTTCGTTTACAACTCCTTTCATCAAATCCAGCATTAGGTAGGCTGTTCTTGCGCTCATGGCTTCTTCTGTCTGGGGCGTGAATTCTTCCAATACGATTCCGTTCTTGTCTTCAATCCGGGTAATGAAAATAGGGTCGATATGGATTCCTTTGTTCGCGTAAGTCGCCATCGCGCTGACCATTTCCATGACCGAAATATCCATTGTTCCCAGACAAATGGAAGGAACCGGTTCCATTGGTGCCGTGATTCCCATCCTGCGGGTCAGAGATATGACAGCCTCGGGAGGAAACTGCTTGATTAAGTAAGCTGTTACCCAGTTGATAGAGTTGGCCAAGGCCCAACGCAGGCTGACCATTTCACCTTCTTTGGCTTTGGATGAGTTTGTCGGGCACCATTCTGTCCCGTCTGGCAACGGCACGCAGATAGGAACATTCGGCACTTCGGTGCAAGGTAAATATCCTCCGTCCTGCATGGCCAGTGTATAGACGAAAGGTTTGAAAGTAGAACCTACTTGACGGCGGCCTTGGGAAGCATTGTCGTATTTGAAATATTTATAGCTGATGTCCCCCACGTATGCCCGGACATACCCTGTTTGAGGTTCAATGGAAATCAAGGCGCAATGTAAAAACCATTTGTGATACCAGAGCGAATCCCATGGAGTCATTATTGTGTCTTTTTCCCCGCCTTCCCAGCTGAATACTTTCATTTTGGTTTTGGCATGAAAGGCCTCACGAATAGTTTCTTCCGTTGCTCCGGCACTTTTCATGCTGCGGTAGCGGTCCGAGTTTTTCATGGCTTGCTCCATGAATTTCTCTACTTCACTGTCGGAGATATCGTTTGAAAAAGGGGCGTTCCGTTCCGAACGTACATCTTTGCGGAAATCAGCTTGCAATGCCCCTCCAATCCATTCGGCAACGGCATCCTCGGCATGCTTTTGCATCCGGGTATTGAGCGTGGTGTAGATCTTGAGTCCGTCTCTATACAGGTCATAGGGTGTCCCGTCGGCTTTTTCATGGGTTTGGCACCATTTGTTCATCCATTGCCGTACATATTCCCTGAAATAAGTTCCCGTCCCTTCGGTATGGTCCTGGCGTGCAAAGCGGCTCATATCGATAGGCAAAATGCTGATCGAGTCATATTGGTCCTGGTCTATGTAATTGCATTTGAGCATCTGCCCTAAGACAACATTTCGTCTTTGTTTTGCGTTTGATGGATTCTTGACGGGGTTGTAATAGGTTGTGGCTTTGAGCATGCCCACTAAGATGGCGGCTTCATCAATGTCCAATTCGGCAGGAGTCTTGCCGAAATAAGTCTGGGCGGCAGTCTTGATGCCGTAGGCATTGTTGCCGAAATCCACTGTATTGAAATACATGGTCAGGATTTCACTTTTGGAATAGTTTCTCTCTAGTTTGACGGCGATGACCCATTCCTTGAATTTTCTGGCAGCCAAGCCGATTTTGTTAAGGCGTTTGCGGGGGAAAAGGTTTTTGGCCAGCTGTTGGCTTATAGTGCTTCCTCCGCCTCCGCTGCGGTCTCCTTGCAAGATGGATTTCCAAAGCACGCGGCCGAGCGAACGCAAATCGATTCCACTATGCTTGTAAAAGCGGCTGTCTTCAGTAGCAATCAGGGCTTGAATCAGGTATGGTGACAATTCGCTGTATTCTGCATTGGTCCTGTTTTCCACGTAGTAAGTCCCGATGACTTGCTGGTCAGCGCTGATGATTTCGGAAGCAAGCGAACTCTCAGGATTTTCCAGATCCTCGAATGTGGGCATGAAGCCGAACACGCCGGTGGCTATGAAGACAAACAGCAGGACTGTCAAACCCACCACGGTTCCAAAGAGGATCCATAGTATTTTTCTGTATTTCTTTTTATTGCCTTTAGGTTTCGTTTTTTTGGGCAAAGTGTTTTGAGAAACTGTGTTTCGAGAGTTTTGCCGGATGGGTATTCTAGGCATGAATTGTATGTTTGGAAATGTTTGTTATGTTTACTGGAATGTCGTTCGTCATTTATTTCAAAGGGAAGGCATCACTGTCGGAATGTCCGGGATTGGAATACGGATGCAAGGTTTAGGAACGGACGTGTCAATGAGGGCTTATTTTCATCCCTACTGTCAGGATTTCATACAAATCTTCCCGCATGGCATGGCGGACTTCGAAACGGTATTCACCGTTTTGCGGAAATCGGATTCCCTGCTTGTATAAGAATCTGATGCCATGGTATTTTCCATATCTATGCCCAATCCATTTGCCTGATCGGTTTGCCAATAAGCATTCCAATGTATCGACCCGGGTTTCCATGTCAGGAAAGACTGTGGTGATTAGGAAGAAGGCATTGCTCCACCGATAGTCGTCCCTGTGTTTGATGCTGAATATTGCATCGTATTCTATAGTGGTGTCTTCTACATAGCATTCAAAAACTATAGGATCCTTATAGGACCAAGCGCCTTGTGGAGCATGGCAGGTTTTGTTCAGTATGACTCCTCGGCTGCAAGCCGCCAATCCGAGCATGCCTGCCAGGAAGAAGATTCTCAGGCTTTTCTTCCAATTTCGTTTGAATCTGTTTGTTCCCTTCATTTTCGTAGGTGCATTCAAAATTTGAGCTGGCAGGATTTATGGCGGAGCCAAGCATCGCCGTCCCTGTCTTTATGAATCGCCTTTTGGTTTCAGGATAGGCTTTTGCAAGGGACGAGGCGGTCGATGCCCGTTCTGGTTCTGATGACGGAGGTTGTTCTGCGGAGGAGCCGGGGCATTTTTTTCAGCTTCGCCTTGCATCCCTTTTGCCTCTTGCGGAGGCCGGACCCGGCCAACAGGACTGTTTCGGGTCGCATCGTTTCGTTCACCATGCCTGCCCGGCTGCCGGGATTGATTTTGTGCGGCCTTTTTCTTGTTGCTTCGGTTATTGTCCTTATTCTGTTTGCGGTTTTCTTTGGGTTTGTCAAAGCGGGTCAAGTCATCTTGCCCAACCACTTGCTGGAATTCCGGAAGTGGTTCGGCAGGTGCGGATTTCGCCTTGGTGAAGTCGTCCAGGTTGGGGACAAGATTGCCGGCTTTGTTCTTTTCGATAATCTCCAATACTTTCTCAACCGACAGTTCGTTATAGATTCCCGGATTTTCGTTATAGGCGAAAGTCATTGTCCGTTTCAATGGATCCATTTTGACGCAATGGGCATCTCCTTTTTCGGTCTTGAGTAGGATTTTGGAATCCGGCATGGCCTTGAGTGCATCCATGTAGACATCGTATTCAAAATTGAGGCAGCATTTGAGTTTGCTGCATTGACCGGCTAATTTTTGAGGGTTTAAGGACACTTGCTGCACCCGGGCAGTGTGAGTACCCACGGAAGTGAAATTGTGCAGGAAAGAAACACAGCAGAGTTCCCGGCCGCAAGACCCGATTCCTCCTAAAATGCCTGATTCCTGGCGGGCGCCAATCTGTCGCATTTCAATCCTGAGCTTGAATTCTTCCGCATACAGCTTGATCAGTTGCCGAAAATCCACACGATCGTCGGCAGTATAGTAGAAGATAGCTTTAGTGAAGTCTCCCTGTATTTCTACGTTGTTTATTTTCATGCTCAAACCGAGCTGGGCAGCGAGAATCCTCGCCCTGCGTTGCATTTCTTTCTCAGCTTGGATGGTTTCAATCCATTTGTCCACATCGTTTTGCCGGGCTTTGCGGTAAACCTTGCGGATGGCTGGGCTGTCAGGGTCGATGCCTTTCTTTTTAAGTTGGAGGCGGACTAATTCTCCTCGGAGGCAGATGATACCTGTATCGTGGCCGTTGGCACTTTCCACGGTCACAATGTCGCCTGTCTGGAAATTCTTCGGGTCTTCGTTCTCAGGCAATCTGTAAAAATCCTTGTGGGTATTCTTGAAACGCACTTGCACGATGGGGAATTCGCTTTGGGCGTTCATGCACGGGAAAAGCTTGCTCCATTCGTAACTGTGCATCTGGGCGCAGCGTCCCATTTGGCGGTAACGTGCTTCACTGTTTTCTTCCAGTTTCGGGGCATGCGATAAACCGCGGTTGTTAAAGATATTCTCGTCAGTGGCCATGCGGCAGAAGATTTCGTCTTCGTCAAAATCCTCTACATCAGGAATGTCTGGGCATCGTGGCAGTTCATCTTTGTCAATAGCGATGCTTGCATGGCGGATGGTCGGGTTCTTTTCGGAAGGAGAACTTTGTTCTGTGATATTCTCTTCTTCGATGTGGATGGAAAGGCTTCCTTCCACGGTCAATCCTTCTTGGTCGTTATTCCCTTGGGGGCTTATATTTTCTTGATTCATGTTTTATAATACTTTGCGATGCCAAATCCTTAGCGCGTGTTCTTCCTTTTGAGTTCTTTATTGGCGGCCGCTATGATCCGGCATAATTCCAGGCTCATGTCCGTGAGCAAAGCCGGAGCGTAAATGTTTCGTCCCACTAAGAAGATGGCTTGGTTGAACAATGTATAATATTGCTGTATGTTCTGGTTCGACACGTAAGCGGAGAAATTCTTCCAGAAAGAACGTTCTTCTTCGCTGGCATTCAGCCATTGGGTGCATCGGTTGTTCGTCATCAGGCAGCCTTGCAGCTCATCCATGCAGTTTTCAAGAAAGAATTTCAACTGTTCTCGACCCATCGTCCCCATCCGCTCGCTGAAAGATTGTATGGCGGCAATGTCCAGACGGAAGCACATCCGCATCCAATCGGCAAAACTTCGGTGAAAGTTCTGTCGCATTTCGTTGTTTTCCAACTGTAGACGTGCTTCAATCAAGCTGCCTTGGCTTCGGGATGCCACCAGTACGGAATCTTGGGGATCGCAACCTGACTTTTCCAGATATTTCTCCAAGTCGGGAGTTTCCACTTTTGGAACCTTGACCATTTGCAGGCGGCTCAGGATGGTGGGCAGGATTTGGTCGGTTTTTTCGGATACAAGCAAGAAAACTGTTTGCGGTTCAGGCTCTTCCAGGGTTTTAAGCAATGTAGAAGCTGTGGAGGGACTGAGTTTTTCAATGAGCCAGATGACAATGACCCGGAAATCAGCCTCGGACGATTTGAGGCTTAAGTCTTGCAGTATTTGTGAACAGTCCCGCACGTTGATGATGGCTTGGCGATTGCCGATGCCCATCGTTTCAACCCATTCGTTATAACTGAATTCGGCGCCGGTAGATAGGCAGAGTTTGCGCCATTGTTCTATATAATCTAAGCTTTGGCTGTCTTTTTTTATTGTCCCGCCGTTTATATTGTTGGGGTAGACAAAGTGCAGATCCGGGTGGACTAATCTTTGGAATTTGATGCAGGAAGGACATTTTCCGCAAGCATCCGAGGAAAGCCCGTTCAAGTCGTGTCCATCGGTTGCATAGAGTTTATGGCGGCAATTGATATATTGGGCATAAGCCAGAGCTAGTGCCAGTTTTTGGTCGCCTTCCGGACCCCAAAAGAGCTGGGCATGAGGAATCCTTCCCGCCTGGACTGCGGAAATCAGCTGCTCTATCAAGTTTTTCCTGCCGACAATATCCCGGAACATGGTTATGTTTTATTGCATAAACCTGCAAATTTAACGTAAAAGGGCGGTTCATACAAATCATGTTCATATTTCGTTGGCAAGTTCATCGGGAAGGGATGCGTTTTGTGCAGGATATGTATTTTTTTTCCTTATCTTCGCCTTTTAAAAAGGGCTGGTCGTTAGGATGCAAGCCGAGGAAATTAATGGCCGGATCTGATTCAAGAAATTCGTGATGTGCGTTCCTTTTCATGGCTTGAGAGCCGTGGCGACACTTTCATTCCTGCTGCTCTTGCAGGTTTTCTTGCAGGCCCAGGTCCCTTGTAGGCTGTCAGGAAGGGTACAAGACAAGCAAAGCCGTGAAGCTGTCATCGATGCGGCTATTTGGATACCAGCTCTGCAGAAGGGGACAACGGCCAATGTGGATGGTTTTTATGAATTAACTGTTCCGTCGGGTGAATATAGGTTGGAAATCAGCAGTCTCGGTTATGCACCTATTGAAATCTCCTTGCAAATAGATAAAGACCAGACTCGGAATTTCTTTCTCCAGACAGATGCCGTTTTGCTGGATGGAATCGAAGTGAAAGGCAGCCGGGCGAGCCGGGAATCGCAGAATACGATCGGCATGGTCAGCATTACTTCTGAAATGGTTCAGAAAATTCCGGCTTTGTTAGGCGAGCCGGATATCATCAAGGCCGTGCAGTTATTGCCAGGCGTGCTGATGTCCACCGAAACCAGTTCCGGTTTCAGCGTGAGAGGCGGAGGCTTGGATCAGAATGCGATTATCCTGGATCAGGCTACTTTGTATAACCCCACTCATACTTGCGGCTTTTTTTCTGTATTCAATAACGATGTTGTCGGATTGGCTCAGATTTACAAAGGGGATATCCCGATTTCTTATGGAGGGCGTTTGGCTTCGGTTATCGATGTGACGATGAAGGAAGGAGACTTCCGAAATTACCATTTGGATGCCAGCATAGGTTTTTTGGTGGCCAAAGCCACTGTCAACGGCCCGATATGGAAAGGACGTACTTCCTTTCTGGCTGCTGCACGTGCCACGTATTTCGATCTTTTTTTGCCCTTGGCCGGCATGAAGGGGACACGGCTGGGTTTTTACGATTTCAATGCCAAAGTAGTGCATAAATTTGCAAACAATCGGGACAAGCTTTCCCTTTCGGGGTATTTTGGACGGGATCGTTTTGGCTTGGAATCGATGGACATAGGTTTGGATTATGGTAATTCCATGCTTAGCCTGACATGGACTCATCTTTTCTCTAATCGTTTCGTGATGAATGCCAATGTTCATTTAAGCGATTACCTGAGTTATGCTCAGCAGAATACGGAAGGGTATGATTTTGTCTGGAAGACCCGGATTACCGATTACGTTGGCAAGATGGACTGGACTTTCAGCCCGGAGAACCACGAGTTGCGTTTTGGTTTTGATTTGCGTTACCATATCTACCAGCCGGGCGATTTGACAGTAAACATGTACGAGGCTATCGGTTTTGTGGATTCCAATTACAATTACCGTTTCAACCAGGATCATTACCATGCTTTGGAGAGTGGCTTATATATTGGTAATAACCAATATATCGGCAAACGCTTGCTGATAAAATACGGTTTGCGTCTGAGCACGTTTTCCAACCGAGGTCCGGATTCAGTGTCTCTCTTCGATGCCTCATACAACCGGACAGAGCGGGAATATCGCGAGGGTCGTTCGTTCTATCATACCTATTGGAACTTGGAACCTCGGGTCGGGATATCGTATCTGTTCAATCACGACATAAGCCTGAAGTTCAACTATACCCGTACGGCTCAATATTCCCAGCTTGCGACCAATTCTACTTCGGGCAACCCTTTGGATATCTGGTTTCCAGCCAATCCTTTTGTCAAGCCGCAGTCCGCCGACATGCTGGCCCTTGGGCTATCCAAATCATTTCTTGGCAAGGAGTGGGAACTATCGGTCGAAGCCTATTATAAGTTCCTGCACAATGTGATTGATTTCAAAGATCATTCTAATGTCTTGCTGAATGCGGATCTTTATGGGGAACTCAGGATGGGGCGGGGCTGGGCTTATGGGGTCGAGTTTTATCTGAAGAAGAACAGAGGAATCATAAACGGTTCTGCGAGCTATACATTTTCCCGTTCCATGCGTGTCATAGACCAGGTGAACGATGGCGAAGCCTATCCGTCTCCTTACGATCGACCCCATGCAGTCAACATCTTGCTCAATATAGACCCGCATCCTCGCCATAGTGTGTCTCTCAATTGGATGTTTTATTCGGGACAACCCACTACGTATCCCATTGGCAAGGCTGTGATTGATGGACAGTTTATTCCTATTTATGGAAAAAGGAATTCTGGCAGGATGGAGAATTACCATCGGCTGGATGTGTCCTATACGTTCAAATCTAAGCCTGATAATGGAAAACCGTACCGCTGGAGTCTTTCCGCTGGCTTGTATAACGCTTACGGCCGCAAGAATCCTTGGTCGGTGTCCTTTTATCAGGATTCGGATGATCCAACGCAGTCGTATGCTGTCAAGATATATTTGTTTTCCGTTGTGCCTTTTGTCACTTTTAATCTTAATTTCTGAACCATGCATCGCGTTGGAAGAATTTTTTGTCGCAAGGCAAGCAATCCGATACATGGTTGTAAAGGCCTTTGTCCAAGGATGATTCGGTGGAGGTTCGGTTCATTTGCCGGAATAGCCGTATTTTTATTTTTTGGAGCAGCTTGTACGGAAATTATCCATGTGGACTTGGGTACCATGGATTCGATTCTGGTGGTCGATGCCAAGTTGACAACGGATACTGCTTCGCATGTTGTCAAGCTGAACCGTTCGTGTGATTATTACGACCCGGAGGTGGACAAGACGACAATTTCGGGGGCACTGGTATATGTGCAAAGGGAAGATGGTTCCCGGATAGATTATGTCGAGGATGATACTATGCCGGGTTGGTATCGGACAGCTCCGGATGTGTATGGGAAAATAGGAGAGAATTATCGGCTTCATATAGAAGTGGATGCAAATGGCGATGGGCAAACGGAACTGTACGAAGCCGAGAGCAGGATGCCGGATATTCCTCCCATTGACTCGGTTTCCCCTTTGTACGGAATGGGGCTGCCGCCTTTCTATAGCGCTAATCCATCCCGTTTAGGCTGGAATATCCGGATTTATGCCCAGGATCCGCCCACCAAGGAGAATTACGGTTTCAGTTTCGCCTTGAACGGCCGCATGTATTTTGATACGATTACAGATATTTTTTGTTTCCCGGATATTTTCACTTCCGGTCTTTACATGCAGGGACTTACAATTTACTTTTTTGCCGATGAACCATCCGACAGTACCCGGGTTCCCGCTTTGAAAGAAGGCGATAGCGTCACCATGATCTTGTACAGTTTCACGGATGCTTACAATCAATACATCTCCGATGTGAACGAGGCGGTATCTACGGAATTTCCCGTTTACAGTGCGGCGCCATCCAATGTCCGTGGAAATATCTCTAATGGGGCATTCGGTTGTTTTGCTGTGTATTCGATAAGCCGGGGAAGCTGCATTATTCCAGCCAAGCCTGACAGCGGGGGAGCTATTTTTAGCGGAACAGATGCTGGTTGAGCTTTGTTTATCCACTCTTTCCAGCAGCGCGGAGGTCGATTTTATCAGAACCAGTAGCCGATATTCAAGAACAGATTGAACTTATGGACATTGGAGGTCTGGAAGCTGAGTCCGACAGGGCCGATAGGAGTATTGTAAGAGATACCGATGTTCCCGCCATAGACTATATGGTCGAAGTCCCGTATCATGTCGATAATCTCGTATTCGGCTTTTCCGACCCCGCCGCGCAGACTGAGGTAAAGATTTTTGATTAGCATGATTTGTGCCGTTAGACGCACATTGGCAATTTGATAACCGCTGGATTGCCCGAACTGTACACCTGGAAGCATGCTGTTGTAGACTCCTTCTATGTTAGAACAGCCACCTTGGAAGAACTGGTATTGGAGCGGGATTCTCGCCCCGCTTCGGAACAAAATGGTTCCCAGGCTGAAACCCGGATAGAATGTGAGCCTTTTCCCCGCTTGGATAGCAAAATCGGCCGTCCAATATGCGCTAAAGAAGTGGGAAGATATCCCAGGCGAGGGTTCCGATCCGACCAAGATAGGGAAGACCACTTCTAAGTTCATCTTGGAACCATGGGTCGGGTAATATTTCTGGTTGAAACTATTGTGCCGATAGTAGAAATAGGGGTAGACATATCCGTTATTGAACACGTCCTGCCTGTCTATGGCCGATGAAATCCATTCTTCGTTATCTCCGTATTCATAGGCGATACCTATTCCTAGGATGTTCAGCTTCCAATTGGATTGGCCGTAAAGACGGACCCGGTAAAGGTTTGATCGGATTTCCGATGTCCGGGAGCTGGGAGCTTCAGGGTTTCTGTAGAGGTAACCGCTGATATGGTAATAGTCACCTCCGATTCCTAAGCTGGGAAGCCAGACCGAGTATTTGTTTTTGCGGGGACGCCAATCTGGCATTACAGTATAATCCACACTGGCTGACGACATCTTGGATAGTTCCACATCCAAAGTGAGCAGCGAATTCCTGAACCCCAGATTCCTGAATTCCACCCCGGCAAGCAAGGCTGCCGCCCGTGTGTTGTCATAGCGTATCCCTAGGTTGAACGTGTTGGAAGGGGCTTCATCCACATTAATTGTCAGGATCGTGGCATCTTGTCGATTGGTATCTTGCTTGAACTCGTAAGATACAGAGCGGAATACACTGCTTCCATATAGACGGTCTATCCCGTCGGTAATATCCGTCAGTTTGACCCAATTGCCTTCTTCTATTTGAAGGAATTGGTTGACATAGCCGATATTGTATTTCTTCAGCCCGTTATATTCAATTTGGGAAATGTAGATGGCTTCTGGCGGTCGGTACGGTTTTTTCTCCTCGGGCGAGTCTGGTTCATAGTTGGACAACTCTTCGGCCAATTGCTTGAGTTGGGCGTAAATCTCGGGCTGCCGTGCCGCTGCTTCGCCCCGAGCTATCAGCGAATCGGCTTTGGAAAAGCTGGTTGTCGTGTATCCCTTCATATTGGGTCGAATCAAGACTCGGCATGCCTTCCGGTTATCCATGACCCGGTTTTTGGATCCCATGAAGATGACTTCTTCCAGCACATCCATGAAGTTGCTTACATTGTCTACTCCGGCGTATGAAAATCCCACATCGACACCAATGACGATGTCGATACCTTGTTCCAGCATCTTGTCTACAGGAAAGTTGTTCAGGACACCGCCATCGACTAAGACCATGCTGTCGATTTTGACAGGAGAGAAGATTCCGGGTACAGCCATGCTGGCTCGCATGGCTATGGCCAGATTGCCGCTGTCTAAATAAACAGCTTGACCATTGACGATATTGGCTCCGACACAAAAGAAGGGAATATTGAATTCTTTGAAAGTCTTAGATTTGTATGCTTGGGAAGTAAGTGTGTAAAAGAGGTTGTTGATGTGCTGGCCTTTTAGAAATCCTACTGGCACGATGGATGTGCCTGATTCTTCTCCTAGGCCGAAAGGCAGGCGGAGCATGTATTCGTTTTTGTTGGCGTAGAAGACATCCGTCCAATCTGCCCTGTCATTGAGCAGCATGTCCCAATCTGCGTGGGTGACGATGGAATCCAGCTCCTGGGCAGTATATCCATATGCATACAGACCTCCGATAATGGAACCCATACTGGTCCCACCTACGTAGTCAATCGGGATACCCAGTTCTTCCAGCACTTTGATTACTCCTACGTGAGCAATGCCTTTGGCTCCGCCGCCGCTTAGGACCAAACCTATGCGAGGACGGACTCCTTTGTATTTCAAATCTTGAGTTCCGAGCCAGCGGCTGGAATCTGTCTGGTAGATTGCAAATGTTTCTTCTTCTGTTTGGGCATGGGCCGTTGCAGGAAACATCCAGATTCCTATCGACAGCATGATGCCGATTGCTATAGTCCTATAGAAGAAACGGTGCATCAAGGCGTTTTCTGAGTTTGGCCTATTGATATTAAGCGATTTTGGATTACCTTCAAGCAGTAGTACGCGTGGAAAGAAAAGAGGGTATCCGCGTTTTTTGCAGAAGGACTCAAGTAATTTGTCCAGCAAGGAGTCGTGGATACCCTGGTACCCGGAGGGGCTTACTTCTTGATGAATTTGAAGTCTTTTCCTAAGTAATAGGCCGTATCACCAAGAGCTTCTTCGATACGGAGCAGTTGGTTATATTTGGCAATACGTTCTGAACGGCAGGCCGATCCGGTTTTGATTAAGCCTGTGTTCAGCGCAACAGCCAAGTCGGCAATTGTCGTGTCTTCGGTTTCGCCGGAACGATGGCTCATGATAGCGGTGTAGCTGTTGCGGTAGGCCATGTTGACTGCGTTGATGGTTTCAGTAAGCGAACCGATTTGGTTGACCTTGATTAAGATAGAGTTGGCAACTTTTCTATCGATACCCAGTTTCAGCCGTTCGGTATTGGTCACGAACAAATCGTCACCTACCAATTGGCAATGGTCTCCAATGCGGTCGGTCAGCAATTTCCAACCTTCCCAGTCATCTTCAGCCATGCCGTCTTCGATGGAAATGATAGGGTAGCGTTTTGTCCAGTCAGCCCAGAAATCGGCCATTTGTGCCGAAGTCAGCTTGTCTCCGGAAGACTTATGCAGGTGGTAAACTTTTTCTTCAGGAAGGTAGAATTCGGAGGAAGCCGGGTCGAGAGCGATGAATATATCTTCTCCCGGTTTATATCCGGCTTGTTCAATGGCTTGCAGGATTACTTCCAATGCTTCTTCATTCGATTTCAAGTTAGGAGCGAAACCTCCTTCATCGCCAACCCCTGTCGAGAGGTTCTTTTTCTTGAGTACGTTCTTCAAAGAGTGGAATGTTTCCGCACCCCAGCGGAGAGCTTCGCTGAAGGAAGGAGCGCCTACTGGCATGATCATGAATTCCTGGAAGTCCACGTTGCTGTCGGCATGGGAGCCTCCATTGAGGATATTCATCATCGGGATTGGAAGGGTATTGGCGTTCACACCGCCTACATAGTTGAAGAGTTCTTGTCCGCATTCTTCGGCAGCAGCCCGGGCGCAGGCCAAGGACACGCCTAAAATAGCATTGGCGCCCAGTTTCCCTTTGTTAGGGGTACCATCCAATTCAATCATGCGGGCATCAAGGGCATTCTGCTCTTCTACCATCATGCCGCAGAGTTCTTTCGCTATGACATTGTTTACATTCTGTACGGCTTGCAACACTCCTTTGCCTCCGTAAGTCTGCTTGTCATTGTCACGCAGTTCAACCGCTTCGTGCACACCTGTCGAGGCACCTGAAGGTACCCCGGCACGTCCAAATGCACCGGTACTGGTAATCACTTCAACTTCAACTGTCGGATTCCCTCTTGAATCAAGAATCTGACGAGCATGGATACTTGCAATCTGACTCATATTGGTTAAATATTATGTTTTCCGTTTCTTGTTCCTGTAAATGCCAGCTTGTGCCTAGCGAGGCAGGCTGCGAATCATGCATTCAAGGATATTGAATACATGGATTTTGTGCATTTTGCATTACCGAGATGCATCCTATCTTCGGCGAAGCCAACGATAGCGAAAGTCGAGAGCAGATGCAAAAGCTCCGATTGAGCCGAGTGCCATATCAAGCTAGTTTCCTTGCTTGGATATAGCCGAGGCGAAGGGGGGGCGGCGTAGCTAACCTTGCTTTGGTTATGCCAGATGCATCCTATCTTCGGCGAAGCCAAAGATAGCAAAAAAGAGGGTAACAGAAAAAGTATTTTTCGTTACATTCGTTCCGAAAAATGCTCTCCGTACCCTCTCCTTCGCTATATAGGCAATGCGAGCAGTTCCAAGCTCTACTCAGCCTTTTCGCTTTCGGCAGGAACTTCCGTTGCTGCGGCTTCTGTTGCTTGGGCTGTATTTTCCGAACCGGCGGATTTCTTCTTGCCGCCACGACGGGTCGATTTGGTTTTGTTTTCCTTGCCGTTACTTGGATTGAGGCTATAGTCAACCAATTCGATGAAGGCCATTTCAGCGTTATCACCAAGGCGATAACCTGTCTTCAGAATGCGGGTGTAACCTCCGGGACGCTGGGCAATCTTCTGTGAAATTTCCCGGAATAGCTCAGTAACAGCTTCTTTGTTTTGCAAATAGCTGAAAACAACTCGACGGGAGTGGGTCGTATCTTCTTTGGCTTTAGTCAAAAGCGGTTCTACATAGACCCTCAAAGCTTTCGCTTTTGCCAAAGTGGTATTGATTCGCTTGTGCAGAATCAAAGATGAAGCCATATTGGCCAACATTTGACGCCGGTGGGCGTGCGTCCTGCTCAGTTTATTGAATTTCTTTCCGTGTCTCATGATAAAAATCCCCTAATTTTCTTCTACAACAACTACTTCTTCTTTTTCTGTTGGTTCCGATTTTGTCAGTTTGTATTTGCTGACATTCATGCCGAAGTCCAAGTTCTTGGATTTTACCAAGTTCTCCAATTCAGTCAACGACTTTTTGCCAAAGTTGCGGAATTTGAGCAAGTCAGACTTGTTGAAGGAAACCAGTTCGCCTAAGGTTTCCACTTCTGCCGCTTTAAGGCAATTCAAAGCACGAACGGAAAGTTCCATATCTGCTAAACGAGTGTTAAGCAGCTGACGCATGTGCAGGTCTTCCTCGTCAAATTCGCCAGCAAAATCATCTTCCGGTACTTCCAAAGCCATTTTCTCTTCAGAGAAGAGTGCAAAATGATTAATCAGGATCGTCGCGGCATCTTTCAAGGCATCTTTGGGCGAAATGGAACCGTCGGTCAGGATTGTCAAGACCAATTTTTCATAATCGGTCTTTTGTTCTACACGGAAATTTTCCGTCTCGTAGTGGACATTCTTGATTGGAGTATGGATGGAATCGATTGCAATTGTGCCAACCGGGTCGTTCGGGTTCTTGTTCTCTTCGGCAGGAACCCATCCACGGCCTTTGTTGATAGCAATATCCATGCTCAGATGGACGCTCGGTTCCATGTGGCAGATTTCAAATTCCGGATTCAGGACTTGGAAACCATTCAGGACGTTGTTCAAGTCTCCTGCTTTGAAGACTTCTTGGTTCGAGATTTCCAAATGAACCTTTTCCTGATCCACCTCCTTGATTTGTTGCTTGAAGCGAATTTGCTTGAGGTTTAATACAATATTGGTAACATCCTCAATCACACCTTTAATGGACGCAAACTCATGATCCACTCCTTCGATACGGATGGAGGTGATGGCAAATCCTTCCAACGAAGATATCAAGATACGGCGTAAGGCATTTCCGATAGTCACCGAATAACCCGGTTCCAGCGGATGGATTTCAAAGATACCTTTCTTGTCATCCAAGCTGACCATGTTCACTTTATCCGGTTTCTGAAAAGCTAAAATTGCCATTTGGTTTTGTTTTAAATATTAAAAATGAAAGGAGGGATATTTTCCCAATGTGCGAATTGCACTCCAAGCAATCATTACTTGGAGTACAATTCGACAATCAACTGTTCCTTGATGTTTTCCGGAATGTTTTCACGTTCTGGATAATTCAGGAATTTCCCTGTCATAGTCTTGCTATCCCATTCCAGCCAGTTGTACTGGTTGGTACGACCTTCCACTGAGTTGGTAATCACTTCCAATGATTTGGATTTCTCGCGAACTTCCACGATGTCCCCCGGACGCAACTGAAATGATGGGATGCTGACAACTCGGCCGTTGACCACAATATGACGATGACCGACCATCTGGCGTGCCGCATTGCGAGTGGGAGCGATCCCCAGACGGAACACTACATTGTCCAAACGGGATTCCAGCAATTGGAGAAGGTTTTCCCCAGTGATGCCTTGACGGCGCGAAGCCTGGGCAAAAATCTTGCGGAACTGCCTTTCCAAGATTCCGTAGGTGTATTTGGCCTTCTGTTTTTCCTGCAACTGGATACCATACTCGGAGAGTTTGGACCTGCGTTTGCTTTGACCGTGTTGTCCGGGAGCGTAATTTTTCCGTTCCAAGACCTTATCAGCTCCATAGATGGGCTCTTGGAACTTCCGTGCGATTTTAGATTTTGGACCAATATATCTTGCCATGTTTCTGCTATGCTTTTAAAGTAGGTTACACAAACTTAAACTCTTCTTCTCTTGGGAGGACGGCAACCATTATGGGGCAGAGGCGTAACGTCCATGATTTCGGTAACTTCGATTCCCGCTCCATGAATGGTACGGATAGCTGATTCACGGCCGGCACCGGGTCCTTTCACATAAACTTTTACTTTGCGCAATCCCAAATCGTAGGCAACTTTGGCACAATCGGTGGCTGCCATCTGGGCAGCATAGGGTGTATTCTTCTTGGAACCTTTGAAACCCATTTTCCCAGCTGAAGCCCAAGAAATAACCTGACCTGCGTTATTGGTGAGCGAGATGATCACATTGTTGAATGAAGCCGAGATGAAAGCCTTGCCTTGCGGTTCGACTTTGACAATCTTCTTCTTCACTGTCTTGGCGTTTTTTCCGCCAGCGTTAGCAACTTTTGCCATGTCTTATTAAAATGAATGTTATTAGCTCAAAAATCTGATGCAAAGCTAGTTTTTAACCTTTAGGCGCCTTCTTCTTGTTGGCAACCGTCTTCTTGCGCCCTTTGCGTGTGCGGGCATTGTTCTTGGTACTTTGTCCGCGGAGCGGCAATCCAAGACGGTGACGGATACCACGGTAGCACCCGATATCCATCAAACGTTTGATGTTTGTCTGTACTTCGGAACGGAGTGCCCCTTCCACTTTTAGCTTTTCACCGATATACGTACGGATTTTAGCCAGTTCTTCATCATTCCATTCTTCTACTTTCTTGTCAAAAGAAATGTCTGATGATGCCAGGATTTTACGGGCGGTGCTTCTGCCAATACCGTAAATATAGGTCAAACCTATTTCCCCTCTTTTGTTCTTAGGTAAATCTATACCTGCAATACGTGCCATGTATTATTCCAATTTTAAATCTAAACACTCTTCGTGAACTTATCCCTGTCTCATTTTGAACTTGGGATTCTTTTTGTTGATCACGTACACCACCCCTTTGCGTTTCACAATTTTGCACTCGGGCGATCTCTTCTTTACTGACGGCTTTACTTTCATCGGTCTTTCTTGTTATAAAATTTTAGGGCGCAAAAATACTATTTATATCTGAAAACTATGCGGGCTTTACTCAAATCATAAGGAGACATTTCCAATTGGACCCTGTCACCCGGCAGAATTTTGATGTAATGTAGCCGCATTTTCCCGGAAATATGGGCAATGACGGTATGGCCGTTTTCCAGCTCTACCCGGAACATGGCATTACCTAAGGATTCGATAACCGTTCCGTCTTGTTGTATGGATTGCTGTTTTGCCATTTCCTATTTGTTCTTTAAAATTTCTTCCACCTTTTCAAAAGAGGAGAGGATTCTGGCTTCTCCTCCAGTGATGGTGAGACTGTGTTCAAAATGAGCAGCTGGCTTGCCATCCAGAGTATATACTTCCCATCCGTTTTTGGCAATGCCGATATTTCGTTTTCCTAAGGTAATCATCGGTTCGATGGCGATGACCATTCCTTCTTTGAGCAAGACGCCGCTGCCTTGTTTGCCGTAGTTCAACACATCAGGCTTTTCATGCATATGGGCGCCAACTCCATGCCCGCAGAGTTCTCTAACCACTCCGTATCCACGGGCTTCCACATACGACTGTACCGCATGGCCGATATCGCCGGTCCTTTTCCCCGCACGGGCTTGCTCAATGCCTTTGTACAAGGAAACTTTGGTTGCTTCCAGCAGATTCCGTACGGGGTCTGCTACATTCCCTACCATAAAGGTATAGGCAGAGTCTCCAAAGTAACCATCTTTTTCAACCACGCAGTCAACCGAGACAATATCTCCGTCTTTCAATTCCAATTCGGAAGGAAAGCCGTGGACAACCACTTCATTGACAGAGATGCATAAAGCAGAAGGGAACCCCTCGTAGCCTTTGCAGGCAGGTATCGCTCCATTGGAGCGGATGAATTCCTCTGCTCGTCTGTCCAGTTCGATGGTTTTGACACCAGGGGCTATCATTTTGGCCATTTCAGCCAAAGTGTCTCCGACAAGGAGTGCGCTTTGGCTGATTTTGGCAATTTCTTCCTGTGTGTATATTCTCGGTGACATTTTTCTAAGCAAACTAAGCAACGCCGTAAGCTCCTCCAGAGCGACCTTTGATTCGTCCCGATTTTGTCAGACCATCATAGTGACGCATCAGCAAGTGGCTTTCTATTTGTTGCAAGGTATCCAAAATGACCCCTACCATAATCAGCAATGAAGTCCCTCCATAGAATTGGGCAAACTGAGTGCTGACACCGAACAGGCTTACAATTGCTGGCAGGATAGCCACGATTGCCAAGAAGATAGACCCCGGCAGCGTAATTCGAGAAATCACATCATCGATGAATTCCATCGTCTTTTTACCAGGCTTGATACCAGGAATGAAGCCATTGTTTCGTTTGAGGTCGTCGGCAATTTGCTGCGAGTTCATCGTGATAGCCGTATAAAAATAGGTGAACACGATAATCAGCAATGCAAAAATCAAATTATACCAAAATCCATTGAAGTCCATCATGGATCTCCAGAATCCGGAGTTGACCGATTCCGGAGATGCAAACCCCGCAATCGTTACAGGGATGAACATGATAGCTTGCGCAAAGATGATGGGCATTACGCCGGCTGCATTGACTTTCAACGGGAGATATTGGCGAACCCCGCCGTATTGTTTGTTACCGACGATTCTTTTAGCATATTGAACCGGAATTCTGCGAGTTCCTTGTACGAGCAAGATACACAGCAGAATAACGGCAATCAGGACGACTAATTCTACGAGGAACATCACTAAGCCACCACCTTGCTGCTCCAATCGGGCGACGAATTCCCCAAAGAGGGCAAACGGCAAGCGGGCGATGATACCAATCATGATAATGAGGGAGATACCGTTTCCTATGCCCTTGTCTGTAATCTTTTCACCAAGCCACATCACAAACAACGTACCTGCGGTGAGGATGATACAGGACGAAACCCAGAAAAATGCACCCGGATTAGTTCCATTGAACGGGATGAAAGCAGTAGCCGGAAGCTGGTTTACGACGTTGGTCAAGTATGCCGGTGCCTGAAGAGCAGTGACGGCAATGGTGAGCCAGCGCGTGATTTGGTTCATTTTCCTGCGTCCGCTTTCCCCTTCTTTCTGAAGCTTTTGGAAATAGGGGATTGCCATGCCAAACAATTGCACTATGATGGATGCTGAGATATAAGGCATGATCCCTAATGCAAAGATGGATGCATTAGAGAAGGCACCTCCGGAAAACATATTCAGCAATCCGAGCAAACCATCGCTGGTCTGTTGCTGCAAGGCTCCTAACTGGGATGGGTCAATCCCAGGCAAAACGATAAAAGAACCTATACGGTAGATTACGATGATTCCCAGCGTATAAAGAATCCTCTTGCGAAGTTCCTCTATCTTATAGATGTTTTTCAGGGTTTCTATGAATCTTTTCATCAACTATCTGGATAAGATGGATGTAAAAACCATTGATTAGCCTTGTCTTTACCGACAAGGCTAATCAACAAGAATATTATTTTTCTTGGGGTTTTGTCTCAACCAGTGCGGCAGAACCGCCTTTGGCTTCGATGGCTTCTTTCGCTTTAGCGGAAAAAGCATGGGCAGTTACGTTTACGGTGGAATTCAGTTCCCCTCGTCCCAAGATTTTAACCTTGTCATTCTTGGATGCCAAGCCATTTTCTTTCAGGACTTGGAGATTGATGGTCGTTAAGCCTTTTTCCGTAGCTAACTTTTCCAATATATCCAAGTTAATGGCGTTGTATTCAATACGGTTCATGTTTTTGAATCCGCTTTTCGGCAAACGCCGGTACAGAGGCATCTGGCCGCCTTCAAAACCAATCTTGCGACTATAACCCGAACGGGATTTCGCACCTTTGTGCCCTCTTCCGGCTGTCTGTCCATTGCCAGAACCATAACCGCGACCCAAACGCTTGTTCGTCCTGACCGAACCTTTGGCGGGGGATAAAGTTGATAAGTCCATATTAAAATCTCTTTTCTCTCGTTAGTAAATAATTCCGATATCCTGACTAAATCTCTTCGATTTTAATCAAGTGGCTGACCTTGGCAATCATGCCGGCCATATCCGGATTCATTTCGACTTCGGCCGTTTTGCCAATCCGTCCCAATTTCAATGATTTGAGAGTCATCTTTTGGGACAAGGGGCGGTCGATGCCGCTTTTTATTTGGGTCAATTTCACCTTCTTCATGAAATGAGTCTCCTTTTCTCTTAGCCGTTAAACACTTTATCCAATTCAATGCCTCTCGAATGAGCGACCATCAACGGATCCCTCATTTGTGCAAGGGCATTGATGGTTGCTTTGACAACCGAGTGGGGATTGGAAGAACCTTTGGATTTAGCCAACACGTCCTTTACTCCTACGCTTTCCAATACGGCACGCATGGCACCACCCGCGATAACTCCAGTACCCGGAGCCGCCGGTTTGAGGAACACGGTCGCACCGCTGTATTTCCCGTATTGTTCATGAGGAATAGTTCCTTTGAGAACGGGGACCTTGACAAGATTCTTCTTTGCGTCATCCAGACCTTTCTGGATGGCAGCTTGGACTTCCTTGGCTTTCCCAAGACCATAACCAACTACGCCGTTTCCATTGCCGACCACTACGATAGCCGAAAAACTGAAAGTCCGGCCCCCTTTGGTGACTTTGGTGACACGGTTGATGCTAACCAACTTGTCTTGAAATTCGATGTCGCTCGATTTCACTTTCTTTACATTTGTGTCTGTCATAGTCTTGTTTCCTTAGAATTTGAGGCCGCCTTCCCTGGCACCGTCTGCCAAAGATTTTACACGTCCGTGATACAAATAACCGTTACGGTCGAAAACAACTTGTTCGATAGAAGCTGCCTTGGCTCTCTCAGCCAAAATTTTCCCTACTTCAGCAGCTTTTTCGGTCTTGGTCCCTTGGAAAGAGAAACTCTTTTCTTTGGACGAAGCTTGAACCAAGGTTTTGCCTGTTTCATCATTGATGATTTGGGCATAAATGTCCCGGTTGCTTCTGAACACGCTCAAACGGGGAGCAACAGTGCTACCCGATATCTTCTTGCGAATGCGCATCTTGATGCGCTCTCTTCTATATCTTTTCGTAATAGCCATCGTGCAAATATATTTAATAGTCCGCTATTTCTTGGCACTGGCAGCCGATTTACCAGCTTTCCTGCGCAAAATTTCACCTTCAAACTTGATACCTTTGCCTTTATAAGGTTCTGGCTTGCGATAGGAACGGATTTTGGAACAAACCATGCCAAGCAACTCCTTGTCGGATGATTCCAGCGTGAGGGTAGGGTTCTTCCCTTTTTCTGCCGTGGCTGTTGCTTTTATTTCCTTGGGCAATTCGATGAATAAGTTGTGGGAATAGCCAAGTGCAAGGTCTATAATCTGCCCATTGACAGTGGCCTTGTAACCCACACCTACGATTTCCATCGTCGTTTTGAATCCTTCCGAAACCCCTACTACCATGTTGTGAATCAAAGCCCGGTACAGACCATGCAAAGCCTTGTGGCGTTTTTGATCCGTAGGCCTCTTGACCAATATATGGTTGGTTTCATTGTCTACTTGCACCGTGATATCGGGATTTACTTGACGGCTCAATTCGCCTTTAGGGCCTTTGACCGTCACAACATTGTTAGTGGCCACGCTAACCGTAACTCCCTTAGGAAGGCTTATAGGTGCTCTACCAATTCTTGACATTGTATTACTGTTGTTTAGCTGATGTAACAAATTACTTCACCACCCACGTTTTCTTTTCGGGCTTCCTTGTCAGTCATCAATCCTTTGGAAGTGGACATGATGGCGATGCCTAAACCGTTCATCACGCGGGGGAGGTTTTCGGTATCGGCATATTTACGCAAACCAGGGGTACTCACTCTTTCAATTCGTCGGATTGCCGGCATTTTCGTAGCCGGATCATATTTCAACGCAATTTTCAGAGTAGGCTTCACACCTTCTTCCACTTTGTAGTTCACAATATAACCCTTTTCGAACAAAATGCGAGCAATGCCTGCCTTCATTTTGGACGAAGGAACTTCCACCATCCTTTTTCTGGCCATGTTGGCGTTCCTGATAACGGTCAAAAAGTCCGCGATAGAATCTGATATCATTTCTGTACTTTGATTTAAGGGTTAAAAACTACCAACTGGCTTTTTTTACTCCGGGAATGAGTCCTTGCAGAGCCATTTCGCGGAAGTTGATACGGGAGATACCGAATGTACGCATATATCCTTTAGGTCTGCCGGTCAGCTTGCAGCGATTGTGCAGCCGGACAGGCGAGGCATTCTTGGGTAATTTTTGCAGGGCGTCATAATCCCCGGCTTTCTTGAGCTCGGCACGTTTCTGGGCATATTTAGCTACCATACGTTCACGCTTAAGCTCTCTGGCTTTCATTGATTCTTTTGCCATAACGCACTACTTGTTGTTTTGTTTTTGAAAAGGCATGCCGAATTCTCTTAACAAAGCGTATGCTTCCTTATCATTGGTAGCAGTGGTGACGAAAGTGATATCCATCCCACTAATCCGGCTGATTTTATCGATGTTGATTTCAGGGAAGATAATCTGTTCGGTGATACCGAAAGAGAAGTTCCCTTTGCCATCCAGCCCTTTGTCGCTAATCCCATGGAAATCACGGATACGAGGAATGGCAACTGAAATCAGACGATCCAAAAATTCGTACATGCGCTCTCCTCTCAAGGTAACGCGTACTCCGATGGGCATACCCTTGCGGACCTTGAAGTTGGAGATATCCTTTTTCGATTTTGTGGGAACGGCTTTCTGGCCTGTAATGGCGGTCATTTCTTCCACGCCGGCATCCACTAATTTCTTATCGGCAACGGCAGCTCCGATACCCTGGTTCAAGCAAATCTTGACCAGACGGGGAACTTGCATCACGCTTTTGTACCCGAATTCCTTTTGCAGGTTTGGGACAATCGTGTTGTTGTATTTTTCTTTAAGTCTCGGCGTATAACTCATTACTTGATTACCTCCCCAGATTTTTTAGAATAGCGAACTGATTTGTTGGTCTTTTCATCCAGTTTGCGGCCAATACGAGTAGCATTCCCTTTGCCATCCACAACCATCAGATTGGAAATGTGGATTCCCGCCTCTACTTTGATAATGCCGCCTTGAGGATTCTTGGAATTAGGCTTAGTGTGCTTGGAGACCATGTTGAGTCCTTCCACTTTGGCTCGCTGCTTTTTGATATCGACAAACAGGACACGGCCTTGCTTGCCTCTTTCATCACCGGCCAACACCTTGACAGTGTCTCCTTTTTTAATGTGTAATTTCATGGTCGTATTTCCTATTAAAGCACTTCAGGTGCCAGTGAAACAATCTTCATGAACTGCTTTTCACGTAACTCACGGGCTACCGGTCCGAAGATACGGGTACCACGCATTTCATCAGCCGCGTTAAGCAATACAACGGCATTGTCGTCAAAGCGGATATAGGAGCCATCCGCTCTGCGGACTTCCTTGGTCGTCCTGACAACAACAGCCTTCGATACGGTTCCTTTCTTAACATTGCCCGAAGGAAGCGCGTCTTTGATGGCTACGACAATCTTGTCACCCACACTCGCGTATCTTCTCTTGGTGCCCCCTAATACGCGGATGCAAAGTACCGACTTGGCTCCACTGTTATCGGCAACACTAAGTCTAGTTTCTTGCTGTATCATAATTATTTAGCTCTTTCAATGATTTCAACTAATCTCCAACGTTTGTCTTTGCTCAAAGGACGGGTTTCCATGATGCGTACAGTATCGCCGATATGGCAATCGTTCTTTTCATCATGAGCCTTGAACTTGGTCGATTTCTTTACGAATTTGCCGTAAATGGGGTGTTTCATCCTCCGCTCAACCAAGACGGTGATGGTCTTTTGCATTTTGTCACTGACCACCACGCCGATTCTCTCTTTTCTAAGATTCCTTTCCATTTTTTCTCTTTTGGGGCTTTAGTCAGCCAATTCCCTGCGGCGCAATTCCGTCAGGATACGGGCAATGTTTTTTTTGTGGTTCTTTATCAGGTTCGGGTTTTCAACAGGAGAAATGGCATGATTCAATTTCATCTTGTGCAACTCGGCCCTTTCCGTGTCCAAGCGGTCTTTCAGTTCCGCGGTCGATAATTCTTTTACTACGAATTCTGATTTCATGGCTTTCCCTCCCTTTTATTCGGCTACATAATCTCTTCTCACGACAAACTTGACAGCAATCGGCAGCTTCTGGGATGCGAGACGGAGAGCTTCCTTCGCAACATCCATGGGGACACCGTCGGCTTCAAACAAGATTCGTCCCGGACAAACTCGGGCTACAAAGTATTCCGGCGAACCTTTACCTTTACCCATACGGACTTCATTGGGTTTCTTGGTAATGGGTTTGTCCGGGAATACACGAATCCAAATTTGACCTTCACGTTTCATATAACGTGTCACGGCTTGACGGGCGGCTTCCAACTGACGGGCTGTAATGAAGGCTGTTTCCATTGCCTTGATGCCGAAAGAACCGAAAGCAATCTCGGCACCTCTCTTGGCATTGCCTTTCATTCTGCCTTTTTGTTGCTTCCTGAACTTTGTTTTCTTTGGTTGTAACATCTCTCTTAAATGTTAAAACGTTAACACTATATTAGTTGGCTTTCTTCTTTCTACCGCCGGAGGGACGAGGCGACATGGGCCTTCCCGATGGTTCCTTTCCTGTGGTAGCAGCCGCAAAGCCTGCGGTCAAATCACGCTTCCCGTATACGATGCCACGGCAAATCCAAACTTTGATGCCGAGACGACCGTAGGTTGTGTGAGCTTCAGAAAGAGCATAATCAATGTCAGCTCTCAAAGTGTGAAGAGGAGTCCTTCCTTCTTTGAAATGTTCGGTACGAGCCATTTCAGCACCGCCCAAACGACCGGAGATCTGGACTTTGATACCTTCAGCGCTCATTCGCATGGCCGATGCGATGGCAGTTTTGATGGCCTTCCTGTACGAAACACGGCCCTCCAATTGACGAGCAATTGAAGAGGCAACCAAAACAGCGTCCAATTCAGGACGTTTGATCTCCGAGATGCTGATTTGGATTTCTTTGCCTGTGAGTTTCTTCAGCTCTTCCTTCAATTTGTCTACTTCTTGGCCCGCTTTCCCGATAATCAAACCTGGCCTTGCCGTGAAAATGTTGATTGTGACCATTTTCAAGGTGCGCTCAATCAGAACCTTTGAAACGTAGGCTTTTGCTAAACGCGCATTCAAGTATTTGCGGATTTTATCATCCTCCACCAATTTGGCTTCGAAGCGTTTTCCGCCATACCAGCTGGAATCCCAGCCTCTGATGATTCCTAATCTATTGCCTATAGGATTTGTTTTCTGTCCCATTGTTACTTGTTTTCGGATTCTGATTTTTCAACATTCTCATTGGCCGGTTTGTTTGCGGCCTTGTTGCCAGTCTTGGAAGCCTGGGCACTTAAATCCCGGCTGCCAAGAATCAAGGTTACGTGGTTAGAACGTTTGCGAATCCTATATCCACGACCTTGAGGAGCGGGACGCAACCTCTTCAGTTGGACACCACCGTCCACAAAGATTTCCTTCACATACAAGTGAGCATCTTCCATGCGAGCGCCTTCATTTTTGTTCTGCCAGTTGGCAATAGCCGAACGCAGCAGCTTGTGCAGCTTGGGAGCAGCTTCCCTATGCCCGTATTGGAGGACGGCCAAGGCTTTGTCAACATCCAATCCCCTGATTAAATCAGCAGTATACCTCGTTTTACGAGGGGATGTGGGGTTATTTCTCAACTTGGCCACGTAGAGCGTTTTCTTCTGCTCTTTTATCTTTTCAGCACGAATACGTTTTCTCGATCCCATTGCTCTATGTTATTTACAAACGGTGATTACTTTTTAGCTTTATCTTTGTTGCCTGCATGACCACGGAAGGTACGGGTAGGGGCAAATTCGCCCAACTTATGGCCAACCATGTTTTCTGTCACGAAAACGGGAACGAACTTGTTTCCGTTGTGTACGGCAATGGTCAATCCGACAAAATCAGGAGAAATCATCGAAGCTCTCGACCATGTCTTGATGGTGGATTTCTTCTTGCTTTCAGCAGCAGCGAGAACTTTCTTCTCCAGTTTGTAGTGGATATATGGACCTTTTTTGATTGAACGGCTCATTTTTCTACGTTTTTAAAATTACTTCTTCCTTCTTTCAATGATGTACTGGTTCGAAGGATTCTTCGAGCGGCGAGTCTTGTAACCCTTGGCTGGAAGACCCTTGCGTGAACGAGGATGTCCGCCGGATGCGCGTCCTTCACCACCACCCATCGGGTGATCTACAGGGTTCATGACGACACCACGGTTGCGAGGTCTGCGTCCCAGCCAGCGGCTGCGACCGGCCTTGCCCGAAGATTCCAAGATGTGGTCAGGATTGGAAGTTGTTCCAATTGTGGCCTTGCAAGCTTGGAGGATTTTCCTCGTTTCACCGGAAGGTAATTTGATAATGGCGTATTTGCCGTCGCGGGAGAGCAACTGGGCGTAAGTGCCTGCACTACGTACAATCTTACCGCCTTGTCCAGGACGAAGCTCGATGTTGTGAATCAAGGTTCCGAGAGGAATTTCGCTCAAATATAAGGCGTTGCCCAAATCAGGAGCGATATCCTTGCCCGAGATTACTTTCTGGCCTACTTGCAAGCCTTGCGGCGCAAGTATGTACCTCTTCTCACCATCGGCATACGCTAACAGTGCAATACGGGCACTACGGTTGGGATCGTATTCGATAGTCTTTACGGTTGCAGGTACCTGATCCTTTTCTCGTTTGAAGTCGATGATACGGTAGCGTCTTTTGTGACCGCCACCAATGTAGCGCATCGTCCTACGGCCTTGGTTGTTGCGACCACCGGTTTTGTGAATATAAGTGAGCAAGGACTTTTCCGGCTTGGTTGCCGTGATTTCCTCGAACGTGCTGGTACTTCTAAAGCGCTGACCCGCCGAAGTGGGTTTGAATTTCTTTAAAGCCATCTTTTTTAAATGTTACTAAAAAAATCGATAGTGTCGCCTTGTGCCAAGGTTACCATTGCTTTCTTGTATGCATTTGTACGACCGGAGATAAATCCGGCTTTCGTGTAGCGGGATTTCCGCTTGCCATCGTAGTTGATGGTGTTCACGCGGGTTACCTTTACACCGTACATGTCTTCTACCGCTTTCTTAATCTCAATCTTGTTCGCTGCTCTATCAACGATGAAACCGACGCGGTTGAATTTTTCCGCCACCTTGGTCATTTTTTCGGTGACGATAGGTTTAATAATCACGTTCATTGTTCTTTAATTAAGCAGTTCCTTACTCCGCCGGTGCAAAAATTTCGTCCAACTTCTTGGCCGAAGACTCCACGAATACTATGTTTTTAGCATTGAGGATTTCGTAAGTGTTTAAGTTTGAAACATTTGCGACTCTAATCCTCGGCAAATTTCGGGACGACAAAAATACAAAATTATTTGATTCTGCAAGCACTAGAAGTGATTTTTTTTCTGAGAGATTCAGGTTCTTCAGAATTTCTACCATCTTCTTGGTCTTGGGAGCGTCGAATGAAAAGTCTTCGACTACGGTTACATTGTTTTCCTTGAACTTGTAGGCCAAGGCCGACAACCGAGCCAACCTTTTCACTTTTTTGTTCAATTTGAAGCTATAATCGCGAGGCCTCGGACCAAATACCCGGGCTCCACCATGCAATAGCGGTGAATTGATATCCCCGCGACGGGCTCCGCCGCCACCTTTTTGCTTGCCCAACTTCTTAGTACTACCCGACATTTCGGATCTTTCCTTGCTCTTATGGGTACCTTGACGCTGGTTGGCCATATATTGTTTCACATCCAAATAAATGGCATGATCGTTCGGTTCGGCATTTACGATGCTGTCAGCAACCTGCACTTTCTTGCCGGTGTCGGTTCCGGAAGTGCTATAAACAATTAACTCCATCTCTCTAATTTTAAAAATGAACCTTTAGGACCGGGAACGGAACCTTTAACTAAAATCAAATTTTTCTCAACGATGACTTTTACTACTTCCAGGTTGGTGACTTTCCTTTTGACATGACCGGTCTGTCCTGCCATGCGGAGACCCTTGAACAAACGGGAAGGATAAGAAGATGCACCTACGGAACCAGGAGCTCTGAGGCGGTTGTGCTGACCGTGAGTCTTTTGTCCAACTCCGCCGAAGCCATGTCTGCCGACTACGCCTTGGAACCCATGGCCTTTGGTAATACCAGCCACATCGATGAATTCGCCTTCTGAAAATACATCGACGGTGAGTGTTTCGCCAAAGTTCTTGCGGTGGCCTTCTTCAAAGCGGCTGAACTCCATTGTGACTTGCTTGGGAGTCGTGTTGGCTTTGGCAAAATGGCCTTTGAGGGCTTTAGACGTATGTTTTTCCTTTCTTTCACCGAAAGAAAGCTGGATGGCATCATAGCCGTCCTTCTCCTTTGTTTTTACTTGCGTTACCACACAAGGACCAGCTTCTATCACAGTGCACGGTATATTGCGGCCGGAGGCATCCCAGATGCTAGTCATTCCGATTTTCTTTCCAATTAATCCGGACATTACTTTGCTTGTTAATGGTTATTGTATTAGACATTTGGCAAGAGGTCCTGTTCTGGTCAGGACATTGCCTTGTTTGTTGGTTTTACCTGCTTCAGACTTTGATTTCTACTTCTACACCACTGGGCAGTTCCAATTTCATCAGTGCATCGATGGTCTTGGAGCTGCTGCTATGGATGTCCAGCAAGCGTTTGTACGAAGACAGTTCGAACTGTTCCCTGGATTTCTTGTTGACGAAAGTGGAACGGTTCACGGTAAAGATTTTCTTGTCGGTGGGAAGGGGGATAGGCCCGCTGACCATCGCACCGGTCATCTTTACGGTCTTGACGATTTTCTCGGCAGATTTGTCCACCAAGTTGTAGTCGTAAGACTTCAATTTGATTCTGATTCTTTGTTGACTCACGGTTTTATTGTTTTATAGCCAATGTCCACGGCAAAGCCTCTCGGATTACCGTGGACACCGTTTTTATGAATTCTATTATTTCGCAGCTTGTTTGATGACTTCGGCAGTGATGTTAGCAGGAGCTTCCGCATGGTGCGAATATTCCATCGTGGAACTGGCACGCCCCGAAGTAAGGGTACGCAGCGCAGTCACATAACCGAACATTTCAGCCAAAGGCACTTTGGCACGGATGGCCTGTCCTCCGGGCTTGGCTTCGATGCCTTCCATGATACCGCGACGACGGTTCAAGTCACTTGAAACATCTCCGACATTCTGGTCGGGAGTTTCGATTTCTACCGACATGATCGGTTCGAGCAAAATGGATTTGGCTTTCTTGCAAGCTTCACGGAAGCCCATCTTGGCGCAGACTTCAAACGAAAGGGCATCGGAGTCCACTGGGTGGAACGAACCATCCAGCACGCGAACCTTGAGGCTTTCGAGAGGATAACCAGCCAGTACACCGTTTTCCATAGAGGCCTTGAAGCCTTTTTCGATGGATGGGATGAACTCTTTGGGAATGTTACCGCCTTTTACTTCATTGATGAACTGCAGACCCTTCACGCCTTCATCAGCAGGAGAGATTTCAAAGAGGATATCTGCGAACTTACCACGACCACCGGTCTGTTTCTTGTAAACTTCGCGGTGCTGAACAGTGGAGCAGATAGCTTCCTTGTAGGCAACTTGAGGACGGCCTTGGTTGCATTCCACTTTGAATTCGCGTTTGAGGCGGTCAAGGAGGATATCCAAGTGCAATTCCCCCATACCACTGATGATAGTCTGTCCCGAACTTTCATCGCTTTTTACGCGGAAAGTGGGGTCTTCTTCAGCTAATTTCATCAACCCATTGGACAGTTTGTCCACATCCTGTTGCGAAACCGGTTCGATGGCGATGCTGATAACCGGTTCGGGGAACGTCATCGATTCGAGGATAATCGGATTGGCTTCATCGCAGAGGGTATTACCGGTCTTGATTTCCTTGAATCCTACGGCAGCTCCGATATCACCGGCTTCAATCCGATCCAAAGGCTGCTGCTTGTTGGCATGCATCTGGAGAATACGGGAGATGCGTTCTTTTTTTCCGGTCGAAGCATTGAGTATATAGGATCCGGAATCCAAGGCTCCGGAATACACGCGGAAGAAAGCGATACGACCTACGAACGGGTCGGTGGCAATCTTGAAAGCCAAAGCGCAGAATGGTTCGTTTACGTCCACTTTGCGATCAACTTCTTCCCCTGTTTCAGGGTTGGTCCCTACTACCGCTTCAACATCCAGAGGGCTTGGCAGGTAGCGTACAATTGCGTCCAGCAGGGGTTGTACGGCCTTGTTCTTGATGGCCGACCCGCAAAGTACGGGGTTGATATGCATGGCTACAGTGCCTTTGCGGATGGCAGCCACGATTTCTTCTTCTGTGATGGAGTTGGCATCTTCAAAGAATTTTTCCATCAAGGATTCGTCTTCTTCGGCGGCAGCCTCGACGAGCTTGTTATGGTATTCTTCTACTTGGTCAACCATATCGGCAGGGATGGGGATCTCATCGTATTCGGTACCTTTTTCATCTTCCCATTTGTAAGCCTTTTTGGTAATCAAGTCTACAACGCCGATAAAGGAATCTTCCTGTCCGATAGGCAATTCCATAACTACTGGCTTGGCGTGGAGACGTTCGCTGATTTGGCTTACCACATTATAGAAGTCGGCACCCGTACGGTCCATCTTATTGACAAAGCAAATACGGGGGACTTTGTATTTGTTGGCTTGGCGCCAAACAGTTTCGGATTGCGGTTGAACGCCGCCTACGGCGCAGAATAAGGCTACAGCTCCGTCCAACACGCGGAGAGAGCGCTCTACTTCAACCGTGAAGTCAACGTGGCCCGGAGTATCAATCAGGTTAATCTTGTAATTGTTATTCTGGTATTTCCAGAATACGGTCGTGGCCGCTGAAGTGATGGTGATGCCTCGTTCCTGTTCCTGAGCCATCCAGTCCATCGTCGCGGTCCCTTCGTGGGTTTCACCAATCTTGTGGGTCTTCCCTGTATAGAACAAGATACGCTCGGAACACGTGGTCTTCCCGGCGTCGATATGGGCCATAATCCCGATATTTCGGGTTTTGGATAAATCGTGTGCCATTGTATGTTTTAGAATTTAAAGTGGGAGAAGGCTTTGTTGGCTTCGGCCATCCTGTGGATGTCTTCCTTGCGTTTGAATGCGGCACCTTCCTCTTTATATGCAGCCATGATCTCCGCGGCCAGTTTATGAGCCATCGATTTTTCATTGCGCTTGCGGGCATAGGAAATCAGCGATTTCATGCCGATTGATTGCTTTCTTTCCGGACGGATTTCCGACGGGATTTGGAAAGTGGCCCCCCCTACACGGCGGCTTCGTACTTCGACCGAAGGAGTGACGTTGGCCAAAGCTTTTTTCCAGACTTCCAGCCCGTTTTCTTTGGTTTTGGCCGAAACTTCATCTATAGCATCATAAAAGATTTCATGTGCGATGCTCTTTTTGCCTTCCAACATGATGTTGTTGATGAATTTGGTAACCAACACATCATTATATTTCGGGTCGGGTAAAATGACCTTCTTTTTTGGAGTTGTCTTTCTCATGATATGGACTTATTTACCTTCTTTGCAAACGGTGTTATTTCTTCTTGGGGCGCTTTGTCCCGTATTTGGAACGGCGCTGGTTACGGCCTTCTACGCCGGAAGTGTCCAATGCACCGCGGATGATGTGGTACCTTACGCCAGGAAGGTCCTTTACACGGCCGCCCCGAATCATGACAATGGAGTGTTCCTGAAGGTTGTGTCCTTCGCCCGGGATATAAGCGTTGACCTCTTTCTGGTTGGTCAAACGTACACGTGCCACTTTACGCATGGCCGAATTAGGCTTCTTAGGCGTGGTTGTATATACACGCACGCATACGCCACGGCGTTGTGGACAGGAATCTAACGCCGGGGACTTGCTCTTGTCTGTCAATTTCTGCCGTCCCTTGCGAACTAGCTGTTGGATTGTTGGCATATTGCTGTTTTTGTATTAGTTATACTATCTGAACTATAGTCCAAAATGGAGCGCAAAGATATATTCTTTTTTTGATATAAACAATGAAATGTTTGAAAATGTTTCAAAAAGTTCTATTTTCATGAGGTTTCGTCTGGCAGAAATGGAGTAGGAGTTGTGAGATGGAGGTGGCCGGGATTCGATGCTGAATGAGGAAAATGTTTATCTTTGCAAATTTATACAAGAATAGATTTTCTAAGGAGGCTTGTTTCCTCTGGATGGAGGGGGCGGAAGATTAGGAACGTATATTATATAAAGGTATGTCGGCCTCGAAATTTTAGTGGACGAATAAAAAAGTAGATATGAAGATAACGATCGTTGGATCCGGGTATGTGGGGTTGGTGACGGGGGTTTGCTTTGCTGAGATGGGGACCGAAGTTTGCTGTGTGGACGTGGATGCCGCCAAGATAGCCAGTTTGCAGAAGGGTTTCCCTCCGATATACGAACAAGGTCTGGAAGCAATGTTGCAGAGCAATATCGCAAAAGGCAGGATATCCTTTACCACTTCATTGGCAGAAGGAATGCAGGGGGCTGAAGTTGTATTTTCTGCTGTGGGAACCCCTCCGGATGAAGATGGGAGTGCTGATTTGCATTATGTGCTGGAAGTTGCCAGGGAAGTAGGAAGAAATATGGCTTCCTATGTTTTGATGGTGACAAAAAGTACAGTGCCTGTCGGTACTGCGTTGAAAGTACGGGCAGCTATTGGCGAGGAGTTGGCCAAAAGGGGGGTGGATATTCCTTTCGATGTGGCTTCGAATCCCGAATTCCTTAAGGAGGGTTCCGCTATCAAGGATTTCATGTATCCGGAGCGTATTGTTGTTGGAGTGGATAGCGAACGTGCTAAAAGTGTGATGGCCCGTTTGTACAAGCCTTTTACATTGAACGGGCATCCTGTATTGTTCATGGATATTCCTTCAGCGGAAATGACAAAGTACGCAGCGAACTCCATGCTGGCGACACGAATCAGTTTCATGAACGATATCGCCAATTTGTGCGAGCTGGTGGGGGCTGACGTGGATAGTGTCCGCAGAGGTATCGGCAGCGACTCTCGTATCGGCGGCAAATTCCTCTATCCGGGTATCGGCTATGGAGGGTCTTGTTTTCCGAAAGATGTGAAAGCATTGATGAAAACAGCCGAAGACCAAGGATATGCAATGAAAGTCTTGCACGCGGTGGAAAGGGTTAATGCGGAGCAGAAGGAATTGCTGTTCCGCAAATTCATGAAGCGTTTTGACGGAAAAGTGAAGGGAATGACAGTGGCTTTTTGGGGCTTGGCTTTCAAGCCGGGGACCGATGACATGAGGGAGGCTCCTTCTTTGGTCTTGATTGATGTTTTGACGCAGGCGGGATGCAAGGTGAGGGCTTATGATCCGATATCGATGGACGAATGTAAACGACGTATTGGAGACAGGATTACGTATTGCAAGGATATCTATGATGCGGTAGAAGGAGCTGATGCCCTTTTCTTGGTGACAGAATGGACGGACTTTCGGTTTCCGGATTGGGAACGGGTTAAACGGGCTTTACGTTATCCGGTTTTGTTTGATGGACGAAACCTTTACGATTCGTCGGAAGTTCGGGCGACGGGTATTGAATATCATGGAGTCGGTAAGTTGTAGGTCTTTCTAATAAGGATGGCAAAGTCAATGAAGACGGTTTTAGTAACAGGCGGCGCGGGGTTCATCGGGTCGCATTTGTGTGAACGTTTGCTGAACGAGGGGCGTGCGGTGATTTGTTTGGATAATTTTTTCACCGGACAGAAGAAGAATGTGGTCCATTTGTTGGATAATCCTTATTTCGAATTGGTCCGGCATGATGTCACCCAGCCCTATTTTGCGGAAGTGGATGAAATATATAATCTGGCATGTCCGGCATCTCCCGTGCATTATCAATATAACCCCATAAAGACGTCCAAGACCTCGGTCATGGGGGCTATCAATATGTTAGGTTTAGCTAAGAGGATTAAGGTTAAGATGTTGCAGGCATCGACCAGCGAAGTGTATGGAGACCCGAAAGTCCATCCTCAAAAGGAATCTTATTGGGGAAATGTGAATCCTATCGGCTTCCGTTCTTGCTATGATGAGGGGAAACGTTGCGCGGAAACGCTGTGCATGGATTATTATCGCCAGAACGGGGTGAGGGTGAAAATCATTCGGATTTTCAATACTTATGGTCCAAGGATGTTCATGCATGACGGCCGGGTTGTTTCCAATTTCGTGGTTCAGGCGTTGCAAAACGAGGATATTACGATTTACGGGGACGGGAGTCAGACCCGGAGCTTCCAGTATGTGGATGATTTGGTCGAAGGAATGCTTCGGATGATGGAAACGGAAGATTCTTTTGTCGGTCCGGTCAACATAGGGAATCCCGGTGAATTTACAATAAAGGAACTGGCAGAATTGGTGATAGAAATGACGGGAAGCCGATCAAAGTTGGTGTATAAGCCTTTGCCGGCGGATGACCCGATGCAGCGCAAGCCGGAAATCTCTTTGGCCAAGCAGATGTTGCATTGGGAGCCGAAGATATGTCTGGAAGAGGGTTTGCGCAAGACTATAGCCTATTTTGAGGAAGAATTGCGCTTTGGAGGACGTTGATGCTTAAAATCATGCAAAACGATAAGGGGATGAATGGAAGATTGACCGTGTTGGTCACAGGATGCGACGGACAGCTGGGTTCGGAGATACGGAAACTTGCAAAAAGCGGGGATTGCAGTTTCTGCCGTTTTTTGTTTGTGGATGTCAATGTGTTGGATATTTGCAACCGGGCAGAAGTCCACAATTATTTTAAGACGAACCATGTGGATGTCGTGGTCAATTGCGCAGCTTATACCGCGGTGGATAAGGCGGAATTGGAGCCGGAAGCGGCTTTTGCCGTGAATAGGGACGGAGTATCTGTCCTATCGGAATGCTGCGTGGAAGAAGGTGCATTCATGATACATGTCTCTACGGACTATGTGTTTGATGGCCAAGGCACGGTTCCCTATAAGGAAAGCGATCCTTTGAATCCTACGGGAGTTTACGGCCTTTCCAAAAAAGAGGGGGAAGACGTGATGAGGGAAAAAGGGGTGAATGGTATTATTGTCAGGACAGCTTGGCTTTATTCCTCCACGGGTCGCAACTTTGTGAAGACCATGCTCAGGTTGGGTTCGGAAAGGGAGCAAATCTCAGTGGTGGCCGACCAGCATGGGACACCTACGTGGGCAGCGGATTTGGCAGCAGCAATTCTTTATATCCTGCAGCATACGGATGTCAAGAACGCACGGGGACTGGAAGTTTACCATTATACGGATGAAGGGGAGTGTACTTGGTACGAATTTGCTTCCGCTATCATGCAGATGGCAGGAAAGAAATGCCAGGTACTGCCAATCAGTTCCGACGAGTATCCATCTTCTTGCCGCAGGCCATTGTACAGCGTTTTGGATAAAAGCAAGATCAAAGAACGCTTCGGTTTGAAAATTCCTATGTGGGATGAATCTTTGCAGAAAATGTTGGACGAATTCAATTTGAAAGAGGCATGGCGGTGAAGAAGACAGGCAATCCCGGATTGGTATCGGGACAAAGGACGCAGGAAGATAGGGATGAAGCTTTGATTGCGTGCATTACCCATGCTATGATGGAAAAGAAGGGGGAACGAGTGGTCAGTATGGATTTGCGGGAAGTTCCAGGGGCTGCGTTTGATTTTTTTGTGATATGCGAAGGTACGTCGGGTCCTCAGGTTCGGGCTATTGCAGATGAGATAGATGAAATGGTCTATACTCGGTTCCATGCTGGTGCATTACATGAAGAAGGCTATGCTAATGCGGAATGGATTCTGCTGGACTTCGGAGGAATCGTGGCCCATGTGTTTTTGGATTCAGCGCGTCAGCATTACCGACTTGAAGAATTGTGGGGGGATGCGCCGGTGCATTTTTATAACAATAATGATTGACTTTGATGGAGAAGCAGACAAAACAGCAGCCTCCGTTGCGCAATGGAGGCAATAATAACAAGAGAATCCGTTTTAACATATACTGGGTTTACGGGATTTTGTTGTTGGTTTTCTTGTACTTGCAACTGACAGGAGGCGGATTTGGGGGAACCAGGGCCTATGATACTACGTGGTATGCTGTCGATAAGATGATCAAGCAAGACGATGTGGACAAGATTTTAGTAGTGAACAATGCTTCTGCTGAAATTTATATCAAGACCGACAGCGTGTATCAGAAGCCGGAATATGAAAAGTTGAGGAACGCGGATGGTCATTCCAATAACAGTTTTTATGTTTATAAATTTTTGACAATCGATGATTTCCAGAAGAAACTGGAACAGGCTCAGATGGATGCCAAATGCGCTGATACGGTAGGCAAAAGTCCGGCGCAGAAAAAGCAAATCATGGAAGCCCCGGTCGTAGAACCGGAACCAGTGGTTCGTAAGAGTTTCTGGGAGGATGGAGGTTTCTCGATGCTGTTGTGGATTTTGTTCTCGGTTTTAATGATGGTGATGATTTTCCGGATGTTCAACCGCGGCCCGATGGGGGGCGGGGCTGGTTCCGTTTTCAATTTCGGGAAATCGAAAGCGCAGTTGTACGATAAGGATACTCGTGTCAATGTCACTTTCAAGGATGTTGCTGGTTTGGATGAAGCCAAGGAAGAAGTGATGGAAATCGTGGATTTTCTCAAGAATCCTAAACGGTATACCAATCTGGGTGGCAAGATTCCTAAAGGGGCTTTGCTTGTCGGTCCTCCGGGGACAGGAAAGACTTTGCTAGCCAAGGCTGTGGCTGGTGAAGCCCAAGTTCCGTTCTTCTCCATGTCGGGTTCCGATTTTGTGGAGATGTTCGTCGGGGTGGGCGCTTCCCGGGTTCGCGATTTGTTTCGTACGGCCAAGGAGAAGGCTCCTTGCATCATCTTTATTGACGAGATTGATGCGATAGGGCGGGCTCGCGGCAAGAACGCGTTTACAGGGGCCAATGATGAAAGAGAAAACACTTTGAATCAGCTTTTGACTGAGATGGATGGTTTTGGGAGCAATAGCGGTGTTATAATCTTGGCTGCTACTAACCGGGCTGAAATTTTGGACAAGGCACTGTTGCGGGCTGGACGCTTTGATCGTCAAATTAATGTGGATTTGCCTGAAATGGAAGAACGCAAGGCGATATTCAATGTTCATCTGAGACCTTTGAAATTGGCCAAAGAAGTGGATGTCGTATTCTTGTCCAAGCAGACACCGGGTTTTTCGGGTGCCGATATTGCCAATGTGTGCAATGAGGCTGCGTTGATTGCTGCTCGCCGGAACAAAAAGGAAGTAGAAATGAAAGACTTCTTAGATGCGATAGATCGTATCGTGGGTGGTTTGGAGCGGCGGAGCAAGATTATTTCTCCTGAAGAGAAAAGAGTGATTGCCTACCATGAGGCAGGTCATGCTTCGGTAAGTTGGATGTTGCAGTATGCCAATCCTTTGGTCAAGGTGACTATTGTCCCACGCGGCAAATCTTTGGGGGCGGCTTGGTATCTGCCAGAAGAACGTCAGATTACGACAGTGGAGCAGATGCATGATGAGATGGTGGCTACGTTGGGGGGACGGGCTTCTGAAGAGGTGGTGTTCGGCCGGATTTCTACAGGTGCTTTGAACGATTTGGAAAAGGTGACAAAGCAGGCTTATGCGATGGTGGCTTATTTCGGAATGAACAAGGAAGTAGGGACTTTGAGTTATTATGATTCTACCGGCGAGCAGGAGTATTCTTTTGGGAAGCCTTATAGTGAGAAAACTTCCGAGTTGATTGACAAGGAAGTCAGGAAGATGGTAGATGCTGCCTATGAGGAAGCCAAGGAGATATTGACATCCAATAGGTCTAAGTTGGATCAATTGGCCAAACTGTTGATGGATAAGGAAGTGATATTCAGAGAAGATGTAGAGGCTGTTTTCGGTCCGCGTTTTTTTGACGAGGGGGGGGGGCCTGAAACATCTTCCAATCCGGAATCTGAAAATCATGAAAAGGAAGGGGCGGAAGGCACAGTGGAAGCAAATAACGGGCAATCTTCTGATGTCCCGGCCTAAAGAGCCAATGCCATGACACCCAAGGAAGACATGTTCAAACGGATTCGCGAGGCGTTAGTATCATTGCCGATGGGGATGAATCCAGAGGTGGATTTGGAAACTTCAGTGTATCATGTCGGCGATGATGATTTGCCGGTTCTGTTTGCCGAGAATTTTGTCGCTTGTGGAGGCCGTTTGATTTATTGCACTACTGTCGATGAAGCTTTGCGTTCGGTGCAGGAATTGGTAAGCGTGCAACCTTGGGACGGGCAGGTGTATTGTGCCGATGAAGATGTTCAGTCTTTATTGGAAGTAGCAAAGGTCTCTTATGCCAGTAAACCGATTGATGCCGTATTGCGAAGGGTCGGTTTCTGCAAATGCCGGGCGTTGGTGGCAGACACAGGCTCCGTAGTGATAGACAGCCAGTCTGGAGGCAGGCGTATTTTGGCTCATGCGGAATCCTTGGTGCTTCTGGCTTCGGTGGATCAAATTTGCAGGGATATGCATGAGTTGATGAAGCAATTCCGTTCAACTAGGGATGTTTCAATGATTTCTGTCTGGACCGGGCGTTCCTGCATTTTGGATATAGATGGGCAGGCGATGCAGGGTTTAGGTCCAAGGAATGTATATCTGCTCTTGATTGACGAAATAGATACATCAGAATAAAACAGGTATGATTCCATTATTGAAACGAAGCCTGACAGGGGTCGTATTGGTGGCGGTGGTGATAATTGCCATTTATGCAGGAGGCTTTTATATGGCGGCTTTGTTATGGCTGGTAATGAACCTCGGTTTGTGCGAATGGCGTGAACTCTGCTGCAAGATGCAGTGCGGAATGCCTTCGTTCTGGCTTTTCCTGTTGGGGAACATGGCTTATCTTGCCATCGTGCTGGTTCAATATGCTCAAACATCCACTATTATTCAAGGCGCATTTGTCCCTTTGCTGGGATGGGGAACCGTATTGGTATCCGCTATCATGATTATTTCTTCCATTTTCAGGAAAGAAGATGGGCCGTGGAACAAGATATGGTTGCGGATGGGCATGGTGTTGGCCGGGGTTTTATACATTAGCGTTTCTTTGGCATTGCTCAATTTTTTGGCTGGCAGTTCCCTTGCCGATGGCCCGCATGTGCTGATGGGTTTTTTTGTCCTTATATGGACGGGGGATGTGTTTGCCTATTTGACGGGGTCTTTGTTTGGACATCACAAGTTATGCGAGAGATTGTCTCCTTCCAAAACTTGGGAAGGGGCTGCCGGCGGTTTTGTTTTTGCGCTGTTGGCAGCTTTCTTATGGGGAAAATACGTATTGTTCGATATGCCATTAGGCATATGGATGTGTATGTCCGGGCTGATTGTCCTGTGCGGGATGCTGGGCGATTTAGTCGAGTCGAAAATCAAGAGGGAAGCAGGTGTCAAGGATTCCGGAAAGATATTGCCTGGGCATGGAGGCATTTTGGATCGCTTTGATAGTGTTTTGATTGCCGCGCCTGTGGCAGTGGCCTGTTGGCAAATAATGGCCGTTTTGTTTGGCTGATGATTAAAGAGGAAAATCATGGTAAAGTATTCCATACACCGGGAAGGTGGACCAAGTATAGCCTGGATTAGCTTGCTTTTGATTTTGGTGGGCATGATTGTCTTATTGTCGGGTTCGCAGTTGTGGATTCTATGGCTTCTGCTGTTTGCATGTTTTTGTTTATGGGTGGCTGTGGTATCCTTTTTCCGGATTCCTCACAGGAAGTTTCCGGATGTGGACGAAGGTTCCATCTTGGCTCCTGCTGATGGTCGGGTGGTGGACATTACAGAAATAGAAGAGCCGGAATACTTCAATCAGGTATGCACTAAGATTTCTGTTTTCATGTCGGCTACCAATGTTCATGTGAATCGTTATCCGGTATCAGGGAAAGTGGTTTATGCTTGTTACCATCCTGGCAAATTTTTAGTGGCATGGCATGAAAAGTCTTCGGTGACTAACGAGCATAATACAGTGGTGATACGGACCGCGGACGGGACGGATGTCTTGGTACGCCAAATTGCAGGTGCCGTGGCGCGGCGGATTGTATCCTATGCTCGAATTGACAAGGATGTACAAGCTTTGGATGAATTGGGATTCATTAAATTCGGCTCCCGAGTGGATATTTTTGTTCCTGTTGGCACAAGGGTATGCGTGGAAGAAGGACTGAAGGTACGAGGCGGCATAGATGTCCTGGCGGAAATTTCTCGTTAAGAATTCTATAATAGCATTAGTATGCTTTGTGGGCTTTTGCAGCCTTTTGTCTTTTTCGGTGGCTCATTTGTGTTGTACTGAATTTTATTGAAAATTTATTTTATTTGTTATGAATGTTTTATAGTTTTCCTGTTCGATAAAGTTGATGGAAAAGCGTTTTTATAAGAAAAACGCTATGATATCTATAACGTACGGAGGCGCTTTAACGGGAATCGATGCCTTGACAATCCGGGTCGAGACAAGTATAGAGCCGGGCGTGAATTTCATGCTGGTTGGCTTACCTGACAGTGCGGTTAAAGAAAGTCATTATCGGATAGCAACCGCTTTGCATCATTGTGGCTACAAAGTTCCGGTTCGCCGGATTGTAATAAATATGGCTCCGGCAGATTTGCGGAAAGAAGGTTCCGCCTACGATTTGACGCTTGTCATGGGAATATTGGCCGCTTCGGGGCAGTTGGGCGAGAGTTCGGACAGGGTATCGAAGTATATGATGATGGGGGAATTGTCGTTGGATGGACGTTTGCAACCTATCAGAGGGGTGTTGCCGTTGGCAATAGAAGCGAGAAGGCAGGGTTTTGCGGGTTTCATACTTCCCGAGCAAAATGCATCCGAGGCGGCAATCGTGGAGGATTTGCATGTTTACGGGGTGGGGTCGCTGGAAGAAGTAGTAGATTTTTTCAGAGGCAGGACCGCATTAACAGGATTCCAATCTTCTGAAAGTCAGTTGCCCGTATCTTTGCCTGCGGAAGAACCGGATTTTTCAGAGGTTAAAGGGCAGGCTTTTTGCAAAAGGGCATTGGAAATTACAGCGGCAGGTGGGCATAATATTCTTCTGGTAGGGCCTCCTGGTTCAGGAAAAACCATGCTGGCCAGGAGATTATCCGGTATTTTGCCACCTCTCACTAAAGAAGAATCTTTAGAAACGACGAAGATTTATTCGGTGGCGGGCAAATTGCTTTCCAACCAACGTTTGGTTAGAAACCGTCCTTTTCGAGATCCGCATCATACAATTAGTTATGCGGCTTTGGTGGGTGGAGGAAGTTATCCTCTGCCAGGAGAGATTTCGTTGGCACATAACGGGGTGCTTTTTCTGGATGAATTGCCTGAATTCACAAGAGCCACGTTGGAGGTGTTGCGGCAACCTTTGGAGGATCGCAAGATTAGTATATGCAGGGCCAGGATGAGAGTGGAATATCCGGCAGGCTTTATGTTGGTTGCCTCAATGAATCCTTGTCCGTGCGGATATTATAATGCTCCTGACAAGGAGTGTACATGCAAGGCTTCGGACATTTCCCGTTATTTGAACAAGATATCTGGTCCTTTGTTGGACAGGATGGATTTGCATGTGCAGGTTTTGCCCGTTCCGTATCATGAACTGTCTTTGCCTGTTTGTGCCGAAAGCAGTGCAGAGATAAGGAAAAGGGTCATCAAAGCCCGGGAATTGCAGTTGGAGCGGTTTTCTGGTTCTGCGCTGTTTTGCAATGCCCAGATGCAATCGAGGCATATTCGCCAATATTGTCAGCTGGAAAAAGATTCGGAGTCTTTGTTGAAGGACGCTATGTCACGTTACGGTTTGTCGGCTCGTGCTTATCATCGGATTCTGAAAGTGGCTCGTACGATAGCTGATTTGGAAGGTTCGCCGAGTATCCGTATGCCTCATGTGGCAGAGGCGGTGCAATATAGATGTGTGGATCGGGCAAATTGGGGGCAACGTTGAGACCTATGGATTGGGAGAGAGATTTTGCGCACCTTGTTTTTCGGAAAGTCTTTTTGGCGTATTTTTGCAACCAAGGTTCCGGCAGAAGAGTTTGCCCGGTTGAGGGAAACAATACCCGGTCCATGGAAAACTAAAAAGCAAAGACCTTTATGGAAGATTTTGTGGTTTCGGCAAGGAAGTACAGGCCGGATACGTTTGATGCGGTAGTGGGACAGGCGGCGATTACGACAACTTTGAAAAATGCAATCAAGAATGGGCATGTGGCCCAGTCGTTTTTGTTTTGCGGGCCGCGAGGAGTTGGAAAGACCACATGCGCTCGTATTTTGGCTCGGACTATTAACTGTACCAATCTTGGTCCTGATTTGGAGCCTTGCGGGGAATGCGAGTCTTGCCAAGGTTTCTTGCATAATGCTTCTCAGAACATATATGAGTTGGATGCCGCCTCGAATCGGAGCGTGGAAGCCATGCGGAGCCTGATAGAACATGTGAGGATTCCACCTCAGGTAGGGAAGTACAAAGTTTACATCATAGATGAAGTCCACATGCTGACGACCGAGGCTTTCAATACATTCTTGAAAACACTGGAAGAGCCACCGGCCTATGCCAAGTTCATACTGGCTACCACAGAGAAGAACAAAATCATCCCTACGATTCTGAGCCGTTGCCAGATTTTCGATTTCAAGAGGATCAGCATAGAGGATATCGCTGCACATCTGAAGAAAATCTGCGAGAAGGAAGGGATAACCTACGAAGAAGAAGGTCTGCGTGTCATTGCTCAGAAAGCAGATGGCGGCTTGCGCGATGCGCTTTCGATGTTCGATCAGATAGTGAGCTTTTCAGGGAATAGCGTTACCTACAAACAGGTGGTGTCCATGCTTAATATATTGGATTACGAGACCTATTTCCAAATGGCATCTTTCTTTCTCGAAGGCAATGCGCCTGCATGTTTGAACCTGTTCAACCAAGTGTTGGATAATGGTTTTGATGGTCAAACCTTTGTGGAAGGCCTTAGTGCGCATTTGCGTGCATTGCTTTTGATGCAAGACCAGCAGACAATCCCCTTGATGGAAGTTTCAGCCAATTTGCAGGCGCGTTATGGAGAACAATCGCGCAGCGTATCGTCCGTGCTTCTATTACAGGCTTTGGAATTGTGCAATAGTTGCGACCAGCAGTACAGGATCAGCAGCCATAAAAGGTTGCTTGTTGAAATCCTGTTGCTGCAATTGGTGCGGTTGTTCGCGCCGGCTGCATGGGCGGGAGGGGAGGCCCCGGCTTCCGTTTTGGGGGAGCGTTAAGGCCGGGTGAGACCACCCGGCCGGTCGCTTCTATTTCCATTCAAAATTCTGTTTCCAAGTCATCGGTTCCTGTGTCAGCTCCGGTGCAGGTTTCAGTTGGTATGCCTAAGGAAGCCGCTTTTTCCGGAACACGGCCCGGTTCTCATGAAAGTCCGGCACTGGAACATCCTGCAACTTCATTCCTATCGTCTCCAGGCCAAGGAATGCGGAGCAAGACATCTTTGAAAGCGTTCGGAACCAAAGTCCAAGAAAATTTGCAGGATAGGCAAGCAGCCGCTGAGACGGAGGAAACGCCGTTCGACAAGTCTGCGTTGATGGCAAAGTGGAATGCATATGTGAAGAATCTGGAGAAAGAGCATCCCAGTCTTTATAGCGTGTTGTCAAATGCGAATCCGGAATTGAACGAAAATTATGCGGTTTCGTTGAAAGTGCCTAATCGTTTTGCAGGAGGGGATTTGCTGAGCGGGAACAACGAAAAGAATCTATTGGATTATTTGCGCTCCGAATTGAAGAATTCCGCTATTCATTTCATTATCCATGTTGATGAGAGTATGGAACCTTCCAAAGCGATTTATACTCCTTTGGAAAAATTTCAGGAAATGCAGAGAAATAATCCGGAAATCAAGAATTTCCGTGATTCCTTGAATTTGGATCTGGAGTTGTAGCTTTCGTTTCCGTGGGAACTCCGGTCAGACGTTCAGATTTGAAAATCCGTCCGGTTAGCTAAGGAACGGCCTAAGGTGATTTCATCGGTATATTCCAAATCGTCTCCAATGGCAATGCCTTTGGCAATGCTGGTGAGCTTGATTTTCAGAGGCCTGATTTGTTTGCCGATATAGAAAGCGGTAGTGTCGCCTTCATGAGTGGCGGGCAAAGCCATGATGACCTCTTGCACAGGGTTTTGGCTAAGACGTTCTATCAAATCGCCGATGTTCAGTTGAGAAGGTCCGATTCCGGCGATAGGGTTTATTAATCCTCCCAGGACATGGTATACCCCGTTGAACATGCCTGTGTTCTCTATGGCCATTACATCCCGGATATCGCTGACCACGCAGATGGTTCCATGGTCCCTGCGAGGGGAAGCGCAAATGGGACAGGTTTCGGAATCGGAAAGGTTATGGCAACAGTGGCAATGGTGGATATGCTTTCGGAAATCGATCAAGGTGTTGCCGAAGTTTTCCACCATCTCTTCTTTTTGAGTCAAAAGGAAAAGAGCTAGCCTCAGGGCTGTTTTCCGTCCAATGCCGGGCAAGCGGTGCAGCTCTTCCACCGCCTTGTCTAAAAGTTGGATAGACAGAGGATTTTCCATTTATAGGAGGATGGGTTGGTGTGAGGAAGAGATGCTAATTGTTTGCGGTCGAACCCAAGATGGTGATAGTCCCGCTTTGCACCTTTTTCTTGCCGTATACGTTCTTGTACGATACCATATAATAATAAGGTCCGTCGGGCAAAGGTCTGGAGCCGTTTTTGTAGCATCCGTTCCATTTGAAGTCATCGGCTCGTTTGACTTTTTCCTTTAAGACGACTTGTCCCCAGCGGGTCACGATTTCTATTTCCACATCCTCGCAGTACTTGAGTTCCTGAAAAGTCAGGTCATCGTTGAGGCCATCTCCGTTAGGTGTGATGACATCGGGAATTTGCAAATTGGGCTTGCATTCTTCCGGATCGTCTTGCACGTTGATATTCATAGCGTTGATACATCCCATGCTGTCGATGAGCACTATGCTGTAGGTCCCCTCTTCCTCAATGACATAAACCGGATTAGGGTCGAACAAAGTGTCTGTCGGCAAGATTTCTTCCGGAAATTCGCTGTTTCTCCACTGGTATTGCGTGGAAGCGTAGGGGACGGTAGCGTCCAGTTCCAGATCCAAATCCGGGCAGATAGTGGTGTCGGCACGGAGGATGGCAGGCATGTTGGTCAAAGCGGTATCGACCCAGACAAGGACGATGGAGTCTGTGGCCGGGATAAAACCGCAACTGTTCAGGCTGTCTTTGAGCCGCATCGTTACCGTATGGGTGGCACCGATATTGCTTTCCAGATCGGCTTTCGTGGAACCGTCGCTCCAAAGAATTGTGTAAAAAGGGTCGTACACCAAGGCATAATCGGGTGAAACCAGGACGGGTTCGTCCCGGCATACCAAAGCGGAATCCATCTCTATTTCGACCGTGGGTTGGATCAAGTCATAGACCTGCATGGTGTCGAAAGAAGCGACTGTAGAATCCTGGTGCTGGTATCGCAGCAGGTACGTAGAGGGTCTCCGAGCATCCACGCCGCCGCCAGTGCCGTCTGTCCCGGCTTGCCCTTGGATGAGGAAGCGGTTCGTATCCTGGCCGTAAGGCAAAGGCAGGCTATCGATGGAAAGCCATGTGCAGTGATATTCGGCGGGAATCTCGAAAAGCAGGTGGGAGTTGGCGCATAGGGTCGTATCTTCAGGGAGGAAATGGTTGCCAGCATTCTCTTTTGCATTGGCTTGCGCTTGCACGGCGGATGCTGACGAGGCCAGCAGAATCATGAAGAGAGATAGAGCCTTGCTCCAGATTGTTTTTTTCATTGTCGCTACCATTTATATATGTATGCCTTGGTTCTTGACTGCCTTTTGCTTCAGCCTTTTGTTCCCCGGGCGTGTATTTCTGGCAGAAAAGCGGGCGTGAAGCCCTTTCCAGCACGTATTTTGGGCCTGTTCCAAAACAGCAAAGATAGTGCATATTTTGATAATAGGCTTTTAGGTATAGGACAGTGTGTTGTTTTTGTGTTTCAGAACGGATTGGCAAGGCCATGCCCCGTTCGGATTTCGGGAATCCTTGGTCTGCTGGCCGCTTGTAAATGTGATGCAAACCCCCTATCTTCGCGGCCGTTTCATTGACGGTGGGTGTTTTGTTGTTTTGTATTTTATTAATAATCAAATATTTTTATACGTTATGAGTTCTGTTAAGGTCCTGACGGTGAACCCGGGTTCAACCTCTACCAAGATTGCAGTTTTTGTAGATGAGCAAAACATTTTCCAGAAGAACATCAAGCACAGCGTGGAAGAATTGGCTCCGTTTGCTAAAATCGCGGATCAATTTGAATTCCGCCGTGATATGATTCTTGGAGTTTTGCGAGACGAAGCCAAGATGGACATCAAGGACTTTGACTATATCGTAGGGCGTGGCGGATTGATCAAGCCGGTAGCTTCCGGGATTTATGAAGTGAACGATGCCTTGAAGCATGACCTGCAAATCGGGGTGCAAGGCGAACATGCCAGCAATCTCGGCGGTTTGATTGCTTCTGATCTGGCTCGTCTGAACGGCCATGCCAAGGCTTACATCGCTGACCCGGTGGTTGTGGATGAACTGGACGATGTGGCCCGTATCACCGGTCATCCGGCATTTGAACGGGTTTCCATCTTCCATGCATTGAACCAGAAGGCTATCGCCCGCACCTATGCCAAAGAACATGGCAAGAAATACGAAGAACTGAACCTGATTGTGGTACACTTGGGCGGCGGCATCAGCGTGGGGGCCCACCGTCAGGGCCGTATCGTGGATGTGGACAACTGTTTGGACGGCAACGGCCCGTTCAGCCCGGAACGCAGCGGAAGCCTGCCTTCAGGTGCTTTGGTCGATGCCTGCTTCAGCGGCAAATATACCAAGGCTCAGCTCAAGAAGATGGTTTGCGGCCAAGGAGGTTATGTGGCCTATTTGGGAACCAACGATGCTTACGAAGTGGAACTTCGCGTGAAGGCTGGCGACAAGAAAGCGGCTTTGATTGAACAGGCCATGATTTACCAGGTTTCCAAGGAAGTGGGGGCTCAGGCTACCGTGCTCAAAGGCAAGGTGGATGCAATTTTGATTACCGGGGGCATTGCTCGGGGCAAAGCTTTTGTGGAAGACATCAAGGAAAGGGTTTCGTTCATTGCTCCGGTGTTCGTTTATCCGGGCGAAGATGAGATGAAGGCTTTGGCGATGAATGCCTATATGTTGCATAACGGCGAAATCGAAGCTAAAGTTTACGCATAATTTTTCGGGCGGAATCCAAGGAAGAGAGTGTGCGGGCCAGTCCGGGTTTGTGCATGAATGGATTGGACGAAGCGGTAAGACCGGATACCGGCTCTGTTTGTAGGGTTCGGTATCCGGTTTTTTGGTACATTTGCAAATTCAGCCGGCCTTTGGCTTGCATCGTGGTGCAGGTGGCGTTTGCGGGGATTGATTCAGTGTGGCGGGATGCCAAGGGGCTTGGTCGGGATACGTGTGTGCAGCATTTGAGCAAAAGCTTCGGTTTGCGCGGGGGCTTCGGTTCATCCTTCATATATAGATATGTATTGAAAAAATTTGAAACAATGATAGCAGAACAATTATTCAAACCTAAATCGATTGTTGTTGTTGGTGCGTCCAACGATATCACCAAGCCTGGTGGAAAAGTAGTGAAACATATTGTGGATGGCAAGTTCCAAGGCCCCGTTTACACGGTGAACCCGAAGGAAGACACGATTCAAGGCATTCCGTGCTACCGGAACGTGCATGAGTTGCCGCAAGTGGATCTGGCTGTGATTGCCGTGGCTGCCAAGTATGCGCCGGAAGCGGTGGAAGTCTTGACTCAGGAAAAGGGAACGAGGGCCATCATTGTGATCTCGGCAGGTTTCGGGGAAGAAGGACCGGAAGGGAAGGCGTTGGAAAAGAGACTTTTGGATGCATGCAATGCGGTAGGTGCGGCTTTGATCGGGCCTAACTGCACTGGAGTCTTGACACCTTGGCATCATAGTATCTTTTCCGGGCCTATGCCGGAATTGGATCCGCATGGTTGCGACTTCATTACCGGCAGCGGGGCGACAGGCGTGTTCATTCTGGAAGCTGCCATTCCGGCGGGTTTGCGTTTTGCCAGTGTGTTCGCAGTAGGCAATTCGGCTCAGCTTGGCGTAGAGGAAATCCTGGAGCATATGGACGAGACGTTCGACCCGGAAAAGAGTTCGAGAGTCAAGCTGTTGTATATCGAAAATATCCACAATCCTCAGAAGTTGCTCAAGCATGCCCAGTCTTTGATCAAGAAAGGTTGCCGTATCGCGGCGGTCAAGGCTGGTTCATCGGAAGCTGGATCCCGTGCGGCCTCTTCGCATACGGGGGCTCTGGCTTCGTCGGACGTGGCGGTCGATGCTTTGTTCCGCAAGGCGGGTATCGTGCGTTGCTACGGACGTCAAGACCTGTTGACAGTGGCCTCGATTTTCCAGAGCCAGGAGCTGAAGGGCAAGAATATCGCGATCATCACTCATGCCGGCGGGCCTGCCGTTATGTTGACGGATGCTTTGTCGAAAGCCGGTTTGAATGTGCCTAAGATCGATCCGGTCAAGGCGGCTCCCTTGAAAGAGCAGTTGTACAATGGTTCGTCGGTAGCCAACCCGATTGACTTCTTGGCTACGGGAACGGCCGAGCAGCTGGGCAAGATCATCGATGCCTGCAACAACGATTTCGACGAGATAGACGCGATGGTGGTTATCTTCGGAACGCCGGGTCTGGTACGTATCTTCGATGTATATCGTCTGCTGGACGAAAAGATGAAGACGACCAAGAAACCTATTTATCCGGTATTGCCTGCGGTGGTCACGGCTCGCGAGGAATTGGAGGAGTTTTTAAGCAAGAACCATGTGAACTTCCCGGACGAAGTGGTATTCGGTTCGGCTTTGGGACGTGTGGCTCATACGCCGAGGCCTGATACCGATGAGGTGAGTCTGGAAGGGGTGGATCAGGCGGCTATCCGCAAGGTGATAGAAAGCAATCCGGATGGCTATCTGGCTCCGGATCAGATTCAGGTTTTGCTCGATTCCTGCGGTGTGCCTCGTGCTGGAGAAGCGGTTGTGAAGACGGCCGATGATGCGGCGGCAGCTGCCAAGGAGCTTGGCTATCCGTTGGTTATGAAGGTGGTAGGCCCTGTACACAAATCGGATGTGGGCGGGGTTGTGCTGAATGTGAAGGACGAGGCTACTGTCCGCGCCGAGTTTGGACGGATGATCAAGATAAAGGATACAACGGCTATCTTGATGCAGCCGATGCTTTCAGGTACGGAAATCTTTGCCGGGGTGAAATACGAGCCTAAGTTCGGTCACATGATCCTGTGCGGTCTGGGTGGTATTTTCATCGAGGTGCTGAAGGATGTGCAGACTGGCTTGGCTCCGGTGACGGCCAAGGCGGCCAAGGGCATGATCGAGCGCCTGAAGGGCTATAAGATTCTGCAAGGTGTCCGTGGGCAGGAAGGTGTCAACATAGAGGCTTTTGCCCATGTGGTGGAATGCTTGTCCAAATTGGTGGCTGTAGCTCCTGAAATTCAGGAAATGGATATCAATCCTCTGTTGGGCAACGCCAAGCAGGTAGTGGCGGTGGATGCTCGTATCCGGATTGCGAAATAGGGCTGTGCGGTTTGGCTATTGTGGGCGCGGGAGGCTTTTGGGTCTTCCGCGCCTCTGTTTTTTTTGGGGGGGGGGTAGCTGCCGGTCGGGAGCCGTCGTGATGCCGGTTCTGGGCAGGGATTCCCGCCGTTTCCAGCGTGGCCGGGGCCGGGGG
>CALUHO010000013.1 GCA_944320465.1 uncultured Bacteroidales bacterium | reverse complement strand
TTCTCATCGACTGTTGCCACAGTCTCGTCCGAGCTTTCCCATGTGACGCTCTTGTTCTCCGCATCCTCCGGCTCTACAGTGGCGTTGAGCTGCACTGTGCCGCCCACACTGACAGTGATGCCCCCATAGTCCAACCATACTCCAGTCACAGCCCCCGCCGCTGCCTCCACTTTTATGCGAGGGCTACATACGTCCGATATTCCGCCCGCAGTTGCGGTTATTATTACTCTCTGACTTCTTCCCGTCTCCTTTATTCCGGTCAGCACTCCGTCCGGCGTAATGCTGACATACTCATTGTCACTTATTGACCATGTAACAGTCTTGTCCACAGCGTTCTCCGGCTCAACCGTGGCTGCGAGCTGTACGCTTTCTCCCACTTTTATTCTGGATGGTACTGATGTCTCGTCTATCGTCACTTTCGTAACGCGGATAATCGGCTCTGTCACAGTCACCCGGCACTCCGCAGTAAGGCCGCTCTCGCTTGTGGTTGCCGTAATCACCGCCTCTCCCGGCGCAATGGCCGTGACAAGTCCGTTCATGTCCACTGAGGCCACCGCCGCTGCCGAAGTGCTCCACTGCACTGTCTCCTCGGCATTGTCCGGCGTGATTGTCGCGGTGAGCTGTAGCGTCATGCCTGCCTCCAACGTTGTGTCCTCCTTGCTTATCGTTATCCCGCTTGCGGGTATCTTCGGGTCTTCGTCGTCCGCTATGAACTCATCGTACATCCACCGCAGATAGGGATAGCCGTCGTTGATGGTGTCCTTCCGTCCCCATGTGGTCTCGAAGTCCCACTCCTCGTAACTCTTCTTGGCCTTCATCCCGATTGTACTCAGCGGTGTTCCGAGTTCGCTGTCGCTCATGCCGCTTGTCTCGCTGTCGTAATAGCAGTAATTGATTCTGGAGTTTACGTTTCGCGCACCCGCAAAGCCACCGGTTGAAGCTCCCTCGCCCCGCACCTTGCCTGTCGAGTATGACCTTCTCGGGCCTCCGCCGCCGTAGGCCATCGTGTAACCCACGAAACCGCCCACCGTGTCCGTCCCCGTGACCTCGCCCGTTGCGAAGCAGTCGTATATGAGGTACTCTTCATATCGGCCTACGAAACCGCCCACTGTATTTTCTCCCTTAACGTTGCCGGTCGCGTATGACTCGGTTATTTCGCCGTTTAGGAAACCGGCGAAGCCGCCCGTCTGGCTTGCTCCTGTCACATCGCCTGTGGCGTAGCTCTCCGTTATGGACACAGAGTAGTCGTAGCTCCTGCTGCGGCCGTATCCTATAAGTCCGCCAACCTGATTGCCCGTGGCGGTCACCCTGCCTGTGGCGTGCGACAGGCTTATGGTGCGGTCGTAGTCCTCCCAGAGGCTGCCCACGAGTCCGCCTACCCGGTTTGCGCCCGTCACCTCACCCGACGCGGAGGAGTTGTTCACCCAGCCGCACTCTCCTGCGAGGCCGCCCACTTTGTCGCGCCCGCTCACATTGCCCGAGGCCGTGCAGTCATTGATTGAGCCGCTGCCTCCGCCGCTTATACCGCCTACGCAGTCTGTCCCGCTGACATCGCCTGTCGCTGTGCAGCGGTATGCGCCGCCTGCGCCTGTGATGCCGCCCACATTCTCCAGACCCTTGACCGTGGCGGACGACGTGCTGTATCTGCCCCCGCCCGTACCTGAAATGCCGCCTGTATAGTTGCCACCGCTTATCAGGCCGGAGACACTACAGCCCGATACGGTATCTGGCCGATAGCAATTGCCGTATATTCCTCCTACATAGTCGCCCGTAGCCTCGATAGTGCCGTCGAACGAACACTCCGTAATCTTGCTCTCATTCCGCAGGTAGCCGACTATTCCGCCCACATTGCCTGCCTGACAGGCTATGTTGCCTTGCAGATGGCACTTCTCCACTGTGCCTTTGTTCATATTGCCCGTGACGCCGCCAATGTTGTACGACCCGTCGAGTTCCCGCAGCTGTACGGCGCAAGAGGATATCACTCCCTCGCCTACTGTACCTGTGATGCCGCCCGCGCCGGCGTTCTCTCCAATGTTCCGTATGGCCACATCGGTAGAGCAGTTGACTATGCTGTCGGATATCGCCATTTGTCCTATGAGACCGCCCAAGTACGTCTCGCCGGTTGCGTCCGTGCTTTCCACTCTGCCCCGTGCAGATGAGTTGCTTATGCGCCCTATGCCGTCTTTGATTATGTCGCTGCCGACTATACCGTCATAGCTTTTACGGCACACTCCGGCAATCATCCCCGCCGTACAGCGAACCACCTCTATCTCTCCCTCCACATGGCAACTGTCCACCGTTCCACGGTTGAAGCCCACGAGCAGGCCTACTTGCCCGTAGCGCGATGTGAAGATTATGCGCGATGCCTTTATGTTCACGTTCTTTACCACTGCGTCGGGGCGCAGCCGTGCGAACAGGCCTATGCCGTCTCCTGTCGCATCGCTATGAGAATCATCGGAGATATACATTCCCGATATGGTGTGACCGTCGCCGTCGAATGTGCCTCCGAATGTGCAGTAGACCTCATCGGTACTAATGGGTTCCCACTGTCGGCCGTAGGTATAGTCGCCCCAGAGCTGCCAGCCGCTTGTGTCGTTAAGCATGATGTCCGCGCCGAGCTTCACAGTCTTGCCCACGAAGTCCATCCGGTCTATCACTCCCTCCACGCCCTGCACGGCGCGTGAGAAGCCGAGCAGCTGCTCCGGGGTACTGATGACGTATGTCGTGGCGAAAGGGTTCGTGAACGGCGTGAAGTCCGGCACAAGCTCAGCCTGCCACTTGGCATAGAGCGGGAATGAGGAGGTTATCTGCGTCGTGTCGAAGACATACGGCTTGGTCCTATTCTCGTCCGAAAACCATCCGTAGAACACCTGTCCCTCCAGCTCCGGCACAGGGGGCGGCACTATCCGGCTGTCGTCCAAAACGGGCTGCGGGGTATAGTACTCGCCGCCTGTGACGTATGTCACCGTGTGCGGCGGCTCTGTCTCCGTGAGGCTGGGATAGTCGTCAGTGTTCACCTGCCAGTAGTGCAGCGGGCTGTCCGCGTGCCGCTCATTGTATTGCGCCACATAGTAGTTAAACACATTGGCGAACTCCTTGCTCTGCAGATACTCAGTGGTGCGCCCATAAGTTTCTATGCCTGTCCATTTGTCAGGCCGCACCCATTTCTCCATGTCGTAGTAGCAGTTGATGCTGATCTCATTACCGTAGAAGCTTCCGGGGTCTTCGCCCTGCATGTAGCCGGTAAAGAAGTAGTTCGCCACAGTGTCATTGCTGAACGTCGTTCCGCCTATGTAGTTCTGGTCACCTACTACCATGTGCGCCCCGAACTCGCCGGGTATCAGTGTGGCTGCCGATGAGCAGTTTATAATGTTGGTGTTTCCTTCAAGCGATATTGCGCCCATGATGCCTCCTGCCGCCCACGAGCCTTCGGCTGTACCGGAGGTGTGGCACTGCAAGATGTTCGTAGGCATACAGTAACGTGTCGATTTACCGACGAGTAAGCCCGTCGAGCCTTGTGCCTTTATCCATGCGTCCTCCACGTTGAGGTTCTTGATGACCGCGCCGTTTATGATGCCGAAGAAGCCCTGCGGGGTCTCGCCCGTCACGTCGTTCAGATACATATTGCGGACGGAGTGGAAGCCGCCGTCGAACGTCCCACGGAACTCATACTCGAAGCCTGCGGAGCTTGCCGGCGTTGTCTCAGACACACTCCTGCCTATCGGCTGCCAGAGTGTCGGCGCTGTCGTGCCCCACTCCTCGAACGGAGCGTTGAGCTCTATGTCGTTTTCGAGGAGGATATACTGATTGTCGAACCTCCATCCTAAGCCTGTCAGTGCGCTCACCCACTCCAGGTCCTGTTTCGTGCGGATGCGGAATGGGTCGTCCTTTGTGCCGCTGCCACCGCCGGAGAAGCAGGAGGTTATGTCTGCTTTCACGCCTGTCGGCAGAGGGTAGTTGTCCTCGCGCCACTCCCAGAGGCTTGTGCCTGCCACCGCCGCCATCTTGTTGAGCGTGTCCACGAACTCCTGGCTCTGCATCTCGGCAGTCGTGCGGCGAAAAGCGCCACCATTGCAGCCGGGGCGGGTACCGCCTTCGGTCACGGTGAGGCCGTTGTATGGATAGTTGTCCGCGTTGGTCACGCAGTATGCCGTGATGGTCTCTCTGTTGACGCCTTCTTGAAAGGTCGCAAGAAAACTTCCCAACCACCCGTTGCTGGTAGTGACGCATTTACCTGTGGCGAAGCAGTTGATAATGATGCCCTCGTATGGTGCCGGAACCCCTGCAATAGACGATCCTCGTCCGTTAGCTCCCACGAATGTGGCTGCCGTGTTCCCGCCGATGGTGACATCGCCTGTGGCATAGCACGACTCTATGCGCCCGCCGTTCACTCCGCAGAAGCCCGCACCATTCTGTGAGCTGATGACGTTGGCAGACGAACTGCACTCGCGTATCGTACCCACATTCAGGCCGACAAAGCCGCCGCAGTCCTGTATCGCGTACTGATAATAATCTCTGCTCACCTTTCCCGCCGAGGAGCAGCGCTCTATAAGTCCCCCTTCTAAATTGCTGCCGACAAGGCCGCCCACATCGTACTGCACGCAGTGCGCATCGCCCGTCGTGTGGCAGTCGCGTATCGTCCCGCTGTTCTGCCCGACGAGGCATCCCACACCGCGTATGCCCTTCACATTGGCCGACGAAGTGCAGTTCTCTATCAGTCCGCCTTGGTTATTTGCCACAAGGCCGCCCGATGCTCCTCCCACCTCGGAATCAAGGCTGCCCACAACGCCCGACACCGAGCAGCCTGTGATAGTGCTGTTCTTGCTCACCATCACCATGCCGCCCACTGTTGCCGCGCCGACTATGTTCACATCCTTCAGGTGCAGGTCTTTTATAGTGGCCTCCTCCACCCATCCGAAGAAACCCCTGTACCAGCCCGACACATCGAGTGTCCCGCTGCCTAACGGGTCATCCCAGTCCGTGAGGTCCGGCAGCGTGGAGTGGTACACATTGTAGACCGTATGCCCCGCGCCGTCGAATGTGCCGCAGAAGCGGAGGGTGTCGTGGCGGTAGCCGCCCCCGTCGCCCGTCTGATCCTCCACATTCACTCCGCCTATCGGTGTCCACTGCGGCCTCGCATCCTGCTCTGCATCAGGGTCACACATATAGAGGTCTGCGCCCAACTTGATATACTCTCCCCTGAAATCACGCCCGCCGTTCACGGCCTCAGCCAGTCCGGCCAGCTGCTGCGGGGTAGTGATGATATACGGGTCGTCCTCCGAACCCGTTCCTGTCCAGTCCCGGGAGGCAGTGCCGTCCCAATATGTCTGCGCCGCGAGTGGCAGCGCGGCCATGAGCATGAGCGTCATGGCCATAACTCTGAGTCTAAGGTAAAACTGTCTCATAGCGTTATATCTTAGGAAGTTAATAAATCGCGGTATATGCAGGCACAAAAAAAGCCGCACCGGAGCATTGCCCGGTACGGCTTTCGTATCTGTTGTGCAGTTTTCCGCTTATACTATTATGTACAACTACCCCCCCCGCAAATTATTGACAAATAGCAAGTTATATTGACACTGCCTACTATCGTGCCGCATTGGGATATATATGTAGTTGCGCGTTTTCATAGTGACGTTCTCCTGCCCTGCTTTCCCACATCGATGCAAATATAAGTCATAATATCATAACAGCCAAATATTTGCCGCACAAACTTCACTCTATCCCCCCCACACACAGTTTCTCGCACAATTCCCCCGTTTGGGGATAAAAAAAGCCGGTCTGACGATCGGCTTTCCTGTCTTCAATCCTTAGTCTAATGACAGATTCGGGTTAATCCGCCTTGTCTGCCAAGAACGGAGGATCATTCACCACTACCTGACCATCCTTGCCAATCACATGGCGGCTGGCTTCTGAAACCGAAGCCGTATTGGCAAATTCCACTTGGATACCTTGACGCTTGAACGCAGGTTCACGTTCTATATAGTTCAGTTCCTCAGGAGTCTTGATCCTGGAAGAAATCTGCCGCATCCGTTCCAGCCGCTCGTGGTTGATGGCAAAACGCTGCTTGAGCATATTATGACCGTAGGATGATTTTTCAGCTTGTACAGGCTCTGCCGTACCTACAACAGGACAACTCGGCTCAGGAATCGCGACATTTGCCTCAGCAGATGCCGAAGCTTGCACTTTTTTCCCTGTAGCCACCAATTCCAAATCTCCATATGTATTGCTCCAAGCCTTCTCATCATGAACGGCAACCGGCTCGCCAAAATTTCCGGAAGAATCCTCGTCTTTTGGACTCTTCTCCTCTACCGGATTTCCTATAATGCCGCCTATTTCCGAAAACCAGGAATCCACTTGATCCGACACACTCGCCATTCCTTCATCCGCCCCCGGAATATACCCACCTGTCCGGCCTTGCGGCTGTACCATCAAGTCCGAATCCGATTTCATTTCAGACTCTTGCTCAACCGCTGTTTCCTCTCCAGCCCAAGGTTCTTCATGAAATTGCGGCATTTGATCGGAATCATCCAAGACGGCAATAATCCGCCGCTGCGATGGCATCGCTCCGGAATCCTTCTTCACATCGGACTCGCATGTCGAGACCGCGGAAGCAGAATCCGAAACGGAAGGGCTTGAGGTCTTCTTCTCCTCCTCTTCCAACGACACCACAGTCACTTCGCGTTCACCCAAAGCCTTCTTTTCATTGAAACCTGTCGCAATCAATGTAATATTCAAACTCTTGCCTAAGGTATCATCTTGACCGGCACCCCAAATCAAATCCACACCGTTCCCGGCCCGGCGCAAAATAGCAGAAGTAATCGCATCGATTTCATCCATAATCAACGGACATTCAGGGCCGTAACCAAAATACAGCAACATATTCTTGGCACCTTCAATGCTGTTATCGTTCAACAGTGGCGATTCCATGGCCATCGAAGCGGCTATTTCCGCCCTGTTTTCACCTTCGGCAGAGCCGAAACCCATCAAAGCCACGCCGCTATCATGCATCACCGTGTTCACATCCTTGAAGTCGATTTGCACGTAAGACTTCACCGTAATGATTTCCGAAATGCCTTTGGCCGCCGTTGTCAATACATCATCAGCCATCGCAAAGGCCTCCATCAGGGTCATCTTGCCGAACTCCTTGAGCTTGTCGTTGTTGATAACCAGAATAGCATCCACGCTCTTGCGCAACTCGGCAATCCCGGCCTTGGCTTGTTCCTGACGCTTCCGGCCTTCAAAAGAAAAAGGCGTGGTCACAATGGCCACTGTCAGAATCTTGGTCACTTCATCGCCAACCAGATCGATCTCCTTGGCAATCGAAGCCACTACCGGAGCGGCTCCCGTACCGGTTCCGCCACCCATCCCGGCGGTTACAAACAACATTTTGGCCTCCTGAATGGCTTCCTTGATTTCATCATGCTTCTCGATAGCTGCTTGTCGAGCCACTTGCGGCACGTTCCCTGCGCCCAAACCCTTCCCCAATTGAATCTTGACAGGGACCGGACTACTTTCCAATGCTTGGGCATCTGTGTTGCATACCACAAAATCCACTCCGGTAATTCCAGCCCGGAACATATGATTGACCGCATTGCTGCCACCGCCGCCCACGCCAATCACTTTAATATAAGAAGATTGGTTCTTGGGCAACACAAAATTGAGGATATCCCCTCCTCGGTTCATCAGCTCGTCCATAAGTTATCGTTTATTGATTAAGGCAAGACATCTTTTGACCTATCCGAAAGCATATCCTGCCCGTTAATTTACAAAGTTACCATACTGTTACAGTTCTTGGCAGGCAACCGTCAAGCAATTATACACGGCTGCCTGTTCAAAACTATTGGACATCATCGTCATCTCCTAACCATCGGACAATATAATCGCGCATCCTTCCCCATTTGTTGAAGCCTTTCTTTTCCCGAACCGGCTCCTCATCCACCTTGGCCGAGGTTTCCACGTCCACCTCGACATCTTCCCGGACAGCCACCGGACACTGTTCCTCTTCCTCTTGCTCATGGTGACCCAATTCAACATGGAATATCCGGTTTTCTTCTTCGCAACGAATGCCATAAATGACCAAGCCTATCGCTGTGGCAAAAACCGGATCGCCCAATTCCTGAGGAGAATCAGAAGTGATATGTTCCTTTGGCCTGCCCAAACGAGTATCCAGCTGCGTCAAATATTCGCAGACTTTATCAATATGCTTCAATTTGGAACCCCCTCCCGTCAACACAATGCCGCCAATAAAATGATCCAAATCGCATCCGCAATTATTGATTTCGCAAGCCACGCTGCTGAAAATCTCTTCAACGCGAGCCCCGATGATCCCTGCCAGCTGTTTGAGAGAAATCTCTTTGGCAGGACGGCCTTTCAAGCCCGGAATAGACACAATCTGCTCATCGCTGTTCTCGCTTGGCAAAGCCGAACCGAACTTCACTTTCAAAGATTCAGCCTGTTTAGGCAAGATATTGCAACCTATACGGATATCCGATGTTATCGCATTCCCGGCCAGTGGAATCACCGCAGTATGGCAGAGGATGCTGTTCTTGAAAATCGCCACATCGGTGGTTCCGCCGCCAATATCCACCAAAACCACGCCGGCTTCCTTGTCGTTGTCGTCCAAGACAGCTTCGGCCGAAACCAAAGGTTCCAAGATGAATCCCCGCAAATCCAAGCCAGCCATCTCCACGCTGCGTTGGATATTGCTCATCGCCCCGGCATCAGCCGTGATGATATTGAAGTAAACCTTCACGTCCGAACCCACCATGCCCACAACATCTTCTTCCTGGATATCCGCCACCCCGTCCACTTCGAAAGTCTGCGGAATGACATGAATAATCCTTTCGCCCGGCTGAACCTTTGAACTGCTCATCTTCCGCTTCAGGTCTTCTATTTCCTGACGCGTGAAGACGGCATCCCGATTTTCGCGCACATAATTTATATCAGTCCGGAAACTCTTGATATGCTGCCCGGCGATACCCACATACACCTCGACTATCTCTACACTGGAATTGGCAGAAGCCTCAGCCACTGCCCGCCTTACAGCATCAGCCGTTTTGTCCAGATTGATCACCGCGCCCCGAACCACGCCCACCGATTCGGTCCGCCCATAGCCCAGAATTCGGATTTTCCCGCTTGCCTTGTCACGGCAGCCCACTACGGCCACCACCTTGGTCGTACCAATATCCAAACCGACAACCACATCCGTGTTGTCTTCCTTTTCTTGATAATTTGCTTCCATCTTTATCGATTTTTTCTGTTTCTATCTTCCTGCAATCCGAAACCGGCAAAGCGCCAGTCTCTTCCATCAAAAGCACCAAACATCAATGCCCCCGTCTCTTGGTCGCTACCAGCTGCCCTTCATACCTCAAGTCCAATATTGAATACCTTTCCCATCCATGATCCCCTATGCCGTACTGGTAAAACAACCACAAACGCTCCATCTTGCTCTCCAGATCGGCAAGGCTTGCTATCCGACCCAACTTGACCAACTGCCCTCCCACTTTCGGAACCAATTCGAACTCCTGCTTTTCATTGAGGAATATCTGTTCGAACATGGCATCCCAAAAAGGGTCTTTGCGCAAAAATTCGTTCAAGGCGAAAGCCGTCCTCAACGCCACCTGCCTTGAGGTATCCGCCAAATCCCGCACATTCAGGCCGTAAACGGGCGCATAAGGCAAAAAACCCGTCAGCACACGCAGACGAGCCGGGTATTTCAGGTTGACAGGCATCTCCACGCCATCCTCATCTATCTGAAAAAAGGTCTGATGCATATTATAAACCTTCAACACTGGATCCCGTTGCCGCATATCCACATTCAGCACGCTATCCCCCACCGGATAAACATGCACAGAAGACACATAGGGATTCTGCGCTAGGATCTGTTCTATGTTGGAAACGTTCAGTTCATCAAAAGATTTGCCCTGCAAGCGGATGCCATGTTGTTTCAACCATGCCATGATATCCTCTTCTTGAAGACACAAAGGACCGTCACGCTCAATTTTCATATCCACATGCCCTACCACTTGCCTGCTGCGCTGCATGGATGAATAGGCCAGCATCCATACGAAAAACACACCGAAAAAGACCATCAGGACAAACCATATCACTATCTTGCGATTCATTTCCGCCCTCCTTTCTTCACCATCTCTGCCACTTTGCCTGCAATCCTGTCGATATCGCCAGCTCCCATCGTAACTATCACCGTTTCTACTTCTGCATCCGCAGAACCAACATCGTCCTTGCACACAGGCTGCGCCTTGCCGGAAAAAGAATCCCCCCCCGCATCCACTTCCAATTGCATGGCAATCCAATCCAAAGCTTCTTCCCTGCTACCGTAACGCACTTCCTTCCCTTGTATCCTGTCTCCTATCAAACGTGCGTCCACCCCCGGCAAAGGCAATTCCCGTGCCGGATAGATGTCTACCAAGAAAATCCTATCTGCTGCCGACAGGCTTTGGGCAAAACCAGCGGCAAAATCCCTTGTCCGAGTGTACAAATGTGGCTGGAAGGCTATGCAAAGCCGGGCATGAGGATAAAACTCCTTCAAGGCGGCAATCGAAGCCTCGATTTCTGCCGGATGATGGGCATAATCGTCAAAGTAATGCCAAGAACCCGCTTCAGCCTTGGATTCCAAACGCCGGGCCACGCCCTTGAAACCGGGCAGCAGACGCTTGATGCTTTCAGGCGTTGCCCCGGCTTCCAAAGCCAGGCTTACGGCAGCCACCGCATTAAGCACATTATGCCGCCCCGGGCAACGCAGTTCCAGTCCTTGAATCGCGGCGCGTGGCCCGGCGTAATCGAAACGGTAAGCCCCGCTCCGGACCTCAAGACCCAACGCCCGAGCCGAAATACCGCACTGTCCTTGAATATTCCCGGCATCGACCGCAATGCCCATTTCCCCGGTTTGTTCGCCTATGCCATAGAAATAATCCGCTTTTGGTTCGTCCAAATCCTCGCTCAAACCCTCAAAAGCAATAAAATGCCGGCTCTGCCTCATGAAATGCCGGTAAGCATCCCGCATGTTTTTCAAAGTCCCATATATGTCCAAATGGTCGGCATCCCATGCCGTTATTGCAGAAAACCAAGGATGAAGCTGCAAAAACGAGCGGTCGTATTCGTCCGCTTCCGTAACCATCAACGGGCTGGCAGCATCGTAATGATAATTTCCTCCCAGATTGAGCGCAACCCCGCCCAAGATGGCATTGCAGCCTATGCTTTCCATCAACAGGTAAGCCAGCATTGAAGATACCGTAGTCTTCCCATGCGTCCCAGCCACTGCCAAAGTCTTGTATCCTTGACATATCCGCCCTAAAATCTCCGCCCGCTTGAAAACGGGCAAGCTGCGCCGCCGAATCTCTTTCCATTCCGTATTCCCGCTCGGAATGGCCGGCGTATAAATAACCCCGTCAACATCGGCAGGAATCAGTTCCGGAGCTTCCACGTAATGAATCGCGGCCCCGGCCTGTTCCAACTGCCGGGTCAAAGGCGTAGCGACCCGGTCGTACCCGCTCACCTTGCTGCCTTTTTGCAGGTAATACCAAGCCAAGGCACTCATCCCTATGCCACCTATTCCCAAGAAATACGGATGCCTGAAACCACCTGATTGCATCATTTTATCATTTGTCCTTACGATTCTCCTTTTGCCGCCGTCCTATCTGAGCCAATTTCAAAACTTCGTCCACAATATCGCGAGCCGCCGTCGTGGTCCCCATACGCGAGATATTCTGCGCCAGGAGTTCCCTGCGGCGAGTGTCATGATAAATTTCCAAGATGGCCTTGCCCAGTTCTTGCGAAACCCGTTCATCGGGAAGCAGGACAGCCGCATTCTTGGCGCTCAAAGCCTGTGCGTTCTTGGTTTGATGGTCTTCAGCCACATTGGGCGAAGGCACCAAAATAACCGGCTTGCCTACCACGCAAAGTTCCGAAATGGTAATCGCCCCCGCCCGGGATACAATGATATCGGCCGCCGCATAAGCCAAATCCACGCGACGTACAAAATCCAACATCACTAAATGCTCTTTGCCATCGGCCGAAGGCAGCATCCTCTGGTAATAATACTTGCCGGTCTGCCAAATCACCTGAAAACCATTTTCCAGCAAGGAATCCAAGGCATTCTGCATTCCCACATTAATACTCAACGCGCCCAAACTACCCCCCATGACCAGAACCACCGGCATGGACGAATCCAATTTATAAAAGGAGTAAGCTTCCTCCCGTTTGCGGTTTATGTCAGAAATGTCCTGCCGAATCGGATTGCCTGTCCAGATAATCTTTTCTCGAGGGAAAAAACGGTCCATCTCATCGTAGCCTACGCAAATCCGGTCGGCCTTCTTGGCCAACAACCTGTTGGTAACCCCCGGCAAGGAATTCTGCTCTTGCAGCAAAGTAGGGTAATGCATTTTCTGGGCCGAATACAAAGTCGGAGCACTGGCATACCCTCCTACGCCGACCACCACATCGGGATCGAACTCCTTAATCAGATTCCGAGTCCGCCTCAAGCTGGCCGACAACTTGAACGGCAAGCTGACATTCTTCCACCATTGCTTGCGGTTCAAGCCTACCACATTCAAACCTATGATCCGGTAACCGGCCGCAGGCACTTTTTCCATTTCCATCCGGTTTTCCGCACCCACGAACAATATTTCCGCATCTTCCTTGCGACGTCTTATTTCGTTGGCAATGGCAATAGCCGGGAAAATATGCCCGCCGGTTCCGCCCCCACTGATAATCACTCGTACCGAGGAAGCAGAACCCGGATTTCCAACACGAGTTCCTCCATTTGCCAGTCTCTTTTCATCTGTCGTTTCCATATTCCCTGTTTTTATCTTCGTGCCACAGCAGGTTCGTTCCTGCCAAGAGGCTTGCTTTCTTCCTGCACCGAAGCACTTACACTCAGAATAATGCCTACGGCCAAAGCGGTAAACAAGAGAGAAGTGCCTCCCATGCTCAAAAAGGGCAATGGTTGCCCAGTAACCGGCAGCAAATCGACGGCCACGCCCATGTTCACCAAGGCCTGCAACGTCAGCATGAAAGTCAACCCTAACACCATGTAGCTCCCAAACGAGCCGCGGCAACGCCGGGCGATGATGATACCTCTTCGCAAAAACCACAGATATAGCAACAAGACCGCTACCGCGAAAGCCATACCGTATTCCTCTATTATCAAGGCATAAATGTAATCCGAATACGGATGGGGCAAAAAGTTCCGTTGAGTGCTATTGCCAGGTCCTTTGCCAATAATCTTGCCGCCAGCCACAGCTATCTTGGCCTGTGTCACTTGGTAAGCTTCCTCATCCTCCGATGCGAAACTCTCTATCCGGTTCTTCCACGTACCAAGACGCCCAGGCAAAGATTCTTCAGGTACTATCAGACAGACAGCCACCATAATACCTGCCGCCGCAACAAAAGCCCCGACCAAACCTCCCATATACCTGCCGGGAATGCCACCTACCATCATCAACACGACACAGGTCAGCATCAACAAGGCCGCCGTGGAGAAGTTTTCAGAAAAAATCAAGCCGCAAACCACCAAAGGAGCCCAGACAATCCGCAAAAACGAACGAGGCTCGGCAATGACCGGCTGATACTTGGTCAATGTCCTGGCAAGATAAACCACCAAAACCACTTTAGCCAGCTCCGAAGTCTGGAATGTAAAGCCAAATATCGATATCCAACGGCTGGCATCGTTGACAGCTGCCACCGTCAAAGTATACAACAGCAGGATAATAACCGGCCATATCAGCAGCTTGGACAAACGAGCAAAACGCGTATACTTGACCCGATGCACCACAAACATCGTGACCCAGGCAGCCGCCAGAATAGCTACATGCTTAAGCATATAATAGGCCGTATGCCCGTCCTGGTACCGATAGGCCATACGCCCGGTGGCACTATAGACCGCCAAGATGGAAAGGAGCGAAAGAAACATCATGATATACCAGATGCCTTTGTCCCCTCGCAGATACCTGAATATGCCCGTCCCTCGATTTTGCATTTGTTATTTTAAACTTCGTTTCCGATAAACGCTGCGCCTCGGCAAAAGCAGTGCAAACCGAATGCAGAGCAAAGCTTGCCTTGGCTATGCTGAGGTGCAGCCTGCTTTCGATGGCACATCAAAGCTCGAACTCCGTTCGGCTCTGCGCTCGGCTTGCAGTTTATTTTAAGTTGCACTTGGAATAAGAGGCTGTCGCCTCAACGAAAGCCGGCAGCCTGTCATCACAGACCCGACTACAATTCGCAGACAGCCTTCTTGAACTGCAAGCCTTTATCTTGATAACTCTCAAACAAGTCAAAACTGGAACATGCCGGCGACAGCAGGACTATGTCTCCTTCATTGGCCATCAGATAGGCAGCCTGTACGGCAGCCATCATCGAACCGACTTCTACCAAATCAGGGAACAGATCCCCGTAAGCCTCCTGCAAGGCTCTGGTATCTTTGCCAAGGCAAACCAGATGCCTTACTTTGCGAGAAACAAGATTTTTCATTGCAGCCCAATCCGTTTCATTCCCTTGTCCCCCGGCAATCCAGATTACCGGACGTTTCATACTTTCAAGCGCATACCAAGTAGAATTCAGATTGATTGCTTTGGCATCGTCCACATAATCCACACCGCGTACAGTTGCCACGTATTCCAACCGATGCCCTGAACTTCCAAAATCCTGGAAGCTTTCCTGGATGGCTTTCTTTCGCAAGTCCTTAATCCGCATCGACACGGATTCTGCCATAGAGCGTGAAACGACCCCTTGCTGCGCTAAAATTTCCAAATTCGTTTTCATATACGTATTCTCCCGTTGTATCTTTTACTATCCTTTAATCCGGTATCCTGCTTTCAAGATGCCGTAAATTCTCAGCATTGTTTCATTCTTCCTTATCCCTTCAAGCCTTCCCTGATTGGAACCCTGCCTTTCTCCATGCACCGGCACGGCCCCGCAGGCTGACTTAACGCAACTTCAATGTGGCCAATGTCACTACTGCCAGCATGATCCCGATAATAAAGAAGCGCATCACAATCTTGGGTTCCTTGTAGCCTTTTTTCTGATAATGATGATGCAAAGGGGACATCAGGAACACCCGCCTTCCCTCGCCGTAACGCCTCTTCGTATAACGGAAATAAGCCACTTGGATAATCACCGACAGGCTTTCAGCCAAAAAAACCCCGCAGAGAATCAACAGCAGCAATTCCTTGCGAATCAACAAAGCAAAAACCGCAATGATGCCGCCTATCGTCAAGCTTCCGGTATCGCCCATGAAAACTTGAGCCGGATAAGTGTTGTACCAAAGAAAACCGATAGTAGCCCCCACAAAAGCCGCACTGAAAATCACAAGCTCGCCCGTATGAGGTATATACATAATATTGAGGTAATCGGCAAAGATGATATTGCCCGATACCCAAGCCAATATGGCCAACGTAGCACCGATGATTGCCGAAGTCCCGGTTGCCAGCCCGTCCATGCCATCGGTCAGATTGCAACCGTTCGACACTGCCGTAACCACCAGAATGACAACCAATACAAAAAAAATCCAAGCGTATCTTCCCCAGCCTTCATGAAGGGCTTCCATGATGCCGGTGTAGTTCAATTCGTTGTTTTTGACAAAAGGAATCGTGGTCACCAAGGATTTCTCGGTATTGTTTTCAAATGCAGCCACAGCCTTTTGGTATTCACTATTCTGAAGCAGGTTATGGTCTTCCATCAGTGCCGCATTGTTTTTCTGCGAAACCACGATATCTGGATGAAAACACATGACCAAACCTACCACCAAGCCCAGGCCTACCTGTCCGAAAATCTTAAACTTGCCTTGCAACCCATGCTTGTCATGCTTGAAAACTTTGATATAATCGTCCAAAAAGCCCATCGCGCCTAACCAGACCGTGGTCAGAATCATCAGCAGCACATAAATGTTGTCCAAACGGCATACCAATAGCACTGGCACCAGGATGGCCGCAATGATAATCAAGCCTCCCATCGTCGGAGTGCCTTCCTTTTCCTTTTGACCGGCCAGTCCCAAATCCCGCACGGTTTCCCCTATCTGCTTGCGGGCCAATAAACGTATCATCCGCTTGCCGGCCCAAAGCGAGATGAAAAGAGACAACACAATGGCCGTAGCCGCCCTGAAGGAGATGTATTGGAACACTCCCGTTCCCGGAACCCCGCATTCATGCAAATAATCAAACAGATAGTACAACATCTCTTTGCGTTTTGCTATTCTTTATCCTATCAAATCATTTCCAGCTCACGCCCTATCCTAAAAGCGCTCCATGCCTGCCAAGGCACGATATGCCAAAACAGGCAAGAGGCAAGTCTTTTCCTGCACGGGTCACAAATATTTAGCCAACACCTCCCTGTCATCGAAATGATGCTTCACTCCTTTCACTTCCTGGTATGGCTCGTGTCCTTTGCCCGCCACTAAAATCACATCCCTCGGCCCGGCCAAGGCGCAGGCCGTCTTGATGGCTTCTTCCCGATCCAGGATGCAGAGGCTCTTAGCCGCATCCAGCATATCCAAGCCGGCTTTCATCTGCTCGGCAATGGCCTGAGGGTCTTCGAAGCGGGGATTGTCGGTGGTGATAATCAGACGGTCGGAGAGGCGGGCGGCAATGCGGGCCATCTCAGGGCGTTTGCCTGCATCCCGGTTTCCGCCGCAGCCTACCACGCAAATCACTTGCTGGCCGTCTTCCCTCAATTCGTTAATCGTTTCCAGCACATTTTCGAGGGCATCGGGCGTGTGGGCGTAGTCCACGATGCCGGTTTTGCCATCCCGTTGCGATTTGAACACCTCGAACCGCCCCGGAGCCTCCCCCAAGCTGCTCATCGCCTGCAAGACTTCCATCTTGTCCATGTCCAACAACAAGGCCGTAGCATAAATAGCCGTCAGGTTATAGGCGTTGAACCTGCCCACCAAACGCATATACACTTCCGTCCCATCCATTTCCAGATGCAAACCCGAGAGAGAATCCTCTATCAAACGGCATTTGAAATCGGCCGGGACCCGCAAGGCATAGGTGTACTTCGAAGCCTTGGTATTCTGCAGCATCACCAAACCATTCTTGTCATCGGCATTCACCAAGGCAAAGGCCGAAGAAGGCAGATTGTCAAAAAACTTTTTCTTCGCCTTTATATAGGCATCGAACGTCTTATGGTAATCCAAATGGTCACGAGTGATGTTGCTGAAAATCGCCCCGGTGAAATGCAATCCGGCAATCCGTTCCTGAGCCACCGCATGGGAACTTACTTCCATGAAAGCATAGCCGCAACCGGCATTCACCATTTCTCTCAGCAAGGCATTTATCTCCAAGGCATCGCCCGTGGTATGCGTGCTGGGAACCACCCTGTCCCCGATGCGGTTCTCTATCGTCGAAAGCAAGCCGGCCTCGTAACCCAGCCCCTTGAACAAGCGGTACAACAAAGTCACCGTCGTGGTCTTGCCGTTGGTTCCGGTTATGCCCACCAATTTCAATTCCCTCGACGGGTTCCCGTAAAAAGCCGAAGCCATATAACCCATCGCCACGCTGCTGCCTTTCACCCTCAGATAGCAGACCTCCGGCCGCAACACCTCCGGCAGTTCCTCGCAGACCACCGCCACAGCCCCCTTCTCCAAAGCTGACTCGATGAAATCATGCCCGTCAGAAACCGTACCTCTCACAGCAAAGAACACCGATCCCGCTTCCACTTTGCGCGAATCCTGCTGCAAAGACACGACCTCCACGTCTTCAGCACCCCGTCTGTCGCAGATGCCGCATTCTTCCGTCAAGAGTTCCTTCAGTTTCATTTTCAATCTTATTTAAGCTTCCCGCTTTCGTTGAAAGCATCTTTTCTTAGGCGAACCCATCGCCATCAAACACGCCCCAGCCCCCTTTCCGCCTTCCTGCAGCCTTCTTCAAACCGCTAACCGAGATACAGCCATACCGTCTGCCCCCTCCGGCACGGGCTGCCAGCACGAGGTTCCTGACGTTTCACCTTTCCTTTACCCTGTATCCGAACCGACAAGCCATACCGTTCCAGCAAATAAGTTGCATCCCGCAACCCCATGCCGGCCAGATTAGGCAATACATCCTTCATCAAACCCACCTCGTCAAACGTCTTGCCCCCCCCGATGCTTTCCCTCAAACGCACAAAAGTGGTAGGTTCCAACTGAGGAGATTCCATGCCAAGACCTTCATACACTTCTTCTATGTCTGCCGCACATCCCCCCGCCATATAAGTATCCTCCATACCGAGATGCCTCGGCTGCGGGTCCTGCCCGCCTTTCATCAGCGTTGCAAATACCTTGTCCGCAATTTCCCGGAATACCGGCCCAGCTACCGACCCTCCGTAAATCCGGTTCTTCTGCGGATTGGTAATCATTACAATACAGGAATAACGCGGATTGTCGGCCGGAAAATACCCGACCACCGAAGCCCGGTAAGTCATCCGCTCGCTTCCTCTCTGCCCGTAATTCATCTGAGCAGTTCCCGTCTTGGCCGCCACTTCATACAAAGGATTGCGCAAGTTCGTGGCCGTACCCCGTTCCACTACCCCTTGCAGCATTGCCTGAACCGTAGACAATGTCCGATCGCTGCAAATCTTATCGACCAGCACGGTCGGCTTGAAGCTTCGAACCACCTCGCTGCCTCGACGAATTTCCTGCACAAACATCGGTTTAAGCATTTTTCCGTTGTTAGCCACCGCGTTGTACAGGCTCAAAATCTGCATCGGAGTCACTTGCACCTCATAACCAATCGACATCCACGGCAAGGAAATACCCGACCACGTCTTGTCGGAAGGGTTTTTGATATAAGGCTCGCCTTCTCCGGCAATTTCCAAACCCAAAGGCCGATCCAAATGCATCTTGCACAGGTAATCCACAAAACGCTGCTGCTTGTTGTGGAACACCTCGTTGGCCAAGTAGGAAATCCCCACGTTGGAAGATTTCTCAAAAGCCTCCAAAAAGCTCAGCTCTCCCCAGCCTTCCCGATGGGAGTCGTTCATCCATCTACTGTAATACTTCAAACGACCTGTCGGAACCTTGACAGATGTATCCAGATGGCTCTCCTCAAGAATAGCTATCGTCGAAGCCAGCTTGAAAGTGGAACCCGGCTCCACCGCTTCTCCTACCGCATAATTCATCACTTCGGCATAACTTCCGTCAGGCTGTTTCCGAAGATTGGCAATCGCCACCACCTTCCCGGTCCGCACTTCCATCAGAACCACGCATCCATGCTGTGCTTCATTAGTTTCCATACATTCTTTCAACGCGGCTTCGGCCACATCCTGAATACGGATATCTATCGTGGTTATCACATCATGCCCGTTTTCAGGCTCCACTTCATCCTCGCTACGAATCGGCCTCCACAAATTGCCTGTCACTTTCTGCGTCAATCGCAGGCCGTTCGTCCCCTCCAAATCCGAGTTATAAGCCCGTTCCAATCCGACCCCGACTTTGGTCTCCTCGTTATAATAACCAATAGTCCGTTGAGCCAGATAACCATTGGGCAAACGTCTGTCCTCGTATTCTTCTACAATGAACCCTCCTCGGAACTGGCCTTTCTCGAAAAGTGGGAAGGTTCTCATCCGGGACAACTCCATATAGGACACATCCCTCTTTATCAACAAACTGCGTTTTTTAGCCCGCCGAGCCGAGAGCAGGTATTGCCTGTACTGTTCCTTGCTCTTGGACGGATACAATGCATGGAGACTGTCACAAAGCGGACGGAGGTACTTGAAAAAAGTGTCGTTCGATACCACACTTGGATGCAAATCCATCCGCACATTGAACAAAGGCACCGAAACAGCCAGCAAAGAACTATCTGACGAATAAATATTGCCACGTACAGCTTCGGTTTCCTCATAACGCAAGCTTTGCTTATCGGAAAGAGCCAGCAACTCATCGCCTTCCACAAATATCACCTGCGCCATTTTCACCAAAATAGCCACAGCAAACACAAGCAGGAAAGCATACACCAAGTACACCTTCCACCAAAAACCTGTCTTTCCGCTTTCTTTTTCTGCTTGTTTGCCCATGCCTGCTTCCTTTCTGCCATTTTTCCTGCCCACCTTGCTTGCCATGCTTATTTCTTCTTCCACCATCTGTGTCCTTCCGGCTCGGAAGACTTTATCTTGAATGGCGGGATCACCGATTCCTTGACTCCCGCGCTATCCAGCATCTTGGCCACAGACGACTGCCTGCTCAATCTCATCCATTCCGCCTTGGCCGAGATCTGCCTGTATTGCAACTCCTTCAATTCAGCCTTGATAGCCGCGCTTTCCCTCAGCACCTTTTCCGACAAATAATTGTTCGTTATCACAATCAGCGCAAGGATGAACACGTACAAAATCAAAGACCAATGATTCCTACCTTTGTCCAAAACAAACGTCCCGTCCATGGCCGAACGGATTTTCGCCTGACGAACCTGCTGACGTTTTTTCCCAACAGAATCTTCCGGTTCCAACGTGTTCCCCGCCTCTGGTCCTTCCAGCGCATTTCCCTCGAATTCCGATGCCAATTCCGGCTCCGGCATCGGGTCCTTGGCCACAGGCTCCGGTTTAATCTTGTTTTTTCCCATGCCTGCTCCTTATTGTTGACCTTTCTTCCGAGCGACCCTGAGCCGGGCGCTCCGTGAACGGGGATTACGCTCCGTCTCTTCTCCCGTTGGCATCACAGCCTTACGGTTCACCGGCTCTATCGGAGAAAGGTCGTTCCCATAAAAATCCTTTTCTATCTTGCCGTCCACATTACCCGAACGCATGAAGTTCTTCACCATGCGATCCTCAAGCGAATGATAGGATATCACCACCAACCTTCCTCCCGGCCTCAACACCTCCAGACTCTGTTCCAACAGACCTTTCAGATTTTCCATCTCCCCGTTCACTTCTATCCTCAATGCCTGGAAGACCGTCGCCAAGAACTTATTCTCCCTACCCTTGCCGGCAAAAGGCTCAAAGAAATCCACGGCTTGGTCCGTGTATTCAAACGGCGACGCTTCACGAACCTTGACAACAGCCGATGCCAAACGCCTGCCAAAAGGGATTTCCCCATACTGCATGAAAATGCGTGCCAAATCTTCCTCGGAATAAGTATTCAGCACTTCTGCGGCCGTAAGCGGACCGGACTGATCCATCCGCATATCCAACGGGCCACGGTTTCGAATGGAGAATCCCCGCTCAGCCACATCGAACTGATGCGAAGAGACCCCCAAGTCGGCCAGAATGCCATCCACGGGGACCGCTTTGTAAAAACGCAAGTAATTCTTGAGGTATCGGAAATTTTCTCTGACAAGAATAAAACGCCGCCCCGCCTGGACAAAATCCGAATCCTGCTCAGCCCGTGCCGCCGCATCCGGGTCGCGGTCAAAAGCCAGCAGCCGCCCTTCCTCTCCAAGATGGCGCAGAATCTGCCGCGAATGCCCCCCGCCTCCAAAAGTGGCATCCACATAAATGCCGCTTTCCCGCATGTTCAGACCGTCTATTGCTTCCTGCAACAAGACGGGGATATGATATTCCGCGTCCATGCCAGCCTCCTCTTATATGGTTTCACCGACATTTACCTGCCCTAAACGTTCGGCAGCCAAGGCGGCAAAATCAACGTCCATGCCGTTCATCTTGTCGTAGGTTGCCACATCCCATATCTCGATAATGTTGATTTTGGAAATCAGCACAATCTCCTTAGCTATGCCTTTAGCCTTCTTCAAGTCTCCCGGAATCAGCAAACGGTCATTGGCATCCAGCTCTACGGGATTCCCCTCGGACAGCTTGCGGATCAAAAGGCGGTCCTGAGGATTATAATGGTTCAACTTGGCGACCTTGGTCTCGATTTCCTTCTCGAACTCGGCACGGGGATACAATTCGAGGCAAGGATCAAAGATGCTCTCCTTGATTACAAAGCCGGCATCGATCACACCTGACAATGCCTTTTTAAGCACTGCCGGGAACTTGAACCGACCTGCCGGATCCACTTTGCAATATTCCTTACCTACTAAAATGGCCATGCCGAATTCATTAAACAACTGTTTATCAACCACAAGACATCATCATTGACAAATTCATGCCTTGATTGGACGCTCCAAAATTACGGAGAAAAATCCGAAAATTTCCATTTTGTTAATATTTTTTCCATTTCCTCCCATAAAATCCCATTTTCAAAAAATTTTCAGAGACTTAGGGCAGCCAAGCCCCTCTTACGAAAAGGTCGATTCCTTCCGGGAAAGGCAAGTTGTCAACAAAAAATTGTTAATTTGTTGACAACTCAATCATGCCCACTGCCTGCCGCACAATATCTCCGGCCAACGACCATCCCTCTTCAATAATCGCTTGCAATTCATTACAACAGCAGATAACCCTGTCATTTTCAACAACAAGCCAAAACGAAACCCGACCTCTTGCCGGAAATGCGCTTTTTTTGCTACTTTTACATCTTCAATTTCGTTCACTTCAATCTACCCAACATGCTGTCCTTTACCATCTCCGAAAGAACTATCAACATAGAGGAAGTCATCAAAGACAAAGCCCCCGAATTATACCGGAAGCTGCCGGGATTCGTGTTCCCCTTGATGCGCAAACTGCTGCATGAGAAAGAAGTGAACAGTTTCCTATATAAAGAAAGAGACAAGACCGGCATCGACTTCGCCACAGCCATCTTAGAAGATTTCGGCTGCCAAGTAAGCATGAAAGGGGCGGAGAACGTGCCGGAAAACGGGAGGTTGATTTTCTGCGCCAACCACCCGCTGGGAGGATTGGACGGCATGGCATTCATCAGCCAGGTAGGGAAACTTCGCAAGGATATCATGTTCCCGGTCAACGACATGCTTCTTGCCTTGCCCCCGCTCCAGCCCGTGTTCCTCCCTATAAGCAAGCTGTCCAAAAACACATCGAACCGGAGAGGACTGGAAGAAGCCTTCCTCGGGAATTCCACCCTGCTCTATTTCCCAGCCGGACTATGTTCGCGCAAACAGAAAAGAGGGGTAATTGCCGACCCGGAATGGAAAAAGACTTTCGTGACGCAGGCCCGGAATTCGGAACGGGACATCATCCCGGTTTTCATCTCGGGCAAAAACTCCAACACCTTCTACAATGTGGCAAGATTCAGAACAAGAATAGGTTTGAAGGTGAATATCGAGCAAGCCCTTTTAGTTAACGAAATGTTCAAACTCAGGAATCAAAAGATTTGTTTAATTTTGGGGAAACCTATCCGCTACCAAGCCTTGGATAAAAGCCACACAGACAAAGAGTGGGCCGCATTGATCCGCGAACATGTCTATAGTTTGGACAAAAACCCAGCGGCTGAATTCAACTACTGAGCAGAAAACTTTTGCACATGCAAGACATCATACCCCCCATCAGCAGGGAGCTTCTCAAACAAGAACTGACACAAGACAAGTTCCTGCGTTACACTAATTTCGGCAACCGCCTAGTCTACGTGGTCACCGCACACGATGCGCCCAATATCATGCAAGAGGTAGGAAGGTTGCGGGAAGAAGCCTTCCGTAGCGGAGGGGGCGGCACAGGCAAAAGTGCCGACATCGATGAATTCGACATCATGCCAGACCCATACAAACAATTGGTGGTCTGGGACCCTGCCGAAGAGGAAATCATAGGCGGATACCGCTTCATCGAAGGCAATCGGGTCAAATTTTCGGCCGATGGCAAACCCCTGCTCTCCACTACCGAAATCTTCCATTTCTCGGATTTTTTCCTCAAAGAATATCTTCCCAAGACAATAGAACTGGGACGTTCGTTCGTTCAACCCAAATACCAATCTGCACGGCGGGGAATCTTTTCATTGGACAACCTTTGGGACGGGTTAGGAGGCTTGGTGACTATCAACAGGTCGTGGATGCAGTATTTCTTCGGGAAAGTCACCATGTACACGTCATACAACAAAGAAGCCCGAGACACACTGCTGTATTACGTGAACCACTATCACCACGACCCGGAAAACTTAGTGATTCCCATCGATCCAATCCGACCCGTCACGCCAAAGGAAAGACTTGACAGGTTTTTCAATGGACTGAATTTGGAAGAAGCCTACAAAGTGGCCAACAAGCGTATCCGCGAACTGGGCGAAAACATTCCGCCTTTGTTCAACTCCTATATCAAGCTCTCCCCTGAAATGCGTTCGTTCGGGACTTGCATAAACACCCATTTCGGCGGCGTGGAAGAAACGGGCATCTTGATCAAGATTGATGAAATCTACCCGACCAAGAAAGAACGGCATATCCCGGAAAACATCGAATCCGTGCAAGTGCCACCGAAGCCCGAAAACCAAGCCTCCTTATAGTCGCTGCCCCAAGGCGGCATAAACGGAAGGGTCTTGCAGTTTTTGCCCCAACCGTCCTGCACGCAAAGAAGCCCGGACATCCGCGTAAAACCGCCAACTGTCTTTTCATACACCTCCGAAACACCCAGCAAACACCATGAACATCAAGAATGCCGAATTCGTATCCTGCTGTTCCGACTACCGGAAGTGTCCTCAGGAGAACCTGCCTGAATACGCCTTTATCGGAAGATCCAATGTGGGGAAATCCTCTTTGATCAACTGCCTCTGCCAGCGGAAAGGCTTGGCCAAGACATCTTCTTCCCCGGGAAAGACCCAGGCAATCGTGCATTTCATGGTGGACGACCGGTGGTTCCTGGCCGATTTGCCGGGCTACGGCTATGCCAGCGTGGGCAAAAAGCAACGGGAGCAATGGCAAAAAATGACAAGGGATTACCTTTTGCGCCGCTCCAATCTTTTCTGCGTGTTCGTCTTGGTGGACTTGCGGATTCCGCCACAAAAGATAGACCTGGAATTCCTGCAATTCCTAGGGGAAAACGAGCTGCCGCTCTGCGTCATCGGCACAAAGGCCGACAAACTCGGGAAAATGGCTTTGGAAAATTCGGCGGAAGCCATCAAGGCTGCCTTGGGAGAAATGTGGGAACCGCTTCCTCCGTTCATCCTCTCTTCAGCTGAAACCGGCTTAGGCCGGGAGGAAATCCTGGACTTCATCGACAAGGCCAACAAGACTGCGGCCAGCCAAGGTTAACCACAAGGACTTTTTCCCAGAAAGGCTTGAAACGGGCAGCCGGCCTGATACGATAGGATCCGAGCATCAAGCCAACTGTCCTTCCCTACCCTAAGTCCGTATATCCTCAAACATCGGGAAGGCTGCCGGAACTGAAACCGCTGAATCATCCCTGCTCCCGGCTTTCTCTATCATCAAGGCTTATTCCGCTTAAGCGTTTCCACATAATCGGCAATCCGGTGCAACTCATGCGGAATGTCGATGCCTTGCGGACAATGCGGACTGCACTGGTTGCAGCCGATGCAGTGATCCGCCTGCCGTAATTTGGGCACGCTGCGGTCGTAGCCTACCAAATAGACCCGTCTGGCTTCTCGATAGTTTTCGTCCTTGTAACTTGCCGCTATATTGCCCTCGTTCAAGCATTTGTTGTAATGCAACAGGATGGTTGGAATATCGATGCCGTAAGGGCAAGGCATGCAATACTTGCAATCGTTGCAGGGAATGGTATCGAACTCCATCATCCGGGTAGCCGTCCGTTGCAGGAAGTCGAATTCCTCTTCGGTAAGAGGCTTCAAGGGCGAATAGGTCTTGAGGTTATCCTGCAAATGCTCCATCCGGGTCATGCCGCTCAGCACGGTCAACACCCCGGGAAAACTCCCGGCAAAACGGAAAGCCCAGGAAGCTACGCTCTGATTAGGCTCGCGTTCCTTGAGCTGGGCCACGATATTGTCTGGCACGTTCGAAAGCCGCCCTCCCAACAGAGGCTCCATGATAACCGCCGGAATGTTCCGCTTGGCCAGCTCGTTGTACAGGTACTCGGCATCGGTATTGCGCGGATTAATCTGCTTAGCATACCTCCAGTCCAAATAGTTGAGCTGTATTTGCACAAAATCCCATTTGTACTTGTCATGCTTGGCCAGCAGGTAGTCGAACACCCGGATGTCCCCGTGGTAGGAGAATCCCAGGTTCCGGATCCGTCCCGCCTCGCGCTCCTGCAACAGGAAATCCAAGATACCATTATCTATATAGCGGGCGTTGAACTCGGCCATCGCGTCCGTGCCCATGCCAATGCCATGCAACAGCATGTAATCGAGATAGTCCACCTGCAATTCCTTGAGCGAGTTATGATACATGGCCAAAGAGGCTTCCCGGCTCCAGGTGGAAGGGGCGAAATTGGAAAGCTTGGTGGCTATGTAATATTTGCTGCGGGGATGCCGACTGAGGGCGATGCCGGTAGCCCGTTCGGAAGTGCCTTGGCAATAGGCCGGGGACGTATCGAAATAATTGACCCCGTGTGCGATGGCATAATCCACCAATTCGTTGACCATTTCCTGGTCTATCGCTGCATTGCCTTCGCGGGCGCTCTTGCCCCCGATCGAAGGCCAACGCATGCAACCATAGCCCAGCAACGAAACCTTCTCGCCGGTCTTGGGATTGGTCCGATAGGTCATCTCCCCTTCCGGTTCCGCAGAGACGGAGGCATTGCCCTGCCCGCCCCGCTTGCCGCAGGAGGCCAATCCGGCACCCAAGGTGACCGCCCCGGCCACGCCGGCCGTTTTCAGGAAATCACGCCGGCTCATGCCTTGGCATCCCCGGCCATTCGGCACCGATTCTTGCCGAGGTTTCACTTCGTCTTGCCGGAGGCTCGGATCGCCTCGCCCCGCCTGATTTTCCCGCCTCACTTCCGAACCCAGGCAAGTTCCAGCATCAGAATCCATTATCTTATCTTGTTTCGATGTTTCCATTTCCCAAAAAGATTAAATGTTTGACCAAATTGCGCAAAGTGCTACAGCAGCCTGTGCGCGCTGTGGCCTTCCACATAAATCGCACTGAAAGGCCGGGCCGGGCAAAGGTATTCGCAAGCCCCGCAGCCGATGCAGCGTTCTGTATTTATTACCGGAATCTTGAGCGAAGCCGGATCGGAGGGTTCGGAAGGCACCATCTGTATCGCGCCCGAAGGGCAATGCCGGGCGCAATTGCCGCATTCCTGGCCGTCAGTAACCGGCACGCAGTTGTCCATGATCCAGACCGCATGGCCTATCTGGGTCGCGGATTTGTCGGCCACCGTGATCGGCTCGATAGCCCCTGCCGGGCAGACTTCGGAGCAATGCACGCATTCGGGCCGGCAATAGCCTCTTTCATACGACATCTCGGGTTGCATCAGATGAAGCAGGTCTGTAGCGGGCCGCAAGACGCCATTGGGACAGTTGGCCACGCAGAGCTGGCAGCCGGTGCAGTGCTGGGCGAAATGCCGGGCGTTGACCGAACCGGGCGGCAGTATCCGGGTGGCGCGGTTGGGCACTTTCTTGTCTTCAATCACGGCCAGACCGCCGTCCACTTTCTTTTCCTGGGCTTTCAGGGCGGCCGAAGCGGCCAACAGAGCCGAGGCGGCCAGGAATTTGCGGCGGGAGGCATCCACCGGGACAGCCGTATCCATGGCTGGCTGGGGCCGTGCCGTTTGCATAACATTGCGGGAATCCGGATCGGCCGACTGGACGGCCTCCCCATTTTGGGTTCTCATCCCCTTCACCTTATCGGAAAACGGCTTAGCCGAAACGTTCTGCGAGCTTGTGGCAAGCTCCGCCTTGGAAGGATGGCGATAGTGGATCGCGTCCTTGGGGCATTTGCCGATGCAATCCATGCAGGCCACGCAGCGGCTGTAATCAATCTGATGATGGGCGATGTCGATGCAGGAAGCCTTGCAGTTGCGTTCGCAGCGTTTGCAGCTGACGCATTGGGAGGCATCGATGACGGGCTTGAACCAAGAGAAGCGGGAAAGGAAGCCGAGCAGGGTCCCGACCGGGCATACCGTGTTGCAATAGGTGCGGCCGTTGCGCCATGCCAAGACAATGAGAATCACAAAAGTAGCCAACGCAATCAGAAAGGTAGGCAGGCTTTTGACATAAACTTCGACCGGATAGAAGGTGTAGCCCCCGGCTCGTTCGGAAAAGAAGGCCAGCAGGTTGTTGCCCCAGCGGTAAACGGGGGCAAAGAGGTTGGAGGCGATGCGGCCGTAGGCGGAATAGGGGTCGAGCAAGGCTGCAAAGGAGGCGATGCCGCCGACCAGAGCTGCTATGAACAGGACTAAAACCGTGTATCTCAGCCAAGAAACGGCTTTGGAATAGGTGTAACGGTTCTTTTTCTGCTTCTTGCCGAACCAGGCGGCAATGTCCTGGAACACGCCCAAGGGGCAAATGACCGAGCAATAGACCCGGCCGAAAAGCAAGGTGAGCAAGAGCAAGAGGAGGATGACCCCGAGGTTCAGGGCCAGCACGGCGGGCAGAAACTGGATTCTGGCCATCCATCCGAAATACAGGTGCAGCACGCCGGAAATATCGAGGAACAGCAGCGTCAGCAGGCTGAAGAATACAAGGGCGAGCGTGATTCTAATCTTCCTTAGCATACAGGTTTGTTTTAGGCATGTTCATTCCAAGGCGCAAATATAAGGCTCTCCGCGATTCCATATCTAACACGGATTACAGATTTTAGTGATTATTATCCCAAATCGGTCATTAGACTTTGGGTAGATTGTCCGCTTATGTCATGCAGCATGCTTCTCGCCTAGCCGAAGGCGTAGCGGGCTACGTCGAGGCGTAGCGAGGAGCAAGATGCGGACAGAAGCGAACAAGATGCACAAAAGCATCCCTCTTCGAAAACAGGAAACACACTCGGCGAGTCTAATGACCGATTTGGGATTATACAGAACGGCCGTTCCGGATCGCGGCTCCCGGCCTAAAGATGCCCGCCATTGCATAAGGCAAGCCCTGCAAACCAGAAAATCAGTCCAGGATCAGAGCTGAAAAACCAGAAGTGCACCACGTGCGGAGCGCGAGGGAATCCGTGCCCGGGACAGATTCGGTATAAATCAGATAAGCCTCGTATTCAGGATGCTTTTGCAAGAAATCCCGGCTTGGGGCAGTTCCCCAGACCATGCAGGCGGTCGCCAAGGCATCGGCCTCCCAGCAATCCTTGCAAAGGATGGTGGCACTGAGAAGGTTATGCTGTACTGGCCGTCCAGTCTGCGGATTAATCGTATGCGAATAGCGCTGGCCGCCGGCCTCGAAATACTTGCGGTAATTGCCCGATGTGACAAGGGAGTTGCCGGTCAAGGCAAGCTTTTGCAGGATGCGCTGCTGCGCCAAGGAGTCCGGAGCCGGCCTTTCGATGCCCACGACCCAAGGCGAACCGTCCGGCTTGACACCACGGGCGCGAATCTCGCCGCCTATATCCACCAAATAGGTGGCAATACCCTTGCTTTCAAGGTATTCCGAAACCATGTCGCTGCAATAGCCTTGGGCAATCGCATTGAAATCCAAGCGAAGCAACGGATGGTCTTTAATCAGGCGGGAATTCTCGACACGGACTTTCTGCCAGCCCACATATTGCAGAATCTCTATCAGTTCCTCGTCTCCCGGCAGACGGCTCGGCCCGCCGCCCGGTGTAAAGCCGTAAGCCTGCACCAAAGGCCCTACCGTGACATCGAACACGCCGCCGGTAAGCTCGGAAATCTGCTGGGACTTGGCCAGCATATCGCAGAAAGCCTCGCTCAGTTCTATGTCCTCGTTGCGGTTCACCCGGCATATCTCGGAGCTGTCGTTCCACAAGGAAGCGCAAAGGTCGAAGGCCGCCAAAAGGGAATCAATCTCAGGTTGCAAAACATTGGCATCCAAACTCTCTTGCCGGGCATCGGCATAATAGCTGATAGCGTAATACGAGCCTTGGGCAAAGCCCATCATTTTTTGGAATTGAGGCCGGGGCTTGGAAGTGCAGGACATCTGCAAAAACAGGAGCGGAACGGCCAGCAGAACCGCCGCCAAAACCGAGGTCAAAGCCAAAGCTGATTTCTTACTAAATAACATATTCATTTTCAACAAAAAGCAGGTTTCCGAAGTATGGCGCCGAGGTTTCCAGCGTCTTAGGAATGCCAAAGATACACTTTATTTTAACCCAAATCGGTCATTAGACACGCCGGGGCTGTTTTCGGTTAGGAAAATGAGGCTTTCGGGCATCTTGCCCGCCTCTGTCCGCATCCTGCTTCTCGCTACGCCTCGACGTAGCCCGCTACGCCTTCGGCTAGGCGAGAAGCATGCTGCATGACACAAGCGGGCAATCTCCCCAAAGTCTAATGACCGATTTGGGTTTAAGTTGCACTTGGAATAAACGCTGCGCCTCGGCAAAAGCAGTGCAAACCGAATGCAGAGCAAAGCTTGCCTTGGCTATGCTGAGGTGCAGCCTGCTTTCGATGGCACATCAAAGCTCGAACTTCGTTCGGCTCTGCGCTCGGCTTGCAGTTTATTTTAAGTTGCACTTGGAATAAACGCTGCGCCTCGGCAAAAGCAGTGCAAACCGAATGCAGAGCAAAGCTTGCCTTGGCTATGCTGAGGTGCAGCCTGCTTTCGATGGCACATCAAAGCTCGAACTTCGTTCGGCTCTGCGCTCGGCTTGCAGTTTATTTTAAGTTGCACTTGGAATAAACGCTGCGCCTCGGCAAAAGCAGTGCAAACCGAATGCAGAGCAAAGCTTGCCTTGGCTATGCTGAGGTGCAGCCTGCTTTCGATGGAACATCAAAGCTCGAACTTCGTTCGGCTCTGCGCTCGGCTTGCAGTTTATTTTACAACCTGCCGTCCGTCCGCCAAAACGAATATCGAACCGAGCACAGCAAAGTATCCGGGCGACACAGATCTTCCATAGTCGACACAGGGCAAGGAGTCCCGATCCGAAATCGAAAATGCGGTTGCGGAAAACGGAATAGAAAACAAGACGGTGTATTCCAGGGTCAAACGGAAGGCGGAAAACATAGCTATGGAACGCTCGCGGCGGAAAGCGGAGACTTTCTTACGAAAACCGGAAAATTTGCAGGTTATTCCATTGAATACAAATTGCTTATCATGAAAAACATGTAAGAGATAAAACGGAATCGAAACAAGCAAAAGACGGCCACCTTCCGCCTCTTCCCTCAAAAATCGAGGTCGGTATAGGAGGTAGCCGTCTCGTACAGCCGCATCCGCTTCAAACGGATCTTTTCGGGAAGCACCGCCTGCAAGCGTCGGGCAAAGTCCAGCAGAAGATTCTCGCTGGTAGGCTGGAAAGGAACGCAGAACACTTTCTGGTAACGGGTCTTAAGCATCTCCCCTATCTCGGCATTCCCATCTTGATTCAGAATCAAGGCATGGTCGAAAACATCCACAATCGACTGGTTCACGCACTTCTTCAATTCCGAAAAGTCGAACAGCATCCCGTTCTTGGGGTCGGCTTTGTCCGATTCTATATAACGGCCCGGCTCTACCGAATCCAAAGCCGGGCTGCACACGGTCACTTCCAATCGGTAGGAATGCCCGTGGATATTGGCGCACAGCCCGTCGTATCCCAATAGGGCGTGGGCCGCTTCGAATGTAAAAATCTTTGTAATACTGAGTGTTGGCATAGTAAAAAACTCAAAAAAAGCAGCGAATCGCCATCGACACGCAAAGCTGCCAGCAGGGAGCGCACTAATTGCTGCCTCGCAGCGAGAGCTGGCTGTCCGTGACCGACCCGGGCAAGATTTGCAACGATGCAGGCCACCCGCCATCATATCCGCGCCGGGGCGGCGTGTCAGAACGGGTGGCATGCGAGGCGTCGCGAGGGTAAGAACGAAGGAGCGTACCCATGTACGTGACTGAGTCCGCATCCCCCGCGCAACGATGCAGGCCCCCCATTATCACACGCCGCTCACAAGCCGTTCAAATGCTCAATCAGTATCCTCACCCCAATCCCAATCAACACCAATCCTCCTATAAGGTTCACTGCCGGAAGCGAAATCCGCTTCATCTGCTTGTGCGTATGGAATCCGAGGAATACCCCGGAAAGGCTGGCAAGGAAAACCACCACCGGCACCACCGTGCAGATCTCCAGCAAGGAGACATCGATCATCTTCAAGCTGATTCCCACGGCAAAAGCATCGATGCTGACCGCCAACCCCATCAAAAGAAGAGACTTCCAATCGAACATCGAATGCACCTTGAGCTGGGCATCGCGGGCATTGAAGCCGTCGATAATGGTCTTGACCCCGATACCGAGAAGCAAGGCGAAGGCGAACCAATGGTCGTAACGGGCCACAATCGCGTTCACCCCCCAGCCCAACAGCCAGCCCAGGACAATCATGATGATATGATAGACGGCAAAAACCAAACCGGCCTTAGCCGCTGTTCCACCCAAAGAAGGAAAAGGGTCTTTCTCGCCCGGCTTCAATGCCCGCCGGTATGCGGAACGCTGCATCCCGAACACCAGACAGACCGTGAAACAGTCTATCGACAAGGCCAAAGCCAGCAACACCAACGAAAAAAAACTCATATAATTTCAGCGTGTGATTACAACAAACCGGCTTGCCCCTTGAGCCCGGATCGTCATCAGACCTGCCGCCTCCGTTCCGATTCCGAGGGCGGTGCCTTCGGGCATCTTGCCCGCTTCTGTCCGAAGTCTAATGGCCGATTCGAGCCGAACCCAAAGCCTGATGACCGATTGAGTCTGAAGCAGGCGTATCAAGATTCCCATCATGATACACCGCTCTCAAAGAGCAAGCCGAACAAAACCAGCCGGAAATCCCCCGGCCAGACAACGGTTTACAACAATTCCTTCTGGAACTTGGCCAGAGTTTCCAGCACATTGCTGCGGACATGGATGAAATCCGAAACGCCCAATTCGCGGAAAGGTGCCTCGTCGGCCGCCATCCCGGCATAGACGATATGCGTCTTGCCTTTCAAAATCGGGCAAGCCTCGGCCGCCAAAGCCGCGTATTCCTCATCGCTGCTGCAAAGCACCGTAACTTCGGCACCCGATGCCAAAGCCGCTTCAGCCCCCTGCTTCCCGTTCTCGAAACCGGGATTGTCGATGATTTCATAGCCCAAGCAACCGAAGAAATTGGTCGCGAACCCGGCTCTTGCCTTGCGCATGGCCAAATTCCCGTATGTCAACAAGAACACTTTAGGACGCTTTCCTGTCTTCTTCTGATAGGCTTCGGTTTCCAAACGCAGTTTTTCAAAAGCTTCCGCGCCCCGGTAAGGACGAATCGCCTTGAAGCCGCCTTCGTTCTTGCCCTCCGCTTCGGCATCCCCCTTGGCATCGCCCGAGAAAGCCGGCACGGCAATATGCTCCATTTCCGTCTCGTTCAGATTCGGATACTGGTTGACCCCGGTCAGCACCGTCTTGCGCTTGGCAAGGTCGGCATCGCGCTTGGCCGCGCAAGCTTCCACGGCATCGGCCACGGCACCCGATTGGATGCAAGCCGCAAAGCCGCCTTTCTCCTCGGTTTCGAGGAAGCGTTTCCATGCCTGCTGCGCCAGGTTCAATGTCAGGTTTTCCACATAATACGAACCGGCCGCCGGATCGACGATACGGTTGAAGAAAGATTCTTCCTTCAGGATTACCTGCTGGTTACGGGCAATCCGGGCCGAGAACTCGTCGGCGGGACGGAAGGCTTCCGAAAAGTCGGAGACGCAGATGGAGTCGGCACCGCCGATAGCCGCGCTCATGGTCTCGGTAGTGGAACGCAGCATATTCACATAGGGGTCATAGACCGATTTGTTCCAGAAAGAGGTGCGGGCATGGATGAAAGGCACTTTGCTTTTTTCTTCCTTGGGTTTGAAGCCGTCCACCATATAGCCCCACAGCAAACGCATGGCCCGGAGCTTGGCAATTTCCATGAAATAATCCGACCCGATCGCCAACACCAAGGTAGTACGCGATGCCAAGGTGTCGATATCCAATCCCTTGTCGGTCAATTTGGAGAAATAGTCGCAGGCCCAATTGAGCGCGAAGCCCATCTCTTCCACGTTGTACGCTCCGGCATCGTGCAAGGAAGCGGCATTGACTGCCAGCAGACGAAATTTCGGCAGCTTGCCGGCATACTGCTTGAAAAGCTGTACTGTTTCCTCGATATTGGCATCGAGCGAACCATAAAAACGCCCATGCAGCAAGGCGTAATGGAAAGGATCGAAATCAATCGAACCGGACACCTTGTCGGCCGGAATCTTCTTCTTGTCCAAGTATTCCACAAAAAGGCCGAGGGTCTTGGCGTAATCGGTCGAACCGATGAAATGGATGCCGGTCCTGGTCGGGTCGATGCCTTGCAAGAGCTGTTCCATTTCTTCTATCGTAGACAACTTGCGAACGTCGAGACCTACCGAATCGGCCCCTTTGGCGGCAGCCTGAGCGGCCAAAGCGTTGCAGGCGGAAATGTCTTCAAGACGGAAGTCCTGACGGATTTCCCAGTTGTTGGCCTCGCCGTTATGACCGCGCACATAAGGAAAATCGCCCGGCCGGGCATCGAGGTATTCTATATGTTCCAAATCTTCCTTGCGGTAGAAGGGGTTCACGTCAAAGCCTTCGGGCGTTTTCCATACGAGTTTCTTGTTGAAATCGGCCCCTTTGAGGTCCTTGACAATCACATCCATCCATTCCTGAGTTGAAACGGACGGGAATTCGGGAAAAAGTCTTTCTTGATTCTTTTCCATGATGCTTGTTTTTGCAAAGTAGGAAAGCGGTTCCTGCGGACAGAATGCCACGCCTGCAATGCCAACAAGGCCATACGCAACCTCCGCCTTGACCCAATCGGCAGGCACGAAGGAAGCCTTGATAACGGCAAGACGGCTCGCGTCCGCCTCCCTAAAAACAGGCAAAATTACGATTTTTAGCGCAAATGAGAAAAACCCATAGCCCGCAGCCCAAGACCGGCCATCGCACCGAAATACAACAATCTAATAACCAGAATCATTTGTCGTTCCAGGGCCGACCAAAGAAAGCAACACCATCTCTGAATCCAACAGTTGATTCTTGCAGAGAAAAGACAGTGACACTGCACACCATACCTTTGGCAGAAAATACGCCGCGCAGAGAATCCGTGTCACCAAAAGACAATCCAAGCTCAATCTATTTTCTTCAAGGAAAACAGGTATCGATCGTTTTCGACTCCTTCCTCGTCAAAAACCGCAAGGAATTTAATGACACCGACCGCTGTATCCGACCGTCCCAGAAGGACAATATCATTGTCCTGGATATTCCGTAACTCGCTATACTTGGTCGAAACCGCATAGGCATCCTCCACGCTGCTGCGCGTAGCGGTTTCATAATCGAAATCGTTAAACCGGGAAAAAGAAAGGCCGGTCATGCTCGTCCATGTCCGCAGAAACTCCCCTGTCAACGTATCATTGCCCATATCCATCATATCGATAAATCTTGCATCGGCACTGCTGCTGTACAAAACCTGCTCCAGTTCCAGGCTGAAAGCATCCTGATTCCTGGAACTGCCGGAATACAAAGTATAATTGTCGAGCGAGGCCAATGTGTTTTCCCTTCCGCATACAGTCAAATGTTGCCATGTGGTGGAATAGGAATCGTCCGAAGCAAAAACCCTGAAACGCAAATCCACCTGCGTCGTGTCTTCAAACGCCGGCACCGTATAGACGTAGGTACACCGGAAAGAGGAAACATTCAACATCGTGTCCTTGAGAACCAATATTCCCCGCTTGGCATCTTCGCTGCATATGCTAAGCTTCTTCACAATATCATCGTTGGAAAAAGTATTGATTTCAAACATCTTCGTATCTCCCGGATTGGCCATTTCCACCCCATCTCCCTCCACCAATATGATAACTTTCGACTCCTTTTCGCCGCATGAAACAAGAGACAGCCCTATGGCCATCAAAAGGGAAACACGCCACCAAGCGTTTTCCGCAATTCTTTTCTTCAAAAAAAACATTTTCTCACTTTTTACAATCGCAAAAAACAAACAGAAACCGCCACCAACAGGCGACTCCATTTAGACAGGCAAACTTACATATAAATCCGGTATCGCCATGCCCCTCCCTTCCGAATCACATGAACATAATACGTAAGCGAAAGTTCAAATTCCGAATGGACAACCAAACCGCTCCTTTCAACGGGAACAAGGTGCTCTTAAAGCAAACGGCAGGAATTTGCTTTCGCAACCTGCCGCCTGCTTTCCACTCGGTTCGCCCGAATCATCCGGATATTCCCCCGAAAACTTATTGTCTGACCTTATATGCCTTTATGACAGCCGTTTCCTTTTGGTATCGCCCCAGGAAAAGCCTTTCTATTTCCCTTTTCTTATAGACTGGCACATAATAATCCGCATCGGGATATTCTTCCACTATCTTGTAGGCAGCTTTCTTCAGGGTTGGGGACAAATCGATATGATTCCAGCCGACCAGCTTCACTTTCCGGACTTCCCTGAAATTATATTCTTCCCCGTTGATACTGTCTATTTTCCTGAATATCCCAAGATATGTCCGCGTATCAACCGTGATACTGGTTTCACCCAGGAGTTCAAAATCGTCCAACTGCAAGTCCAAACGGACTTCCGTAGGACTCATGTCCATGGTCCGGGCATTGTTGTACTGATACACGCCCCTGCACGAGGTCAATCCCAACAAGGCCATCGAGACCAATCCTATCAATAAATATTTCGTCCTCATCATTTTCCTATTTTTCATTTAACCTGAGCCCGGCCATCGGCAACAATGCCTACGGCCTTGTCCTTTAATAAATCATGCCGTCATCTACTATCTGAAATAGTAAGTAAAAGTAATACGGAAATCCGATCCGAGTTCTCCGGTGGAGCTGTTCAGCTTTTCATACAGGGCACCATCTCCGTTTGTATAATAAACTTGTTTCTCTCCGTTTTCCGTAATCACATTGCGGTATTTGTTACCGAATTTCCTGAAGGCCGTAAAACCATATTCCAAACCAATCGACAAAGGCAGGTCGGCAATGAAGCATTGCAAGCCGATAAAAGCCTCAAAGCCCCACAGGAAGGAATTCCGGCTGATTACACGCTTGTAGTCATCGCCAGCCATTTCAACTTGCTTGTCAGCGTTGAATCCAAACGGCATCGATGCGCCCATATAGACATCCAACAGATTCTTGGGGGAAAAATGATAGGCGAAACCGGGCATCAGCTTCACATAGGTTTCACGCGTTCCCGTACCGATTTTCCCGACAACTTCTTCCACTCTTCCTTTCATGTTGGTAGAGGTATTGTACAACTGCAAACCCATACGGGTTTCCCAATGATCCGTAGCATAATACTTCACATTCACTAAAGGCATCCCTCTCCAGTTGATGTCGTCGTCCACCATTTCGATAATCTGCATCACGCTCGGGCCGATATAAATGCCCCAATCGCCCTGCCCTGGCCGGTTTCCGGTCTTAATAGTTCTGGAAAAAGTTTTTCCGTCAGACAGCTGCCCCCATGCGGGCATCGACACGGCAAACAATACCACCAGCATCGTCGCCGAACTCAAAATGACTTTTTTCATAGAAAGTTAATTTTAGGTTTTTATAAAATTTACCTCAATCTATTTTCAATAATCAATGCTTTACAAGGAGAACATAAAATCGTGTTCCTGAAATATTTACCCACAAAACTCCCACACAGCCCAGCGCCACAGGCAAACATAAGAACAGGGCAAAGATAGCGAAAGTCGAGAGCAAAGGCAAAGCTTGCCTTGACTCTGCCGAAACGGAGCCAAGAGCGTTTTACAGGACAGAAGGCGTTCCGAAAAAAAATGCTAACTTTGCTAATTACGGCCAAAGCTTGCCGACAAACAGTTAAAAAACTGACAAGTTTCGGCAAGACACCTCGTTATCACAGCATAACAAAAAAATGCACCGAACCATGCTATACCCGATTGGAATCCAGAACTTTGAAAAAATCCGTGAAGGCGGTTACGTCTATGTGGACAAGACCGATTTGATTCATCAGATAGTCCGGACAGGCGGATATTATTTCTTAAGCCGTCCCCGCCGCTTCGGCAAGAGCCTCTTGATTTCGACAATGGAGGCCTACTTCCAAGGGAAAAAGGGGCTGTTCAAAGGCTTGGCCATCGAGAATTTGGAAAAGGACTGGACGGAATATCCGGTACTGCATCTGGATCTGAGCGGGGTGACCTATACCGATGAAAATGTCCTGAACGAGAAAATGGAAAGCGCCTTGAGCCAATGGGAGCAGAAATACGGGATTGACAATACTTTCACGGTAGATGGAATCCGTTTTGAAAACATTATCAAGACCGCTTATGAAAAGACCGGCAAACCCGTCGTGATTCTGATCGACGAATACGACAAACCGCTTTTGGATTCGGCGGGCAACGAAACGCTCCGGGAGGCGTTCCGCAGCCGCCTGCAAGGCTTCTACAGCGTGATGAAGAGCCAGGACGGCAAACTCCGCTTCGGCTTCCTCACCGGGGTCACCAAACTCGGCAAGCTCAGCATCTTCAGCGGCCTCAACAACCTCAACGACATCTCGATGAACTTTCGTTACGCGGACATCTGCGGCATCTCGGAAAAAGACCTGCACGCCTACTTTGATGAAAGCGTCCGGGAAATGGCCGAAGCCAACGGGATAAGCCAAGAGGAATGCTACGCCAAGCTGAAAGATTACTATGACGGCTACCATTTCTGCGAGGAATCCGAAGACATCTACAATCCTTTCAGCCTGCTCAATGCCCTCAACGGCCAGCGGTTCCGTGACTACTGGTACGAAACCGGCACGCCCACCTTCGTGGTCAAGGCACTGAGGAGCGGCAAGTTCAACTTGGAAGACCTGACATTGGAAGGAGTGCCTGTATCCGCCTTGGGCGGGGTCAATGCCGATGATTCCGATCCGGTCCCCGTCCTCTACCAAAGCGGCTACCTGACCATCCAGAGCTACGATGAACGCTGGCAGAGCTATACCTTGAAATATCCTAACAAGGAGGTGGAACGCGGCTTTATGGAATGCCTGGCCAAGACCTACGTCCCCTCGGCCAGCTACAACAGCCCGTTCTCGGTGCGGAAGTTCGTGGAGGATTTCGAGAGAGGCGATGCCGAAAGCCTGATGAGACGCTTCGAGGCCTTCTTTGCCGATGCCGACTACGAGATTGTGGGCGATGCCGAACTCTATTTCCAGAACACGATGTACGTCATGTGCAAGCTGATGGGACAGTACACCCAAGTGGAACGCCATACCAGCAACGGCCGCATGGACATCGTGGTGCAGACCGACAAATACGTCTACATCATGGAACTGAAGATGGATGCCAGCGCGGACGAGGCCTTGCAGCAGATTGAGGAAAAAGGCTACGCCAAGCCTTTTGCCGCCGATACTCGCCGGATTTTCAAAATCGGGGTCGGTTTCTCCAGCGAGACGAGGCGGATCAAGGAGTGGAAGATGGCTTGATGCAAAAACAGGCTGATTATAAAACAAACCGCAAGCCGAGTGCAGAGCCGAAGCAGTTCGAGCTATGCCGAGGCGCGTTTATCGGAAACGAAGTTTAAAATAGACCGCTATAAAAATGCCGTGCAGGACGAGGACAAACCCTCTCTTGCACGGCATTCTTTTTGAATGACTTTTACTCTCCCCTGTTCCTGACTACATCACCAGGATTTTCCAAGCTTGACTGCTGTTGCGGACAATGTACACCCCGCTGGCAGACACAGGGATTTCCGTGGCATAACCCTTGTAAACCAACGTGCCCACGGTGGTATAGACGGACACTTCCCCGCTTATGCCTTCCGTGTAGACAATCTGGTCTTTGGCATAGACCCTGCCTTGGGGCTGCAAGTCCGATGTCTCGTTGCCCATCGAAGGGTCGCGGTCGGCCATCAGGCTGAAAACGACCGATTGCAAGTTTTCGTCCTCGGCGCTTCCGCTGTAGCCGGTGGCATACGCGTAGGTGACCTCCTGCTGCGTGAACGTCAGCTTGTTGCCCATCCGGGTGCAGCCCGTCCAATCCGATGCCTTTGCCGAGTCGAAACCTGGCAATGCGGAAAGGCCGAAAGAGTCATTCTCGTCAAGGACAATATCCAGCTGGTTACCTTCCGCTTTCAGAATCTGCAATTTGGCATTGGCGGACAAGTCAAGGCTCGTTAGCTCGTTATCCGAACAATCAAGAGCAGCCAAGCCGACAAAATATCCAATGCCGGTCAAATCCCGAATGCCAAGACCGGAAACATTCAACGTAATCACATTGTTTAGTTCTTCCTCATTCAAAACACCATCGCCAGATTTATCAAGATGTTCCGCCACATAGGCACGAAAGGCTTCATCCGGGAAATATACAGTATCGACCTCGATGGCAACGGGGAACTTTGTCTGTAAAGCGAAACGCGGCAAGGAATCCACCGTATTGAACCCTGTCTCGTAAGCATAAGTAACTATCTCCTCTTCAAAATGCAGGATGGAATCTTCCACATACCCGCCTTGCCAATCATAGGCTTTGGCCAAATCAAAATCAGGCAATTGCATCAGATTGAACGCCCTTTCATCATCTACTGCGACGTAGAAACTATTACTGTCGGCTCGCAGGTATTTCAACCAGGAGAAGTACGATAAATCAAGGCTTGTCAGATGGTTGCCGGAACAATCCAAATCCGCCAAGAAGTCATTGAACCTTACACCGTCATAGCCGAGATCAAAGAAATCAAGAGTGGACAAAAAATTATCGGAACAATCCAATTCAACCAAATTGGAAAAGCATCCTATGCCTTGCAAGTCATGGATGCCCATGCCGGAAACATCTATCGTCCTCACCTTGTCCCTTTCGCTTAAGGACAAGAAGCCATCGCCATCGGCATCAAAGCGTTTTGACACGTAATCCCGGAAAACGGAATCCGGGAAAGAAATCGAATCGGTCGCTATCGGCGTTTCCGCTACCAATTGAAACTGTAGCGTATCGCGCCCACTGTCATAATAGTATACTGCGCTAGAGTAATTTTCCACAAAATGCACTATAGAATCCTGGACATCTTCGGGATACCATCCAAAGGCTCTGCTGATATCAAACCCTGGCAATTCATTAAGATTGAGGGCATAAGACGAATCCACTTCCACAAAACGAAAGTTAGACACGCATTCAATAAGCAATAGGGATTCATTCCGTGTCAAATCCAAATGCGACAAACAGTTCTCGGAACACCACAATTGCTCCAAGGCGGTATTCATACTCAAATCCAATTCTGTCAAAGCGTTGTACCTACAGGCCAATATCCGCAAATCCGTATTCATAGTCAAATCCAACTCCGTCAAAGCATTGTCATTGCAATACAACCTTTGCAAGACAGTATTCGACCCTAACTCCAACTCTGTTAATGCGTTGCTATTGCAATTCAGAACGGACAGGGCGGTATTCGTATTCAAATCCAAGTTTCTCAAACGGTTATCATTACAACGCAATTTTGTCAAAGCAGCACACTTGCTCACATCCAGATCAGACAGATTATTGTTATTACAGGCTAATTCAACCAAATCCGTATTTGTACTCAAATTCAATTCTGTCAACGCATTCATACTACAAGCCAGGTCAACCAAATCCGTATTTGTACTCAAATTCAATTCTGTCAACGCATTCATACTACAAGCCAGGTCAACCAAATCCGTATTTGCCGTCAAATCCAATTCCGTCAACGCATTACTATAACAATGCAATTTCGTCAAGGCTTTGCATCCGCTCACATCCAATGTTGTCAGCTTATTACGAGAACAATCTAAGGTTGTCAGAGAGGAACAGCCATTTACATTCAAGTGTTTCAAACTATGACCACCTCCACAGTTCAATTCCATCAATGCGCTACAGTTGCTCACATCCAATCTCGTCAAAGAAGGGATAGACCCTATATCCAATATTGTCAAAGATGTGCAGCCGCTCACATCTAAACTTGTCATATCATAATTCTCCTCTATGTCTAACTGCATTAAGGACGTGCAACCGCTCGCATCAAACTCGACAAAATCATTGCTTCTGCAGAACAATGTCTCCAACTTCGGGCAAGAACCCAAATACAACTCCGTCAATGAATTATGAGAACAATTCAACATCGTCAATTCCGGATTCGAGCTAATGTCCAGTTCACTTAACCGCTGGCCACTGCAATCCAAACGGGTCAGTTTAGGATTTGAGCTCAAATCAATGTGTTCCAAACGGTTGCCAGCGCACTCCAATCCTGTCAAGAGCGAGTTTGAACTCACATCCAAATGAGTCAACCGGTTATAACCGCAACCCAAATATTCCAAAGCCGGATTCGAACTCACATCCAATTCCTCGATCAAAAAAGAGTCAAAAAGCAGACTTTTCAACGAAATACAACTACTTACATCCAAATTTGTCAAATCTCCATTGCCATAGAAACATTCCAAATCTTCCAAGCTGACGCATCCATCGCATTTGAAGGAATCAAAAGGGCAGTAATTAGCCGACACAAATCTCAATGACGAACATCCGCTCAGGTCCAAGCTTTTCAAGGAAAAACACGAACCCACATACAAATATTTAAGCGAAATGCAATCGACGAGATCCAATGATTCCAAAGGATTTTTCTCACAGAATAAGCTCCCCAACGCAAAAAAATATTTGATTCCTTCCAAACTTTTTATATTCCTGTCCGAAACGTCAATTACATCGACTACGGATATTTCGTCCTGTGAAATCAAGCCATCATTATCCGAATCAAATTCTTCAACCATCATCCGAAAATTCTCATCCGGAAAATGTTCTTCATCAATCGGCACAGGAAAATCCTCGTAGCCGGGAATCGGGCTTTGAGCGTATCCCTCACAGGCGAAACATTGTAATGCGCAAAAAAGAAGCAGTAGCAAAAAAAATCGTAATGTTCTCATATCAATGTCTATTTTTTACAAAATTGCACATATGTCATTTTACATTTCGTTCTCTTTCTTCCTTGATATACAACAAACAGTGCAAAGTACAAGCCAACTATTTTTCAAAAACAATATCGCAAATCCCTTACACATCTCTCCATAAGAGAGGAAACAACACCTAACATCTTTTATCTATATTGTAATCATATGAATCCACCAATCCAAAGCATCAAATCTGTCCACAGCAACAGGCTCCTCTGATGAACACCGGATTCATGCAATCCAGAGAAACGACTTCAGGCCGGGGTGACCTTGGTTCGCCGCGATTTCCAGTATCTCTTGGCAAGAGATACTTTTATATCAGCAATCCTCAGTAAAAGAATATCTTGCACATACACGGGATGCAGCCTTGGATGCGGGATTGTTGTCCGGAAAGAGATACTCCGCTTGCCGGAAATGCCGCAGTTCCAAAAACTTTCGTACTTTTGCAGTCGGTTCCCAATATCTCTTGCCAAGAGATTTGCCAGTTTCCTATATCCCGTTTATAATCATCCGGTTGGCTTCGTCCACCGCGTTCATGTCGAGGGTGGAAAGGTAGATCCGCGTGACCCTTTCCGAGGCATGTCCCAGGCCGTCGCTGATGACCGAAAGCGGAACCTCCTTGCTCTTGGCCAGGCTCGCCCACGAATGCCGCGCCACGTACATCGTCAGCGGCATCTTCAAGCCTAACATCTTCCCTATCTCTTTCAGACCCTGGTTCACCTTGTACTGCACGTTCCGGTAGGCCGAACGGGCATGGGATTCACCATCGCGGATGATTGGCAGGAGGTAACCGTCCCCATCGGCATCCTTTCCGGCACGGGACGAAGCCGTTCCCTTTCCACCCATTGCGCCAGCCCCGAGGCAACCCGCACCCCGGTTAGAAGCAAGCTGTCCGGCATCGCGGCGGGAAAGCCGCTTCCCTCCCCGCTGCCGGACAGCAGCCCCCATCGCCTCCGCGTCCCTCCACAGGGCTTCCACCGTCTCCTGCATCCGTTCCTCCCAGTGGATGAACAGCGGCCTGCCCGTCTTGCGCCGCACGTAACAGAGGATGCCCTCCTTCAGGTCGCTCCGCCTCAGCCCGGCCATGTCCGCGAACGCCATCCCCCGCGTGTAGAAGCTCAGCAGGAACTGGTTCCGGGCATAGTCCAAATCGGGCCGCCCATCCAAGTCCAACTTCCGGATGACCCGCAAAGTATCGGCACAGACCGCCCGCTTGCGGGTCTTGGCCACCCCGGTATAAACCTCCGCAAACGGGTTCTGCCGCGGCGCAGGGCAAAGCTTGGCCTTGACCGCCTTGCTGTAGGCCGAACGCAGGTTGCGGAGGTAGAAGGAGGTGGTGTTGGGGCAGAGGCCGCCGGCCAGCAGGTGGTTCTCGTACCTCTGCATGAGGCGGCCCTCCATCTGACGTAAGCCGATGTCCTTGCCGCCGAGGAAGCGGGAGAAGCTGTTAAAGGTGGTCCGCCATATCTCCGCGCGGCGTTGCCTGCCCTCCGCGCGGGCTTCTTCCGCCAGAATTCCAAGCCAGCACAGCATCGTCTTGGGCCTGCCGCGTTGCCCTCTCGCGACAGTTTTCAAAGCGGCAGCCTGTCCCTGTCCGCTTCTGTTGCATTGTTCTTTCCTCTTCATACGCTATCGGTTTTAACCCGAACCGGGCATCGGTCTTTGGGTTCAAGGAGGCAAAGATTGGCAAGGATGCCATCGGTCACAAGGGGTGCAAAGAGACTTCGCGGATTTCTTGCATTTTAAACCTGAAAGGCAAAAATCAAAACGAAAACCCTATCCGAGCGCAAGGCCGATTGTCCGAACTTCGGCATCGGCACTAAGACTCGGCAATCTCATGTAAGCTCAGAATCGCCCTCTCTCAAACACCATCGCGGATCTCGCCTCAAACGGATATAAGGCTTATACTTGAAAGCTTGCATTGCGATGCGGCATTACGGACAACAAAACCGGAAGCAAAGGGCGGCATTCCGAAAAAATGTTAATTTTGTCTGTTAACAAGGATGCCCGCATCAGGCAAACGATGCTGTTTCCATTTGCCATCATCTGTTGCGCAAAAACATCACGCCATGCTGTACCCGATTGGAATCCAAAACTTTGAAAAAATCCGTGAAGGCGGTTACGTCTATGTGGACAAGACTGATTTGATTTACCAAATAGTCCGGACAGGCGGCTATTATTTCTTAAGCCGTCCCCGCCGTTTCGGCAAGAGCCTCTTGGTTTCGACGATGGAAGCCTATTTCCAAGGGAAAAAGGAGCTGTTCAAAGGCTTGGCGCTTGAGAAACAGGAAAAGGACTGGACAAACTATCCGGTGCTGCATTTGGATCTGAGCGGGAAGACATACAACAAGGCCGAAGATTTGGAAATCACCTTGGATCAGCACCTGCGCCAATGGGAAAAGGATTGCGGCATAGCGGCAAGGTATCCCGAACCCGATGCCCGATTCAAGGATGTAATCGATACACTCTATGAAAAGACCGGCAAACCCGTCGCCATCCTGATTGACGAATACGACAAGCCGCTATTGGATTCAGCGGGCAACGAAACACTCCGGGAATCCTACCGCAGCCGCCTGCAAGGTTTCTACAGCGTGATGAAGACCCGCGACGGCAAAATCCGCTTCGGCTTCCTGACCGGCATCACCAAGCTCGGCAAGCTCAGCATCTTCAGCGGCCTCAACAACCTCAACGACATCTCCATGGACTTGGAATTTTCCAGTCTTTGCGGCATCTCCGAAACCGACCTCCACGCTTGCTTTGACCAAGAAGTGGCCGCCATGGCTGCCGCCAACAAGATTTCAAAAAATGAATGCTACGCCAAGCTAAAAGACTATTACGATGGATACCATTTCTGCGAGGGTTCCGAAGACATCTACAATCCTTTCAGCCTGCTCAGCGCCTTGCGAAAGAAGCGGTTCAGCGATTACTGGTACGAGACCGGCACTCCTACTTTTGTAGTCAAAGCTTTGAAAAGGGGGCAATTCAATCTGGAGGATTTAACGCTGGAAGGTGTTCCTGCTTCGGCCTTGACCGGGGTCAACTCCGACGATTCCGACCCGATTCCCGTCCTCTACCAGAGCGGATACCTGACTATCAAATCTTACGATGAACGCTGGGAACGCTATTCGTTGAAATACCCGAACAAGGAAGTGGAACGCGGTTTCATGGAAGGCTTGGCTCGAATCTACACACCTTCGTTGAACTATAACAGTCCTTTCGATGTACGAAAATTCGTGGAGGATTTCGAGAAGGGCGATGCCGAAAGCCTGATGAAACGCTTCGAGGCCTTCTTTGCCGATGCCGATTACGAGATTGTGGGCGATGCCGAACTCTACTTCCAAAACACCATGTATGTGATGTGTAAATTAATGGGACAGTACACCCAAGTGGAACGGCACACCAGCAATGGAAGAATGGACATCGTAGTGCAGACCGACCAGTACGTCTATATCATGGAGTTGAAAATGGATGCCAGCGCGGACGAGGCCTTGAAACAAATCGAGGACAAAGGCTACGCCAAGCCCTTTGCCGCCAATCCTCGCAAACTCTTCAAAATCGGTGTCGGTTTTTCCAGCGAGACGAGACGAATCAAGGAGTGGAGAATCGAAGACTAAGTTCCTCAAAGGAAAAAACTCTACCCAGTTCACAAATCAGTCCGAAAAGCAACTTTGCGGAAACGGCTTTGTCTATAGCAAAATACGGCTTGCCTTTCAGAAGAAAATCGCACCAAAAGAAGCCACCTAAAAGGCATACAACAAACTACCCCACAGCGTATTAAGAATCAGCATACCCAAATATGGGGATGCCGGAGGGCAAAAAATACCAAGAAATGGGGATTTCACAGCTTGTTTAGCGGTTCTACTTTTGCATCGTAGTTTTTAAGGGTATAAGGAATCCCGACCTCGAAGCCGGAAAAGAAGCACCGGAACGGCGGGATGCCGATGGCGAGACAAGGTTGACCCGGCCCATGCAAGCAGGAAGCGTAGGGAACTTTCTGCTTGCCGGGTCAACCGAAGCCGCCAAGACGAAACAAGACAAAAGACAGACGACCCGTCTTTTGTCCGATACCCGCAAGGGCGAAAGCACAAGACACCCTATCTTGCCCTGAACCTTTGGTGACTACAGTTCATTAAAAGTTGTTTTCCACCATCCGCCACGGCAAGCGAATTGCCAAAGCGAACCGACTTGCCACGACAGATTGGCTTGCCACGAACCTTGTAGCAAAGCTTTCCGCAACAAGCCGGATCGGGAAACAGCTTCGCAAAAACTGACCATAGGAAGTGCGACGCAAAGAAGTGCCATATTTCGTTTTGTTTTTTTGCTTTTTTACAGGTTTGTGTTCAGTTCTCCACGGCGCAGCCTCCCGAGAGGGAGGCGCGACCGTCGGGGAGTTGTCTGAAATCCAGAAAACAGGCAATGCCAACCTGCACCGGCAAAACGCACAAGACGCCTCCTGCATAAGCCCCGCAGCGTCTATTCTACCCGTAAAGGTTCGAATCCGTTTCCTCGACAGCCTTAGCGCCCAGCCCCTCGACTTTGCCTATATCGTACTGACCCATGCCGACGGCCACCGCTACGGCAGCAGTTCCATCACGGACGGCCAATGCGCCTTCGAGGGCATCCCATCCGGACGCTACCGTCTCCAGACCTCGCTTATCGGCTACAAAAGCCTCGACACTTGGATCAGCCTGCACCAAGACACGGCCATCACCCTCCGTCTCAGCCCCGAAATCTACGTCTTGAACGATGTGGTGGTCACCGCCACCGAATCCCGGCGCGAGGGTTCTGCTTCGGTCATCGACCAGAAAGCCATGGATCATCTGCAACCCTCTTCGTTTACCGACTTATTGGAATTAGTGCCTGGCAACGTGGCCCAAGGCCCGGTCTATGGTTCGGCCAACTTCATCCACTTGCGCGAAACAGCCAACGCGCCCGAAAGCAACGAGGATTTCAGCATCAATTCCTTGGGAACCCTGTTCGTGATGGACGATGTGCCGATACCCACCTCTTCGACCCTCGAACATGGCACGACTTGGGAACAAACCCGGCAGAACCGGGGTGTGGATATGCGCAGCATCTCCACCGACCAGATAGAGCAAGTGGAAATCATCCGGGGCATCCCCTCGGTGGAATACGGCGACCTGACTTCGGGCTTAGTCAAAATCAAACGCAAATTAGGCGGGAAGGACTGGACAGCCCGCTTCAAGGCCGACACCCGCAGCAAGCTTTTCTTCCTCGGCAAAGGATTGGAGTTCGAACCGCAGAACTTCAAGATGAACATCGGCATCGATTATTTGGATGCCAAAATCGACCCGCGAAACCGCCTGGAGAACTACAAACGAGCCACGGCATCCATCCGTACCCAGAAACGCTGGGAAAGCAACGCGGGCGATGTCCTTTGGAACAGCAGCTTAGACTATGGCGGCAACTTCGACATGGAAGAGAACGACCCCGACTTGGACTTTACCGACGACCGCTACCACCGCAGCAGCCAGAGCCTCGGCCTCAACCAAAGCCTCTCGTTCCTGCCGTCCAAAGAAATGGACTTCTGGAAAAGCCTTGTCATGATCTTCGGCTTGAACTACGAGGATTCCAAGACAGAAATCAAACGCCTTGTCCAGCCCAACCGCCCCCTGCCGATTCCCAACAGCATGGAAGAAGGGGAACATGAAGCCTCCTACTTGGCCAGCAAATACACCGCTTATTATACCGATTACGGCAAGCCTTTCGATATTTTCTGGCGGCTTTCTTCCCATTTCGAACTCCACCTGCCCTCTTGGAGCAACCATGTCAAAGCCGGCATCGAATACAAATACAGCAAGAATTTCGGGGAAGGTCCCGTTTACGACCTTGAACATCCGCTCAACCCTACCTCCTCCTTGCGGCCGCGTGCCTACAAGGACATTCCCGGAATGCACCCCTTGGCTTTCTACGCCGAAGACCGAAGCACGGTTTCGATAGGGGCGAACCGACTGGAAATCATGGCCGGAATCCGAGGCAGCAGCCTGTTGGGATTGAGCCGGGACTACGCCATGCACGGCAAGGTCTATTGGGATCCCCGCATCAATGCGGACTGGGTTTTCCCGAGCCTGCAAGTGAAAGGCCGCCCGATGCAGTTCAGCTTAGGAGGCGGCATCGGGATGCAGACCAAGATGCCCACCTTGGCCCATCTCTACCCTGATCCGATTTATAACGATTTGGTGCAGCTCAACTATTTCCATACCAATCCGGAATGGAGATACATCCTGCTCACCACTTTCATCACCGACCCCACCAATTACAAGCTGGTACCGGCCCGCAACCTCAAATGGGAAATCCGCTTCGACGGGTCGTATGCCGGCAACCGACTCTCGGTGACCTACTACCGGGAATCCATGCACAATGCGTTCCGGGCGGATGTCATGCCGAAAATCCTGCATTACACGCATTACGACCTCACCTCGATTGAACCGGGTTTTGAAGGGAAACCCACCGCAGAGCAGTTCACGCACTATCCGGATACAGCTATAAGCACCTATGGCACCTACACCAACAACAGCAGCATCTACAAGCAAGGCGTGGAATTTCAATTCAGCTCGCAGCGCATCGAAGCCATCCGCACCCGCTTCACCTTCAACGGGGCTTGGTTCTGGAACACTTACGGCAACAACGAGCCGGTGTACATCGCCTCGAACGAGATTGTGGACAACGAGGCCTTGCCCTACATCGGGCTTTACGAATACGACCGGGACATGCGCTACGAGCAGTTCTATACCAACTTGATGATCGATACCGATATCCCGCGCTTGGGCCTGGGCTTTTCGATAAGCCTGCAATGCCAATGGCTGCAGATGCACCAGACCGTCCGAGCCAGCGAGGATCCGATAGCCTACATGGACCTACAGGGGCAGATGCACCCTTGGACAGAAGACTGCATGGACGACCTCTACCTCCAGCACCTGCACCAGGACTTCGCTTCCGGGGTGTTCGTGCCGCAAAAGGAACGGTTCTCGATGTCGGTGAACCTGAAAGTGACCAAGAGCTTCTTGCAGGAGAAACTGCGGCTGGCCTTGTTCGTGAACGGCATCGCGTACTGCGCGCCGCCGTATTATGTGTACGGGGTGAAGATAAAGAGAAGGAACAGTCCGTATTTTGGAATGGAGCTGAACTTCCGCATATAGACGGCGTGTGATAATGGGCAATCTGCGGCGTTGCCGTCGGGCTCGGACTTGGTCTCGTACCCAAGTACGTTCCCGCGTCCTCACCCTCGGCGGCCTTGCATCTTACCCATTCTGACACGCCGTCTGCGAACTATGATAAAAGACACAACAGCTTTGAATAGGTAGACACACCGTCCGCGAGCCAAAGGAAATAAGGGTTCCAACCCGTCCACTTTCAAGAAGGTAATAGGATTGGGAAAAGCAAGGCTGCAACCGACTGTCCTCCCAATTGCGGACAACCACCGATAAAAAAAACAACAAATTATTAATAACTAAACACTTAAACAAAAATGAAAGTTTTCACTAAATTGAGCCTTTTCCTGCTTATGGGAATCGGCATCGTGGCTACCGGCTGCAAGGATCCCAACAAAGACAACCCCCAAAGCCAAGTAACCGTCAACCTGGTTCTGCCCGAAGGCACTACCGGCGAACTGAGCGAAGTCAGCTGCAACTTCACCAACCTCAACACCACCGCCAAGACATCCGTAACCGAATTCGTGGCCAACTCGGCCATCGTGACCTTGGACAAAGGGGCCTACACCGTGGAAGTATCCGGGAAATTAGACGAATACAGCTACGTGGGCTTGGCCGAGAACATCTCCATCATGGAAGACAACCAGACGATTGAAATCCAGATGAGCCTCGGCAAAATCAGCGGCGACTTGGTAATTGCCGAAATCTTCTTCACCGGGACCACGACACCTGAGAACGAACAGTACAGCGGCGACCAGTACATCCGCCTGTACAACAACTCGGACGATACCGTCTATGCCGATGGCGTAGCGATTCTCGAATCGGCCTTCATGACCGTGGACGACTACACCTATACCCCCGACATCATGTCCGAATATTTCTCGGCCGATGCCGTCTATGTGATTCCTGGCGACGGGGACGATTACCCGGTGGCCCCGCGCAGCAGCCTCATTATTTGCGACCAGGCCTTGGATCACCGCGAAGCCAACCCCAATTCCTTTGACCTGAGCGGGGCTGACTTTGAATGGTACGACGATTCCCCTAACCCTAATTTCCTGGATACAGATAATCCCGATGTGCCTAACTTGGACAAATGGTACAGTTATACAGCCACTGTATGGAGCCTGCATAACCGAGGCTTCCGTTCCTACGCCATTGCCCGTATGGAAACCAGCAAGGAAGAGTTCTTGGCCAACAACCTCTATACTTACAACTATGAATTGGTCGTTCCCGGCTACGACCCCTTCCCGATGGACGGGGAAGCCTACAAAGTACCCAACGAATGGATCATCGATGCCGTGAACCTGAGCATCAGCAGCATGTTCCAGCAGATTTGCACCGACCCGTCCTTGGACCGCGGCTGGACGCATTGCGGCGAACAAGACCATGACGAAAACCGGTACAACAAATCCGTGATGCGTAAATCCGATTCGCAGAACAAGTTCATACTGACAGACACCAACAATTCCACCGAGGACTTCGAAGCGGATGCCGTTCCGTTCTTCCTGCGATAATCCGCGCCATGCAAGACGGGTTCAGAAAATCGCATAGATCTCATTTAGGCGAGGCAACGCCAGTTCTATAAATCGAGGCGAGGCGATTTTCTGAACCTGTCCTAAAAGACATCCTCAAGCCCTTTTCCTGGTAGAAAATCCCCGCATGACCTCATGCCAACGGGCATTTTTCCTCCGAAAAGCCTTGAGGATGTTTTCTCCTTCTCTTCTTTGCCAATTGCCACTTTACAACATGCCTGATTACCATTTTTCCAAATTCGCCTTCATTTTTTTTGCTGGTCTGACCCTCTCTTGCCTGCACACCTCATCCTTGCAAGCGCAAGGAAACGACAGCCTTGCCTCGCGCAAAAAGGCCAGCTTGGCATCGATCGTTTCCTACCATACGCCTTACGGCTACACGCAAGTACAACAGATGCTGCCGGACAGCCGCCTGCCACTGCATCCTGCCTCGCTGACCACTGTCCATATCATCGGCACATACAACCGTGATCGGCATCAGCCTACTTCCTTGGGCAATGGCTTCGCCGAGTTTTCCATCGGCGCCGACTCCTATATCCGGCTTGCCGAAAATGCCAAAAAGAAAGCCCGGAAAAAAGAAAAGGAATACAGCGATGTCTTCTGGGGCAAGGCCCACTACACCTACGGCCAGAAACAAGCCGTAATCGGCAACGAGACTTCCGACTACCTGATGCTCTTCCCCTACATCATGAGCGACACGGCTGGCGGAGACCTGACTTATGAAGAATACAGTTTCGGCGGGGGATACGCCCGTGGGAACGACAAGATACGCTGGGGAGCATCGCTCGATTATGTTGCCAAACAGGAATACCGCAAGGTGGATCCCCGGCCTCGCAACATCACTTCGGACTTGAATATCGAAGCCTCGATGGCATTCCGCCTGCCAGGACGCTATTTCTTGGGCTTCGGCATCGAAGGCGGCTTGTACAACCAAAGCAACCAAGTAGTCTTCTACAATCCTTTGGGTGGGCCACCCACTTACAATATGACCGGCTTGGAATCTTATCTGAGCCGTTTCAGCTTGGACAACGCTTCCATCGACTATGCCGGAGGGCATTACGGCTTCAGCCTCTCGCTAAGTCCTGAAAAACGGAGCGGATGGCACAGCACATTTTCCTACCAGCATCAGCTATTGACCCGGATCAGCAACGGAGGCTCGGCCAATATCGAATTAGATCTAAACACTTTAGACTACGATATTTTCAGTTGGAAAACGGCCTATTGGAATCCGGAACATCATCGGCTCCCGTGGGGCATCTCGCTCCATTTGGACTACGAACACCGCTACGGAAAGGATATCATCTACGGCCCGAGCCAAAGCGACATCTATCCGGAACTGATGCGGGTCCAAAACATGGATATCCACCACGGAGAAGCCCGCCTGCAAGCGGATTTTCTTTGGAATCAAACAGATGAAGACCTGTTCTTGCAGCCTTTTGCTGCCTACGAATTCCTCTCCTACCGGCATCAGTCCCCGGATGAAAGCTTCGAGGGAATGAGCTTCAGCCTTGGGGGCAGGCTTCGGAAAGCTTGGGTCCTGAGCGGGAATGCAAGGCAAAGGCAAGCTGCCCGGCCGCGAAAAGGAAGCGGGACACCGCATGCCAAAGAGAACCGAGGCAGGAAGTTCAATGAATGGCCAGAACAAATCCAAAGCGCGCCAATAGCAGGGGAAAACATGGACAGACCGCTCCGAAGAAGCCAGAGGGAGAACGTCTTTTCATTGGGCGGGGAACTCTCCTACTGCCAAGGTTCGGGTGTCCTTGACCCGGCTGCGAACCTCGGTCTCGATGCCCGCTGGGCCATCGGCATCGGAAAAGCTTCTTTCCACATAGACCTCTCGGCCCGTTACGGCTATTTCCTGTCCGAAAGCTGGCGGAACATGATGCCTTGGGCCGAATACGCCCGACGTTCCGGCCACAGCCCGCATGTTTTCCGAATCCAGCTCGGCATCGGGTTCAATTTCTGAAACCCGCTATAGACCCCCTTATTGACAGTGTACTCCGCCACAATCAAAGGAAGAGTGAGCGTAAGAGGGTGGTGGCAACAATCAAAAAATTCATTCTGCAATACATAAATGCCAATATTGGCAGAAAATCAACACTGGACACGGAAATAAATAGCTTGGATATATAGGAATATACATGCGCGGAACGCCCTGCGTGAAGTCGTATAAAAAGCATGCAGTATTTTTTGGAATCGCGAAACTATTGCAATATGCAGTTCCCCCATATGCATTGATTCCAATGAATTTTACCGCTTTGATTTAATAGCGTCAAAACCGGACAAAAAACGCCTCCTTTCAGGACAAGCCCTATTCTCATTTATAGAACAGCTTTCCATTCTAAATTTACTGCAAAATTGCAGTAAATTTAGAATAGGAAGAGTCAAGAGACAGCAAACCACCTCAAAATCTAACATAAAAATCAGGCAAACTCTTCTCTTCTTGTTTTTTTTGATATTCTGTGTACTTTTGTTAACTAAATTGTTAAACTATTTTGTTAGGCGCAAAAATGAAAAAAGAGAAGAAAAGTACACGGCAAATGATCCTGGAAGCCGCTAATGCAGAGTTCCTTGAAAAGGGATACGATGGTACGACCACGGCGAGCATAGCCGCCAGGGCAAAGGTGACCCATGCCATGCTGCATTATTATTTTCAGACGAAGGAAAACCTTTTCGAAATGTTTGTCCAGAAAAAAATGGCGCTTGTCAAAGAGGCGATATGCCCTCCAGCGAGAACCGCGACACCGGGAAATCTCGCGGAGCAGGTCCGCTATATCGTCAGCCACCACATGGATTTCCTCTTCAGTCACCCGGAACTGCCGAAATTCATGCTCAGGGAAATCTGTTTCAACCGAGACAGCCTGGCTATGTTCGCAGCTGTCGCACATCAGGACGGAAACATAATGGATGTGGCGGCCGGTCTTAAAAAAGCGGCGGAGAAAGAAGGTCTCAGTATCGGATTCGACATCCGGACAATCATAATCGAGATTGCCCTGTTCAACATATCGGCATTCATTTCCACCGACATCCGCAGGTCCTGCTTCGGCGAGTCCGAGGAGGCCGCCGCGGCCATGATAGAAAATCGCAAGACGGAAAATACCGAACGGATTCTGAAAATGCTGGGAAAATGAAAAAACTGGCAATTCTTTCAGCTATCCTGCTTTCATGGATGCCGGCCTCAGCCGAAGAATATACGCTGGACGGCATCCAGCAGCTGGCCCGCGCCAATTATCCGGCCATCCGCCAGTTCGAACTGATAGACAGGATCGCGGATGCCACCCTTGCCGATGCCTCTTCCGCCTGGATGCCGCAGATATCCCTGACCGGACAGGCTACATATCAGAGCGATGTAGTCTCTTTCCCTGAAAGCATGACCGATGTGTTCAGCATGCTCGGAGTAGATATTTCAGGTCTTCACAAGGACCAGTACAAGCTGGCGTTGAACATAGAACAGACATTGTGGGACGGCGGTTACACAAAGTCCAAGAAAGAGGCGATCCTGGCGGAGAAAGAGGTATCCTCAAAGTCCCTGGAAGTCGAACTGTACGCACTGGTGGACAAGGTCAACCAGCTGTATTTCGGCATCCTTGTTCTCGATGAGCAGCTACGTCTCAACAGTCTGGCCGCACAGGTGCTGGAAGATAACCGCCAAATCGTCCGATCCTATATCGACAACGGTCTGGCCGGACCTTCCGACCTAGCCAAAGTCGAAGCCGAAATCATCGCCAACTCGCAGCAGAGAACACGAATCCGCGGTTCGAGAAAAGCCTATATACAGGTGCTGTCGGTAATGACAGGCCGGGAACTTTCAGAAGAGGATACTTTTGCCAGACCCGAGCTCGTGCTGTACGGCATCAATCTACAGAACAATAGGCCTGAATTGCAACTTTACAATGCAAGAATTGCCTCTATCGAAGCCGGCAGGACAGCGGTGAAATCCACGCTCATGCCTCGGTTCTACCTGTTTGCCCAGGGCTTGTACGGCTATCCGGGCCTGAACATGTTCGAGGACATGATGGAATACCGGTGGAGGCCGAACTTCTATGCAGGAGTGCGCTTTCAGTGGAATATTTCCGCATTCTACACAAAGAGGAACACAGAACGCAGGATTGATGCATCCGTCCAGCAGATTGAGTTGCAGAAAGAGACCTTTCTGTATGGCAACCGGCTTGAGCAGGCCCGCCTGAATGCCGACATTGAGCAGATAAAGAAAATTCTAAAGGATGATGACAGGCTCATCAGCATCCGGACATCCATCCGAGAGGCCTCTGAATCCCAATTGCGGAACGGCACGCTCCTAATCAACGACCTGCTGAAGGACATCAATGACGAGCACAAGGCCAGAATCGACAAATCCATCCACGAACTGGAATATCTGAAAAAATTATACGAAATGAGATATACGTTGAACTACTAAAACCTCACAGCCATGAGAAAAATTATAATGACGGCAATATGCGCTCCCTGCTTCCTGATACTCCTGCATTCCTGCGGACCCTCCGGAATGAGTTCCGATGCCGCCGGCACTTTCGAGGCAGACGAGATAACCGTCTCGTCAGAAGCGACGGGCAAAATAGAATGGCTGGACCTGACCGAGGGACAGCTGCTTCAGGCCAGGCAGACAGTGGGACAAATAGATACAGTACAACTTTATCTGCAAAAACAGCAGCTTGAAGAAAACATCCTATCGCTGGAAGGCAGCATGCCCGACATAGACAGACAGACTTCCGCCATGAGAAGCCAGCTGAAACAGCTGCTCAGGGAGAAGGACAGGATAGAGCGGCTGCTCGAAGACGATGCCGCCACCCCGAAAAACTTGGAAGACATTCTATCTGCCATAAAAGTTCTTGAGGGGCAGATAGAGGCGCAGGAGTCGAGCCTCGGCAACACCATTGCGAGCCTCGAAGGCCAAATTGCCTCCGCCCGCAACCGGATATTGCAGATCGAGGACCAGCTGGCCAAATGCAGGATTGCATCCCCGGTCGACGGGACGGTGCTGGCCCGGTATGCCCATGCCGGGGAACTCGCGGTCAGCGGCAAACCGCTGTTCAGGGTGGCTGACACCCGTACAATGACCCTCAGGGCGTATTTCTGCCTCGGGCAGCTGAAAGATGTCCGGATAGGACAGAAAGTCAAGGTAATCGCAGACTTCGGAGGGAACAATACGAGGGAGTACGAGGGTACGGTGAGCTGGATTTCAGACAAAAGCGAGTTCTCCCCGAAAAGCATCCAGACCAAGGACGAGCGGGAGAATCTGGTGTATGCGGTAAAAATATCGGTCGGAAATGACGGATATCTGAAAATAGGAATGTACGGAGAGGTAATGCTTTAGTCCATGATAGAAGTGTCTGTATGGAATGCCCGTCCGAGTTATGGGAAAATCCAGACGTTGAAGGATGTAAGCCTCGATGTGGAAGACGGCTCGCTCTTCGGAATCATAGACCCTGACGAAACCGGGACAATGGACGATGTGTTTTATATGCTGGCAAAAAATGCGGAACATATAGAATAGACAGCCATGAAACAGCTTAAGGCATTTATTAAAAAGGAATTCCTTCATGTGTTCAGGGATACACGGACCATGCTGATACTGTTCGGGATGCCTGTGGTCCAGATCATTCTGTTCGGCTTCGCCATCTCGACAGAGGTTCGCAATATCGACCTGGCCGTGGTGGTGCCTCAGGCAAGCGAAGTCACGCGCCGACTGACGGAAAAATTCGATGCGAGCGAATACTTTACAGTGCGAAGGATACTCCGCAGCACGGACGGTATCGAGAAGTATTTCCGGGACGGCAGCATCAACATGGCCATAGCCTTCACTCCGGGTTTCGCCGATGAGATGCTGTCTCCCGAAGGGGCCGGCATACAGCTGATAACGGACGGTTCCAACACCAATACGGCCAGAACGGCAGCCGGTTACGCCACGGTTTTGATAATGGACGCATTGTCCGAAGGGACAAGGGCGGAAACGGTCGGAATACAGACTAATGTCCGGATGCTGTTCAATCCGCAGATGCGCAGTTCCTACAATTTCGTTCCGGGAGTCATGGGCCTGATTATCATCCTTATCTGCGCCATGATGACCTCCATCGCCATTGTCAGAGAGAAAGAGATCGGCACAATGGAGGTGCTGCTGGTCTCCCCGATGAGGCCGCAGATAATCATTCTGTCCAAGATGATGCCCTACATGACCCTGTCCATAGTGAATTACCTGACTATCCTGCTGCTGTCCGTGACATTGCTGGACATCCCTCTTTCCGGGAACTTCTGGAGCCTGACCCTGCTGTCGCTGATTTACATCGTCGTTTCCCTCGCCTTAGGCCTGATGATTTCCACCCGGACCAGGACTCAGCTCGCCGCCATGCTCGGCTCTGGGATGGTGCTGATGATACCGGTGGTATTCCTTTCGGGACTTCTGTTCCCGGTGGAAAGCATGCCGGGGTTCTTCCGGGTGCTGTCCGGTGCTGTTCCGGCCCGCTGGTACATCGAAGGCGTGAAGAAACTCATGATCGAAGGACTGCCTGCCGGCATGGTCGCCAAGGAGTTCTCAATACTCTCGGGCATGGCCGTATTCCTGCTGGCTGTCAGTATCAAAAACTTCAAACTCAGACTACGATGACACTCAAATACCTGCTAAGAAAAGAATTCAAGCAGTTCTTCCGCAATCCCTTCCTGCCGAAGCTGGTAATCGCCTTCCCTGTCATAATCATGCTTGTCATTCCGTGGATTGTCAACATGGACATAAAGAATATCAGACTGACAGTGGTGGACAAGGACGGAAGCAGCACCTCCGGGAAACTGACAAGGACTCTTGAGGCCTCTGACTATTTCATCCTGGAGGATGTTACCGGTAGTTATCCGGAGGCACTCCAGCAACTGGAAAAGGGGCGAACCGATGCCGCGGTAGAGATTCCAAGATACTTCGAGCAGAAACTTGTGAGCGAAGGCCGTGCCCAGGTGCAGATATCCCTGAACGCTGTCAACCAGATTAAGGGTGTACTTGGAGCCAACTATCTCAATGCCGTCTGCGCGGACTTCTTCGCGGAAAACTTCGCCCCGGTTTCCGTCGGTATCGTCCACACACCCAAGGTCAGCATCAACGTCCTTAACAAGTTCAACCCGTACATGGACTACAAGAACTTCATGATTCCGGCCTACATGGTCATTGTCATTATTCTCCTCGGAGGCTTTCTTCCGGCCCTGAATATCGTTGGAGAGAAGGAGAAAGGGACCATTGCGCAGATAAACATCACGCCTGTCCGCAAGACGACATTTATCTTTGCCAAGCTGATTCCGTACTGGATCATGGGGCTCATAGTACTGTCCATCTGCATGTTGCTAGCCTGGATTGTGTACGGGATGTCACCGCACGGCAGCATCTGGACCGTCTACCTGTTCTCCCTCCTTTTCATCTTCGCCCTTTCCGGATTCGGGCTGGTGGTTTCCAACTATTCCGACACCATGCAGCAGGCCATGTTCGTCATGTTCTTCTTCATATTGGTTTTCATGCTGATGAGCGGACTGCTCACTCCCATATCCTCCATGCCCCAGTGGGCGCAGGTCATCACCTGGTTCAACCCTCCGAGATACTTCATAGAGATGATGAGAGGTGTCTATCTGCAAGGATGCTCATTGGCAGATCTCAGCCACCAGCTTCTGGCATTGCTGGGCTTTGACGTTTTCTTCGGCATTTGGGCCGTTGTCAGCTACAAGAAGACATATTAAAGGTGGCCCAACTTCGGAGAGGCAATCAAGTTCCTGCAAGGGCAAATGCTTTTCGGGATACTCAAATCTTTTTGAGCGGCTGAAAAGACATCTTGCCGTGTTCTGGAAAAACAAGGTCGCTTCGGTATTTTTATGTTTTAGGCGCTTCAAAAGGCAGGGATTAGGGGATGCAAGTTTTTTTTGAAACAAATACTACCCGGAGGCGTGGAGATTTTTTCAAAAACCGCAAAACCGTCCTTGCAGCTTGCCCGTTTTACCCTGTAACTTTGCAGAAAAGTAAATGTGAAGCTTTAGCAAATGACTTATGGACAAATGCTATTCCCCTATTAAAAACGGATATTTTCTCTACATTTGTTTTTTACAAACAGTACGAATAATGGATAACGAAAGAATCATATCATTGGAAGCCGAAATAGATCGGTTCAAACATTGTTTTGAGAATACTATTGATGCTTTAAAATTGCATCAATAGTATTCTCAAATAAAATAATAGAATTAATACAGTCATATGATAAGTATGTCAATGATTGAGTTGCCCAACCATTATAAATGATATGAGCCATGATTTAAATCAAAGAGTTGGACCCGAAAATAATAGCGAACAATACCGAGCCGTTTGAGCCGACATATCCAGAAGGAACTGTTGCGGGATTGATAAAGTGCCGGCATGTTTCTCAGAAGCAACTTGTCGGTGTTATGCTCGTTGAAAAGAAGCGGACGGCCAAATGGCTTGCTGGGGAATTAGGGAAGAATCCGTCTACAGTTAGCAAGTGGTGGACCTATGTGTCCCAGCCAGACCTTTACACGTTAGACAAAATTGCAACTTTACCTGACATCGACAAACGAGAACTTATAACTGGAAAAGATTGAGGACATGATAGTACAAATCCAAGAATCAGAGTATGATGCAATTCTGCGACAGGCTGTCGCAGTTATTGACAGAACTAGAGCTATGGTGGCAACAACCGTGTGTTCTGCCATTGGTACAACTCATTGGGAAATAGGGAAATTACTTCACGATAGAAAAGTTGAGAGCAGGCACGGAAGTGGTGTGGTCAATCGTTTGTCTTATGACTTAAAGCAGCGCTATCCGCAGATGGGTGTTTCTCCAAGAAATCTGTGGGATATGAAAAAATTCTATGAGCGTTTTTGTGACAGTGGTCCAAAACTGCGACAGGCTGTCGCAGTTTTACCATGGGGACATATACTGACCTTGATGCGGAAGTTTGGAGAAGATGACAATGCTATTTTATACTTTAAAATGAGACTTCCTGTTAGAAACAATAAGATTGATTTTGCATTTATAGATAAGTTCATGGCGGAGCTGGAAGCGGAGCGTTTGGCGGAGCCGGAAGCTTATTTGTCAGTTGCAGGATTTAAAGACTATAAACTAACTGATGAAGAACAAAAAGCCTTGAATGATTATGACAAGATAGAATGGACTGAATATAATCTTGAAAAACTGTTTGGCAAATCTACACGCGGTAAACGTTTAAAAAGTGAAGATAGACTACCTGGTGACTTGCCATTTGTAACTGCGGGCGAAGCAGAAGAAGGCGTGTCGGCATTCATTGGCAACCATGTAACCATCTTCAATGAAAATACCACAACTATTGATATGTTCGGCTCTGCTAAGTATAGGAATTATAAATACGGCGGTGACGACCATGTAGCCATTGTACACACAGAAAACGTCCCCAAGTATGCGGCTATCTTTATTACATCAGCCATACACAAGGCATCACATTGTGGCAAATTTGATTATTCAAAAAACTTTTATGCAAGGATGCAGACAGCTATACATCAGTTTACCGTCTGTCAATGGTAGCATTGACTATAAAACGATGGAGATAATAAGTTCTGCCATCCAGAAATTGGTAATAAAAGATGTTGCTTTATATGCGGAAAATAAAGTTGAAGCGACTAAGGAAGCAATAAATAATTCAGAAGATTATGAGTAACAAAAAATATGCTTTTGTGGATGAGTTTGGAGCTTTCGGGTATGACTTTGAAAATCCAGGATGCTCAACTCATTTTATCATCACCGCAATTATTGTCGATGAGGAGGATTTATCTACTGTATCAAATGGAGTAGAAGAAATCAGGAAACATTATTTTCAAACAGGAGAAATAAAATCCAGTAAAATCAAGCGCAATCATAAACGCAGAGTAGTAATCTTAAATGCGTTAAAGAAACTTCCTTTTCATATTTTTGCTTTCGTATGCGATAAAAGAAAAATTTATGAAAATTCAGGACTTAAATACAAACAACCATTTTATAAGTTCCTGAATAATTTAGTCTATCAAGAACTAAGGGTTTCATATAGCAATTTAACTATCGCAGCAGACGAAATAGGAGGCAACGATTACCTACTTTCATTTGCAAATTATGTTCGCTCAAAAGAAATTCCTCTTGATTTGTTTGATGAAAGTTCTTTTAGGCTTGAAAATAGTAAAAACAGTATCATCATTCAAGCTGCTGATATTGTCAGCGGTTCTTTGGCCTATAATTACGATAATAAGAAAATTGCAGAAGCTGATGGATACAATTATCGTTCAATATTAGGTGAGAAAATTTTGCGTATCAAAGAATTTCCTGAAACTTTTGACACATTCAATGTCGCTCAAAATAGCCTTAATCCAGACTATAATCCTCAGATAGCAGACATTTGCTATCGAAAAGCTCGGCGTTTTATTAAAACTCACCAGAACGAAGATGACGTAGAAGTGAAACAACAAATTGCTGTCCTGAATTATCTTCTATTCCGATTCATGAACAAATCTCCAAGAAACTATATTCCAACGAAAGAACTTATAAATCAATTAATGTATTTAGGATACGACAAATTGTCCATACAATCTTTCAGGAACAAAATTATCGCTAAGCTTCGAGACAATGAAGTCATAATATCAAGTAGTTCTAGTGGATATAAAATACCGTCAACAGAGAAAGAATTATATGATTTTGTTAATCACGGGAAAAGCACTATTATGCCTATGCTGCATAGATTAAAAATTTGCAATGATGGCACAAATCCAAAATTCCGGATTTGAGCCATTATCAGAATTTTTTAAGTTTTCCTGTTTTATGAGATAATTAGCTGATATTTATAGATTTTATCCTTATTTAGTTTGGATTATTTATTGATAGTTTTATAAGAAAAAAGCACCATGCTTACAAGCATAGTGCCATATGATCTTAAAATAATATGAATTTAATGAATTATAAACATCTAAAAAGTAGTAAGTGAAATTTGTCTTGGCTTTGTACTATTAAAATTCAAAGACTATTCTATACAATACTTATTATACGCGTCTTTATATATATTCCTCACTTCCTCTTGAAAAGCCGCCCTTCTATTATGTAATTCCATCAATTGGCCATTAATCTGCTGATAAATAATCCTGTGTGCCGGATTTGGAAGCAATGTCTCATCATATACATCTGTTTCAAAATCCTCTTCTTCTATAGCCGCATGAGCAAGATTTAATAAATCGTCCTTGGTCATATCGGTTACAACCATCCAGTTTTCGCCTCTTGTAAAATAGGCTTTTCGATCTTCAATTTTTAAGTGTTTCATAAATATCTTTCCTTTCTGAATAAGCTTGTTCACCAGCTTCTAAACTGTTCAACGTGATTTCGTAATTCTCAATGGTATTCCCTTTAACATCCCTTAGGGTTTTGGCTGTTGGGTAGCCGCTATAAATGTTGAAACGAGGTCCATCTGCCCCTATCTTTTTTTCCGTATAAAGAATGTAATCTGGCTTTATAGAACCTCCTATGGTATTATTATGCGTAGAAATAATCACCGGCATATTCTCTGCCATTTCCTTAATAAACTTATTTACCTCGTTCTTTAAAAAGAGATTATCAAACGAAGACTCTGGTTCATCAATAATAAGAATGTCACATAGAATAGCATCTTTAATTTTCTGCAAGAAGTTAAACTCCGAACGTTCCCCTCCGGATACAGGCAAGCCTGAAGAATTAAGTATCCTGTAATCTATGGCTGCAAACAACTTATAAATACGATCACTCTCAACACCAGCCGCTTTTAATTCATCTAAATACTGAATAGGGTTTCCATACTTCGCAAAAGCATTGGTAAGTGACACCTGTTTTAATCCGACAGTTTTCAAATGTGTAGCATTCTCAAACGGGCGTGCGGACACACTGATTGTAAAGTGTCCGGCCTTTTCTGTGCTAATAGTTCTGTTTTTCTTTATTGCTATAGCTACTTGGGCAAAAATTTCACGCTTTTTCTTATTGATGAAGTATTGATATAAGTCTATATTGGGAATACGAGGGGCTGCAGATTTCAGTTGTAAAGACTCCTTTACCATCTTGATTATATTATTAACTTCTTTGAAATACAAGTTGGTAACATAATCATTCCGACATTGTTCTATCAATTCTTTTAAGAGTGACTTCAGTGAAGCTTCGGGCAAATGCTTATTGACAAGCGATTTGTAAAGCTGTGATTCTAATAAAGTCTGCGTTGCATTGATAAGTTTTTTAATCTCATCAAAACTTAGTTCCTTGAAATCACTTTCATTAAACAACTTTGACTTTGAGAAAACATCGTTTACATCGCTTTGCTGTGCTGAAGACATAACCGCTTCAAGGTACTTCTGTAATTTCATCTCATCCTCATCGGCTGAACAAGTTTTCAACATATCTGTTACTATAACGCCAAATTCGTGCAAATAATCCTCTGCAGAATTTTCTTGTCTTACCTTCAAATCATTTTCAAACTGTTCAGAATCATTCCTACTGGTATTGAGCAGTTCAAATTGTTTAATGTATTTAGCCCTTCCTTCAAAACGGCTAGCAATAGCATTTAAGGTATGAGTTTTCCCTGTAGAACGTTTCCCAAACATAATATTAAGCCCCGTTGATAACATCTGTCCATCCGGGAATATCTGAAAAAGTTTAATTCCTTTTTCTGAGGTCAATGAAACCTTTGTCTTATCCATTAGACAGAGTTTCAGTGTATTGACATTTACCAGATCAACATCAAAAAATGTATGGCTGACAGGATACTTATCTAGTGTAACACCTTTTTCTATTCTAAAGTCACTGAAATAGACAGGTGTAAGTCCTGTATCCTCCTTCTCCATATAAATAAATTTCTTGACGCTCGACACTTCACCTGCTATTATGTTTCTTCCCAATTTCTCAATGGTGTCTTTATGAAGTTTTGGTTCTTTTTCATAATGTGGTATAAGTAAATATTTACTCAAATCTCCAAATATTCTAATGAATGTATCATAAGAAATATCATCATCCTTAGTTTTAATTAAATTTTTTACTTCTTCACATTTTGAATTAAAATCAAACAGCGTCCCGTCATCGTTATTCGCTATGACAAGAATATGCCCATTCTCCAAATCCACTTCAATACCAGGTAAAACAACTATTTGCGTCAATGCATCCTTGATTTCTTGATATTGTGCGTAGTCAAACAAGTTGTGATTTGTGATAGCAATTACATCCAATTCTGTTTTTGCAACATAATCCAACAAAACGTCTTTATCATAAGTAAACATCCTATCTGATACAGATGGTACTGTATGAATATGTAAATCACATCTTTTCATAAATTCCTAATTTGTTAAATATATTTTCAAATGCTCAATGAACAAATGGAAATCTGGTTTCAAAATTACAAAATTATACTGTAATTCTGCAAAAAGAACATACCTACTTGAAATCAAGAGAGTTAGAAGAATTACCTCGTTTTGGGGTAATGAGTAGGCAACCGTTCCAATTGCCGTGGTCTGCATCGCTTTGCTTGTTTGGGTAACTCTTACGGATGCAAATATACACAAATAAAGCGACGAAAAGGAAAATATAGCATTTTCTTTTCGTCGCTTTACTTTATCCACAAATTCAAAACGCACTAGCATGAAACAGTCCTTCTTGATAAAACGAAAATTGTCAAATGAGGCAGCTTCGAATGATATATAGTACTTTATACAAACAGAGAAGCATTACCGTTATCTTTTTCCACAATACATATAATACCACATGGAATTTCATCCAATGCCTCAATAAAATTATTTACATGCTTTTGAGTGACTTTTAATCTTTGCCATTATTAATATTCATGTTAGTTCCCAATACAAATCTGCTCCCCATACTTTATATGGTATATCACTCGTGTCCGGTAAAATTCCGGACTAGTTATTAAAAAGTTTAACAATTAAAACAAAGTAGGTTCGGTAGAACC
>CALUHO010000012.1 GCA_944320465.1 uncultured Bacteroidales bacterium | reverse complement strand
GACCGGTGTGTCAGAACGGGTAAGCTGCGAAGCCGCCGAACATTAGGAGTGGGCCTGAAAAAAACAACCGCCCGAAATGACGACCGGTGTGTCAGAACGGGTAAGATACGAGGCGTCGAGCCGCAGGACAAGGAGGGAGCGTACTTAAGTACGTGACCGACTTGGACAAGGCTCGCAACGAAGTAGATTGCCCGTTATCACACACCGTACATAGAAACAACTACCATTAGTAATTATAACTATGGAACATATAATCCCCATGGAGTACTACCTAGTAGTCTCCTCCATCATGTTCTTCGCCGGCATCTACGGGTTCATCACCCGCAAGAACTTGATTGCCGTGCTTATCTCGGTAGAGTTAGTGCTGACCTCCACCGACATCAACTTCGCGGTATTCAACCGTTTCCTCTTCCCGCAGCATCTGGAAGGGATGTTCTTCACCCTCTTCTCCATCGGGGTGTCGGCAGCCGAAACGGCGGTGGCGATTGCCATCATCATCAACATCTACCGCAATATCAAGAGTACGGAAGTGCGTAACCTTAAAAATCTGAAAGACTAATGGAATACACACTTTGGATATTGATACTGCCTTTGCTGGGCTTTCTTTCCCTGGGTCTTTTGGGAACCCGCCTCAAAGGCAAGAGCGCCGGTTACATCGGAACGGCCCTGCTGGGACTCACCGCCCTGCTGTCGTATTTCACCGCCTGGCAATATTTCAGCATGGACCGCGTGGACGGCATCCGCCAGGCCTTAACGCCGGTCAACTGGACCTGGATGCGCTTCACCGAATTCCTGCATATCGACCTGGGCATCCTGCTCGACCCGATTTCGGTGATGATGCTAGTGGTCATCAGCACGGTCTCGCTGATGGTGCATATCTACAGCCTCGGCTACATGGACGGTGAGAAAGGCTTCCAACGGTACTATGCCTTCCTCGGCCTTTTCACATTTTCAATGTGCGGCTTGGTGGTGGCCACCAACATCTTCCAGATGTACATCTTCTGGGAGCTGGTCGGGGTGTCGTCCTACTTGCTAATCGGCTTCTACTACACCAAGCCCGAAGCCGTCTCGGCTTCGAAAAAGGCCTTCATCGTGACCCGTTTCGCCGACATGTTCTTCCTGATGGGCATCCTGCTGCTCTCTTATTTCACCAAGACATTCGACTTCGGTCTGTTGTGCGACCCGGCCAACCAAAGCATCTTCGCTTCGGCTGCCGGCAAGACTTTCTTGGGCGGCGCGGTCCTGAGCTGGGCCATGGCCTTGATTTTCATCGGCGCGGCCGGTAAGAGCGCCATGTTCCCCTTGCATATCTGGCTGCCCGATGCCATGGAAGGCCCCACCCCGGTGTCGGCCTTGATCCATGCCGCGACGATGGTGGTAGCCGGTGTCTATCTGGTAGCCCGTCTGTTCCCGGTTTATTTCTTCTTCACCCCCGAAGTCCTGCACGGCATCGCCTATGTGGCCGCATTCACCGCCTTGTACGCAGCCATTGTGGCCTGCGTGCAGACCGATATCAAACGAGTGCTCGCCTTTTCCACGATTTCCCAAATCGGCTTCATGCTGGTGGCCTTGGGCGTTTCCAGCATGGGAACGGTGGAAGCCAACGGACTGGAAAGCCACGAAGGCCTCGGTTACATGGCTTCGATGTTCCACCTCTTCACCCACGCCATGTTCAAAGCCCTACTCTTCCTCGGTGCCGGTGCCATCATCCATACCGTGCATAGCAACGAGATGAGCCGGATGGGAGGCTTGCGCAAGCAGATGCCTATCACGCATATCACCTTCCTGGTAGCCTGCTTGGCTATCGCCGGCATCCCCCCGTTCTCCGGATTCTTCAGCAAGGACGAAATCTTGACGGCTACTTTCATGTTCAAACCTTGGTTGGGCGTTGTCATGACCTTCATTGCCGCCCTGACCGCCTTCTACATGTTCCGGCTTTACTACAATATCTTCTGGGGCAAACCAGCCCAGCACGAGCATCCGCTGCACGAAGCCCCCAAGAACATGACCGGCCCGCTCGTATTCCTGGCCTTGGTCACCGTGGTGGCAGGATTCATCCCGTTCGGCAAGTTCGTCAGCAGCACCGGGGCCACCTATATCATCCATTTGGATATGAAGGTAGCGATTACCAGCGTGGTCATCGCGCTGATTTCGATTCTGATTGCATGGAAGTTCTACTGCAAAGGGACTAGCACCGTGCCCGCCAAGATGGCCGGTTTCTTCGGGCCTCTTTACACGGCGGCCAAGCACCGCTTCTATATCGACGAAGTTTACCAGTTCATCACCCATAAGATCATCTTCCGTTGCGTTTCCCAGCCTTTGGCTTGGTTCGACCGCCATGTCATCGACGGAATCCTCAACGGCATCGGCTGGATTACCTGCCGGGGCAGCCTGGCTTTCCGCTGGATGCAGACCGGGCAGCTGCAGAGCTATGCTTTGCTGATTATTTTGGGCGCGCTGATACTGCTTTGCATCAGCCTGTTCTGTTAAACGTTTTTTTTAACACGATAAAAAAGACATAAAATGAACCTTTTATCGATTTTTGTGGCGATTCCCGTGCTGATGCTGGCCGGACTTTTCCTGAGCCGGACCCGTCAGCAGGCCCGAATCATCAGTGCCACAGGGGCTTCCCTGCTGATGGTGGCCGCTGTCGCCTTGGCTTTCCTGTTCATGGCCGAACGCCATGCCGGCAATACCGATGCCATGCTGTTCACGGCTTCGGCCCAATGGTTCCCGGCCTGGAATATCGGCTACAGCGTGGGCGTGGACGGGATATCGGTCCTGATGATCCTGCTTTCGGCTTTCATCGTCTTTACCGGCATCTTCACGTCCTGGAACATCGACCCGCTCCCCAAGGAATACTTCATGTGGTTCTGCCTGCTTTCGGTGGGGGTATTCGGGTTCTTCATCTCGCTCGACCTGTTCACGATGTTCATGTTCTATGAAGTGGCCTTGATTCCCATGTACCTCCTCATCGGGGTCTGGGGAAGCGGAAAGAAGGAATACGCGGCCATGAAGCTGACCCTGATGCTGATGGGTGGTTCGGCCCTGCTGATGTTAGGCATCCTCGGCATCTATTTCGGCTCGGGCGCTACCAGCATGGACATCATGGATATCGCGCAGTCCACGATTCCGACGGCTTTGCAGAAATACTTCTTCCCGCTCACCTTTATCGGTTTCGGGGTCTTGGGCGCCCTCTTCCCGTTCCACACATGGAGTCCTGACGGTCACGCTTCGGCGCCTACCGCGGTCTCTATGCTCCATGCCGGGGTGCTGATGAAACTGGGGGGATACGGCTGCTTCCGCGTGGCGATGTTCCTGATGCCCGAAGCTGCCAATGAATTAGGCTGGATTTTCTTGATTCTGACGGGTATCAGCGTGGTTTACGGGGCATTTTCGGCTTGCGTGCAGAAAGACCTCAAGTATATCAACGCCTACTCTTCGGTAAGCCATTGCGGCCTGGTGCTCTTCGCTTTGCTGATGATGAACACCACAGCCATGACGGGGGCTATCATGCAGATGCTTTCGCACGGCTTGATGACGGCGCTTTTCTTTGCCTTGATCGGGATGATTTACGGACGGACCCATACCCGCGACATCCGCGAGATGGGCGGCCTGATGAAAATCATGCCTTTCCTCGGAGTGGGCTATGTGATTGCCGGTCTGGCATCCCTCGGGCTGCCGGGCTTGAGCGGTTTCGTGGCCGAAATGAACGTGTTCGTGGGTTCGTTCCAACATGCGGACACCTTCCATAGGGTGCTGACCTTGATTGCAGTGACTTCGATTGTCATCACAGCGGTCTATATCCTGCGCGTGGTCGGCAAAATCCTGTACGGTCCTGTCCAGAACCCGGCTCACCTCAAGCTAACGGATGCGGTCTGGTTCGAACGCCTTCCGGTCGTGGTGCTGATTCTGGCGATTGCGGCCATCGGGCTTTACCCGGGCTGGATTGCCGACTGGATCCATACTGCGCTGGAGCCTATTGTGAGCCGGTTGACGTTAGCTGCCCTGTAATCCGGCCTTCCTGAGAGGTTCCGATGCTTCCGGGCCTGACATCGGTCTGGAAGCATAGTATAAATAACAGATTGATAATCTCAATTTTTTGAAATATGGATTTCTCCGGTTTCTTGTTGATGCGTGACGAGATTTCGTTGGTGGCATTAATACTGATACTGCTGCTTTACGATTTGTTTGCCCCGGCCAAGGCGAGGAAGGCGTTCCAGCCTGTAGCCTGCCTGCTCTTTGTGGTGCAAATCGCCATCACCTTGCTGCCTACCGCAGCCGACCATGCCTTCGGGGGCATGTATGTGAACACGCCTGTGGCTTCGGTAGTCAAGACCTTGATGAGCGCGGGAACGCTCTTGGTGTTCCTCTTTTCCAAGAAATGGCTCGAGGAAAAGCACGAGATTGCCCAAGGCGAGTTTTATTTCTTGACTTTGAGCACCTTGTTAGGAATGTATTTCATGGTTTCCTCGGGTCACTTCCTGATGTTCTACCTGGGCATCGAGCTGGCTTCCATCCCCTTGGCTTGCTTGGTGGCTTTCAGCAAGAAGGATATCTTCTCGGCCGAAGCCGGTGCCAAATTCATCCTCAACGCTTCCTTTGCCAGCGGGATTTCGCTCTTCGGGATGTCGCTGCTCTACGGGGGAACCGGGACGCTCTATTTCAGCGACATGCCGATAGTGCTGACGGGTACGCCGCTGCAAATCGCGGGGATGATCCTGTTCGCTACCGGACTGTTCTTCAAGATGTCCCTGATTCCTTACCATTCGTGGACGGCTGATGTCTATCAAGGGGCTCCGACCCAGGTTTCGGCTTACCTCTCGGTGGTTTCCAAGACGGCGGCGGCAGTCACCTTGTTCACGATTTTCTTCAAGGTGTTCGGGGTGATGGCCGAAAGCTGGAAACCGGTGCTGTACATCATTATCATCCTCAGCATCACGATTGCCAACGTGTTCGCCATCCGGCAGAAGAATATCAAACGCTTCCTCGCCTACTCGTCCATCTCGCAGGCCGGTTACATTGTCTTGGGCGTGATGGCAGCCAGCCCGCAAGGCCTGACCGGCGTGGTCTATTACATGATGGTCTACATGTTCGCCAATATCGCGGCCTTCGGGGTCGCCGCCTTGGTGGAACGCCAGTGCGGGAACACGGAAATTTCTTCGTACAACGGACTCTACAAGACTAACCCTTGGCTGAGCGTGCTGATGATGTTTGCCTTGTTCTCCTTGGCGGGCATTCCTCCGTTTGCCGGTTTCTTCAGCAAGTTCTTCATCTTTGCTTCGGCGGTGCAGCAAGGATACTATATCTTGGTGCTGATTGCTTTGCTCAACACCATTATCTCGCTGTACTACTATCTGTTGATTGTCCGTGCCATGTTCATCACGCCCAACGACAACCCGCTGCCCAATTTCCGTTCGGACAACTACAGCCGCATCGCGATGGTTGTCTGCTTCTTCGGTATCGTGCTTTCGGGTATCGTCAGCTTCTTCTACAACAAGTTCGATGAAATGGCCAAGGAAAGCATGGAAATCTGCGAGCTTGCGATGCCGAAGGCCACGGACGGCACGGCTAACGGGATTGCCACGGCAGCTTTCGATGGCCAGACTGCCGAGGCGGCTTCCGGCGATGCATCAGCCGCCACAGCGACCACGGCGATGAACGCCACCGCCCCCTGGCCTTCCACCCAGGAATAGCGCTGCGCTGACTGGAAACATAATAGGCAATCCGGCCATAACGAAAAGAGGAACTCTCTGCCGAGGGTTCCTCTTTTCGTTAGAATCAACCGGAAACAACACGACTCGCCCAAATGTATCATACGACAGCTTCCGTTGATGGTTGCAACCATAAAATTTTAACCGTTTTTTATGGTTGAAACCACAAAAACAGCTACCAACCTCTGATTGACCATGGAATAAAGACACAAACTGCCTCCCGCCTTCGCAAGCATTTCGACCCAACACCTCAACAAAAACCGGCCAAATGCCTCAATTCTCATCCCGAATAGAACGAAACGGGGCCACATCTGAATTGGGAAAACAAAAAATTCCCTAAAAAAGTGAATTATCAAAAAAAATCCCTACTTTTGCCACTGAACTAGCATAGTTTATAAAAATCCGCCCTATGCTCATCCATTTTGAGAAGGAATACTTGGAAGAACTGTACTATTACGGCAAATGCACGAATAAAAAGTACCGTTTTCAACCTGATATAGTGAGGCGATACAAACAACGAATCGATACCTTGCACGATGCCAGCTGCATAGAAGCCATTTATCAGCTTCGCTCATTACGGTACGAGGTTCTCTCTGGAAACAAAGAAGGAATTTCTTCTATCAGAGTAAACGACCAATACCGCATCGAATTCCTTGTCAAATACCAAGCAGACGGAAAAGAGATATTGACAATATGTGATATTTTGGAATTGTCCAACCATTATAAATAAAAGAAAATGGGAAACTTAAAATATCCATACATTCCGACGCATCCGGGAGAAGTCTTGAAAGAAGAAATCGAATACAGGGGACTCTCCCAAAAAGAATTAGCTCGGCAAATGGGTCTTTCGTACACCATGCTGAACGAAATCCTCAATGCAAAACGCCCTGTTACCGAAACGATTGCACTATGCTTTGAAGCCGCATTAGGCATCGAAGCCGAAATGCTGGTCAATATGCAAAGCCGATACAATATGCAATTAGCCCGGCAGAACAGCCAACTGCTTGCCCGATTGCAAAACATCCGCAAAGTGGCAGCTGTGCTATGATACTTCATGGTTTCTAAAAAATCTTTCAATAATCAAAAGCCTGCCGGCAACATTTGATTGTAATTCAAGAAAATTTCGTACCTTTGCAGCCATTTTGCGCCCGCAGCATGAATCCGGTACGGGCGTAGGAAACAAAACGTTAAACAGGGCAGACGGGCCGTTTCCGGATTCCGTGCCACGCTTGCCGCAGGAATTTATCCCAATCATGGCAGAAGAATTAGCCAAAACCGGTATCGAGGACTTCAACTGGGACGAACTCGAACACCACAAAATCAAAAAAGAAAAAGAAAACGCCAAACAAGAAGGTCCTAAGGATCCGATGGACGAACAGTATGGCAACACCCTCAAGCAGATTGCCGATCAGGAAGTCATTGAAGGGACCGTCGTTTCGAAGAACAACCGCGAAGTGGTGGTCAACATCGGTTACAAATCCGACGGTATCATCCCCGTTTCCGAATTCCGCTACAACCCCGACCTCAAGCCGGGCGACAAGGTGGAAGTCTATGTGGAAAGCCAGGAAGACGCTACCGGCCAGTTGGTCCTCTCGCATAAGAAAGCCCGTATCCTCAAATCCTGGGAACGTGTCAACGAAGCTTACGACAACCAGGAAATCATCACCGGTTATGTCAAGAGCCGTACCAAAGGCGGCTTGATCGTCGATGTGTTCGGGCTGGAAGCATTCTTGCCAGGTTCTCAGATCGATGTGAAGCCCATCCGCGACTACGATGTGTTCGTCAACAAGACGATGGAATTCAAGGTTGTCAAGATCAACCACGAATACAAGAACGTGGTGGTTTCGCACAAGGCTCTTATCGAAGACGAAATCGAACAGCAGAAGGCCGAAATCATGTCCAAGCTGGAAAAAGGCCAGGTACTGGAAGGTACCGTCAAGAACATCACCTCTTACGGTGTATTCGTGGACCTTGGCGGCGTAGATGGCTTGATCCATATCACCGACTTGAGCTGGGGCCGCGTAAACCACCCCGAAGAAGTAGTGAAGCTGGATCAGAAAATCAATGTGGTTATCCTGGACTTCGACGAAAACAAGAAACGTATCGCCTTGGGTCTGAAGCAGCTCACCCCGCATCCTTGGGATTCGCTCGACCCGAACCTGAAGGTAGGCGACAAGGTGAAGGGCAAGGTTGTCGTTCTGGCCGACTACGGTGCTTTCGTGGAAATCATCCCCGGCGTGGAAGGTTTGATCCACGTTTCGGAAATGTCCTGGTCGCAGCATTTGCGTTCGGCTCAGGATTTCCTCAAAGTGGGCGACGAAGTGGAAGCCGTCATCCTTACCTTGGATCGCGAAGAACGCAAGATGTCCTTGGGCATCAAGCAGCTCACCCCGGATCCCTGGCAGCATATCACTGAAAAATACCCGGTAGGTTCGCGCCACACGGCCACCGTCCGCAACTTCACCAACTTCGGTATCTTCGTCGAACTGGAAGAAGGCATCGATGGCCTGATCCATATCTCCGACCTGAGCTGGTCGAAGAAGATCAAGCACCCGGCCGAATTCACCAAGATTGGCGAAAAGATCGATGTCGTGGTTCTGGACATCGATATCGAAAACCGCCGTCTGAGCTTGGGTCACAAGCAATTGGAAGAAAATCCCTGGGATGTTTACGAAACATTGTTCTCGGTAGGCAGCCTGCAAAAGGGTACGGTGGCTTCGGTCAACGACAAAGGCGCCATCGTGGTATTGCCTTACGGCGTGGAAGGTTTCTGCCCGGCCCGTCACTTGGTGAAGGCCGACGGCACGCCGCTCAAGCAGGACGAGCAGGCCGACTTCAAGGTTATCGAATTCAACAAGGACAACAAACGTATCGTGGTTTCGCACTCCCGTATCCATCAGGAAGAAGCCGCTGAAGAACGTGCCAAGGCTGAAAACGAAAACCGCAAGAACGCCGACAACACGGCCAAGGCGATGAAGAAGCTCAACGAAGCTTCCGAAAAGACCACCTTGGGCGACATCGCTGCCTTGTCGAACTTGAAGGATGCGATGGAAGCTGCAGAAAAGAACAACTAAGACTTTTCCGACAGGCTCTGGTTCCTTGCGAATCCGCTGCCTGCCAACAAATTCTTAATCGAGCGAGCCGGTCCCATGGGCCGGCTCGTCTGTTTTCCCCCCATTCCTTCATCCGTCCCTCTTCAACCCAAATCGGTCATTAGACACGCCGGGGCTGTTTTCGGTTAGGAAAATGAGGCTTTCGGGCATCTTGCCCGCCTCTGTCCGCATCCTGTTTCTCGCTACGCCTCGACGTAGCCCGCTACGCCTTCGGCTAGGCGAGAAGCATGCTGCATGACACAAGCGGGCAATCTCCCCAAAGTCTAATGACCGATTTGGGTTCAAGTTTCCCAACTCCCCTAAAAACATGCCCGGCTCTTTCCTAAGATTTCCCTCATAGCCGTCTTTCGTTTCGCAACACCCCTTGCCGGATTTGTGCTATTTTTGCCATGGGTTTGCCTCGGCATCCCTCTTTAAGTAACATATCATGCAACAAGATAGAATAGAAATACGCGGTGCGAAAGTCCATAACCTGAAAAACATCGATGTCGATATCCCGCTCAACCAGATTGTCGGCGTGGCGGGGGTATCCGGTTCGGGAAAATCTTCCTTAGCGCTCGGCGTGGTCTATGCCGAAGGCTCCCGGCGCTATCTCGAAGCCCTGTCCACCTATACCCGCCGACGCATCTCCCAAGCCCCGAAAGCCGACATCGACGAAATCCTCTACGTTCCGGCAGCTATCGCCTTGCGGCAGCGTCCCGGCGTTCCCGGCATCCGCAGCACCTTCGGCACCGGGACTGAACTGCTCAGCAGCCTTCGCCTGATGTTCTCCCGCCTGGCCAGCCACCGCTGCCCGAACGGACACTACTGCCCGCCCACCCTCAAAGTAGCCGCAGGTCAGGAAATCATCTGCCCGGAATGCGGGACATGTTTCTTTGCCCCTTCGGCCGAGGATTTAGCCTTCAACAGCAGTGGCGCCTGCAAGAAATGCGGTGGCATCGGCACGGTGATGAGCGTGGACGAATCCACCCTTGTCCCGGACCAGAACCTGAGCATAGACCAAGGTGCGGTAGCTCCTTGGAACTCGCTGATGTGGGCATTGATGACTGATGTGTGCCGCGCCATGGGTGTCCGGACCGATATTCCGTTCAAGGATCTCACACCACAGGAGAAAGACATTGTCTATCACGGTCCTGCCGTCAAAAAGCATATCCTGTACAAGAGCAAAAGCTCGGCCGTGTCGGGCGAAATGGATTTCACCTATTTCAATGCCGTTTACACAGTGGAAAACGCGCTTTCCAAGGTCAAGGACGACAAAGGGATGAAGCGTGTGGAGAAATTCCTCAAGCAGGACACCTGTCCCGACTGCCAAGGCACCCGCCTCAACGAAGCCGCTCTTGCCCCGCGCATCCGGGGCCTCAACTTGGCCGAAGCCTGCCAAATGACGCTCCGCCAGCTGGACGAATGGGTCAAAAGCATCCCCGAATGGCTTCCCGACGAAATGCGCCCGATGGGCGAAAGCATCAGCCAGTCTTATTTCGACACGTCCCGCCGGCTGACGGAACTGGGCTTGTCCTACCTGAGTCTGGATCGAGCCGGCTCCACCCTTTCTACCGGCGAACGCCAGCGAATGCAACTGGCCCGTTGCGTCAGGAACCGGACCACCGGCGTGATTTACGTTCTGGACGAACCCTCCATCGGACTTCATCCGGTCAATATCAACGGCCTTGTCGGAGTCATGAAAGACCTGACCGCCGATGGCAATTCGGTACTCTTGGTGGACCACGACACGCAGATTCTCCGCCAAGCCGACTGGATTATCGAACTCGGCCCGCAAGCCGGAGCCAAAGGCGGGGAAATCATAGCTCAAGGCAGCGTTCCGCAGATAGGACAGGATTCCCGTTCCCTAATCGGGCCTTTCTTAGCCAACCCAAAAAGCGATGTGATTCGCCAGAAGGCTTCAGCGCAGGACATGTTCGCTTTGGGGACTATCGAGATGGAAACCGGGCCAATCCATACGGTGCAACCGCTCCATATCCGCATTCCCAAAGGGCGCATGGTGGCTGTGACGGGAGTGTCGGGTTCGGGCAAGACCACAAGCATACTCGAAAGCCTCGTGCCGGCGCTCCAGGCCATGATCCGCAAGGAGAGACTACCTTCGCACGTAAGGAGCATCCAAACCGATGGCATCCGGAACGTGAAACTGATCGACTCCACGCCTATCGGGGCGAACGTGCGTTCCACGGTGGCCACTTACGCCAACGTGCATGACGATTTGCGGAAACTCTTTGCCAAGCTGCCTGCCGCCAAAGCCGCTTCGGTCTCGGCCAGCGACTTCTCGTACAACACGGGGTCTTTGCGCTGCCCGGTCTGCGACGGGACGGGGACCATCAGCCTTGACGTGCAGTTCCTACCCGATGTGGACATCCCCTGCCCGGAATGCCATGGCTCGCGCTACGCGCAGCAATCCGAAGAATTCCGCTACGAGGCCGCCGATGGCAAGAGCTATTCCTTGCCCGATTTGATGAAAATGGATGTGGCCGATGCGCAAAAGGTCCTTGCCCGCTACAAAGCATTGGAATCGCGCTTGGAATCGCTCAACCGAATCGGTTTGGGCTATATAACCCTCGGCGAAGCCACGACCAGCCTTTCCGGGGGCGAAGCCCAACGTTTGAAATTAGCGGCGGAAATGGGTAGCCGACAAGACGACAGCCTCTTTGTCTTCGATGAACCCACTATCGGCCTGCATCCGCTCGACACGCAGACGCTCATCCGGGTATTCCAGACGCTGATCGGCTTGGGCGCGACCTTGGTCATCATAGAACACGACCTCGATGTCATTGCCAATAGCGACTACGTGATAGACCTCGGCCCGGGCGGCGGCGAGGAAGGCGGACGGATCGTGGCGCAAGGCACACCCGATGAAATCGCGGCCTCTCCGGACAGCCTGACCGGGAGATACCTTAACCTCCCTGCCACTTCATGCACTCGATGAAAAATATGGAAACCGGCAAATAGGACTCCGCGTACGGAATTGACAGTCTATATCTGCGGACAAGCGACAGATCCAAAGTCGAACATCGCCTTCCATCGTTCCGCCAAACGGGTCATGCTGAACGAAGCATTGGCGGGACTGGTGCTGGGCATGGAAAAGTAACGCAAATCGGGAAGCCGGTCGAAAAACCGGTCGAACAGCTGTTTCGCCTTTTGACCATTGAACGCCACAACCCGCAGCTCCGGATGCCGCGCCATAAGGCCGGCAATGTCGTTGGGCCGTTCTTCCCTCATTGCGCTGTCCATGCTGCCAGGCCTTACCGCCGATCCGGCCACATCCCATAAAGCGATGCCGTGGTCTTGCAGCATCCGGCATCGAGCCTCGTAATCCACCGGCAAGACACATCCCAAAAGCGTGGCCATCAGCGGCCAGAAACGGTTACGGGGATGAGCGTAATACCGGCCTGCCGCTATCGAGGCGTCACCCGGCATCGAACCCAATATCAGAATCCGAACCTCCCTTCCCTCTATCGGGGCGAACGACTGCTTGACTAGCATCGAATTGTCCTCCATCAAATACCTGTTTCTTAAACCCAAATCGGTCATTAGGCTTCGGGCAGATTGCTCGCTTATGTCATGCAGCATGCTTCTCGCCTAGCCGAAGGCGTAGCGGGCTACGTCGAGGCGTAGCGAGAAACAGGATGCGGACAGAAGCGGGCAAGATGCCCGAATGCCTCATTTTCCCAATCAGAAACGGACTCGGCGTGTCTAATGACCGATTTGGGTTAAACCTATCATTCCCAAAGCAGAGGCCGGGACTCCCGCCAGGGCCGAACCGGGATTGAAGCTTCCCCGTCCATTCCCTCCTCTTCCGAGCCTCAAATTTACAGCATTTCCCCGCATCATGCGCCTTGTCTCGCGTTTTATCCCTATCTTCGCGTTCCAATGGCGGTCTGCCACAAGAGGCAACCAGCCTTGATCGAACCGCAAGAAAAATGGAAAACCTCAGGATTGCCGTCTTCCCCGGCTCATTCGACCCCATTACTCTGGGACATGAAAGCGTGATACGCAGAGCCTTGCCCCTCTTTGACAAAATCATCGTGGCCATCGGAATCAATGCCGACAAACGCTGCATGTTCCCCCTCCAGACCCGGCTCGCCTTTATCCGTGAACTCTTCAAGGACGAACCCAAGGTGGAAGCGGACAGCTTCTCCAGCCTCACCGTGGACTATTGCCGGCAAAACCATATCCGTTTCCTGCTGCGCGGGCTGAGAACGGCTGCCGACTTCGAGTTCGAACGCATCGTAGGGCTTTCCAACAAACTTCTCCAACCCGATCTGGAAACCGTCTTCCTGCTCACCGACAACCGCTACAGCTTCATCAATTCCTCGGTGGTGCGCGATATATTGAACCATCAAGGCGACCCTTCCGCGTTCGTGCCGCCAATGGTTTACAAAATGATGCAGGATTATATGGCGCAAAACCGCCAAAAGGAGAAATAACCGCAACCCTCTCACAAAACAAACTTATCCCATGCTCCTCTCGGTCGTCATCGTCAATTACAATGTCAAATCCTATTTAGAGCAATGCCTGCGCTCGGTATGCCAGAGCAAAGGTCTGGCCTTAGGGCAGGATTTCGAGATTTTCGTGGTGGACAACCATTCGGTGGACGATTCGGTGGAGATGGTCCGGGAAAAGTTTCCCCAAGTGCGGCTCATCGCCAACCAGGACAATGTTGGCTTTGCCAAAGCCAACAACCAGGCCATCCGCCTGAGCCAGGCCAAGTACGTCCTGCTGCTCAACCCCGACACCTTGATCGAAGCCGACAGCCTCAAGAAATGCCTCGACTTCATGGAAAGCCATCCCGATGCCGGCGGCTTGGGGGTGAAGATGATCGACGGCCAAGGGAAATACCTGAAGGAATCCAAGCGCGGACTCCCTACCCCGGAAGCCTCTTTCTACAAAATGAGCGGCTTATGCAAGCTGTTTCCCCGTTCCAGACGCTTCGCCGCCTATTACATGGGGCATCTCAGCCCAGACCAGACCAACCAAGTGGAAATCCTATCGGGCGCGTTCATGATGCTACGCCGGGAATGCCTGCAAAAAACCGGGCTGCTGGACGAGACCTTTTTCATGTACGGGGAAGACATCGACCTCTCCTACCGCATCCTGCTGGCCGGATACCATAACTATTATCTTCCCGAAACAAGGATTATCCATTACAAAGGCGAAAGCACCAAGAAAGGCAGCCTCAACTATGTCATGGTCTTCTACAAAGCCATGGAGATTTTTGCCAAAAAATATTTTTCGAAAGGGAAATACAGACTCTACTTCCAAGCCCTACGCTCTGCCATCTGGCTGCGGGCCTCGCTCTCGGTGCTAAGCCGCCTCTTCAAAAGACTCTTGCTGCCGGTACTGGACTCGGGAATCAGCTATTCGGCTCTCTACTTCCTGTCGTTTGCCTGGCCTGCCCTGATCCGGGACAACGCCCACTTCTATCCCGACATCTACCGGCAAGCCATCCTGCCTGTCTATGCCGCCCTGTTCGTGGCCGGAGTATGGACATGGAAAGGCTACCGGACACCCATCTCATTCCGAAGGACATCCGCCGGTTTCCTGAGCGGCATCATCGCCTTTCTGCTGATTGGCGCGCTTTTGGGCAGCGAATGGCAATTCAGCCGTTTCATGGCAGTGGCCGGGGGATTGCTCTGCCTCGGCATCGCTTGCCTGATACGCCTATGCATCGGGAGGCTTTTCAGAAGGAGTTTCCCGCTTTCGACCCGTTTCCGCCGCCATTACCTGATTGTGGGAAGCAAGGAGGAATGCCAACGGGTGGGCCATCTATTATTGGAGGAAGGGGTTACGATGGAACGAATCCATACCTTGTCGGCAGCCGATGCCCCGAGTTCGCTGGCCGAACAAATCGAGGTGAACCGCATCGGGCAGGTCATTTTCTGCTCCAAAGACCTCAGCTTCGACCAGATCGTGCAAATGATGGACCTTTTGCGCAAGACCGGAGCCGAAAGCAAAATCATCGCCCACGACAGCTCCGTCCGAGTCGGATACAGATTCTGAAAAGTAAATCTACCGCGTTCTCAAACAGGTGGCGTGCAAGCACCAAACTCGATACAAGACGGTCCAACGCGCCTTGCAGAACGCTTCATGAAATCCTTTCCACTCGACAGTCCTGCAATCGGTATCGCTGCCCTGTTTCAGGACAAAGCGCGATGCCGGAAGTGTCGAAAGCAAGCCGGTGACCGTATTCGCTGACCCAACCGGCCTGCCGGGCAGGATTCCCGACAACCAACGCATAGTCCGGCACGTCGTGCGTGACCACGGCACCCGCCCCGATCATCGCGTAACGCCCGATCCGATGCCCGCAGACAATCGTGGCATTGGCACCGATGCTGGCTCCCCGGCAGACCAAGGTCTCCCTGTACTGATTCTTGCGGGGTACTGCGCTACGCGGATTGATTACATTGGTGAACACACAGGAAGGCCCCAAAAATACATCCTCCTCGCAAACCACTCCAGTATAAATCGACACATTGTTCTGCACCTTGACATTCCGTCCCAGAACCACGCCGGGCGAAACCACCACGTTCTGCCCGATATTGCAGTCCTCGCCCATCCGGCTCCCGTCCATGATATGGCTGAAATGCCAGATTTTCGTCCCTTTTCCAATCTCGCAACCTTCCTCGACCACCGCCGTAGGATGTACATAAAAACTATCTTCCATATTTTTTATCAAGAGGATTGTTCCGTATCGTCAAGCCCGAACCAGCAAACCAACCACCCATTCCGCTGCTCTGCCTTTACAATCCTGTATCGACACATGGCAGGCTTGCAATTCCCCGCCTTTGGCATCGCGAATTTATGGATTTTTCGCTATGTTTGCACTATTACGTCATCTTCACATTATGAAAAACATCGCCATTGTCTTAGCCGGAGGAGTGGGCAACCGCATGGGGCTATCGATGCCCAAGCAATTTATCCCTGTTGCAGGGAAAATGGTGCTTGAGTACTCGGTAGCAGCTTTTGAACGCCACGTCCGCATCGATGAAATCGCCATTGTTTCCCATTATTCTTATATAACTGAAATAGAGAATATTATAAAAAGAAATACTTGGAATAAAATCAAGAAAATCCTTCCCGGCGGCCAAGAACGGTATCATTCCAGCCTGGCCGCCATAAAGGCTTACGCAGACCAAGAAGCGAACTTGATTTTCCATGATGCGGCCCGGCCGTTGGTCAGCCAGCGAATCATAAGTGACGTAACCACCGCTCTTTGCAAATACAAAGCTGTGGATGTGGCACTTCCCTCCACAGATACCCTCATCGAAGTAAATGGAGATTTCATCGCCTCGATTCCCGACCGATCCCGGTTCAGACGCAGCCAGACCCCGCAAGCTTTTCATATAGAAACCATTCAAAAGGCTTACAACATAGCCATGCGTGACCCTGCGTTCACAGCCACCGATGATTGCGGAGTCATCATGAAATACCTTCCCGGTACACCTATCTATATCGTACCCGGAGAAGAAGCAAACATGAAACTTACTTATAAAGAAGACATAGCCCTGATTGAAGCTTTCCTAAGGCGGGTTCTATAAATCATAGATGTGATTAATCCTCAAAGCGGAACTTCTCCTGCTGCGCGATCTCCCGCATTTGAGGCACAAGGCGCGTGAAATGAGGCTGCTGTCCATGCAAGGCCAAATCATCGGCATTGTCCCACTGTTCCCAAAGCATCACGATGCCGGGATTTTCCGGATGGAAATAATATTGGTAGCGCAGGCAACCTTTGTCCTGACGGGAAGCTGCCGCCAATTCAGCTATCAAATTCTTGAATTCCTGTTCCTTGCCGGATGCAATCCGGTATTCGATGTTCAACGTTATCATTTTCTTCAAATCTTATTGTTCCTTATCTAAACTCTCAATCAGATCTGTCCTGGAATCCGGTTCAGGCTACCGAAAAGACGACCCTGCCGGAGATAGCACCCCGCAGGCCTATCCGTTCCCTTTCAGCTTCCCGGCAAACAGCGCGATGGAAAGCCCCAGTAACGCTACCAACACAAAGACCCAAGGCAAGCCAATCCATTGCGCCAAATGCCCGATAATCGGAGGCCCCATCACGAAACCGAAGAAGCCGATCGTCGAAACGGCATTGATGGCGCGACCGGCTACCACTCCCTTGTGCCGGGAAACCGCCCCATAGCAGATAGGCACCACCGAAGACACGCCCAGGCCAACCAAAGACGATCCTACCGTGGCCACGACCAAGGCCAAAGTGCCAGACAGACCTACCAAGGGCGCTATCACCATCAATAGGAAGCCGCCTGCCGTCATCAAGCCGCTCAAACGCATGATGAACACCGGGCCGAACCGGTTCACGATGCCGTCGGCCAAGAAACGGTAGGCTGCCATTGCCAGCATGCAGGCCGTGTAGCCGAAACGGATGTATTCCTTGCCCACGCCCACTTCCTGGTCGAAATAGATCGCGCTCCAGTCGTACATCGTCCCTTCGCAGAGCATACTGGCAAACGCCAGGAATCCCAATAGGAATACGTAGTTGTCCACGCCTTTGAAGATGTTGAACGTGGGCTTGTCGCCCTTGGCGGTTTCCGAGACGATATCCTGCTTCAACGTATGCCTATGGCAGCACAGCAGAACAATCAGGCCGAAAGCCAGCACACCCGCGTAATGGAAGAACGGCACGATGGAATGCGCCGCCATGAACGAACCCACGATGCCCGAAACGAAGCCTGCCAAGCTCCAGCATCCGTGGAAAGTCCCCATGATGCTGCGCCCGTACTCCTTTTCGAGCCCGACCGCCTGGGTATTGACCGAAAGATTGTGCAGATTGGCTACCAGCCCCAGCAGGAACAGCACGGCACTGAACACATAGACTGTCCAAAACGGCATCGGGCCTCCTCCACCCGGCATCGCCATGAAAGGGATGAAACCCAAGCATGTCAAAGTGAACGGGTACAGGAATGCCGCCGACAGCAAAGTACGGCGGCTCGTGAACCTTTCCACCAAATAGCCGGACAGCGGCACGCCCAAAAGCTGTCCCAAGGGAAAAGCCAATAGCAAAGTCCCTAACTGGCCTTCGTTCAAGCCGAAGACTTCCTTGAAATCCGGGATACGGGCCGCCCAGCTGGCAAAGGTGAAGCCCTGAAGAAAGAAAAACACGCCTATCGCAATCCGGTAACGGGCTTTAGGTGCTTCCAATACTGCTGACATTCTCTGTTGCATTTGCCCCAAAAACGATGCAAAGATAGCGCAAGCCGAGCGCAGAGCCAAGCTTGCTTGAGCTTTGCCGAGGCGCAGCCACAGCCCCGGTTAAGCCGAGCGCCATGCCAAGCCGCTTCCCTTGCTTGAGCATGACCGAGGCGCAGGGGCTTCGGCGAAGCCAATCTTCGCTGCAAAGCAGCAGCGATAGCGCAAGCCGAGCGCAGAGCCAAAGCCCCGATTGAGTCGAGCGCCATGCCAAGCCGCTTCCCTTGCTTGAGCATGACCGAGGCGCAGGGGCTTCGGCGAAGCCAATCTTCGCTGCAAAGCAGCAGCGATAGCGCAAGCCGAGCGCAGAGCCAAGCTTGCATAGTTCCGAATGACAATTCCGAATGCCAGCGCATCCAGCATCCATACCAGATAAAACCAAACCGCTCATCAGACTCGCCGGGCCTGTTTCCGATTGGGAAAATGAAACTGGCGGGCATCTTGCCCGTTTCTGTCCGCATCCTGCTTCTCGCTACGCCTCAACGTAGCCCGGGAAGCATGCTGCGGACACAGGCGGGAAATCTCCCCAAAGTCCAATGACCGATTTGGGATAAAATCCGAACTGTCGAAGTCCGGCCATGGTTCCGGACCTTCGGCTGCCCGCAAAACAGAACCTTGCCTCCGACAAAAGCAGCTTGCTCTCACAAAGAGTTTCGCAAATTGCATTTTGTCCGTACCTTTGCTCGCTTGGCAGATGCCGGTTCGGCTCGTTAACCGCCATAAGATACCAATCCGCCTATGCCACGGTATCACAAACCTGCACGATAGCCTAGCGTTTTTGAACAGACATGGGGCAAAGCACGGAACCACAGGCAAAGCCGCTCCAGCAGTCCAACTAAACCTTATGGCATGTTCTTATGAATCAGGAACAATGCCTGGTCTAGCAATGCAAGAAAGTGTTTGGGCCGCTTTTTCCGCCGAAGCGGCGTACCTTTGCAAGTCGAAATCGGTTACATAGCCCGCCATGCGCCCTCTTCGACTTGCAAAATTCCGCTCACCCGGCGAAAAAAACACCTCGCCCCATTTAACCCAAATCGGTCATTAGACTCGCCGAGTGTGTTTCCTGTTTTCGAAGAGGGATGCTTTTGTGCATCTTGTTCGCTTCTGTCCGCATCCTGTTTCTCGCTACGCCTCGACGTAGCCCGCTACGCCTTCGGCCAGACGAGAAGCATGCTGCATGGCACAAGCGGGCAATCTCCCCGAAGTCTGATGACCGATTTGGGTTACCCCGAATCGGTCATTAGACACGCCGTGTCCGTTTCTGATTGGGAAAATGAGGCTTCCGGGCATCTTGCCCGCTTCTGTCCGCATCCTGCTTCCCGCTACGCCTTCGGCCAGGCCAGAAGCATGCTGCATGACACAAGCGGGCAATCTCCCCAAAGCCTAATGATTAAAGAACCTGCCTTATGCGAATCCTGATTCAACGAACCACCAATGCCCGTGTCGATATAGACGGGGAAACCGTAGCCCAGATTGACAAAGGCTTCTTAGTCTTGGTCGGCATCACCGAAGAAGATACCGAAGAAGATGCCGAATACCTGGCCAAGAAATTAGCCCAGCTCCGGGTCTTTGAAGACGCGGAAGGCAAGATGAACCTGCCGGTCAAGGACATCGGCGGCGCGATCCTCTCGGTATCCCAGTTCACCCTGTACGCCGACACCCGGAAAGGCAACCGGCCCAGCTTCATCCGTGCCGCCCGGCCTGAAAAAGCGGAGCCTCTTTACGAATATTTCAACAACCTGCTCCGGCAGGAATACGGACTGGAAGTGCAGACCGGCCGTTTCGGCGCGGACATGAAAGTCCGTTTCACCAACGACGGCCCGGTGACAATATGGATCGACAGCACCGAACGCCACCAAAGCCGGAACCAAGCCGCCTCTTGACAGCCGCCTCCTGCCTCGCAGAAAAAGCCATCGCGACAGCAATCCGCACAAAGGCAAACCCGCATCCACAAAACCCAACCGTTCACAAAGCCAAACAAACCAATACCGGATCCCTGATCCCTGCAAGATGAAAACCGAAAACCGCGCCCTGATGCTTGCCCCCATCGCACTTCTCATCACCCTGTTCTTAGCGATTCCCCTTGCCGCCAAGGCCCAGGTCAACGACCTCAACACGCTCTCCTCGCAAAAAGACGCTCGCGAAGCCCGTCAGGCCAACGACTGGGAAGAGGAACCGCCCAAAGGCACGCCGGGGCTTTACAAGAACCGTTTCTTCACCGGAGGCGGCCTGGGCTTGCAATTCGGCACGCTGACTGCCGTGGAACTCGCGCCCACGGTCGGTTATATCGTCCATCGCATGTTCCGCTTCGGCATCACCGTCAATTTCAGCTATTTCCGCGATGCCTACTTTCAACCGGAGCTAAGTAGCTACTACTGGGGCGGCAGCTTCTTTGTCCGCTTCTACCCTATCCGCCGGCTGTTCATCCATGCCGAAATCGGAGGAATGAACCAGCCTTACGGCACAGACCATGAACGCAGATGGCTGGCCTACCCCATCGCCGGCATCGGCTACAGCCAGCCTCTCGGCAACCGGGTCGCCCTCACGATACGGGCCATGTGGAACTTCAACAACGACGAGTATTCCATCTACGGCAATCCCATCATCGGCATCGGCTGCGAAGTAGGGCTATAGCCAGCCGAAGCCGAATCCTGCAGCGTTCCCGATCTTCCTTTTTCCCTTTCCCGACCCGGTATTCCGGCAAGCATCCGGCAAAGCAGAAGAAACCGGCAACTGCAATATCAGCAAGCCTTGGCCGTATACGACAGAAGTCCTTGGCAGCCTGCAAGGATATCCTCGTAGGTCCGGCTGAAATCGCCCGTGTACCACGGGTCAGCCACATCCCGGCATCCGCACCCTGCGTATTCCATCATATAATGGACCTTCGGAACGTCCGCCGAGTCTATTATCTTGCCGAGGAGGCATCTGTTTGAACAATCCATGACGACTATCAAATCGGCTTCGGACGCTTCTCCGGAAGTGATCCTGTGCGCTGCGTGCGCAGAATACGGCACACCCTTGCATTGAAGCATCCGCGCGGCCGGCGGGTAAATAGGATTCCCCTCTTCTTCATAGGACACAGCCGCCGAACTGATTTCAAACTCGGATTCCCGTCCGGCCTTGCGGACAAGATCCTTCATGATATATTCCGCCATCGGGCTCCGGCATATATTCCCGTGGCATACGAAAATTATTTTCATCATCGCCTTGAACGACTTATACGCAATATTTTGCTATCTGGCCTTATACAGAACAAGTACAGGAACTGCATCCCATGAGCTTGCAGAACACACAAACATACCGAATCACTTTCAACCCAAATCGGTCCTTAGACTTTGGAGTCAACCCAAATCGGTCATCAGACTTTGGGAAGATTGCCCGCTTGTGTCATGCAGCATGCTTCCCGCCTAGCCGAAGGCGTAGCGGGCTACCTCGAGGCGTAGCGAGCAACAGGATGCGGACAAAAGCGGGCAAGATGCCCGAAAGCCTCATTTCCCCAATCAGAAACGGACACGGCGTGTCTGATGACCGATTTGGGTTGAACAATACCCCCCGGCAGAATCTCGGCATCACCCGCAGAAAAGGCATCCATGGAAAGGGAAAATCCATATATCCGCGTACAAAGAAGGCGGCCCAAAAGATGGTCTTCCGACAAAGAATCCCCGACAGAACACATCCTGAAGCGGATTCTCTTTTGGAAAACCGACTTTTGGGCCGCCCTCTTCCAAGGGACTTGCCGGCATGCACATTCCTACGCCCAGTCCGCAAACAAGACCGGGCGCAATCCCGGCCTGCCTATCTCCCGGCCTTGGCCTTCACGGCATCGGCCTCCTTCAGCATCTCTTCCACCGCCTTTTCCAATTGGAGGTCGCGACCCTGCAGCAAGGTCTCCGGCGTGTTATAGACAATGATATCCGGAATCAGGTCCTGGTTTTCCAGGTAATTGCCGTTTTCATCCAGGGTTCCCACCTGCGGGATGCCGAACACGTAACCGCCGTTCAGGCTTTCCCACCATACCGCCGTCATCGTTCCCGGCACCGGCGCCCCGATCAGCTTGCCAATGCCCAAGGCCCTGTAGACAAAAGGCGTGCCATGGGCATCCGAATAGTTGTTCTCGCTTACCAGCATGCAGGAAGGCTTGGTCCATTTGCTGTACGGCTCGTCCGAAATATACTGGCCGCGCGGGCTGAACCGTGCGTAACGCTTGCCGCTGAGCAAAGTGGCCACATCATCATGCAGCCAGCCGCCGCCGTTGTTGCGCGTATCCACGATCACCGCTTCCCGGTTCCGGTTCTTGTCGTTGAGAAGCTGGCGGTAAACCGTGCGGAAGCTCTTGGAATCCATGCCCTCGATATGGACGTAAGCCAAGCGGCCGCCCGAAAGCGAATCCACCAGACGCTCGTTGCGTTTCACCCAGCGTTCATACAGCAAGGCATTCTGCTGGTAAGTGCTGATCGGCTTCACTGTCACGTCGAAAGCCTTGCCCTTGGCCGGCTGGATCGTGAAACGGGTCGCTTCCCCCGTCTTGCCTTCCAGCAAAGGATAGTAATCCTCTCCTGCCTTGATTTCCACGCCGTCGATAGCCGTGATCAGGTCGCCGGAATTGACTTCCTTGCCGCACAAAGCAAAGGGGCTATTGTGCAGGATTTCCTGGAACTTCAGGCCATCGCCCTCATAAGCCGGGTCGAAGAAAGCCCCCAAGGCCGCTACCGGCATCGAAGCCCTTCCTCCGCCATAGAAACGGCAGCCGGTGTGGGAAGCGTTCAATTCGCCCAGCAACTCGCTCACCATCACCGAGAAATCATAGCCATTGTTGATATAGGGCAGGAAGCGTTCGTAATTGTCGAAGTAGGCCTTCCAGTCCATGCCCCGGAAGGTGGGATCGTAGAACTTGTCCTTGACCTGCTTCCAGATATGGCTGAACAGGTATTCGCGCTGGGCGAACGGACGGGTTTCATAAAGAGCCTCGAAATCGATATCCTCCATCGAACCCGAAGCCGTCGCGATCTTCTTTATGCCGCCCATGCCCAAGAAATAGATATTGGCGCCGTCCTTGTCCATCTCCATGGAACCGTAGCCCACGTTCGGCACCTTGAGCTCGGTCTTTTCTTCCACCAAGTCCTTGACCCAAAGAGCCATCTTCCCATTGTAGGGAGCCATGTAGTAGAGCTTGTCGCCATCCGGGCTGAGCAGCATGTCGCCCAAGTTGTCCGACACATTGGTCAGACGCAAGGTCCGGTCATCCAGATAGTCGAAATCGAATTCCAGAGGTTCCACCTTGGGTTCCTTGCCATCGGCACTGTCCTTCTTGGCCTTTTCCTCGGCTTTTTCTTCCTTCTTGGCTTCCTTGCTGTCCTTTTCAGCTTCCGCCAAAAGTTCGCGTTCTTCCTTGTCCATCAAGAACTTCTCATAAGCTTTCTGGTCAAAGAACATGATATAGACATCGGTTTCGGCACCCCACGAACCATGGCTGCGGTAGCCGCTGCGGTCGCTCTGGAACAGCATGGCCTTGCCGCCCAGAACGAATTTTCCACCGTATTCGGTATAACCGCTGTTGGTCAGGTTATGGATTTCCCCGCTGCCGTCGGCTTTCACCAAAGCCTGGTCCTTATGGTTCCAGCCGCCCGTGCCGATATAACCGGTCAGAATCCATTTGCTGTCAGGACTCCAGCTGTATTCCTGGTCCCCATCCTGATAGGAATATTCGTATTTGCCATCCATCACCGTGCGTACCTTGCCGCTCTTGAGGTTCAAGACACAAATCTCGGTGCGGTTCTTCAAGAAAGCCACTTCCTTGCCATCGGGGCTGTACTGCGGGTAGAAGCTGGTTTCCTGGCTCTTGGTCAGGTTCTCTTCCTTGATATCGGTGGCATAGGTGAACATGTCCTCGTCCTTGTCAGCCAGCGATGCCTGGTAAACCTGCCATACCCCGTCGCGTTCCGATGCATAGACCAACGAACGCCCGTCCGGCGCAAAGTCGATATAACGTTCGGTTTCCGGCGTATTGGTGATTCGCTTGGTGGTGGCGTAATCCATCGAGGTCACATACACATCGCCCCCCAGGATAAAGGCCACTTCCTTCTGCTTGGGTGAAACCGCCAGCTCGGACGCGCCGGAACGCATCACTCGCTTGGTCACTTCCTTGATGCCGTTGTCGGCAATGATTTCCACATCGAGCTTCAGCGGTTCCGCGCCGGGTCTCATCGTATAAATCTCACCATTGTAGGTAAAGCAGAGCATCCCGTCCTTGGACACGCTCAGGAAACGCACCGGATGGGTCTGGAAACGGGTCAGCTGTTCGGATGCCGAATTGGGAGACAGGCCTCTCTTATAGACATTGAACGAACCGTTTTCCTCGCTCAGCAGGTAGTAGGCCTTGTAGTCCGGCATCCAGACAGGAGTACGGTCTTCGCCTTTGAAAGTGGTCATCTTGGTGTACTTGCCGTCCTTCAGCATCCAGATATCGCGGGTCACGCTGGAGGTATGGTGCTTGCGCCAAGTATCCTCATAGCCCTTGATATCCTGGAAGAGGATGCTGCCGTCCGGGTTCAGGCTGAGCTCGTCCATCGGATAGGCACTGAACAGTTCCGGGCGGGAAGCGTCCAATCCTACTTTATATACTTGGGGATAAGTCCCGTCGGGGAACAACATGCTGTTCACGGTCGGCATCAGACCCGACTTGAAAAGCACGGACTGCCCGTCGAGGGTGAAAGCCAAAGGCGTTTCGGTACCGCTGTTGGTGGTCAGGCGGACCGGATTGCCGCCTTTCACGCCTACATAGTAAAGGTCCAGGCTTCCTTCGCGGTCGGAAGCGAACGCGATCTTGCTGCCATCCGGACTCCAGACCGGCATATAATCGTAGGCCGGGTTCGATGTCAGCTGCCGGGCCTCGCCGCCGGAAACCGGAACAATGAAAATATCGCCCATATAGCAGAACGCTATCTGGGTTCCATCCGGGGAGATAGCCGGATAACGCAGCCAGAGCGGATTTTCTTCCGTCCGGGCTGCCTGGGCCGCGCTTTCCTGCGCCCAGAGGCCGGCCGGCACCATCATGCCCGCCAAAGCCAAACCAAGAATCAGTTTCTTCATACTATTGCGTTGATTTTTTTTGTTTTCACATCCATTTTGCCATGGCACAAGAACGCCACCCACCTCTTCCAAAACCCGAACGACAAAGCCGAACCCGCTTTCAAAAAGCGGGTAAAGGTACGCAAGTTTGGGCGATTCCGAAACAAATCCCATCAAAAATACTTTCCAGTGCCCTTCCTTCCAGCTTAGAATCGAGGATACGGCAGCCTCCCCCCTGTTCCGCATAACCGCCAGAGGATATAATGCAAAGAGCCGCCAGCAACATGACAAAACGGAAAAAACTACCTGATAACCATTTTTAGGGATTCCGAAAGCCAGCCAAACCCTCAAAATACCTAAAAGTGAGGATTGACAAAACGGGCCTATCCTGCCGACCTTTGCATTCCCTTAAAAACAAACGAAATTATGATTTTCCTGTCTTGCCATACCCATCCGGACCCGGTATGCCCCAGCCCTCCCCAAAGGCAGCGCAGCCCCAAGAAAGCCGAAGCACCGCCTGCCGGCATCCCGTCCTTTTCTATCCCCCTGTCCTGCCGCAGCCATTTTTTCCTAATCCATAAATACTTCCTTTTCCCCCTTTTCCTCTTTTTCCTATCGAGCCTTCCGCTCATTGCCCAGCAAAACACTACAAACCAGCAGAATACGGGCATCATTTCTGGCAAAGTCTTTTCCGAGGAAGCGGGCGGGAAACATCCGGTCTTCTATGCCACCGCCCATCTCAAGAACACCGCCTACGGCACTACCACCAACGAGGAAGGCATTTTCCAGATCCAAGCCCCGGCCGGTACCTACACCTTGGTAGTCTCCCTCATCGGCTACAAAAGCGTGGAGAAAGAAATCCATCTCAAAGCCGGAGAACGCCTCAAACAACATATCACACTGAAGACCAAAGCCGAGATGCTCAACGAAGTGGTCATCTCATCCAACGGAGTGAGCCGGACCCGGCGCTCGGCCTTCAACACTGTGGCCGTCGATACCCGCGACTTGCAGAATTCCACCCGCAACCTGAGCGATGCGCTGGCCAAAGCCCCCGGCCTCAAAGTCCGCGAATCGGGCGGCGTAGGATCGGACATGCAGTTCTCCTTGGACGGGTTCAGCGGCAAGCATGTCAAGGTCTTCATCGACGGGATTCCCCAGGAAGGGGTCGGCAGCTCGTTCGGCCTGAACAACATCCCCGTCAACTTCGCCGAGCGGATCGAAGTCTACAAAGGCGTCGTGCCAGTTCAGTTCGGCACGGATGCCATCGGCGGGGTCATCAACATCATCACCAAGAAGAAACGCAACCGCTGGTTTGTCGATGCCGCCTACTCTTACGGCTCGTTCAACACCCACAAGTCGCATCTCAACTTCGGCCAGACCCTCAAAAACGGCTTCACCTACGAAATCAACGCTTTCCAGAACTATTCCGACAACAACTACCAGGTGGACGTGAACCCCGAAATCTTCACCTTCCACGAAGACGGCTCGGTTTCTACCTATATCGACAACTCGGAAAAAGTCCGGGTAAAACGTTTCCACGATACCTACCACAACGAAGCGGTCGTGGCCAAGTTCGGCATCGTGGACAAGCCTTGGGCCGACCGGCTGATGTTCGGCATGACCTTCTCGCACATGTACCAGGACATACAGACCGGCGTTCGGCAGAACACCGTCTATGGCGAAAAGTTCCGCCGGGGCTACTCGCTGATGCCTTCGCTCGAATACAGCAAGCGCAACCTCTTCACCAAAGGGCTGGATCTGGTCGTGACCCTCAACTACAACCGGAACGCGACCACTAATGTGGACACCTCCTCCTACCATTACAACTGGTTCGGGGAACGCTACAAGATGAACACTTCCGGCGAACAGAGCCGCCAGTTCTCCCGCGCCGACAACGATAACCTGAACGGGACTTTAGGCCTGAACTACCGCTTGGGCAAGATGCACATGTTCAGCCTGAACCATGTATTCAACGCCTTCCACCGCCAGAACACCTCTTTCCTGTCCGAGGACCCGGTCATCGACCCCATTGCCAAAGTGACCCGCAAGAACATCACCGGCTTCTCCTACCGGTTGATGCCCAGCAAGAAATGGAACCTTTCCGTTTTCGGGAAATTCTACCACCAGTACATCTCCGGGCCGATTGCCGAGGACGAGACCCAGAGCAACTACATAGAGCATTCGCGCAATGTCAGTTCCTTCGGCTACGGCGCGGCCGGGACTTATTTCATCATGGAAGGCCTCCAAGCCAAGCTTTCCTATGAAAAAGCCTGCCGCCTGCCTACCATCGAGGAAATGTTCGGCAACGAGGACCTGGAAATGGGGCAAGTGAGCCTGCGGCCCGAAAACAGCCACAACCTGAACTTCAACCTGAGCTACAACAGGAAATTCGGCAAGCACGGCCTCTATTTGGAAGGCAGCTTCGTCTACCGCAACACCCGGGACTACATCCAGCGCAACATCTCCGACCTCAGCGGGGGCAAGGAAGCAGCCACCTACGTCAACTACGGAAAGGTGGAGACCATCGGCTACAACCTCTCCGCCCGCTACAGCTTCAGCAAATGGTTCAGCCTCGGCGGAAACCTCAGCCACATGAACGTGCGCGACCGCCAGAAGACCATGATCGGGACCACCACGCCCAACTTGGCCTACGGAGCCAGGATGCCCAACGTGCCCTACCTTTTTGCCGATGCCGACTTCACTTTCTACTGGCGCGACCTGGGCAAGAAAGGCAACGTCCTCTCGCTTACCTACGACAACCAGTACATGCACAGCTTCTCCTATTATTCGGAAATCATCGGCAGCAGCAATACCGAGTACATCGTGCCAGACCAGTTCTCGCACAATATCTCGATAGCCTACAGCATAGGCAACGGGCGTTACAACTTCTCGTTCGAATGCCGCAATTTCACCAACGAGAACCTGTACGACAATTTCAGCCTCCAAAAGGCGGGGCGGGCGTTTTACGGGAAGATCCGGGTGCATTTCGGGAACTGATTCCGACCTTCCGGAAACAAACCGGTCAAACCACGAAACAAAGGCCAAGAAGCTGTCAATAATAAAAAACACTGTATAAATATGAAATTCAACAAAATCCACCTCCGGGCCATGCTACCGGCCCTGATGATCGGCGCGGGAGTTTTCAGTTCCTGCGAACCGGACAATCCGAACGACAACAAGACCGATGCGGGCGATTTCTCGCGCTACGTGATTGCCACCTCCACCACGGCATCGAACAATACTTCCTATGCCTTGCTCACCGCTTCCTCCATCGAAAGCGGGAAGGTTTCGGCCAAAGGCAACGGCCTGCTCAACGATGGGGCCACCCAATGGATTTTCTACCAAGACCAGTACCTCTACGCGCTCAACTACCACCAAGGCAACGCAGGCACCACCGCGTCTTATATCCTCAAGGCTGACAGCTCGATGCAAAAGCGGAACCGGGAATACAATGTACGCCGTTTCACCACCTACGGCATCTACGACCAATACATCATGACCACATCCTCCGGAGACGGCCCCACCGAATGGGCCGACAAGCACGGCTACGTACCCCAGTCATTCCTGGTATCCTACCTTGACGTGGAAGCCGAGGACTACTCCACCAACAACACCCAAGACCAAGCCTACCTCTCCGAGAACTTCCTCGGCAACGGGGAATACGTGACCCTGGCCGGACTCCTACAAAAAGACGGCAAGCTGTTCAGCGTGGCCGTCCCGATGGGCCTCAGCCAGTACGGCTGCATGCAGGAAGACGAGGCTGGGAACCCGCACAAATGGGTGCTGCCCGGCAACGAAGACCTGATCAAGACCGAAAGCGGCGGCAGCGGCAGCGGGGCATACGACAAGGACGAGCTGCAATGGACGCAGTACCCGGATTCCTGCTGGGTCGCTATCTTCGACGACGAAAGCCTGAAAAGCAAGAAAATCATCAAGACCGGCAAAATCAGCTACGCGGCCGGGCGCATGAAGTCGCAATACTACCAGATGATCTGGGAAGACGGCAACGGCGACATCTACGTGTTCTCTCCCTCCTACGCCAAGACCATGAAAGACCCGCGCCAGCAGACCAAGCTGCCCGCCGGTGTCGTGCGCATCCCCGATGGCAGCGAGGATTTCGATGATTACTACTGCAATATCGAGACACAGAGCAACGGCCGGGGCTTCATGAGGGTATGGCCTATCGCCGAGGACTACTTCCTGATGCTGATGTACGACAAGCCTTATTCCGAAACCGGCTACGCCGCCACGCAGCTGGCCGTCTTCAAGGCCCGAGACCAGAAACTGACTTATGTGGACGGCCTGCCGGAAACAGTGTCCGGCTTCGGCAGCACACCCTACGTGGAAAACGGCAAGGTCTATGTAGCGGTCACCCTGAGCGATGCCAATCCGGCCATCTACATCATCGACCCGGCCACGGCCAAAGCCACCAAGGGTCTGGAAGTGGAGGCCACCCAGATCACCGGCATCGGCAAACTGGACTACAAAGCACCCTTGGAATAGGCACAGACAAACATGGAGCCGGCAACGCAACGGCTCCTCCCAACGCAAAACATTCAAAAACAAGGACATGCTCCTAATCTAGCCGGTGCCGGCCGCATAGACCTCCGGTTCGGCATCGGCTCAATCATAATCCGTACACCTTCATGAGAAAGACCTTCGCCAAACTCCATCTATGGCTGTCGATACCTTTCGGCATCCTCATCGCCATCATCTGCATCACCGGTGCCTTATTGGTCTTTGAGCAGGAGATACTGCAACTCTGCCACCCCTCCCGCTACTTTGTCAAGGAAGCCAAGGCTGAAACTCTCCCGATAGACCGGCTGATGGCCTCGGCGCGGCAGCAGCTGCCCGAGAACACGCCAATCCGGGGCATCCGGGTGTTCCAAGACCCGGAACGCAGCTATCAAATCCTGCTGCCCGGCAAGAAAGCGGCCGCCTTTATCGACCCTTACACCGGCTCGGTCGTGGGAATGGACGACGGCCAAGGCTTCTTCACGCAAGTGATGCGGCTGCACCGCTGGCTCCTGGACACTCCCAAACGGGACGGCAGCTTTGCCTGGGGAAAAAACATTGTGGGCTACGCCACGCTGGCGATGGCGATTATCCTTGTCAGCGGCCTTGTCATCTGGTGGCCCCGGAGCCGCAAAATGCTGAAGAACCGATTGCAAGTCAAGTGCCGCTCGGGGCGTTTCCGCTTCTGGCACGACCTGCATGTGGCCGGCGGCTTCTACGCTTTCCTCTTGCTGCTGGCCATGGCCCTGACGGGGCTCACTTGGTCCTTTAGCTGGTACAACCAAGCCTTTTGCAAGGTTTTCGGCGTGGAAGCGGCCGCAAGAAAGGCGCATGGACAATCAGCAGGCCCATCCGGAGGGCGAAGCCAGGATTCTGGCTCGGGAAAGCAGGCGCAAGGGCAAATGCAAGGACCGCAGCAAGGACAAGCCGCCCGAAGCCAGGATGCCGGCACAGCCCTTGCCCGGACGACAGATTACACCCATTGGACAAGCGTCTTGGCGCAGCTGCAAAGCCGCTACGGTTCCTACAAGTCCATCACCCTCCAAGACGGTTCGGCTTCGGTCTCCACCGCCCGCTACGGGAACACCCGGAGCAGCGACCGCTATTCGTTCAATCCGGAAAACGGGGAAATCACATCGACGCAACTTTACAAAGACCTGCCCAAGAACGGAAAAATCAGAGGCTGGATCTATTCGGTCCATACTGGCAGCTGGGGAGGCCTCGCCACCCGCATCCTGAGCTGCATCGCCGCCTTGCTCGGCGGCATCCTCGCGTTCACGGGCTACTATTTCTGGTGCCGGAAAATGCGGATGAAAAAAAAGGCGAACCTTGGCCGAACCCAGCGGTAAACCCAAATCGATGATGTGGATTACGCCCGTCCCTTCGTGCAGCCCCCCGCAAGCTCTTCAAGATAGGCGTCAGCTTTTCCACCAAGACCCGCCGAATCGAGGCGTGGAAGATTTCCTGAAAACACTATTGGTATCATTCCAAGTTCCCCCAAAACCGAATCGAGGCGTGGAAGATTGCCTGAAACCATTGCAGGCCGACGCTCTCGCTCCGGCGGTTTACTCTTTCAATGAAAAACTGTACTTTTGCATTTTATTGCCGTCCGGAAGCAGTGCCGGGTCGCCAGCCCGGTTTACCTGCCATGACGGCATCAAGACAACGTGTTTAAGTGCTGATTCCTATGGAAAAGACCACACATCTTCAGGTACTGGAAGCCGAAGCGGTCTATGTGATTCGCGAAGTGGCCGCCCAATTCCAGAACCCGGTATTGCTTTTTTCAGGCGGTAAAGACTCCATCGTCCTGACCTATCTGGCCTACAAGGCCTTCTATCCGGCAAAAATCCCGTTCCCCCTGCTGCATATCGACACCGGGCACAACTTTCCCGAAACCATCGAGTACCGCGACAACCTCGTCAAGAAGTTGGGCGCGACCCTGATTGTGGGTTCGGTGCAGGAAGCCATCGACAAAGGCATGGTGACCGAGGAGAAAGGCTACAACGCCAGCCGCAACTTATTACAAACCGCCGTCCTGCTCGATGCACTGGAAAAGAACAAGTTCGATGCCGCGATGGGGGGAGCCCGCCGGGACGAGGAAAAAGCCCGCGCCAAGGAACGCTTCTTCTCCCACCGGGACGAATTCGGCCAATGGGATCCCAAGAACCAGCGTCCTGAACTTTGGAACATCTTCAACGGCAAAAAGCACATGGGCGAACACTTCCGCGTCTTTCCTATCAGCAATTGGACCGAAATGGATGTATGGCAATATATCTTGCAGGAAAACATCGAAATGCCGTCCATCTACTTCTCCCATCGCCGCAAGGTTTTCAAACGCGACGGGATGTACCTGGCCGCCGCGCCTTTCATGAAGCTCAAGCCTGACGAAAAAGTGGAAGAGCTGACCGTCCGCTGCCGGACTATCGGCGATGTGAGCTGCACGGGCATGGTCTTGTCCGAAGCCCACAACCTCCAGGACATCATCGACGAGATTGCAGCCACCCGGGTCACCGAACGCGGGGGACGGGCCGACGACAAGAGGTCGGAGTCGGCGATGGAAGATCGTAAGCGCGAAGGCTACTTCTAAATGCAATGTGTGATAACGGGTCATCTGCTTCGTTGCGCGAACGGTTCGGAACTCGGTCACGCACTTCAGTGCATGACCTCGTCCTCACACCCGCGGCACCTTGCATCTGACCCGTTCTGACACATTGCCAAAAGACAAAGACTTAATTTCTAAAACTAAAATCGGGAATGCGATTCTGATTCATATACTGAAAGCAAATGAGCAACAACAACGGATATTTGGATATGGAACTCTTGCGCTTCACCACCGCAGGCAGCGTGGATGACGGCAAGAGCACCTTGATAGGACGGCTTCTGAACGACAGCAAGTCCATCTTTGAAGACCAATTGGAAGCCATCAAGACCGCCAGCCAGAAACGAGGCAACGAATTCGTGAACCTGGCTTTGCTGACCGACGGGCTGAAAGCCGAACGCGAGCAAGGCATCACAATCGATGTAGCCTACCGCTATTTCGCTACCCCGAAACGCAAGTTCATCATCGCCGACACGCCGGGGCATATCCAATACACCCGCAACATGGTCACCGGCGCTTCCACGGCCGATGCCGCCTTGATCCTAATCGACTCCCGCAACGGCGTCTTGGAACAGACCCACCGCCACACGATTATAGCCAGTCTGCTGGGCATTCCCCATATCGTAGTCTGTGTCAACAAGATGGATATGGTGGACTTCAGACAGGAAGTCTTCGACAAGATTTGCACGGATTTCAATAAGATGAAAGACTTCCTGAAACTGAAAGACGTGCATTTCATTCCCATCAGCGCCTTGAAGGGTGACAATGTGGTGAACCCGTCCGAGAATATGCCATGGTACCAAGGCCCGACCCTGATGAACCTGCTGGAAACCCTGCCGGTATCGCACCAGCAAATCGACTGCGCCGCTCGTTACCCCGTGCAGTACGTCATCCGGCCTATCAGCGCCGAATTCCCCGACTACCGGGGCTTTGCCGGACGTATCGCATCGGGTTCTTTCCATGTAGGCCAGGAAATCATGGTACAGCCTTCCGGCCTCTGCAGCAAAATCAAACACATTCATTTCGGCAAGCAGGACATGCAGGAAGCCCGCTCGCCGCTCTCGGTCAGCATGGAACTGGAAGATGAAATCGATATCAGCCGGGGCGACATGATCGTGCCCAAGGACCAGCCTGCCCAAGTGGGCAACGAAGTGGACATGATGATGTGCTGGATGAACCAGAAGCCTTTGCAGGCAGGCGGCAAATACTGCCTGCTGCACCCTCATCTGGAAACCCGCTGCATCGTCAAGGGAGTCAACTACCTGCTCGATGTCAATACCTTTGAAAAGAAAGACAGTGCCGAAGTGGTGCTCAACTCCATCGCATCGGTCAAGATCAAGAGCATGAAGCCGATGGTCTATGACAAGTACGAGGATAACCGGATCACGGGGAGCTTGGTGCTGGTGGATGAGGCGACTAACGAGACGGTGGCTGCCGGCATGATCCTATAAACCCAAATCGGTCATTAGACACGCCGGGGCTGTTTTCGGTTAGGAAAATGAGGCTTTCGGGCATCTTGCCCGCCTCTGTCCGCATCCTGTTTCTCGCTACGCCTCGACGTAGCCCGCTACGCCTTCGGCTAGGCGAGAAGCATGCTGCATGACACAAGCGGGCAATCTCCCCAAAGTCTAATGACCGATTTGGGATAAAATTCTTTTTTAGAGGGCATCTGCGGCGTTATGCTTCGATGCCCGCATCCTCACGCACGAAAGTACGCTCCGGTGCGGGCGGCCTCGCAAGCCATGCAGCTGCCCTCTAAGAATTTTACATACCTGATATACGGAAAAAAGAAAGCCGGTCCATCCGCAGGGACGAACCGGCTTTTCCTGTATCAAGACCCGGCAAGATTATTTCTTGACAGCAGGGCAGCACTTTTTGCCGCAGTTCTTGTCGGCCGTGCATTTGCACTTGGACGCATCGCAAGCATTCTCCTTGCAGCAAGCCTCTTTCTTGCAGGTTTTGCCTTGCGGGCATTGTTGGGCAGCAGCCTTTTCGCAGTTCTGCTTGCACTCCTTCTTGCAGCAAGTGCAATTGTCCTTCGTGCAGCCAGCCTGGCACTTAGCTCCCTGCGGGCATGCGCAAGCCACTTTCTTGCAAGCGGTATCGCAGACAGCATCGCAGCCACCCGTCTTAGAAGCCGGAGCCACCTGCTCGGTTGCATTCCCGTTTGCCGCCGGCGCATTGTTGTTGCCAGACTTGCAAGCCACAAAACTCAAAGCGGCCAAAGCCAATACAAAAATCAGTTTTCTCATTGTGTTATGGTTTTAATTTGGTCTCTAATCTCTTCTATGCTTAAACCCAAATCGGTCATTAGACACGCCGGGGCTGTTTTCTGTTAGGAAAATGAGGCTTTCGGGCATCTTGCCCGCCTCTGTCCGCATCCTGTTTCTCGCTACGCCTCGACGTAGCCCGCTACGCCTTCGGCTAGGCGAGAAGCATGCTGCATGACACAAGCGGGCAATCTCCCCAAAGTCTAATGACCGATTTGGGTTAAAGCTATCCTCTGCGCACGCACTCCCCTACAAATCATTGCCACCTGTCAAAAGCCATAGCCATGCGAAACGCGAATATATGCATTTTTCCAATACCATCTCACACCTCTGGCACACGACGAAACACCTGCCTCGCATCTCCTTGCATAAGAGGCAATCTTTTTATACATTTGCCCCCTCTTTTGGCTGCTATGCCAGCGGGCATCGGCTCGCCCCACAAAATTAAAATACTGTCGCACAAGACATTCAAAAGATAACAAACAAAACCTGATTCAAAAAAAATTTTATAGAAGATGGCTATTATCGGCACTATCAGAAAACATGCAGGTCTTGCGGTAGCCTTGATTGGTATCGCTATCATCGGATTCGTGATTCAAGATGCATTCGGAGGACGGGGACAAAGCGCACCCCCGGTAGCGGTTATCGATGGAGAATCCATTTCGTATGACCTCTTCAGCATGCAAGTAGATCAGTTGACCGACCAATACATCCAGTCACAAGGGGGGAATGTTTCGCTGACCGATGCCGATCGGGAACAAATCAGAAACATCGCTTGGCAACGGATGCTTTCCGATTTACTGATGAATGATGCCTGCACGGAAGTAGGCTTGCTCGTAAGCCCGGAGGAACTCAACGACATGTATTACGGCAAATTCATCAGCCCCATTCTCTACCAGTACTTCACCAACCCGCAAACCGGCCAGTACGACCGCCAGCAGGTAATGAACATCATCAACAATTTCAACCAGCTTTCGGCTCAAGACCAAAGCACATTGGCCGAATTGGAACGCATTGTCAAAACCGAACGCCTGAAAGAAAAATACTTCTATCTGGCTTCCAAATCATACTATGTGCCTAAAGGACTGGCCGCCTTGCAATCCACGCAACAAGCCACCTCGGTCAATGCCCGTTACGTTTCGCTGCCTTACTCGTCTGTGAGCGATGCCGAAGTAGAACTGACCAAAGCCGATTACCAGAAGTTCTACAACGAGAACAAATACATGTTCAAGCAGAACAAAAGCCGCGATATCGCATACGTGGTTTTCGATGTCACCCCAACTCCGCAAGACATGGCTGACATCACCAAAGAAGTGAACGAACTTTATGCCGAATTCCAGCAAGAAGACAACATTCCTGATTTTGTAAACGCAGTTACCTCAGGCGACCGTTTTGACAGTCTCTACCGCAACAAATCAGAAATCTTCCAAGGATGGGATTCCCTCTTCTCGGTAGAACCAGGCACATTCTTTGCTCCTCGCCGGATGGGCCAGACCTATCAAATGGCTAAACTGATGGATGTCCAGATGCGTCCTGATTCAATGTATATCCACCACATCTTCTTGTCCTATACCGAAGCTGGCAGCCAGAGCGGTCGTAACAAGAGCCAAAGCCGGCAACTGGCAGACTCCTTGCTGAACGTCATCAATGCCAATCCGGATCAATTCGGAGACTTGGCCGTCCGGTTCTCGGAAGACCCCACCGCCCAGCAAAGTCGCGGCGAATTGGGCTGGATGCTTGACGGAACCTTGATGAGCAACCTGAATAAAGCCGCTTTAGCCACCCCTGCCGGAAAAGCCACGATGGCTGAAGCGCCCAACGGATTCCATATCCTCTATATTGCTCAAAAAACGAAACCGGTCAAGAAAGTCCTTGCCGCAGTGGTCACCATTCCTATCGAACCAAGTACGGCTACGGCCAAGAGCGTTTATACACGTGCCAACCAATTAATGGCCGACTGCCATGGAGATGTTGCCCGAATGGACTCGGCCGCCCGCAAGATAGGGATGAGGGTTCGCCAGAATTCGGCAACAGAACTGGCCTCCTCGCTTCCAGGCGTTGCCTCCGCCCGTGAAGTAATCCGCTGGGCGTTCAACGAAGACACCGAAGAAGGCAGCGTGGCATCGCAAGTATTTGAAATGGAAAACCGTTACGTGATTGCCGGCTTGCGCAATATCAACGAAGACGAATACACCCCTCTGGAACGGGCCATGCAAATGCCACAAATCACCAATCGCGTAAAACAAGAAAAGAAATTCCATATTTTAGCGCAGAAAATCAATGCAGCATCTTCCCTTGAAGCCGCTGCCCAAGAAAACAAGGCAAAAGTGGATACGGCTCTTGCCCTGCGCATCGGTAGCTATCCCATGCTGAACCGCAGCTACGAACCGAAGGTCGTAGGAGCCATGTGCGGTACGGCTCAAGGCAGGCTTTCGCAAGCCGTTCAAGGCAATTCCGGTGCCTACCGCTTCATCATTGACAATATTGCCGCACCGGAAGCCACTCCCGCCGAATTGGTCCAAATCACCAACTCGATGGAACAGCAGTTCATGCAGAACGCTTCCAATATGATCCTGTCAGCTCTGGAAAAAGCAGCTGTAATTGAGGATAACCGAGGTTTCTACTTTTAACGAATTTCAATCCACCTGGAAGGGGCTGACTGAAAAGTCAAGCCCCTTTTTTGTTTCCTGCAAATCCTTGTCCAAATTCACAACCTGACTTCAAAGGATTTTTCGTATCTTCGTCAAAGATTATGAAAAAATAAAAGCCGGCCCATGTCTGACACAAGCATGTCCCTGTCCGTCAAACTGTTTGATGACAACCTCCTCCTCTTCACTTCAATGATAGAGGATATCAGGCAAGCTCAGAAATACATCTATCTAGAAACATTCCGTTTCAACGATGATTCCATTGGCCGCAAGTTCCGCGATGCCTTGATGGAAAAGGCCAAAGAAGGCATCGATATCCGCCTCCTGCTCGATGCCTATGGCAGCAAACCGTCCGAGATGTTCAACGAAATGGTCCAGAATGGCATCAAGATACGATACTTCAAGAAAATCAAATTCTTCCTTTCCAACACCTTTGCCCGTAACAATTCGCGCAACCATCGCAAGCTGTTGCTAATCGATGACCGTATCACCTACATAGGTTCGTCCAATATCACCGCATACTGCCTCAACTGGAGAGACCTGAACTTGCGGCTGGAGAACCCTATTACCCGCAAATTCAAAGGCTGCTTCATGCATAACGCCACCCAATACAAGTTCTACGATGATTGGGATCCTTTCGAAAAAATCAAAATCATCCAGTACCACGGATATGGGATTGTACAGGAAACGCCCTCGCCTTACATACAGGCAGTAAGGAACTATATGCTCAAGATGATCGAAAATGCCAAAGAGGAAATCCTGATCGAGACCCCTTACTTCCTGCCCGGGCATAAGATACGGAAAGCCTTGGTCCATGCCGCCCAGAAAGGAATCAGGGTCGTAATCCATATTCCCAAGAACTCGGACGTGGGCTTAGTGGACATCCTCTGCAACAAATACTTGGGTCCCATGCACAAAGCGGGAATCCAATGGAAATTCTATACTCCGGACTTGCTCCATGCCAAATGCCTGCTTGTGGATCAGAAACGCTTTTTCATGGGTTCGGCCAACATGGATTACCGGAGTTTCCGCTACCAGTACGAAATCATGCTCTACGGGGAGAATCAGGAAGTCATCGAACTGTTGAACCGGCATATAGCCGGCACGGAACAGCACTCGATCGATTTCGACTATGAGAAATGGAAGAACTCGCCCCGGATTGTAAGGTTCATGCAATGGCTGCTGACCCCTTTCCGCCATTTATTCTAAGGCGGCGTATGACAACGGCAATGACAAATAATCAAACACAAAATACAATGAACGAAGTTCTCAATACACTGGAACCGAAAATCCTCTGGAAATATTTCGGGGAAGTGCTGCAAATCCCAAGACCCTCCAAGAAAGAAGAAAAAATCAGGGCCTACCTGGTGGATTTCGCCCAAAAACACCAACTGGAATACAAGACCGACAAGACAGGCAATGTCCTGATCCGCAAACCGGCCACGCCCGGCCACGAAAACCGTCCTTGCGTGATCCTGCAAAGCCACATGGACATGGTTTGCGAAAAGAACGGGGATTCGAACCACAATTTCGATACAGACCCGATTGAAGTCCATATCGAAGACGGCTGGCTCAAAGCCAAGGACACCACCTTGGGCGCCGACAACGGTATCGGCGTGGCCATGGAACTGGCCGTCCTGGCATCGGACGATCTGGAACACGGTCCCATCGAATGCCTGTTCACCGTGGACGAAGAAACCGGACTGACAGGCGCTTTCGGCCTCGAACCGGGATTCCTGAACGGCAAAATCCTGCTGAACTTGGACTCGGAAGACGACGGATTGTTCTTCATTGGCTGCGCCGGAGGCATCGACACGGTCATCCACTACCCCTACAACCAGCTCCCGGCCGATTCTTCGTTAGCCTACCTGAATATCCAGATCAAAGGCCTTTGCGGCGGCCACTCCGGCGATGACATCAACAAAGGCCGCGCCAACGCCAACCAGCTCCTGGCCCGCGCACTCTACAATTTGAAGGACAAGTACAATTTCCGGCTCGCCTCGTTCAGGGGAGGAAACCTGCGCAACGCGATTGCCCGGGAAGCGACCGCCTTGATCGGCATCGCCCAAGACATGCTTCCTGAAATGGAAAAGGACATCGCCACGCTCCGGGATACTTTCGCTGCCGAATACAAGCATACAGAACCCAATCTGGAACTCATTGCCGAAAAAGCCGGAAAACCGGAATGGGCCTTCGGGGAAAAGAACCGGGACGAACTGATTTACGCCCTGATGTCCTGCCCGCACGGTGTCTTGAGGATGAGCGATGAAATCCCCGATTTCGTGGAGACCTCCACCAATCTGGCAGCCGTCAAGAGCGAGGATGGGGATGTGCTGATTACCACCAGCCAGCGGTCCTCGGTGGAAAGCGCCAAACTATGGGCGGCCCAACGAGTGGCTTCCTGCTTCAAGGCTATCGGAGCCAAGACCGAACACAGCGAAGGCTATCCCGGCTGGAATCCCAATGCGGACTCCCCTATCCTCAAATTAGTGCTTGACACCTTCAAGGACCTTTTCCACGAGGAAGGCAAGGCGTTGGCCATCCACGCCGGTCTGGAATGCGGGCTTTTCAGCGAAAAATACCCGGGCATGGACATGGTTTCCTACGGGCCGACGATGCGGGGCGTGCATTCGCCGGACGAACGTTTGGAACTGAGTACGGTGACAAGGTTCTGGGAGCTGACCAAAGAGGTCCTGAAACGCATATAATTTGCAGTATGGAAAAGATATTCCATGAAAACCGGGCTTTGGTCTTCACTTCGGCCAAAGCCCCGCTTCCTTGGGCCATCCAAAAGGAATACAAAAACATGGACGAACTGACGGAATTCGCCAAGAACGGGTTCCACCGGCTTCCAAACTACAGCACGGTCTGCCTGGACTGCCACGGAATGGAAGAAAAGGTTTACCAGAATTTCATCGCGTCCTTCCCGGTTGTGGAAGCGGCCGGCGGATTGGTCCGTTGCCCGAAAGAAAACATCGAGGCAGATGGCAAGGATACAGTTCCATCTCCCAATGAGGCCAAAGGTGATTACCTTTACCTGTACATCTACCGTAACTCCATGTGGGATCTTCCCAAAGGCAAGAAAGAGAAAGGCGAAACCAACCAAGAGAACGCGCTCCGGGAAGTGGAAGAAGAGACCGGGATGAAGCATCTCAGACTCCTGGACTTCATCAAGACAACCTACCACTTCATCGAGAAAAAGCAAGGCATCGCCTTGAAGAAATCCAACTGGTTCGGCATGGAAATTTCCCGAATGCAGGCCGCAAAGCCTCAGACGGAAGAAGGCATCACCCAAGCCGTCTGGCTTGACAAAGAAGGCATCCGCCAACGCTTGCCACTGATGTATGCCTCCATCGCCTATCTCACAGAGCTGTATTTCGGCGGTCTTGAAGAGCTTTCAAAGTAGCCATCCTGCGGAATACATCCTCTATGTTCTGGCTCGGCGCATTGAAAGCCGAGTTCAGAACATTTCCCTTGTCATCCACCAGCACAAAGGCGGGGAAATGCACCGCATCCACAGTCCTGACCCATTCTATGTTTCGATTAAAATGCAGATAGGGCCAAGGATAATCCTTGGTCTTGGCATCGCGGCGAAATTTCCCAAAATCATAATCGCAATTCACATAAATGATTCGAACCGCTTTCCGGACATTGTCAGGCAATCCGGTCCAGACATCCTTTAACCGGACACTTTCCTCATTGCAGGTAGGGCAATTGGCATCATCCGCACGGACAAATACAAAATAATGGAACAGGCCGGCTTCCAAGAGAGAGTCTATCAAGACCGTATCGCCACTGGCATCCTTGAGTTCCAAATTCACAAAATACCGACGGCGAGACCTCCGACTTCTTTCTTCCAGAATATTATCTACTGCCTTAACCAAATACGGGAATTTGGACTTAGCCTGATATGCCCGCAACATGGATCGGATATGATTGTCGTTAAGCCGTTCGTTATCCAAGCCTTCATCCAATGCATAAATCAAAACCCAATCGTGCAAATATTCTCCTTTGAGCGCATAATCCAAGCTAAGGCTATCCGCCAGCGCCCCTAAACGAGAAGCTAGAGACAGGTCGTTACGGTTTACGATACGTCTCACCTGCTCAAAAGGCAAAAAGGAATTGGATGTAAAATAATCCAAAAAATAATTTTTCAGGAAATCCATCTGAGCCGGATTATCCATATCGACAGTCCGGTTTTCCAGACACTCACGATACAAAGCCAAACGGGAACGATAGCCGGCAAAATCCATCAATCCAGCTTCCACATAAAAGCGGTATGCTTGAAAAAACGTGTCCTGAACATAAGAGAACGACGAATCCGAACAATGCAGAAAATGCGATACAATGGACGTATCTCTCTCTATCCGTATCTGCCCAAGAGAACGTGCAACCATCCGGTCATACAAAGCCGCATAACGAGCCAAACGGTAATTCAAATCTGTCGTGTCAAGATTACCCCGGGCATCCACCACCCGGTAAGTCAAAACCGGGAACTGGTCGGAAACCACAAAGGCATTCATCCGTTCGTCCGCATCATAATCAAAATCGGCAAATTCAAGACGGTACGCCTTGCCCGGCTCGACAAACAAGGAGGTGGAATAATAATCGATCTCGAAATAAGTAGGCCGGGTGCTGGAGATGTCGGCCGTGGCCAGCACGAAGCGGCCGTTGCTGTCCACCACCGTGCAATCCAATTCCTGATAAGCGCCTGAAAAAGGGTCGGCATCCGCCTTCCAACGGACCTTCCTGCCTTCGGCACCTTTCGCCAAGCCTACCACCATCACGCTATAATCCACGGAATCCGGTATCTGCCACCAAACATCGCGTGCCTCTGCTCCGGAAAGTCCCGGCAAATCCGTCAGCTCCGACAATGCTGCCAGCGGACTATCCGAAGACGCTGCAAAACCGGGGCAAGCCCCCATGGAAGCGGAAACAAGCGTCCACAACCCCCAGAGCAGCAAGACAGCCCACACACGAACCGAAGTAAAAAATTCTTTCATCGCATTCAATATTTAACCGATATCGGCTTTCCTCCTAGCTTTTCATGGAGTAGCTACAACATAACCTGATGGTAGCGGCACGCCCGGCAACCCATGCCGGAACAGGCGGCCCGGCAAGCCCGCAAGCCTTCCGGCCTATTCCTCCTTACAAATTGTTCAACAGGAAATCCGTCAGCTTATGGTACAAATGCTGGCGCGAAGACCCGTCCTTGCCCGCCATGCTATGGTTGCGGTTCGGATACATCGCAAATTCGAACTGCTTGCCCGCCTTCTGCAATGCCGTCAGCAAATCGACCGAATTCTGGAAATGAACATTGTCATCGGCCGAACCATGCACCAGCAGGTACGCGCCTTGCAGTTCCGACACATGGGAGATAGGCGAATTGTCATCGTAGCCTTGGGCGTTTTCCTGCGGGGTACGCATGAAACGCTCGGTATAGACATTGTCGTAATAACGCCAGTTGGTCACCGGAGCCACCGCCATAGCCGCCTTGAACACCCCATGTCCCTGAAAAAGACAGTTGGACGACATGAAGCCGCCATAGCTCCAGCCCCAGATGCCAATCCGCGTATCATCCACATAAGGCAAACGGCCCAAGAACCGGGCTGCAGCTATCTGATCCTGGGTCTCGTACTTGCCTAATTGCAGGTAAGTGCATTTCTTGAAAGCCTCTCCCCGGCCTCCGGTTCCCCGGTTATCCACGCAGACCACGATATAACCTTTCTGCACCAGCATCTGGTACCAAGCATAATCCAGAACCTCGTAAGGACGCATGGAATTGAGCACCTGCTGGCTGCCCGGCCCTCCGTAAAGGAACATCAGCACCGGGTATTTCTTACCTTCGGCCTCCGGCGTGCCGATTTCGGCCGGTTTCATGATCCATGCGTTCAGATAGACCTGACGGACAGGCTTGGGACGGGCTACCGACGCTTTGGCTGACACAGCCTCAGCCTCGGTAGCATTCGCCGGGACGGCAGCATCCTTCGCCGAAGCCGCTGATTCCGATATCGAAGCCGTCACATCCGCCGCAAGGCCGGACAAATCCATCGCGGACTTGGTAAACACGTTCGGAGCCGGAGCCGCCGCGCCCTTGGTCTTCTGCTCGTAACGGTGCATCCCGAAATAAGGTTCGCCCATGAACGCATTGGCATCCTCGTCGGTCAAGGGTACCGGAATCCTCAGGAATTCCTTCTGCACATAGCCGTATTCCTTGGCCGTCTGATCCAGCTTGGTATTCTCCAGCAGGCACTCCAGCAACTGGTCTTCCTCATCCCCTACATGATAGAGGTAATAGGAAGCTGCCGTATTGGCATCGGAATGTTCCACAATCATATACGTGAAATCCGCATTGAACCAAGCATCGGTGAAGCCCCCCCGGCGTTGCATATCCAAAGCCGGACGGCGCAGGCCGGTGCCATCCAAGTTCACGCACATCAAGTCCCGGTCCGAAGGCGAGGTATAGGCCGCCTGAAAGAACACCCGCTGCTTGGCTTCGTCCACCCCGTAGAGCGCGGTCACATCATAAAGGCCGGGGGTCAGCAATATGCCTTCCGTGTCCGAACCGTCCATCGGGAAAAGGTACAGATGGTTGTAGCCGTCCTTTTCGGTAGCCAGCAGCATTTTGGAACCATCCTTGAAGAAATACACATTGTCGGTAATATCCACGTAAGCCGGATTGCGCTCCTCATAGACCAGACGCTGCCCGCCCTGCGGAGCCATCGCCCAGATGCACCAATGGCTCTGATGACGGTTCAAGGTATAGACCAGCAGTTCCTTGCCGGTCGGTTCCCAGAAAATGCGCGGGATGTATTCCACCGAATCCGCCTTCAAGTCCGCCGGCGCATTCTTGCCCGATGCCAGGTCGTAGAACCAAAGGCTCACTTCCGAATTGCGTTCGCCCGCTTTGGGATACTTGTAACGGTAGGTTTCGGGATAAAGCTCGCCCCAAATGGTCATCTCGTATTCCTTCAAAACCGACTCATCGAACTTCAGATAGGCAATCGTGGTGGAAGCCGGATTCCAAGCATAGGCCTTGGTGAAGGCGAACTCTTCTTCATAAACCCAGTCCGTATGCCCGTTGCGGATTTTATTGACAGCCCCGTCGGTGGTCACCTGCACTTCCTGACCCGAAACCAAATCCCAGTAATAAAGATTGTTGTCCCGCAGATAGGAGACCTTGCTCCCGTCCGGGCTGAAAGTCACCTCTTGGATTTTCCCTTCCTGGCTCAGCACCACCGGATGGGAGGCTTTGCCTTTCTTGTCCAAGCTCCAGACCACCGCGTTGTAAAGCGCCGACCGGCGGTAAATGGCCTCGTAGCCGGACAACAACAGAACCTTGCTATGGTCGGCATTGAACTCGAAGCTGATAGGTGCCCATTCCATCCCCGAAAAACGGGAATCCGATGCCGGATCGAGGATTTCCACTACTTTCTCTTTCCCGTTCCTCTGACGTATGTGCTTGTCAAGCACGCCTTTGTCCAACACATAATATTCCTTTTCCGCCAAGCGGGCTTCGATACCGCCCAACCTGTCCGCCTTGAATTCAGGAGAAAGAAAAATACTATCCAATTCTATTCCAGTATCTTGCATCTTTTGCTGTTTGACTTGCCGATCCTGTCCTTGCACAGCCTGCGCCTGAAGATTTTGCGAGGGAATGCCGCCTGCCAAGCCTGCCAGCAGGCAAATCCCGAGCATCCCGAATGTCTTTTTTCTATGTATCATGTTTTCTTTTTTTCTTTTTCCCAAACTAACTTGCGAAAGTACGGAAATTAGCGCAGGCGAGCAAACACTATCCATATTCAACCCAAATCGTTCATCAGACTTTGGGTAAAACAGAATTGCCGACAAATGCCCTTGCATAGCATATCAGACTTTGCTTTTGGAGCGAATTTCCCCAAAATTTTGCCACACGGCGATTTTGTAGTACTTTTACAGGTTTTTGCGGCCTATCCGAAGCGGAAACCGCCACGCAGAACCCTGCCTCAGCCAGTACTGCAACGTGACTTTGGACTGATTGGACTCCTCTTCGGTTCGCAAAGAAATAATGAAAAGAATCACTATGGACACTTCATCACAAGCTGTACGGCAAGCCTTCCTGGATTTCTTCGCCTCCAAGCAGCACCATATCGTGCCTTCGGCCCCGATGGTCGTCAAGGACGACCCTACCCTGATGTTCACCAACGCGGGGATGAACCAGTTCAAGGACATTTTCCTCGGGAACACCGAACGCAAATACCCCCGCGTGGCCGACACCCAGAAATGCCTCCGGGTATCGGGCAAGCACAACGACTTGGAGGAAGTAGGGCACGACACCTACCACCACACCATGTTCGAGATGCTCGGCAACTGGTCCTTCGGCGACTATTTCAAGAAAGAAGCCATCGCTTGGGCTTGGGAGTTCCTGACGGAGGTCATGAAGATAGACAAGGGCCGCCTGTACGTGACCGTGTTCGGCGGGGACGAGAAAGACCGTACCGACAAGGACATGGAAGCCTACGGCTACTGGATGGAGCATATCCCCGAGGAACGCATCCTGTTCGGCAACAAGCACGACAATTTCTGGGAGATGGGCGACACCGGCCCCTGCGGCCCTTGTTCCGAAATCCATATCGACCTGCGTTCTGACGAGGAACGCGCAAAGGCAGACGGCAAGGATCTGGTCAACAAGGACAATCCTTTGGTAATCGAAATCTGGAACCTGGTGTTCATGCAGTTCAAGCGCATGGCCGACGGGCATTTGGAAGAACTGCCGTCCAAGTGCATCGATACCGGGATGGGCTTCGAGCGGCTCTGCATGGTAATCCAAGGAAAGAAATCGAATTACGATACCGATGTGTTCCAACCGCTGATTTCGGCTCTTGCCCAGGCCTCCGGCATCGCCTATGGTTCCAATGCCCAATGCGATGTGGCCATGCGGGTCGTTGCCGACCACGTGCGGGCGGTCAGCTTCGCCATTGCCGACGGGCAGCTGCCTTCCAACAACAAGGCCGGCTACGTGATCCGCCGCATCCTGCGCCGTGCCGTACGCTACGGCTACAGCTTCCTGCACTTCAACGATGCCTTCATCTATAAATTGGTGGACATCCTCGAAAAGCAGATGGGCCGCCACTTCCCCGAACTGAACAAGCAGAAGGGACTTATCGAGAAAGTAATCCGCGAAGAGGAAAACACATTCCTGAAAACCCTCGAAACCGGCGAACGCCTCTTGGAGCAACTGGTAAGCAAGCTCAAATCCGAAGGCAAGGACACCTTGGACGGAGCCGATGCCTTTGTACTCTACGATACTTACGGCTTCCCGCTCGACCTGACCGAACTGATGCTGCGGGAAAAAGGCCTGAAAGTGGATGTTCCCGGCTTTGAAAAGGAAATGCAGAAGCAGAAGGCACGCTCCCGCCACGATGCCGCCGTCAGCTCGGACGACTGGGCAGAGGTGCATGAAGGCCACGAAGTGGTGTTCACCGGCTACGACCAGCTGGAATGCGAGACCCGGATCCTGCGCTACCGCAAGGTGAACAAGAAAGGCAAAGACCTGTACCAGGTAGTGATGTCCCCCACCCCGTTCTATGCCGAGTCCGGGGGCCAAGTGGGCGACCGGGGCTACATCGAAGACCTGGAAAACGGGGAACGCTACCCGGTCATCGACACGGTAAAGGAAAACAATATGCCCGTCCACTGGTTCAGCAAATTGCCGGTCGAACCCGGACATGCCTACAAGGCCGTCGTGGACAAGGAAAAACGGACGCAAACCGCCTGCAACCACAGTGCGACGCACTTGATGCACTACGCCTTGCGCCAGGTTCTGGGTACCCATGTGGAACAAAAGGGTTCTTTGGTCAACGAGACCGAACTGAGATTCGACTTCTCTCATTTCCAGAAAATGAGCGCGGAGGAAATCCGGAAAGTGGAAACAATCGTGAACCGGTTAATCCGGGAAGACATCCCGCTGGACGAACACCGCGACATGCCGATCGAAGAAGCCCGCGAAATGGGCGCGATGGCGTTGTTCTCCGAAAAATACGGCGACAAGGTCCGGGTAATCCGCTACGGTGAATCGGTGGAACTCTGCGGGGGAACCCATGTCCGTGCCACCGGGCAGATCGGCTTCTTCAAGATTGTCAGCGAAGGAGCCGTAGCCGCCGGCATCCGCCGCATCGTGGCTTTCTGCGGGGCCAATGCCGAGCAGTATGTCTACAGCCTTGCAGACCAATTCGCCGAAGCCAAGGAAATCTTCAAGTCGGGGGCCGACCTGATGGGCAATATCCGCAAATTGGTGGAAAGCAATGCCAAGCTCCGCAAGGATGTGGAAAATTATGTCAATGAAAAGGTCGCCCAGCTGCATGACAAGCTCCTGGAGAAAAAGAAGGTGATAGAAGGCATTCCGGTAATCCTCTCTTTCCGGGGCGGGCTTCCGGTGGAAATGGCAAAGCAGGTAACCCTCTCGCTGCGCAAAGACATGGCCGACGGCCTTGTGCTCGTAGCCGGGGAACGGGACGGCAGCACCTTCATCAACCTCTTGGTCGGGGACGAACTGATCAAGAAAGGCCATCATGCCGGCAACACCATCAAGGAACTGGCCAAGCAGATGGGCGGCGGCGGTGGCGGCCAGGCTTCGTTTGCCACCTATTCCGGCAACAAGCCCGAAGCCTTGCTGGACGCCGTGCGGGAAGCTCTCCGCGTCAACGGACTGGACAACGTATTGTAAAATATATCCTGTCCGCGACAAAATCGGCCCGATAAAGGACAAAGTCGGCCCAATAGAGAAAGCTTAAAAGCGAACCATGGCAAAGAAGAAATCGGATATCTATTACCTGGATCCTGCCTCACTGAGCGTCAAGAAAGTGAGAGTCAGCCTGCGCCAACGGATTTTCCGCTGGCTGCGCATCCTTTTCGTAGGTGCCTTTGTCTTTGCCGTGGCATTCTTCATCTCTACCTACTATATAGAGTCTCCCCGGGAGAAGCAGCTTTCCAAGGACCTCTACGTGGCTGAGAGCCAATACCACTATCTATGCCAAAGGGTAGATGAACTGGAAAAAGTCTTGGGCGATATCCAAAACCGGGACAACAATCTGTACCGCCTCATTTTCGAGGCCGAACCGACTCATCCCCAAAATGCGCTGTACCAGAACTACAATGAATTCAGCAACAACGAAATTGCAGACGCTATCATCAATACATCCGAACGGATAGACCATTTAGCCAACGAACTCTACGCCCAATCCATCTCGTTCGACCAGATTTACGAATTAGCCAAGCAGAAAGACCGGAGAATGGAGTGCATCCCGGCCATCTACCCGGTAAGCAAATACATCAGCCGGATGAGTTCCGGTTTCGGTTTCCGCTTCCACCCTATATACAAGACCTTACGGATGCATACAGGAGTGGACATCGCAGCTCCGAGAGGCACGCCGATTTACGCCACCGGGGACGGCAAAGTAACGGTAGCCGCCCGCAATGCCGCCGGCTATTCGGGCTACGGGGTGGTCTGCCGGGTGGATCACGGCTTCGGCTATGAAACGCTCTATGCGCACATGGACGAGCTTGCCGTGAAGAAAGGCCAGGAAGTGCGCCGGGGCGACACGATCGGTTACGTGGGAACCACCGGGGCTTCGAGCGGATACCACCTGCATTATGAAGTCTTAGTGAACGGCAAACGGGTGAACCCGGTTTATTACTTCTTCATCGACATTTCACCTGAAGAATTCCTCGAAATCTTCGAAAAGTCGCAAGAAGTCAACCAGAGCTTGTCGTAGCGGGTACCGGATACTAGCGGAATCCGCTTCGCGAGCCAGAAGCGGGCGGCAATCAGCCCTGTTGGTTCGAAAACAAAATCAAACCGCGCCATAATCCCGGATTGAACAGCGGGCATGGCTGCAGGCAAAAACACCGACCATGGAAGAAGAACACAAACGGAAAATGTTCTACACGATTGGCGAAGTAGCGGCCATGTTCCGGGTAAACACCTCGTTGATACGCTTCTGGGAACAAGAATTCGACATCATCCAGCCGCACCGCAACAAAAAGGGCAACCGGCTCTTCACGCCAAGGGATGTGGATTACTTCCATCAGATTTACCATTTGGTCAAGGAACAGGGTTTTACCTTGCAAGGTGCCAAGGAACAATTGAAATCCAAGCCGATTGATACCGGATCAGCCAAACAGGAACTAGCTGAAAGCCTGCGCCGGATAAAAACAAACCTCTTAGAACTAAAGGATTTATGCTGAATTTCATCCATTGGAATTTCGACCCGGTAGCTTTCACGGTCTTCGGGCTTGAGATACGCTGGTACGGAGTCATGTTCATGCTCACTTTCCTGTGCGGATGGGGGATCCTGAACCGGATTTTCAAACGGGAGGGACGCAATCCCGAACTGGCGGATGTACTGCTGTGGTACGTAGCTATCGCGGTCATCATCGGAGCGCGATTGGGACACTGCCTCTTTTACGACCCGCAATACTACCTGAGCCATCCTGTCGAGATCCTGAAAATCCGGGACGGAGGGCTGGCCAGCCATGGAGCGGCCATCAGTATCCCTATCGCGCTCTGGCTCGTAGCCCGCAAATACCAGGTTTCTGTCTGGTATCTACTTGACCGAGTGGTGCTTGTCGTAGCTCTAGGTGGTCTTTTCATTCGGACGGGAAACCTTTTCAACTCGGAAATCTACGGTCATGCGACTTCCCTGCCATGGGGTTTCATCTTTGAACGCAACGGTGAAACCTTGCCCAAGCATCCCACACAGATATACGAAGCCCTTACCTACTTTGCTATCTTCATCATCCTCTTCAGCTATTATTGGAGAAAGAAGGGGAAAATCCCCAGCGGGGAGCTGTTCGGATGGTTCCTGATTCTCTGTTTCGGGATGCGGTTCATGATTGAATTCCTCAAGGAAGTGCAGGAAGAGTGGGAATCGGCTTACCTCCTGGACATGGGGCAGATGCTTAGCATCCCCTTTGTCCTTTTAGGCATCGTAGTCTTAATCTTGGCCAAAAAAGGCGTATTAGGGAAAAAGGATGCCTTGCCCGATGCCGGAACGCCAAAAGAGAGGAAGAAAACACAACCTGAAAACAGCAAACAAAAATAGAACCCCTTCACGCGGATGCATTCAGGAAAGTTGCCAGAAATCCCAAAGCCATTTCCAAATAGCATCTTGCCAAAATGACGCAAAAAAAGAGTACTTTCGCAGAATGAAAGCCATGGAACCGGACCGCAGCCCATGCGAAAGAAAACGGATTCCAATAGACACACTCATGCCAGAATACGATAGACAATCCAGAAGAAACGCCATGCTCCCTCATAGACACATGCCAGAAAAACCGTTCCATCGGAGATGGATCTTGCCCTTTTTATGCGCCCTTGCCTGTGCATTGCCCTTTTCCTGCGTATGGGGGCAGGAACGCATGTATTCTTCGCAAGCCAAAGTGATCCAGTTTTCAGGCGTAGTAGTAAATGGCGTGGACAGCAAGCCTTTGCCTTTCTCTACCATCATGATTCTGAATAAAAACCGGGGAACCGTTGCGGATGCTTCGGGATTCTTTTCGTTTGTCGCCGTAATAGGAGACACGGTGGAGTTCTCAACGGTGGGCTTCAGTCCCCGGCAACTGATTATCCCTGACACGATACGGCACGACGCCTACTCTGTCGTCATGCCATTGGAACAAGACACCATCATGCTGATGGAAACCGTCATCTACCCTTGGCCGAGCCGGGAGAAGTTCAGGGAAGCATTCCTCAGCCTGAAACTTCCTGAAACGGAAGCTGACATCATCCGGAAAAATTTCAATCTGGCTGCTATCCGGGAACGCGCCAAGCATGGAAAGATGGATGCCGACATGAACTACCGCAGCCTGATGCAGCAACAAACGACCCAGCTCTATTACCAAAACCAAGTCACGCCTAACAACCTGCTCAACCCTTTTGCCTGGGCTCAGTTCATCAAGCAATGGAGGCGACGCAAAGAGGCTGACAAGATGATTGAGCAGCAAAGCGAAGGATACCAGCAATACGAAAAAAGTTCGTCATACAGCGATGATTATCTCTATGATGAGTAAGCATATAGCCTATTGCTTCCGGCCTGCCACAAGTGGCAGACGGAACGAGGGCATCGCTTGGAAGCAGAACTTCACCTGTTTTCACTCCATTTCCAAACGGGATAAGCGCGTTGCCGGGAGGAAATTTCCATTTCTCGTCCTTCTATGCCTCACTTTCATGGTACAGGCCATGGCGCAAATCGATGCAGGAAATGCCTGGATTGAAGGCCGTGTCACCGACCCCAAAGGCGAAGGCATTCCCGTAGTGGCTGTGGGTATTGTCAATTTGGAAAGACCCATAGGCACGGCAACCGATGAAAACGGGCATTACAGACTGCAAGTGCCGTCCAATTCCCTGATAAGGATTTCATTCAGCCATACCTCTTATCATTCAGTACAGAAAGAAATACGCTTGCAGCCGGGCGAAAGCCGGATAATAGACATAATCCTCCAAGAAGCCGCCGTGCAAATGGAAGAAGTCAAGGTGCAAGGAACCCGCAGCCGTGGTTCGGGATACATATCCATTTCCCCGTTGGAGAGCAAGAGCCTGCCCAGCATAACCGGCGGTGTGGAAGGTTTGCTGATGGCCTTGCCGGGAGTCAACAGCAACAATGAATTGAGTTCCCAGTATTCAGTACGTGGTGGAAACTTTGACGAGAACCTTGTCTATGTGAACGGTATCGAGGTCTACCGCCCTTTCCTGACCCGTTCCGGAGAACAGGAAGGCATGAGCTTCGTCAACCCGGACTTGGTACAGAACCTGACATTCTCCAGCGGAGGTTTCGATGCCAAATACGGGGACAAGATGTCATCGGTCTTGGACATACGCTACAAGACCCCGACCGAGTTTGCCGGTTCGTTCGGCATCAACTTCATGGGAGGCCACCTGCATCTGGAAGGGGCTTCCAAGGATCAAAAATTCACCTACCTGATAGGGCTTCGCCAACGCAACTCCCAATGGGTGCTCAAAGGCTTGGACAAAACAGGCCAATACAAGCCTTCTTTCACCGACTTCCAAACCTTGCTGACCTATCAGTTCGACGGTAAGAACAAGTTGGAACTCTTGGGCAATATCGCGCACAATCGCTACAAGTTCACCCCGCAGAGCCAAGAAACCCGGTTCGGAAGCTTAGGCGATGCCAAATCATTCTGGGTAGACTTCGATGGCTTTGAAATAGACCGCTTCACCACCTATTTCGGGGCCCTCAGCTGGACGCACCAGCAGAATTCACGGACACAGCACCGCTTGACATACAGCTTTTTCAATACAGTTGAAAGCGAAAACTTTGATATTGAAGGCTTTTATCGTCTCAGTGAAATTTCCGATGACGGCCAAGGCGGCTACATGGAGGGGGAAACCTTGGGCACGGGACACTACATGGATCATGCCAGGAACTATCTGAACGGATTAGTGACGTCATTGGATTATCAAGGTTCCGTGCAGACCCGTCCTGCTTTTGTCCAATGGGGCTTCAAATACCAATACGAGGACATTATAGACCATCTGAACGAATGGCACATGGAAGACTCGGCAGGATACAACCTGCCCCTTGAACAACCAGAGCCAGGCACGTTGAATCCTCCTTTGACACCGCCTGCCTTGCAAGAAGTCTACAAGGCCCAGCATCATACCCGTTCGCACCGTTTCAACGCTTTCGCGCAGGCGCATTTCGATTTCAACAGCGGGGGAATGTACGTGTTGGATGCCGGTATCCGTTTCTCTTTCTGGACATTGAACAAGGAGTTCACGTATAGTCCCCGGTTCAATTTCAACATCAACCCGCAATGGGAACGGGAAGTGCATTTCCGAATCGCGCTCGGGCATTACGCGCAACCGCCTTTCTACAAGGAACTGCGCGACATTTACGGGAACTTGCACACGGACGTGAAGGCGCAGAAAGCCATCCATGCCGTCTTCGGCTCGGATATCTACTTCCGGATTTGGGATCGTCCGTTCAAGCTGACAGCCGAAGCCTATTATAAATACTTGTACGACCTCAACCCTTACGAAATAGACAATGTGCGTATCCGCTACATGGCCAACAACAATGGCAAGGGTTACGCGGCAGGCGTTGACCTGCGCTTTGACGGGGAATTCGTGCCGGGCGTGAATTCCTGGGTCAGCCTCTCTTTCATGAACACCCGCGAGAATATCACGTACTACGATGCCGACGGTATGGCGAGGCAGACAGGCTGGATTCCGCGCCCCACCAACCAATTGTTCTCGCTGAACCTGTATGTCCAGGACTATCTGGATTTCCTGTTCAAGGACAAGAACCTGCAAAAAGCCTTCAAAGTTTACCTGAACGCCGTTTATGCCACGGGACTGCCCTCCGGCGACTCCGAACGCTTGGAGCATCCCGAACAGTTTGTCGGGAGAAAAACAAAACTACCTGACTACAAACGTGTCGATCTGGGCTTAGCATTCCGGCTCAAAGGAGAAGAACGCAAATTCAAGAACCGGAAAAATCCGCTCAATTACCTGAAAGAGGCTTGGCTGACCTTGGAACTCTACAATATGTTCCAGATGCGGAACACCATTTCTTATATGTGGATTCCCACCGTGGACGGCATCAGCTACGCGGTACCCAACACCCTGACCCCTCTGCAGGTGAACTTGAAACTGGATATCACGTTCTGAGGGCATCTCTTCCCCAACTCTCCTCCTTCCATTTCCCCGCCTCTTCCGCCTTTTCGCCTGAATCCCGCTTTTTGCGTAGCTTTGCATAGCGCAAGCGGAACAAACCCGAACCGGTTTAATGACCGATTCGGATTAAAAATTCATGCCATGCTGTATCCGATTGGAATCCAAAACTTTGAAAGTCTCCGCAAAGGAAGCTTTGCCTACGTGGACAAAACAGACCTTGTCTACCAGATTGCTGCGACCGGCCGGTACTATTTCCTGAGCCGTCCCCGCCGCTTCGGCAAAAGCCTCCTGCTCTCCACCTTGGAGGCATACTTCCAAGGGAAAAAGGAATTGTTTGAAGGCTTGGCCATCGAGAATTTGGAAAAAGACTGGGCTTCCTATCCAGTGCTGCATCTGGATCTGTACCAGTGCGGTTATTTGACCCTCAAGGAAAGTTTCCCGGACTTCAACGCCTGTACGCTCGGTTTCCCCAACCAGGAAGTCCGCAACGGCTTCCTCCGGATGCAGCTCTCCTATTATGTCCCCAAGGGAGGCATGGATAGCGATGTCTTGATTCTCAGGCTTTACCAATCCCTTGTATCCGGCAATCCCGAAGAAATGATGAAGCTCTTGGACGGCCTGTTCGTCAATCAGAATTACCAAATCCAAGGCGATGCCGAAAAGGATTTCCAATACGCCATGTCCATCATCTTCAACCTCCTCGGGCAGCACGTGCATACCGAATGCCAGACCAGCAACGGCCGCATCGACGTGCTTATAGAAAACAAGGATTACGTCTACATCCTCGAACTCAAGATAAACGCCAGCGCGGACGAAGCCTTGCAGCAGATTGAAGACAAAGGTTATGCCCGTCCTTATGCCGCCGACTCCCGGAAGCTCTTCAAAATCGGCATCTGTTTCTCCGCCAAGACCTGTCGCATCGAGGAATGGATTATCCGATAGATTGCATGCTCCAACTTCCGATGCCAAGAAAAGCAACCTTTCAAATAGAACCTACTCTCCAGCTTATTATACAATAAAACGACCCTTATGCTATTGATGGAAAAATTCATTGCCGGTTCGGACGACGATATGCCGATTGGAGCTTCGGTGGTGGCCGGATTCGACGACAACAAGGACTTCGTGGTGGAATTCGAGTTCAACGATTATGAAAACCCTGAACGAGACTACCTGATCAGAGCCACGGTAGAGATGGACGAAGCCCGGGAAATGGCCGGACGCATACAGAAATCGGTATTGGACTTGCCCGACCTTTTGCAACAAAACTTTCCTAAGGAACCCAAAACTCTTCCCGGCATTTCCGATATGGAAAAGACTTTCCAGGAGATTCTGGATTTCCTCTTGGACAACGGGGCTCATTATACTTTGAAACGGGCCAAATCGTTCGCGGTCTGAAGGGTGTTCCCACTCGTAGATCCATACCCTTTCCCTCCATGCAAGGCTTGCGTGCTCTGACATCCAGCTCATTGCAATCGATTCACTCATAGGTTTCTATCATAGACTATAGCTTTTTAGGCAGAATCTATGTACTTTTGCTGTTTTGCCAACAAAAATAAGCAAGAAGCCTACGGGCCTTCCTTATGCCGGAAAGAAGCTTGATGCTGCGCTCGGCTTTCGTTATTTTTGCCGGTGGGATTCACCTTAAATGAGGAAAACGTATCGCTCCTGTCGGCATCGCCCAAGGAATCCGCCTTGCATCAAGGCATGTTCCGTAAATTCAGGGACAGTGCCTGCCTGAAGAGAAAGTTAGAAGAACCCATGGATAATATGTTAGAGAAACTTGACGCGCTGAGCGTCAGGTACAAGGAAATCGAGGAAGAGATGAACCAGCCTGATGTCATGCAGGACATGAAACGGTACATCAAGCTGAGCAAGGATTACAAGGATCTGCAGCCGGTCATGGCTGCCTACAAGGACTACAGGAACCTGCTTTCCAACATCGCCTCGGCCAAGGAAGTCCTCAACACCGAGAAAGACGAGGAGTTCCGGGACATGGCCAAGGAAGAGCTGTCTTCCTATACCAAGCAAAAAGACGAACTGGAAGAAAAAATCCGCGTGCTGCTGATTCCGGCCGACCCGCAGGACTCCAAGAACGCGATTGTGGAAATCCGAGCCGGGACCGGCGGGGACGAAGCCGCGATTTTTGCGGGCGACCTCTACCGGATGTACACCCGTTACTGCGACAGCAAAGGATGGAAAGTGGAGACGGTGGACTATACCGAAGGGACGGCAGGCGGCTACAAGGAAATCATTTTCAACGTATCGGGAGACGGAGTGTACGGCACGCTCAAATACGAATCGGGCGTGCACCGCGTGCAGCGGGTCCCGGCCACGGAAACGATGGGGCGTGTCCATACTTCGGCCGCCTCGGTGGTAGTCCTGCCCGAAGCCGACGAGTTCGACGTGGAACTGAAAGCCAGCGATATCCGCAAGGATACCTATTGCTCGTCCGGTCCGGGAGGCCAGTCGGTGAACACCACCTATTCGGCAGTGCGACTGACACATATCCCCACCGGCATCGTAGTTGCCATCCAGGACGAGAAATCCCAGATCAAGAACTACGAAAAGGCTTTGCGCGTACTGCGTACCCGTATCTACGAAATCGAATACCAGAAATATTTAGACGAGATTTCCTCCAAACGGAAGACGATGGTGTCCACCGGAGACCGTTCGGCCAAAATCCGGACCTACAACTATCCGCAGAGCCGCGTCACCGACCACCGCATCAACTACACGACCCACGCCTTGGGCACGTTCATGGACGGGGAAATCCAAGAGATGATCGATGCCTTGCAGCTGGCGGAGAATGCGGAAAAGATGAAGGAGTCTGTAGGTTAATGACACGGCGGCGTGTGATAACGGCTAATCTGCTTCGTTACGCAGTTCGTCCATCTCGATCATGAACAGCAGGCTGCGGAGCAGCAACAGGGTACGCTCCCTCGCTGTCCTTCACTGCGATGCCTCGCATCTCAGCCGTCCTGACACGCCGCTATGCGACAGGTTAAATTTAAATCCAAGAATTCAAAACCCGTATTCAAAGACAAATGAACAGACAAGAACTTGTAAACCAGATACAGCGGAAAAAGAGCTTCCTTTGCGTGGGACTCGACCCGGACATGGCCAAAATGCCCGAATGCGTCAAGCATGAAGAAGACCCTATCTTCGCCTTCAACCGCCGGATCATCGACACCACCCTGCCATACACGGTGGCCTACAAGCCCAACTCAGCCTTTTACGAAGCCTACGGCATCAAAGGCATGATTTCCTTGCAGAAAACCATCCAATACCTGCACGGCAAGAACGTGTTCACGATAGCCGATGCCAAACGGGGAGATATCGGGAACACCTCGGCACGCTATGCGGAAGCCTTCCTCTCGCCGCAGGGAGACTTTGATTTCGATGCCATCACGGTAGCACCTTACATGGGTACGGATTCGGTATCGCCATTCCTGGGCATTCCCGGCAAATGGGTTGTCCTGTTAGCGTTGACCTCCAATCCGGGTTCGGCCGACTTCCAGACTTGGGAAAACGCCGCCCCCCTGCTCTACCAGCGAGTATTGGAGGTATCCAAGCAATGGGGGACGGAAGAGAACATGATGTACGTGGTGGGTGCCACCAAAGCGGAGATGCTGAAGGAAGTACGCCGTATCGTACCCAAGCACTTCCTTCTGGTACCCGGCGTAGGCGCGCAAGGCGGCAGCCTGGAAGAAGTCTGCAAGAACGGTTTTGTGGAAGGCGAGGCCGGACTGCTGATCAACGCCTCGCGCAGCATCATCTACGCTTCCAAAGGCGAGGACTTTGCCGAAGCCGCCGCAGCGGAAGCCCGGCGGATGCAGCAGCAGATGGCAACCTACTTGTAAACGCCCAATCGGTACGGAATCTGCCTCGATAGAATGTCTTTTCAAAAGACATCCGCCGGCTCAAGGCAGATTCCGTCTTCAATCCCTAACAAGGCATTGACCAGATAAAGACGTTGGAAATATCGTAAATCTTGCGGAGTTATCTTCTGTTCCTCAATCGCTCCGCGATCAAGCAAGCTCCGGCGCCGGATGCCGTTGAGCAAAAAAGCCCGCGGGGTGACATACCGCCGTCCATCAAAAAGGACAATATTGCTATACGAGGTATCGGTCAGTTCCCCGTTTTTGACAATGAGGATATCATCGCAATCGCCCCGCTGTTCACGCAAAGCAAGCAATCCGCTCCGATCCGCGTATTTCAAATGGTAATCAATCGACCCGCCCTCCACCAAACGCAAGGTTCGGATACGGCGCGGCACATACATCTGGTACCCTATCTTGCAATCATGCAACCCGTAAACGTAGCGGCATTTGACAATTCCCCGCCGCATATCATCAGGTACCATAGCATCTTCAGGAAAAGGACAAGGATTGACGGCATCTTTTCCGAAACATTCACGCAAGGTGTCCGTTATCCGTCGGTAATGCCTTCCCGAATTCTGAAAATGCCCTTCTTCCACTCTTAGGCTTTCTATAAACAATTCCCGCTTCATATAATGGGCAAATAAATCTTCTGTATGACTTCCCGGTATTCATCCTCGGCTTGACTATTGATTGTCAAACCGCCTCCACTGCGGAAATACATCCGGTTTTCCCCATCCTGCTCGATATAACGTATCATCACGGCACTGTCCAGGCTAATCCCGTCAAACAGCCCGAAAACGCCGGTGTAAAAGCCTCTTGGCTTCGCTTCCGCTTTCTGAATCAACCGGACCGTGGAGCTTTTGGGCGCACCGGAAATGGAACCTGCCGGCAACAAACCAAAAATCAAATCGCCCACATTTTCGTTCCAATTGCCTGGAAGCGTTCCGCGAATTTCCGAACTGCTTTGCAATATCTCGCCCTGACGGCTTTTCACTTTTTCTATGTAACGGAAACGTTCTACCCTGACATTGGCGGCAATCCGATTCAAATCGTTGCGGATTAGATCCACAATAGTATAATGCTCGCACTGTTCCTTGTAGTTTCCCATCAGTTGCTTCTCCGCTTCCGGCAAAGAGGCATCGATTGTGCCTTTCATCGGGAAAGAACGAATGCTGCTGCCTTCGATACGCACAAAACTTTCAGGCGAAAAGCAGACAAAACGACCGGGCAGGCATATCCTGTACGCGGCCTTGCTCCGGCAGAAAATCTGCTCTAACGAAAGATTGGTAGAGATGGGGGTGCGCAAAGTCAGGTTCAGCAAATAACTGTCGCCCCGCAGGAGGCCGGCATGGGCAATGGCAAAACGGGAACGGTACTCTTCAAAGGGCATTGGAAAGACACGCAGCTGTGGGCCATCGAATCCGGACAACATAGTTGACGGTGTCGATAGCAATGCGGTATCCTTGCCCACATTGGATATTTCCCCGATGCTAAACAGGATTTCCTTGTTTTCCAAAGGATGGTCTATGAAGAAGCCTTGCTTCATTTCAAAGTCTATTCCGAACAAGAAAGGCTCTCCAGCCATTCCATGGCGGTTCATCGCTTGCCGAACACAGCCCGCCGGGATCAACAGAGGGTCCATTTTGATAATCATTGCCGGGTTTCTGGGGCAAAAATAACCGATTTACGGGACTTCCCCGGCTTGTCTTTGCGTTCGGCTTGCACGCATTGGCAGGCTTCGCCCGCAATATAGGCTGCGCCTCAGCAAAAATCAAGCAAGGAACCGGCTTGTCTTTGCGTTCGGCTTGCACTATATTTGTCCCCCTTATGAAGATATTGGTAATCGACAACTACGACTCATTCGTGTACAACATCGTGCAACTGTTGCGAGAAACCAGTCGGACGGTAAACTTCGATGTAACTTCCAACGACCAGATTGATTTCGACAAACTACCCGAATACAACGGGCTACTACTCTCGCCCGGTCCGGGCATCCCGTCTGAAGCCGGGAACCTGCTGCCGCTTATCCGGCATTGCCGCCAAACGCATAGCATCTTGGGAATCTGCTTAGGATTGCAAGCCATTGCCGAAAGCTTCGGTGCCCGACTCAAGCATCTTGACTCCCCGCTCCACGGGCATATCAGCCGCCTCCGCATTGCCGACAAGCACGACCCTTTGACGGGCGATTTGCCGCAACCCGTCGTCGTGGGAAGATACCACTCCTGGGTCGTTGACAAAGCCTCCCTGCCCGATTGCCTGCAAGTAGGGTCCTACGATGAAGACGGCAACATCATGTCGCTATACCACAAGGATTTGCCGATTTACGGTCTGCAATTCCATCCCGAATCCTATATGTCGAACTGCGGCATGAGCATCATCGAACGCTGGATAGACCGCATCGAATGAACAGGATAGAAACAACCTGAAACCCTTTGTACGCATTGCCCATTGCCCCTCGCTTTCGGATTTCCCTGTTTCGTCTTTTCGTCGTACCTTTGTTTGTTTAAATGGAAGCAGTCTGCGCAAGAAGGCTTTTGGCCCAGTCCGGCATCGCCCTTGCCCCCCTGAAAGGCTGAGGTACAGGCCGGCAAAGCCCGCAAGACAAGACAAACGAACTCTAATACCTTGATAATATTATGAAAAAAGTAGTTCTCATCAGGCACGGGGAAAGCGCCTGGAACAAGGAAAACCGTTTTACAGGCTGGACCGATGTGGATCTGACCCCGCACGGGGTGGAAGAAGCTCGCGAAGCTGGTAAATTGCTCAAAGAAAAAGGATTCCATTTCGATATGGTCTATACCTCCTACCTCAAAAGAGCCATCAAGACCATGAATACCGTCTTGGAAGAAATGGAACAGATGTGGATTCCGGTGGAAAAGACTTGGAGGCTGAACGAAAAGCATTACGGTATGCTGCAAGGTCTCAACAAGGCGGAAACCGCTGAAAAATACGGAGATGCCCAGGTAAAAATCTGGCGCAGAAGCTACGATGTGGCTCCCGACCCCTTAGCTCCGGACGACAGCCGCAGCCCGCTTCTGGATCCCCGTTACGCCAAAGTGGACAAGAACCTGCTGCCGCTGACCGAATCGCTCAAGGACACCGTGGCCCGCATCGTGCCTTATTGGAAGGAAACCATCGTGCCCTCGCTCAAGAACTGCAACGAAATCCTGATTGCTGCCCACGGGAACTCCCTGCGTGGCATCATCAAATACATCAAAGGCATCTCGGACGAAGACATCGTGGGCTTGAACCTGCCTACCGCCGTTCCTTACCTCTTTGAATTCGACGACGATATGAACCTGATCAAGGACGAGTTCTTAGGCGACCCCGAAAAGATCAAAGCCTTGATGGAAGCCGTAGCCAACCAAGGCAAGGCCAAGAAATAAACGGACAGAACCCATAAGCCGAGCCCGAAACGGCATGAATCGCAACGGATTGCATCCGCTTGATTTAATGCCGTTTGGGTATCGGACATTAATTCTATAAGAAAATGTACAGGACACATACCAACGGCGAACTCCGGATTTCGGACGTCGGAAAAGAAGTCTGCCTCTGCGGCTGGGTGCAGCGTTCCCGCGACTTGGGAGGCATGACTTTCGTGGACTTGCGGGACCGCTACGGCATCACCCAAGTCGTATTCAATATGGAAACCAATGCCGACTTGTGCGCCAAAGCCCGTACCTTGGGCCGTGAATTCGTGGTGCAAATCAAAGGCAAGGTGGCCGAACGAAGCAACAAGAACAGCAAGATTCCTACCGGGGACATTGAAATCATTGCCAATGAAATCAATATCCTGAACCCGGCCAAGACCCCTCCTTTCACGATCGAGGACCATAGCGACGGGGGCGACGAGCTGAGGATGAAGTACCGCTACTTGGACTTGCGCCGCGACTGCGTCCGCAAGAACCTGGAACTGCGCCACCGTCTGAGCATCGAAATCCGCAAATACATGGACGGTCAGGGCTTCATGGAAATCGAAACGCCTTTCCTGGTGAAATCCACCCCGGAAGGCGCGCGCGACTTCGTGGTGCCTTCGCGCATGAACCCGGGCGAATTCTACGCGCTGCCGCAATCGCCGCAACAGTACAAGCAGCTTCTGATGGTAGCCGGTTACGACCGCTACTTCCAGCTGGTGCGCTGCTTCCGCGATGAAGACCTCAGGGCCGACCGCCAGCCGGAATTCACGCAGCTGGACTGCGAGATGTCGTTCGTGGAACAGGAAGACGTGCTGCAAATGTTCGAAGGCCTGATCCGTTACCTGTTCAAGGTGGAAAAAGGCATCGATGTGCCGCCTTTGCAACGGATGAGCTGGCAGACGGCCATGGACAAATACGGTTCTGATAAACCTGACTTGCGTTTCGGCATGGAATTCACGGCCTTGAAGGAGGTCTTCCCGCAAGGCAAGTTCAGTATCTTCGACCAAAGCGAATGGGTTGGCGGCATCTGCGTGCCGGGAGGAGCCGAATACACGCGCAAGCAGTTGGATGAACTGACCGATTTCGTGAAACGGCCGCAAGTGGGCGCTTCGGGTCTGATTTACATCAAATGCAACGCGGACGGCAGCTTCAAGTCGTCGGTGGACAAGTTCTTCAACGCCGATGAACTGAAAGCCGTGGCTCAGGCTTGCGATGCCAAAGCGGGCGACCTGATTCTGATCCTGGCGGGCAAAGCGGCCAAGACCAAGACGGCCTTGGGCGTGCTGCGTCTAGAAATGGGCAACCGCTTGGGCTTGCGAGACCCGTTCAACTACAAGCTTTTGTGGGTCGTTGACTTCCCGCTTTTGGAATGGGACGAGGAAGCCGGGCGTTTCTTTGCGATGCACCATCCTTTCACGGCGCCCAAGCCGGAAGACGATGCCATGCTGGAAACCGATCCGGGCAAGGTTCGCGCCAATGCTTACGACATGGTTATCAACGGGGTCGAAGTGGGCGGTGGCTCCATCCGTATCCATGACAAGAACTTGCAGAAAAGGATGTTCAAGGCTCTGGGCTTCAGCGATGAAGAAGCACAGGCCCAATTCGGCTTCCTGATGAACGCCTTTGAATACGGAGCGCCTCCTCACGGCGGGCTGGCTTTCGGATTCGACCGCCTGTGCGCCCTCTTCGGCGGTGCCGACAGCATCCGCGACTACATTGCCTTCCCCAAGAACAATGCGGGCCGCGACACGATGAGCGAATCGCCTTCGCCGATTAGTCAGGCGCAATTGGACGAACTGAACCTGAAAGTCAATTTGAAATAAATATCTGTTTTGTCAGGACGCTTATTTGAACCCAAATCGGTCATTAGACTTTGGGGAGATTGCCCGCTTGTGTCATGCAGCATGCTTCTCGCCTAGCCGAAGGCGTAGCGGGCTACGTCGAGGCGTAGCGAGAAACAGGATGCGGACAGAGGCGGGCAAGATGCCCGAAAGCCTCATTTTCCTAACCGAAAACAGCCCCGGCGTGTCTAATGACCGATTTGGGTTGAAACCCACATTCCGGCCTCTACATCGGGATGTGGGTTTTGTTTTTCTTGGAAACCGATATTTTCTCTCTTTCCGCAAGAAACGTTATACCGATACACAAACAATAGGACTCAATGAACGAAAAAGCCACTTATTGGCTATAGCTGGCCGATTACGATTCTGAAAATCCGTAATCCGGGTAAGCGTTCCTGGCTGTTTCTCGCGTATTTTTGCAACACGGGTTCTCCTGTTTTCCGACCCGCCTGAATGCGCCATGCCGCTAAGACGGGCAAAACATTCTCCAAGGCCGACACGGCTTGATGGCCAACAGGGAATCCTCTTGCGTTGAGACAACTATTTTTCAACTGCAGACAAAAAACAAACGATATGAAAAAAATCACCTTATTCTTGATGAGCTTGACACTGGTCAGCATGACGGCCTGCGCTCAAAAAAACACACAAGACATGAAAACATCCAAGACCTTGGTCGCCTATTTCTCCGCGACCGGAACCACCCACAAAGTGGCCCAGCAAATCGCCCAAGCCACAGGCGGAAGGCTTTACCCCATCCGTCCCGAACAACCTTATACCGATGCCGATCTGGACTGGACCGACAAGTCCTCCCGCAGCACGCTCGAAATGCAGGACCCGGCATCGCGTCCGGCTATCATCATGGAACTGCATGAAAAAGACATGAAAGACTATGACACGCTGTTCATCGGTTTCCCGATTTGGTGGAACGTGGCCCCGCACGCGGTCAACACATTCATTGAGAGCTACGATTTGTCGGGCAAGGTGCTGATTCCGTTCGCCACATCCGGCAGCAGCAGTATCAGCAACTCTGTCAAAGAGCTGAAAAAGGCTTATCCCGATTACAACTGGCAGGAAGGCAAGCTGCTCAATGGCGACCCGAAAGCCGAAATCGAAAAATGGCTGAAATAAGCTCTTGCACGAACGGGAAAGCCATCCTCAAGCCAAGCAACCGCATCTCAACCGTCTGCAACATCAACTACTTGGCTACCAGCCATCATCAAGTATGCGCTTAGACCCAAGCAGCCATAAGGAGTTTCTGGTATTGAAACTGTTGCATGGATACGGTTTCTTGATTATCAAGCCGGAATCCCTACCAAACAGAATCCCAAAGGGCGATGTCGAGAGACTCCCCGATTGGCATCGCCCTGTTACAAAAAAAACTTATTGTAAAATGAGAAAGAATTTCGGGGCTAAACCCCTTTCCTACCCGCAACCGGTCTTCATCATCGCCACTTACGGAGAAGACGGGATTCCCGATGCCATGAACGCGGCATGGGGCGGCATCAGCGAAGAAAACCAGATTAGCATCTGCCTGAGTGCCGGGCATAAAACGGTCAAGAACCTACTCAAACGAGGAGCCTTCACGGTCAGCATGGCCACCGCGGACCAAGTGGTAGCTTGCGATTACGTAGGTATCGTATCGGGCAACCAAATCAGTGACAAATTTTCCAAAGCCGGTTTCCACGCCACGAAATCCGAATTCGTGGACGCGCCGCTGATTGATGAACTGCCGATTGCGCTGGAATGCAAACTAATTGACTACGACCCGGAATCCTGCATCCTGCGAGGCGAAATCATCAATGTCTGCGTGGATGAAAGAGTGCTGGATGCCCAAGGCAAGGTGGATCCGGCCAAAGCGCAGCCTATCATCTTCGACCCATTCAACCACACCTACCTGAAAGTGGGCGAAAAAGCGGGCAATGCCTTCTCGGACGGAAAGAAACTGAAATAGCCGTTGTCTCCCACGAACTACCAACCGGCCAAATGTACTTATGGATCGGTGGCGGAAAAGCTTGGTCTATAGCCTTCATATCCTCTTCCGTCAAAACAAGGTCGAGGCTTTTTGCAATGTCTTCCACATGCGTCACACGGCTCGCCTTGGGAATTGCCATGACATTGCCCGAACGCAAAATCCAAGCCATGTCATTCCCCAAGGTACGCATCGTCTGCAAGCCTTCAGCATCCTGCGAAGCCTCGCCCGGTTTAAGGCCGTGCACGCTATTCCAGTATTGAGAGTTTACCACCGGCATACAATTGATAGTGAAATACTTGTTCAAGCGGTCGAAGGCAGCGCACGCTCCTCCTCGGCGACATACGGCCACCGCCGCGGCCGGCTTGTAGCGCAAGAACGAAGAAGCGGAATAGAACAGCCTGTCGAGCAAGGCACAGAGCGAACCGTTCGGCCCGGCATAATAAACCGGGGAACCGACCACGATGCCGTCCGCATCCTTGGCTTTCTCCCAAATCGTATTATACAAGTCATCGTTGAACACGCAACGTCCTGTCTCCGCACATTTGTTGCAGGCGATGCAGCCTTGCACCGCTTTGGTCCCAATCGACACGATTTCCGCTTCCGCTCCATTGGCTTCGAGAGCCTTTGCCACTTCCTACAAAGCCACATAGGTATTCCCGTTGCTCCTCGGGCTTCCGTTAATCAACAAAGCTTTCATTGTATACTATTTTAAACTTCGTTTCCGATAAACGCTGCGCCTCGGCATAGCCCGAACTCCGTTCGGCTCTGCGCTCGGCTTGCA
>CALUHO010000011.1 GCA_944320465.1 uncultured Bacteroidales bacterium | reverse complement strand
GTCCGCATCCTGTTTCTCGCTACGCCTCGACGTAGCCCGCTACGCCTTCGGCTAGGCGAGAAGCATGCTGCATGACGCAAGTGGACAATCTCCCCGAAGTCTAATGACCGATTTGGGTTGAAAAAGCTTCTAAGAAAGGATTTTCTCTGAGTACGCTGGTTTGGTTGGTGTCGGACTCGGGCTGCGACTCATGTCAGGTTCTTATGGTTTAGTATTGCTGGAATGAACTTTTTTTGCGTTCTTTGAATCCTGTATTGTACGGTATGCAGAATTCAAAATGATTCGATGGAAAAGGCTTATAGTGAGAGAAGAAAAAGAATAGAAAAGGTAATGTTGTTTTCGTTTGCCTATTTGATGGCCGGGCTTTCTTTGCAGGCGCAATCAGTGGATTCTTTGCTGGATAAAGCCTACAGTTTGGATATGTCCGCTCCCGAACAAGCAAAGCAAAGTGCTTTGGTAGCTTATGAGATGGGACAGGAGGCAAAAGACGAAGCCGTATGTGCTAAGGCATTGGCATCCTATGCATGGGTGGTCATGGTGGAAGGGGATTTTGAAATGAGCCTTAGTGTGTATTTGAACGCGTTGGAGTATTGTCCTGCTGATTCTTTGCATATCAAAGCGGATATCTACAATGGGATAGGTTGGGTTTATACGCGTTTGGATAATTTCCCGGACGCGGCTTTTTATATTCGTCAGAGCATCAAGTTGTGCGAAGAACTTCAGTTTCCGGAAGGTCTGGCATCGGCTTATAATAATTATGGTTTGAACTATTATTATAGCGGTGATTTCGTTTCTGCGGATTCTTGTTTCAATATAGCTTTGCGGATAGCGAGAGACATAGAGAATGAAAAGTATGTGGCGGCCATTATAAATAACTTGTGCATGTCTCCGGGCAATAGCTTGCAGAAGATTTCCATGTTGGAGGAGTCGATACGGATTAATACGTCTTTGAATGTGATTTGGTCGTTGGCAGAGAATTATAACAATTTAGGGAAGCAGTATTATTATATAGGTCGTTGCGATGAGGCCTTGGTCGCTTTGGAGAAGGCGGAATCTTATGCATGGAAGGTGGATGCAAAGGATTTGTTGTACGAGAATTATGCTGTCCGGACAAAGGTGCATGCCCGGAGAAAGGATTATGCCATGGCTTATGCTTGTACGCAGAAACAGCTGGAAATTACTAAAATGATACAGTCGGAGCGAAGCCTGCGAAAAATAGAGAACAGTTTCACGCATCAAAAGCTGATGAAGCTGGAACAAGAGTACGAGATGCGCCAGCAGGAGCATCAGATGGCAATCCGGCAAAGGAACTACTTGTTGTTGTTTGCTGTGCTGATGCTTTGCATGGGGTGGCTTTATGCACGGCAACGTTTTTTGAGAAAAAAGAAAGAGATGGAAGTTCTTTCGCAGCAGATGGAATTGGAGCAATCCCGTCGGAAGATAATGGAACTGGAGCTGAAGAGGAAGGAGGAAACAATTTCCGGGGTGTCTTCCCGTTTGCAGGAGACGGAAGACAAGCTGGCTTATACATTGATGTTTGTACGATACCGGAATGAACTCTTGGAAAAAATCAGGGAGAAGATAAGGGAAACGTATAAGCTGGATTCACAAGAGATCTCAATTCAGCTGAAGAAGATAAACATGTTTATTGGACAGAATCAGATTTCGAACATCGATGATAATTTGTCCAAAGAAATTGATGCGCAAAACGAGGCTTTTTGTTCCCGTTTGGATGCCCGGTATCCTGGTATGACTGCCAGAGGCAAAGAATTGGCGGTTTTCCTTAGGATGGGGTTGTCTGTCAGGGAAATATCTATGATTACCGGAGACTCTGTCAAGACTTTGAACATGAATCGGTATCGGTTGCGCAAACATCTGGGGTTGAGTCCGGATGAAGATTTGGTGGAGCTGTTGCGAGTGATTTGGAACAGTGGCGTGATGTAAAACCGGATCACGGAGCAGGCTGAACCGGATGTCGGACAGCTCGCCAGAGTGGATTTCCATGCAGCGGATAGACTGGCGAGCCGTTCTTATATCTTACTGGATTCTTAAGCCTTGTCGGTTTTCGCCTTTGTGTTGCCTTTCTTTGCGGAAGGAAAAAGGGAAAGCTTTCTGTCGAGGAAGAGCAATCCCTGCCTGAGAGGGTAGACAGAACTTAGGTAGAACCAAGCTAGGATGCTGAAACAGAAGAAAAATCGTTTTGCTGAGTATGCTAAGACATTGTGAATGGAATCCCATACATAATCTACATAATAAAGCACGAGTGCATAAAACACGATAGAAAGGAACACCGTAGCGAAAGGAATGATGGAGTCTCTCTTCTTGATAACGAACCATAGGTTGGCGATAAACGCGATGAAAGCCAGAATGAATGTCCATCCGTAATAGATCTGATTCGTAAGAAGCCCCCAGAAAGCCGAAAGGATGGTGCTTGCTTTTTCTTCGTCAAAAGAGAAGATGGGAATCATGAAATTTTCGGTATACATTCCGCTGGCTCGCTGGTATATCTTCCAGATGAGGAATGGCATGATAATGATGAGACACCAATATGCAAAATTTTTCAGCAGGATTTTTTTCCGTATGGTTTGCACAAGCATGAAGATGCCCACTGCGGCAGGGAAAACCACACCTTCGTACCGGGTATAAATATTTGCTGCTAACAGGATGGCACTTAGATACAGGTATGTTTTGCTGGAACTTCCCCCTGCAAGTGCGGGTACAAGGTATGCCAAGCCGTACATGCAGCCGAGAGCAGCGTAAATGGCATGGATGACATTTGTTCCCGACATGGAGGAGAAAGACACCATTTCAGGGGTAATCATCATGAAGAAAGTGGCAATAATGCTGCCTGTGGCACCAATGCTCCTTTTCATGAATCCGTAAAAAGCGAACAGCAGTGAAAGGTACATCAGTGCGGGGATGCTTTTGGATGTTTCTGCTCCCCATTGGTAAACCATGGCGTAAGCTTCTTGGACTAAAGGGGCGTACGATACGTAACTTCCCGGGTTATGGATACCCGGATTGACTTCTACTTGAAATACGGATAAATTCCGGATTGTATGTTCTTGCGCAATGAGATAACCGATGGTATCGAATCCTACTACACTGTCTCTGTCGAAAGTGGGAAAATAGAGGCATTTGGAAAAGTTCATCCATTCCATGCCGACGAGGGCAATGAAAAAGATTAGCCAGACAAGATTGAAGGAAGAAAATATGGATTTCCAGTCATGGGAGAAGGCAAAAAAAGGAAGTCCATGTTTTTTTCGTTTGGCGAACACTATCCATAGCAAAGACAACAGAATGCCTCCACCTATGCTGATTCCAGGGTGTACACCGATTCCAAGGATGTCCGATAGGCTAATCAGCAGGACCATCTGGAATAGCCCCATCGGGAAAGAGAGTCCGATACTTTCTGCAATGGAAAGTTTTTGCTTGCTGAGGAAGCATAGCAGGCTGAATCCTGTCAGGAATGTTAAAATCAGTCCGATTATTAGCATGGCTGTGATTATTTGGGATATTGAACAGGGAATACTCCGAATTCTATGTAAGAAGGAATCGTGTATTCCAGGAATTCCTTGCAACTATCATTGACTACAATAACATGAGTAGGCTGGTAGTGTGCTTGGTCTTGCTCTATGGTGTAACGGGAAACGACCTTGCGAGGATAAAGGAAGCGCGATGCCCACATCATATTATACAGCTCTCCGTTAAACTGGCTCTTTTTGCCTTGTGGCATGAAGTCTTCACGACGAGGCAGGAGGATGACGGCTGTGTCTGGGGTCTGTTCCCTGACATATTTGAACGCTGTATAACCGATGCCCATCTTGATAGCGAATCGATCGTCTAAAGAAAGGCCCTTATATTCTTTGATGATTTCATAATTTGAGGACAACATGTTCTTTACGAACTGATACCCTTGTTGTTTGAAACAGGTATTCAATAACAAGAGGCTTGCTACGATGCCTATAAGATTGTAAGCGACTGTGGATATTTTCATGGTAGAAAGTTAAGGACGAAATTTTACAGAGATAACGGCTTGGCAGTTCGCTTTTAAAGGCATACTGCACGATATGGCAGAAAAATCGCTTCTGTCACCTAGAGCTGCATTCCTTTCAGAAGAAAAAATTGCCGGATCTGCAACTTATGATCAGTTTCTTGCAGAATCCGGCACGGAATGTTATGTCGGCTTAGGCGTTCATCGCTTTCATCTCCATCTTGGCATAAGTGCCGTTGAAGAGTTTTTCCTTGACAGCGTTGAAGGCTTCGAGCGTGTATTTGACGTCATCCAGCGTATGGACGGCCGTAGGAATCAAGCGAAGGATGATGGTGCCTTTCGGAACGACCGGATATGTCACGATAGAGCAGAAGATATTGTAGTATTCGCGGATATCGTAAGTCAGGTTAGTCGCTTCGGGCACGTTGCCGTTGAGCGTTACCGGAGTAACAGGCGAATTGGTCAGGCCGATGTTGAAACCGTTTTCCTTCAAACCGCCTTGCAACGCGCGGACGATAGTCCACAGCTTTTCGCGGAGTTCGGGATGAGTCTTCATCATTTCCAAACGTTTCTGGGCCCCGATAACGATAGGCATCGGCAAGCTCTTGGCATAAATCTGCGAACGCAAGTTGAAGCGCAGGTAACGGATGATTTCCTTAGGTCCGGCCACGAAACCGCCTACCAAGGCGAAGGATTTGGCGAACGTTCCCAAATGGATGTCGATAGCGTCTTCCACACCTTGTTCTTCCCCGGTTCCCCGGCCATGGGCTCCCATCGTCCCGATGCCGTGGGCATCATCTACTACTAGACGGAAATCGTATTTCTTCTTGAGTTCGGCCAAGCCTTTGATATCGCCCATATCCCCGCTCATGCCGAAAACGCCTTCGGTGATGACAAGGATACCGCCGCCGGTCTTGGCAACCACATCTTGGGCATGCTTGAGTTGCTTTTCGGCCGATTCCATGTCGTTATGCTTGAACATGAAACGCTTGCCGATATGCAGGCGCATCCCGTCTATGAGCGAAGCGTGGGCTTCTGCATCGAACACGATTACATCGTTGCGGTCAACCAAACAGTCAATCGTGGAAAAAATGCCCTGATAACCGAAATTGAATACATAAGCGGCTTCTTTGCCGACAAAATCGGCCAGATCCTGTTCCAATTTCATGTGCTGTTTGCTCTGGCCTGACATCATTCTGGCCCCCATCGGGTAAGCCAGACCGTATTCGGCAGCAGCTTCTGCGTCCACTTTCCGTACTTCAGGATGGTTGGCCAATCCCAGATAGTTGTTCAGGCTCCATACCAGGCGTTCTTTTCCATTGAACATCATTCGGTTGGAAATAGGACCTTCCAGTTTCGGGAACATGTAATACCCGTCGGCTTCATCTGCATATTGGCCTAATGGACCAAAATTCTTGAGCAGTTTTTCAAAAATGTCCACTTTTGTAAGAGTTTGGTTTGTAATATTCTGTGAATGCAATGCCGTGTCTCTACACACAACACTGCATCTTGCAAAGATAGTGAAAGGCGAGCGCAAAGACAAGCCTTTATGAATCTTGAATTCGTCGGCTATTTCATAGCTCGGGGAAAAGCAGTAAGTTTGCCGTTCCATTCGAGGATGGGTTTGCCTGCGGGGAAAAGACTCTCGCGAAGCGCATCTTGGACTGGACACACCTACAATTATCATAAGGATGAGCACAGCGGTTCATGAATCCCATAACAAGGTGACGACACGCACTTTGTTGAAGATGAAATCAGAAGGAAGGAAAATAGCCATGTTGACGGCCTACGACTATTCTATGGCCAAACTGCTTGATCAAGCCGGCGTGGATGTCATTCTGGTCGGGGATTCGGCCGCCAATGTGATGGCAGGCTATCCTACAACTTTGCCGATAACCTTGGACCAGATGATTTACCACGGAGTTTCGGTAGTAAGAGGCGTGAACCGGGCCTTGGTCGTGGTGGATATGCCATTCGGATCCTACCAAGGGGACTCGTTGGAAGCCTTGCGTTCGGCCGTGCGTATCATGAAGGAGACCGGAGCCGATGCTGTCAAATTGGAAGGCGGTCAGGAGGAAGCCGATTCTATAAGGAATATCATTTCGGCAGGAATCCCCGTGATGGGGCATCTTGGACTTACGCCGCAATCAATTAATCAATTCGGTACGTATGCGGTTCGGGCCACTACCGAAATGGAGGCCGAAAAGCTGCTGCAGGATGCCTTGTTGTTGGAAAAGTTGGGATGTTTCAGCCTTGTATTGGAAAAGATACCGGCAGAATTGGCCGGGGAAGTCAGCCGGGTCGTGTCGATTCCGGTCATCGGGATAGGGGCTGGCAATCGGGTGGATGGACAGGTATTGGTGATGCATGATATGTTAGGTATCACCCAAGGTTTTTCCCCTCGTTTCTTGCGCCGCTACCATGATTTGGGCACGGAAATCACCAAGGCGGTCTCGCATTATGTGGAAGATGTGAAGGCTTCTTGTTTCCCGAACGAAAACGAACAATACTGATGCAGCCCCCAGCCCCCATATTGTATGAAGACAACCATCTTTTAGCGGTCAACAAGCTGCCGGGGCAGATCGTGCAGGGCGACAAGACCGGGGATGTGCCTTTGAGCGAGCAGTTCAAGGTATTTATCAAGGAGAGGGATGCCAAGCCGGGCAATGTATTTCTTGGCGTGGCGCATCGTTTGGACCGTCCGGTGAGCGGTGTCTTGCTTTTTGCCAAGACCGGCAAGGCTTTGGCTCGGCTGAACGAGATGATAAGGGAAAGGGAGTTCCAGAAAATCTATTGGGCCATCTGCCGGAACGAACCTGTCGAACCACAGGGACATCTGTTGCAATACCTTTACAAGAACGAAGCCAATAACAAGTCCTATATCTGTCCGCCGGAGCGTCCCGGAGCCCAGAAAGCGGAGCTATATTATAAAGTAATCGGGCATTCGGAACGTTATGCTTTGATAGAAGTAGAGTTGTGTACCGGCCGGCATCATCAGATCCGGGTCCAGCTTTCTGGAATGGGATGTCCGATACAGGGGGATTTGAAGTACGGTGACAAGCGGAGCAATCTGGATGGTAGCATTTCGTTGCACGCCCGTTCCCTGTGCTTGACGCATCCGGTCCGGAAGACGGAATTGCGGATTGAGGCCCCTGTCCCTCAAAACGGTGTATGGCCGTATTTTCCAATGTCCTTTCCATGTCAGGATGTGGGGCAAAGGTAGAGAGGCGGTGTCGGCGTTCCCGTTCCTTTACCCTTTCGCGGCATTCGGGCATGATCCGTTCGGCGTTTCTCGTCACGGCTTGGGTCAGGCGTTTGTGCGCTTTGTTCCGGAACGGGTCGCGGTGGTACTGCATCCAATGTTCGGTGACGACATAAGGGATATGGTAGAATTTCTTGGAAATAAAGCCATGGCACCATGTCGGGGCAGGACGTTGGCATGAATCAAATCCGGTTTTCCTCATCCTGGGCATACATGTTTGAAGCCTATATGGCAATACCGGATGAAAGCTTTTGGTTTCCCGATTTTCGATGTTTGTTCCGGGTAATAGACATAGTGTTCGGTGATATTGTCAAACTGCTGACTGGTATATTCGCCCTTTTGAATGGTGGGATGTTCTTTCAAGAACAAGACATGCGCACATCCGTGTACTTGCCAACAGCGGAGGCGTGCTTGCGTATGAAAAGGCCTTCCATCGCATCGAAACGATTGGGATATCAGGCAGCGAGAAAAAGTACTTTCATCTTAGAAGCTGTTTAAAATTTCTTGCAATCCTGAAAAGACTGAATTTTCAGGAACCGGTTTCAGGATTTTGCTTGCCCATCGGGGACTATTTCGGGTCTTGCTTGCGTTTTTCACGTCAGATAGCTGAGCTATCCTCCTTTGAAAAACGCCACGCCATCCCTCGAAATCCTCTCCCGATGGCCTAAACAAATAAATTTAAACAGCTTCTTATAAACGGAAAAACAGGTTACTCTTCTATGGTGGAGAGGCTTCCGTCGCGTATTCCTCGGGCGGTCTTGTTAGCCCAGGCGATGAACACCGCGCAGATGACGAGCATGCAGGCGAGACCTAACAGATAAGACAAGGTGTCCAAGTAGAAGGCATTGCCGGCAAACAGCCCGCCGAGGCATTCCGGGGCGCGGAACAGGTATGTGAAGACCACCGAAGTCATGAAAACGGCCGGAATCAAGGACATGATGTATGTGAGGCCTTTCCGGTAGCGGAAAAGGTAAACGGTGATGACCCAGAGGGTGCACATGGCCATTAGCTGGTTCATGAACGCGAAATAGCGCCAGAGGATGCCGAACTGGGCGGAAAGGACGGTGAGCAGCAGGAGCGCTACGGCGAAGAGGGGGATTGCCAAATAAAGGCGGTGGCTGAGTTTCTCTTGTTTGAAGTGCAGCATTTCGGCCAGCATCAAGCGGGCCGAGCGCATGGCGGTGTCGCCCGAAGTGATGGGGCAGGCTACGACCCCGATAATGGCCAAGACCGCTCCGAAGCCGCCTAACCATAAGCGGGATAGGCCGTTGACCACGGTCGGGCCGCCTTTGGCTTCCACATCGGCATAGGTAAGGCCGATTTGTTCCATGAGGCCGGTATTATGGAAAACATAGGTGGCGGCAGCTGCCCAGATCAGGCCGACCACGCCTTCGGTAATCATCGAGCCGTAGAAGATGGGACGGCCTTGTTTTTCGTTCGACATGCAGCGGGCCATCAGGGGGGATTGTGTGGCATGGAAGCCGGAAACCGCGCCGCAGGCTATCGAGATGAACATCATCGGGAAAATTGGCTTGGTGGCTGTCCCGGTGTTTTCGGGGGTGTTCATATTGGTCATCGCTTCCCAGATTTCAGGCATGGAGCCGGGGGCAACGAAACAGGCTTGGTAAATGAGGCAGGCCATGATGCCGACGGCCATGAACAGCAGGCAGAAGCCGAAGATGGGGTAGATGCGTCCAATCAGTTTGTCTATCGGCAGCAGGGTCGCTAAAAGGAAATAGATGAAGATGACGATGCTCCAGAAGGTGGTGTCGAGCGATTCCGGGGTGAGCGCGGCGAGCAGTCCGGCCGACCCGGTTACGAAGACCGACCCGCACATGACCATCAGCAGGATGCCTAGGACCCGGCTGAATTGCTTCATTCCGTTTCCTAAGTACTTGCCTGTCAGTTCGGGTACGTTTTTGCCATCGTTGCGCACGGACAGCATGCCGGCCATATAGTCGTGGACGGCTCCTCCGAAGATGCATCCGATGACAATCCAGATGAAGCAGCTGGTTCCGTACATGGCTCCCAGGATAGTCCCGAAGATAGGGCCGAGACCGGCAATGTCGAGGAACTGGATCATGAACATTTTCCAGGCAGGCATCTGTACATAATCCACGCCGTCGGGATGGGCTACTGCCGGGGTTTTGCGATTGGGATCGGGGCCGAAAGCCTTTTGGACGAATTTGCCATAGACGAGATAGCCGAGAATCAGCAGGGCCAGGGAGATAAAAAAGGATACCATAGGATTTGTTGTCGGTTAATACCTGTTTACGGATAGGCGTATCGCGGATAGGCAAGCGTGTTTTTGGATGCCCTTGGAGCCTTTCCGTAAAAGAATACGGGAGCAAAGATAGTGAAAGTCGAGAGCCATGCAAAAGGAGCTTGCTCAGTTTTGCATGGCCGAGACGCATCCTGTCTTCGGCGACAGCCAACGATAGCGAAAATCCGATGTGAATAAAAAGTAGGAAAGGAGGCTGGGTTTTGCGTATGGGAATGGTGGGTTTTTGATACTTTTGCAGTTGCGCTTGACGGAATTCTTGCATCGGCCATCGGCTAAGTATGGCAAGGCGTGTTCTGAAAATGGGGTTTACACGCTTGTGCTTGGGAGTGGCGAAAAAACGTTTCGGCCTAAGTTATAAGACCTACTTATAAAACGAAAGAAAATGTTGCAGACAGAACAACTCAGACAGATGTCCACCCAGGTAAGGCGGGATGTCATTCGTATGATCCATTCGGCGAAATCCGGCCATACCGGAGGTTCTTTGGGCTGTGCCGATTTTATGACGGTATTGTATTTCAATGTACTGGAACACGACCCGAAGACATTTTCCATAGAAGGCAAAGGGCAGGATGTGTTTTTCTTGTCCAACGGCCATATTGCGCCGGTCTGGTATAGCGTGCTGGCGCGGACGGGCTATTTCCCGATTCCGGAATTAGGGACTTTGCGCAAGTTGGGCAGCCGTCTGCAAGGGCATCCCAGTGTTTCCCATCATCTGCCGGGCATCCGGATGGCCTCGGGGTCGTTGGGGCAGGGCATGTCGAACGCGATCGGAATGGCCTTGGCCAAGAAGATGGACGGGGACAGCCATTTGGTGTTCTCCTTGCACGGAGACGGCGAGTTGGAAGAAGGGCAGATTTGGGAATCGGCCATGTTCGCCGGAGCCAAGAAAGTGGACAATCTGATTTCGGTAGTGGATTACAATGGTTTGCAGATAGACGGTGCGGTCAAGGATGTAATGGATCTGGGCAACCTGCGTGCCAAGTTCGAGGCTTTTGGCTGGTTGGTGTTGGAAATGAACGGGAACGATGTGACGGATGTGGAAAAGGTTTTGAACCAAGCCAAGTCTTCCTGCGGACAGGGTAGGCCGGTCATGATCCTGATGCATACTGAGATGGGGCATGGGGTTGATTTCATGCGGAACCTTTCCAAATGGCATGGGACAGCACCCAACGACGAGCAGGCGGAAGCGGCCTTGGAGCAGTTGCCGGAAACGGTATACGGGGATTATTGAGACGGGGATGCTTCGGTACCGGTTTGCTGGAAAGGGGCGGGAGATGTGTGGGCGGAGGTATCTTTTGTCGGGGAACGGGGGCTTGGCCGGTTGAGAACCGGGAGTCCTGTTGTTGTCCGTGGGCTTGAGGATTGCCGGTGGAGTCGTCGAAAAACGGGAAGAAAGAAGAAATGAGCTTGAGTCGCTTTTGGAAATACGGGACAGGGATTTTTTTTGCATTCCTTTCAAGCCAAGGGATTCAGGTTTGGTCGCAAACCGGTTCCGGTCTACAGCCCATGAACCGTATCCTGATTATTTATGATGCTTCCAATTCGATGAACGCCCGTTGGCAAGGTGCTTCCAAGATGTCCATCTCCAAAAAACTGGTAGCGGATATCATCGATTCCTTGGCGACGGTAGAAAATGTCCAGCTGGCGTTGCGGGTTTACGGACACCAGAGCCAGTATCCGCCTCTGGATTGCGGGGACAGCAGATTAGAGGTGCCTTTTGCTGCCGGGAACGGCAAGAAAATCGCTCAGGTGATTCGAACCCTGCAGTCCAAAGGCGCCACTCCGATTGCTTATTCCTTGCGGGAAGCGGCCAAGGATTTCCCGCCTTGCACCCATTGCCGGAACTTGATAATCCTGATTACCGATGGCATCGAGGAGTGCGGTGAAGACCCTTGCGAGGCTTCCGCGTTCTTGCAGGAAAAGGGAATCGCGCTCCGTCCCTTCATTATTGGCATAGGGGAGGACTTCTCGCATGATTTCGGTTGTGTGGGAGAGTATTTCGATGCCTCGGACGAGGAAGAGTTCGTGGAGGCATTCGAGGCTGTCATAACTCAGGCATTGAACAGTACCACGGCACAGGTTCATCTGCTGGATGCAGACGGGGCGCCTACGGTGAGCAATGTCAACATGACCTTTTACGACCATGTTTCGGGAATGGTGGTGTACAATTATGTGCATGCCCTTGATTATGCGGGATATCCAGATACCTTGAGTTTGGATCCCATGCATGTCTACGACTTGGTGGTGCATACTCGGCCGGCATTGCGTTTGGACTCCTTGGTGGTCAGGGCAGGCCGGCATAGCCAGTTCGCCTTGCCTGCCGCACAGGGGGATTTGTTGGTGAGAATGAAAGGTGCGAGGCCTCCGGTGGCTCTGCATACGCCGTGTTTGTTGCGTGAACCCGGTAAGACGGATATTGTGAATGTCCAGTATGTCAACGACAAGGAACGCTATCTGTGCGGGAAGTACGATTTGGAAATTTTGACCTTGCCTCCTCTGTGCTTGGAAAACGTATCCATTGAGCCTGACAAGACTACGATGGTGGAAGTGCCCCTGTTAGGGATTCTGGTGTTCCGGCGGAGTGTGGAGGGGTATGGCAGCCTGTATGAGGTAGATTCGGCGGGAAGGGAGGTGCTGGTTTATCGTTTTGACGATGCCAAACGTTCGGAAACCTTGTATCTGAGACCGGGTACTTACCGGGTCGTGAACCGCTCCCGATATAACCAGAGGTCTTCTGCCACGCGGGAAAAGACTTTCGTGCTGAATCCTGGGGCGACAGTGGAAGTCGCTTTTTGAATCGACGACGGTTTGCGTTCGGTGATGAGCCGGTTTGCAAGATAAAGGCTTTCGAGTGCATGTGGGTAATGGGAATCCTGGAAGAGATGCCGGGTTGGGTTTGCAAAAATGCTCGATGGCAGGCATGATTCTGGAACAGATACCAGTACATGTTCTATTCCAAGCGTGTAAGAAAGTTTTGAAACGGATTTTAAATAAAAGCAGATGAACAAATATTCGTTTACCGAAAAGAAAGATACCCGTTCCGGTTTTGGTGCGGGTCTGATGCTGGCAGCCAAGGAAATGCCGCAGGTAGTGGCGTTGGCGGCGGATTTGACCGGTTCGGTCAAGATGGATGCTTTTGCCAAGGCGTATCCCGAGCGTTTTTTTCAGGTCGGCATCGCCGAAGCCAATATGATCAGTATCGCTGCGGGTATGGCGGTGGCTGGGAAGATTCCATTCACGGGGACTTTTGCCGAGTTTTCGACGGGTCGCGTTTACGACCAGATCCGCCAATCGGTGGCGTATTCCCAAGCCAATGTGAAGATTTACGCTCCTCATTCGGGTTTGACCGTGGGGGAAGACGGTGCAACGCACCAGGCTTTGGAGGACATGGGCATGATGCGGATGATTCCGGGCATGACCGTGGTCCATCCTTGTGACTACAACCAAGCTGTGCAGGCTACTTTGGCGGTTGCCCGTCATCAGGGGCCGGTGTATTTGCGTTGCGGCCGGCCTACGGTTCCCAATTTCACGCCGGCGGACCAAGTGTTTGAAATCGGGAAAGGTTATGTGCTGCAAGAAGGTGGGGATGTGACGATTATCGCCATCGGGCATCTGGTTTGGCCCGCTTTGGAAGCCGCTGCGGCACTTGAAGAAAAAGGAATCCATGCCGAGGTGATCAATATGGCGACCTTGAAGCCTTTGGATACGGAATGTGTCTTGGCTTCGGCCAAGAAGACGGGCTGCGTGCTGACTTGCGAGGAACACCAGCTTAACGGTGGATTGGGAGATGCCGTGGCCAATTTCTTGGTTCGTCATTATCCGGTCCCGATGGAAATGCTGGGGGTCGATGACCAATTCGGCCAAAGCGGGACACCTCAGGAGTTGTTGGATTTCTATGGCTTGAACGTGGCCGGTATCGTGGCCAAGGCTGAGGCTTTGCTGGCGAGGAAGAGGGCTTGAGGTTGAGTGTGGCGGACCTGCTGCCGGAGAGCGACAGGGCCGACTGCATTAGCGCGGTCGGTTACGCTGGCTTGATGCGGATTTTACCAGTACTGCCGCCGGAGTGTGTTGCTTAGTAAGAACTTATTCCCCAGGGTTATGTGATTTTTAGCTGCTTCTTGCTGCCTGTTTTTTTCAGGAATGGAAGCGGTTCGAGACGACCTTGTGGAGCGTTATGAATGGCGTTATAAATATTGGATAGGATGAAGGTTCATTTCATCGCCATAGGGGGGAGTGCCATGCACAACTTGGCTATGGCTTTGCATTTGAAAGGCTACGAGGTAAGTGGCTCCGATGACGAGATTTTTGAACCGGCGCGGGGCCGTTTGGCCCGTTATGGCTTGTTGCCCTCCGAGGAGGGTTGGCATCCGGAACGGGTCAGCCCGGATTTGGATGCAGTGATTCTCGGGATGCATGCCCGGAAGGACAATCCGGAGCTTTTGCGAGCCAAGGAACTGGGGTTGAAGATTTATTCCTATCCGGAGTACTTGTACGAGCAGTCCAAGGACAAGCTTCGGGTGGTCATTGGCGGGAGCCATGGGAAAACAACGGTCACGGCTATGATTCTGCATGTCTTGCAGGATGCCGGGAAGGAATGCGATTACATGGTGGGAGCCCAATTGGAGGGCTACGATATCATGGTGCGCTTGTCGGAAACGGCCCCGTTGATGGTCATCGAAGGAGATGAATATCTGACCTCGCCGATTGATCCTCGTCCGAAATTCCATTTGTACAAGCCGGATATCGCGGTCATCAACGGAATCGCTTGGGATCATGTCAATGTGTTCCCGACTTTTGAAAACTATGTGGAGCAGTTCCGGATTTTTGCCGGAAGCGTTTGCCCGGGGGGAAGCCTGGCTTATTTTTCGGGCGACCCGGAAGTGGCCGGGATTGCCACGGGATTGTCTTCGGAACGGCCGGATGTGCGGCTTCTGCCTTACAACGTGCCGGAGTACCGGGTCGAGAAAGGTTTCAGCGAGTTGTTGTACGAGGGAAAAGCCTATCCTTTGGAGGTTTTCGGTCGCCACAACATGCAGAACATAGAGGCGGCTTGGAAGGTTTGCCATGCCTTGGGGATTGAAGATGCGGTGTTCTTGAAGAGTATCCAAACCTTCAAGGGGGCTTCGCGCCGTTTGGAGAAAATTGCCGATAATCCTGTCAAGGGGGTGTCCGTTTTCAAGGATTTCGCGCATTCCCCTTCCAAGCTACAGGCTACGATCGAGGCGGTCAAGGAACAGTTTCCGGAGCGCAAATTGGTGGCTTGTATGGAGTTGCATACGTTCAGCAGTTTGAGCAAGGTCTTTTTCTCCCATTACAAGGGGTGTATGGACAAGGCGGATGCGGCCTATGTTTATTATAATCCCAAGGCGGTGGAACATAAACGCTTGGACCCGATTGACCCCCAGGTGCTTTATGAGGCTTTCGCCCGTCCCGGATTGAAGGTTTACAACGATAGTACGCGTTTGGTTTCGGACTTGGAGGCGATGGAATGGCACGATGCCAACCTGTTGTGGATGACTTCCGGTAATTTCGACGGGGTGGACGAGAAGGCGTTGGCCCGGAGGGTGGCAGGGTAAGGAATTGGTTTTGCTTTGTTTTTGGTTGGTCCGGGATGGACGATTTTGAACAGGAAATCCCGCAGGATGAATCCGAATTGGAAGCATCCTACGGGATTTTCTCTTTTGAGGGATTTCGCTTAGAACTGGTAGGACAAGGCGATGTGGAATGGCTTGTGCAGAAATATTTTGGCATCGCTAATTTCGGGACGAGGGCCAATCATATTGATGAGGCCCCAGTCACCACCGGCCCTGAGTTGCAATCCTTTCCAGCGCAAACCGCCTCCTACACCCCACATCACATTGACTCTATGTAAGCTCAATTCTTGAGGGCTTTCTTTGTAGATGTTATATTCTTCGACATCTGGTTTGATTAAGGACCCCACACCGCGTGTTTCTTGACGAATGTTGAATGCGAGGCCGAAATCAAAACTGGGACCAGTATAAAGGAAAAGGCTGAAATCTTTGGCTACCTCAATGCGGTATTGAAACCGTATGGGAATGGCTAAGGCGTGTTCAGAGGCAAAGAAAGAATAAGCTCGATTTGTTTCATAGCTATGTTGTTCCATTGTTAGTTCATAGTAAACGCCCGTTTGTATCCCAAATCCGTAGCCGAATTCCGGAGCCCAGGAGAGGCCGATGAAAAGGGTGTTACTATATTTCTTTTTGGCAAGCTCGGAATCATACTCTTCCAGGTAGTAATTTGTTAAGCCTTGCTTTATACTTTCTATTTGGTCTGTAGGTCTATCGCCATTCCATACATAGTCTTTATCCCAAATCGGTCATTAGACACGCCGTGTCCGTTTCTGATTGGGAAAAATGAGGCTTTCGGGCATCTTGCCCGCTTCTGTCCGCATCCTGTTGCTCGCTACGCCTCGACGTAGCCCGCTACGCCTTCGGCTAGGCCAGAAGCATGCTGCATGACACAAGCGGGCAATCTCCCCAAAGTCCAATGACCGATTTGGGATAAAGCATCTTGGCCGGAATTTTCCGGATGGTTTTCGGTGCTTGGTCGTATGGAGACATAAAAAGAAAAGTGTGAGATGCTTGCCTATTTGAGTAGAGGTTCTGGAATACCTGCGAGCAAATGAGCAATACCCCACACTTGACCGTATATATCGGAATGATATATGCAGAACAAGTGATAAGCGTCATTGACGTCCTTACTCGCGTGAAATTTTCCAGATTTCTACTTAAGGGCGCAAAATACTTTTCACCATATGTCGTCAGTTACCTGACGCGGCAAAGATATGAAAAATATCGAGACGCTTCGGGGTATTGTATGGTTTTAGCCTTTTCCTTTTGGAGTGTAATCAACGAGTGCAATTTTACGAAAAGAATTTGAAGAACGTATTCTTTGGGGAAGAATATGCTGATTCTTGGCTCAAGTCTGCGAGGTGTTTTGCATTCGGTATCTTTGCAGTCAGATGAGTCGTGAATTGTTTGTATGGGATTTACAATGAATCTTTCAAGATGGTATTGGTTCATCTTGCCGTTTTGACTCTACCTTGACTCTACCTTTTGGAAAAATGCCGGAAAACCTCTAATTTTGCAGTTCTTTTGGAAATCTGACGGATTTCCGTGAGGTTCCGTAGCTCAGCTGGATAGAGCAACAGCCTTCTAAGCTGTGGGTCGAGCGTTCGAATCGCTCCGGAATCACAAGCGATTGACTTGATTTTCAAGGCCTCGGATTCCTCCGGGGCTTTTTTGTTTTGCTTCTTGAATGCGTTTTTGGGGCCTTTTTTGATTGATGCTCGATGATAGCTTGGTCTCGGTGGAATCAAAGTCAAGCTTGTTTGCGCTTTGACTGCATCGAGAAAGGGCTGCGTTTCGGATATTTCCGAACAAGTTCGGCCATGGCTCTCAACTGGCACCGTTTTTGCTGAGGCTCAGTGGCTTCGGCGATGCCCATCTTCGCCCCCCCCCCCAATTTTTCCCCCGATGTTCTAAGCAAATAAATATAAACATCTTAGTATTGGGCGTTGTTTATTATGTTGGATTGAATGCTTATCTTCGCAATTTGGAAAGAGAATCTGATGTGGGAGCAAAAAGTTATTGCTGAAAAGGAGATTTTATTGATGGCGAAAGGGAGGAGAACTATATTTTTCTTGTGTTTGGTGGTTTCGATGGCGATGCCTCTCTGTGCACAGCAACGTCATGCCGTGGTCATTGGCATTGGGGATTATCCGGAAAATTCGGGATGGAAGAAGATACACGGCGATGCCGATATAGAGATAGTGTGTGCCATGCTCTCGGAAAATGGTTTCGAACCGCAGGATATCAAGGTGTTGAAAAACCGGGAAGCGGACAAGGCTGTCATTGCCAAGGTTTTTGCGGATTTGGCTGCCAATGTCCAGAGAGGGGATTGGGTCTATGTCCATTTTTCCGGTCATGGGCAGCAGGTAAGCGATTTGGACGGGGATGAGGCTGATGGCTGGGACGAAGCCATTATTCCATACGATGCATGCAGGGAATACAAGGCCGGGGTGTATGAGGGTGAAAACCATATAATCGATGATGAATTGAACCGGTGGCTGATGCCGATTGCGGACGAGATAGGGCAAGAAGGCTGTCTTTTGGTAGTGCTGGATGCCTGCCATAGCGGGGATGGTACAAGGGCGGAAGATGAGGAAGAGGATACGGTTTGGGAAACCGATATTCGAGGGACTGCGGACAAGTTCGAGTATGCGGGCTTTGTCCCGGATTTGGCATCGCCCAAGACCCCGAGAAAGACGAACTGGATAGCATTGAGTGCCTGCAAGCCATATCAAAGCAATTACGAGTATTGGGATGGAAGCCGGTATGTGGGGCGCTTGACTTATGCCTTGGCGCAGCATTTCAGGCTTGGTATTCCGGTGCGCGATTTGTTGAATGATATAGAAATAACCTATGATACATTGCCGCTCCGGCGGAATACCGTGCAAAATCTGAATGCCGATATTCCGGAACGGATGCACGATAAATTGATTTTTAAATGACAGACCAGGAATTTATACGGGGAATATTGCGGGATGACAAGCAAGTGCTTGGCCGTCTGTATGAAACCAATAGGGAGGCTTGTCTTGCATGGATGAGGACGCGGGTTCATAATGCTTTGGACGAGGATGAGCTAGTAGATATTTATACGGATGCTTGCTTGGCGGTGTGGAATCAGGTACAGAAGGGACGGTTGTCGGTAGAGACACTCTCTTGTTCCTTGAAGACCTATTTGTTTTCTGTGGCTAAAAATATGATATTGAGAACTATGCGGGGGAAAAAGTCATGGGCTGGAACGTCAGTTGAAAATATTCAGGATGAATTATCGGACAGCGGCATAGAGGATGCGTGGATGAAGAATGAAGAAGAGTGCATTGTGTATGAAGAGGTATGCAAGATGCCTTTTCCTTGCAATCGCTTGTTGAATCTTTTTTATTTTCAGAAAAAGAGAGGCGAGGAAATTGCACAGATAATGAATTACAGCGGCCCGGATTCGGTGAAAACGCAGAAATCGAAGTGCATGAGGAAAATAGAGGCGATTTTGCGGAAAAAGTTGGGGCGATAAAGGTTGGAACGTTAAGATATTCGAAATGGACAGAGAAGAAAGAATTGACAAATATGTTTCCGGCCAGATGGATGAGGCCGAGAGAGTGGCCTTTGAGTCGGAAATGCATCAAAATGAGGATATTGCTGCTGATGTACGTCTGCGGCAAGAAATTGTTCTGGCTATTAGGCGGAAAGGTGTGGAGGATGTGTTCCGAGCCAAGGAACGGGAGATTCGTTCCCGTTCGGCACGTAAGTGGTTGTATCTGCCATCGGCTTTGCTGGCTGCCTGTCTGGTGATTGGTGTCTTTTTCAGAATCGGCAATGTCCGGGAATGCAAGGAACTTGGCGAGAGTATTGTGTTGGAGGCGGTTCAGATGAGGGGGGGGGCGGATTCGGACGAGATTCTGGAAGCCATCAATGCTGGGAAGTATGAAGATGCCTTGTGCCAGATTGAAACTTTGAGGATGCAGGTTCCGGAATTCGATTTGAATTCGGAAGAGGGACAATACGATAAGATGCAATTCGACAATCAGATGGAGGACTTGGATTGGTTCGAGGCGGTGGCTTATATGCGGATGGGCAAGGTGAGGAAAGCCCGGCAATGCCTTTCGGCGATAGCCTCCAATCCGGATGGCGTGTATGCTTCTCGGGCGGCGGAAGCGCTCAAGGAATTGTAGCGAGCATAGGGTCAATCGAGGTTACTTTTTTACGTTGGAGGGTATAAAAAAGTGAAGGCTAAGGAAAAGTTCCGAGGCCGAAAACTTAAAAACGTAAAAAGATGACTTGGTTGATTGTTATTGGCGTAGTGGCTCTGATAGGGGCGATTATCGGATTTTTTGCCTCGAAGAAAGGGGAAAAAGGTGAAGGGGCTGCAACGGGGGCGGCTGCAGGTGCCGTGGGATGCGGTATTATCCTGGCGCAGATTTTCATGTGGGGAATCGGTGTTATGTTGCTGATTCTGTTGTTCTCTTGGTTATTTGGTTGAATTATGTCTTTTTAACGAGCGATACCGATGAGAAAAGTAAGGATTACGATACTCAAGACTACCTTCGATAAGGAACTGGCTGCCGAATACGGGGCTGAAGGTTTGACTGCCTGCCCGATGATGAAGGAGGGGCAGGTGTTCATGGCCGATTATGCCAAGCCGGCAGGTTTCTGTGACGAGGCATGGAAGGCCATTTATCAATACGTGTTCGCGCTGGCGCATGGTTCGGGCGAGGAAGTGTTTTATTTCGGCGATTGGATTCGCAAGCCGGGCGTGGCCGTTTGCAGTTGCAATGACGGGATTCGTCCGGTCATTTTCAAATTGGAATCGACCGAGGAAGAAGCCTCCTTGAATTACACGCCGGTTCGCTGAGGGAGAAACATTGGCTATCGTTGGCTGTCGCCGAAGATTGGCTGTCGCCGAAGCCCCTACGCTTCGAACATGTTCAAGGAAGGTACGGCCTTGACATGTTCCTCGGCTTAATCAGGTGTTGATTTCATCGAAGCTCCTACGCCTCAGCAAACCCGATCAGGGGAGTGCTTGGCACTGCTCTCGACTTTCGCTATCTTTGCAAGTTGTTTGTTTCTCCGGCCGGGTGCGTTCCGGCGGGAGGGGCTTTTCTAATGGTATAGAAAAAAGCAAAGTATGGAAGATTTCAAGGCTACGGAATACTGCTTGCGGACAGTGGCCACAGGCCGGGTTTTTGAAGATGCCGGTTGGGCCATCGATGACGAACTTTCGGAAAAGCCCTCTTTGATTAGGGCCGAATACAAGAAAAAACAGATTGATGTCAAATCGGAAAGCTGCGGAATCTACCGCTTTGCCGACTGGTTGCCCATCAAGCGGACATTGGCCGGTTCTTGCGCGCCAATCACCTACAAGAGCGAAGGTTTGGCCAGAGTTCTTGGGATGACTAACCTTTACATCACGTTCAACGGTTATTTCCCGAAAATCGGGGCGAGGATGAATACCTGTTCGTTCAAAGAGACCGAAGCCTATTCGGTTTGCGCCCGTTTGGCGGCGGATTGCGGCAAGGTCTTGGTCGTGGCTTCGGCCGGCAATACGGCGAGGGCTTTCGCCAAGGTCTGCTCCGACAACCATATACCTTTGCTGCTGAGCGTGCCTGCCGACAATCTGGACGCGCTTTGGTTCGAAGCTCCTTTGAATGATTGCGTCAAGCTGATTGCCGTCCAGAAAGGCGGCGACTATTTCGATGCGATTAATCTGAGCAATATGGTACTGGCCTCCGACAAGTTCTTGGCCGAAGGCGGTGCCAAGAACATTGCCCGCCGCGACGGCATGGGGACGACGGTCCTTTCGGCTACGACTCATATCGGCCGGATTCCGGATTTCTATTTCCAGGCAGTCGGCAGCGGCACAGGAGCTATCGCGGCTTGGGAAGCCAATCTTCGACTGATTGAGGACGGGCGTTTCGGTTCTCACAAGATGAGGTTGATGGTGTCGCAGAACGCGCCTTTCCTGCCGATGTACAAGGCATGGAAGGCCGATTCGAGGGCGTTGCTGCCTTACGATGCTGATCAAGCTCGTTCGGATGCGGAATCGATTAATGCCAAGGTCTTGTCGAACCGCAAGCCGCCATACAGTCAGGCGGGCGGCCTGTACGATGCGCTCAAGGACACGCAAGGGGATATGTTCGCGGTGACCAATTCCGAAGCCGAGGAAGCTCAGCGTCTGTTCTTGGAAACCGAGGGCGTGGACATCTATTCGGCATCGGGCGTGGCGACTTATTCGCTGATGCAGGCGGTTCGGGACGACAAGGTGCAGAAAGACGATGTAGTGATGCTCAATATCACGGGCGGCGGCGAGAAGCGCTTCAAGCAGGAGCGCCAGGTTTGGAATCTGGATCCTTCGTTGGTGTTCCCGATTGATGCCGACCCCGAAGCGGTGCTGGAAGACGTGACGAATTTGTTCTGAAATACTTTTTTTGTACCTTTGCGGCCCGTTTGATGCCGAGAGTATGTCTATCCGGTTTTGCTTCGGCTTGGTTTTCATTCTACTGGCATCGGATGAGACGGGGTGTAGCGCAGTCCGGTAGCGCACCTGCTTTGGGAGCAGGGTGTCGCAGGTTCGAATCCTGTCACCCCGACAACGAAATGACTTGATTTTCAAAGCCTCGGATTCCTCCGGGGCTTTTTTGTTTTGGTTCTTGAATACGTTTTTGCCTGTATTTGCATACAAAATTTCCACCAATGTTCCACCAGAGAATGCCGCTAAGCGGTATTCCGTATCAACATTTCTATGCCAAATCCAAGCACTTGTTTGCAGCCCTCTTGTCAAGAAACCAACCCAAAGGTCATCTGAATATCCTGAGAGCCAGAATTCCGCCCTTGCAAGGCGGTTTGAAAAATTCCGGTAATTAAATTTTTCTTTTCGTAAAGATTTCCTCTTTTCTTTTTCGATGCTGCCGACTTTTCAGTATCTTCGCTATCTGGAAAAGAAGACCTTCGCCAAAGCTTTTTTTGTGCGTGATGCATTAGAAATCAAATGGATAGGCTTTGATGGTCAGAAAGGGCATTGTATGAGAACACATTATCTGATAATCCTTTGCTGCGCGTTCCTCGGTTTGCTGTCCTGTGCGGAGAAGAAGCCCCGGCAAGAGAACGCGCAAGCCGCCTTGGTGTCTGTCACGGTTGTCCCGGTAGGCATCGATACCAATCTGCGGACATCTTCCTATGTGGGCATAGTGGAAGCCGACAAGTCCGCCACGCTGTCCGCCCGTTATCCTGGCAGGCTTGATTCGTTGAAAGTGAAGGCCGGAGACGAAGTGAAGCAAGGCCAGGTCTTGGCTGTGATAAGTTCCCCAAGCGTGGAAAGCAGCTTGAAGATGACCGAAGCCACCTTGGCGCAGGCCGAGGATGGTTACCGCCGCGTGCTGCAGGTGCATGAGAGCGGCAGCATAGCCGATGTGCAGTTGGTGGAAGTCCAGTCCAAGTTGGCGCAGGCGAGGGCGGCGGCCGAGGCGGCAAGGCAGGCGGTCGAAGACTGTCGGGTCAAAGCCCCTTTCGACGGAGTGGTGGGCGACCTCCAGATAGAAGAAGGCGTGGAAGTGTCCCCCTTGCAGCCCTTGATGCGGGTCATGGATATTTCTACGGTCAAAATCAGGGTTCCCGTGCCGGAGTCGGAAATCGGCAAGCTGCAGGTGGGCGATGAAGCTGCAGTGGAAATCCCTGCCTTGGACAATCATCGTTTCCGCGCCCGGATGGTGGAAAAAGGCATGACGGCATCCCTGCTTTCCCATACCTATGATTGCAGGCTCGAACCGCTCGAACCGGTGCAAGGGCTGATGCCCGGCATGGTCGGCAAAGTCTATATGGATATCCTTTACGACCGGGGTACCGTCATTCCGGCTTCCACGGTCCAAATGGATGGTCGGGGAAAATATGTCTGGGTGGTGAACCCCGAACGGAAAGTGGAGAAACGCTATGTGGAAGTGGAGGGGTTCTCCGGGAAAGGCGTTATCGTTTCAAAAGGCTTTGAACCCGGGGATTTGCTGATTGTGGAAGGAAGCCGCAAGGTGAGTACCGGGATGCAGGTGGAGGTGCGGATGGAGCAAACAGAAGAAATTCAATCCTCGGTGGTTTCTTTTTCGGCGGGTCAATCCGGTGCGAACCGTTCCGATGCGGGGCAATCCGCTACGGGTCGGACTGAAGATTCCCGATTCCTGTCAAAACCCGGAAAGGAGTAGCACGTCATGGATAAAGGTACAGATAAAGGCTCAGGTATCATCAGGGGGATGATTCATCAGAAAAAGATAGTCTATCTGATTCTTTTCCTGTTGATAGCCATCGGTATCGCCGGGCTTTCGCGCATGAACAAGGACGAGTTCCCCACCTTTGAAATCAAGCAAGGCCTTGTGGCGGGCGTATATCCCGGCGCTTCGGCCAAGGAAGTGGAGGAACAGCTTACCAAGCCATTGGAAGACATTTTGTTCTCGTTTTCGGAGGTGAATCGGGAAACCACCTATTCCTATTCTAAGGATGGCATCTGTTATATCTATGTGGATTTGACAGTTCCGGCCAAGGAAAAGGACGAAGCCTGGTCCAAGATCAAGCTTCGGTTGGATGCGGCCAAAATGACCCTGCCGCCCGGAGTCTTGGCGGTGGCGGTCGTGGATAATTTCAGTTCGGTTTCCGCCTTGCTGATAGCCTTGGAATCGGCTGATAAGAGCTATCGGGAAATGCAGGAATATGCCGAAGACCTTTCGGAACGACTCAAATCGATTCCTGCCACGGCCAATGTAAGCATCGTGGGGACCCAGAACGAGGAAATCGCTGTCACGGTGGACATGGACAAGCTCTCGGCCTACGGTATCAGTCCCTCCGCCTTGATGCTCAACTACCAGACTTCCGGCCTGCAGCTTTTAGGCGGGACGTTCAAGACCGGTTACGCTTATTCTCCGATACATGTCAAGAGCCTGGTGGCCTCCGAGGAGGAAATCGCCAACCATATCGTCTATGTGGATCCGGGCGGTAACTCGATACGGCTCAAGGATATTGCCAGGATAGAACGCCGTTACAAGGAACCTTCGTCTTTAGTCAAGTACAACGGGCATACCGCCTTGATTCTCTCTATCGAGATGAGGCCGGACAACAATATCGTGGCCTTCGGCGAGGAGGTGGACAAGGTTTTGGCGGAATTTTCGACCGGTCTGCCGGAGAGCGTGACGATGAGCCGGATTACCGACCAGCCCAAGGTGGTGGGCAGTTCGGTGTATTCCTTCCTGCGCGACCTTCTGATTTCGATGGCGGTGGTGATTTTCGTGATGCTGATGCTGTTCCCGATGCGTTCGGCCCTGATTGCCAGTTCAGGCGTGCCGGTCTGCACGGCGGTGGCCTTGGCGTTGATGTACCTTTTCGGCATCGACCTCAATACCGTGACCTTGGCATCGCTGATTGTGGTGCTGGGGATGATCGTGGATGATTCCATCATCACGATGGATGGCTATATGAATTACTTGGGGCAAGGTTATTCGCGGATCGATGCGGCCTGCGCCAGTGCCAAGGAGCTGTTTATGCCGATGTTCATGGCCACGACCGCCATCTGCGTGATGTTTTTCCCGAGCTTGAAAGTGATTACCGGCTATCTCGGCGAGTTCGTCAGCTATTTCCCTTGGGTGGTCACGATAGCCTTGGGGACTTCTTTGGCCTATGCGATGTTAGTGGTGCCTTCGTTGGAAGTCCGTTTCATCGGCAGCGCGAGGGCGGAGGGCAATAGTCTGTTGGCCCGGGTCCAGAAACGCTTCTTCGACGGGATGCAGAACGGGTACGAACGCTTGCAGGCGGTTTGCTTCAAATATCCTCGCCGGACATTGTTGTTGGGACTGGGCACGGTGGTTCTGGGCGTGGTCTTTTTCTTCCAGCTCAACATCCAGATGATGCCGATGGCGGCCCGGGAGTATTTCGCCGTGGAGATTTATCTGGAAAACAATGCAGGCTTGGAGCAGACCGAGAAGGTGGCCGACTCCATACAGCGGCTGCTGACAGCCGACCGGAGGGTCAAGTCGGTGACCTCGTTCATCGGAACGGGCGCGCCGCGTTTCAATGCGATTTACGTGCCGATGTTGCCCGGCTCGAACACGGCGCAACTGATTGTCACCACTTCGTCCTTGCGGGCCACGGAGGCTTTGTTGCAGGAATGCCAGCAGAAATACGAACATCTGTTCCCTGGGGCATTGCTGAGGTTCAAGCAGATGGATTACCAAGCGGTGACCGCGCCGGTGGCCATCGAGCTTCGTGGGGCGGATCCGGAAGTCCTCAAGCCTTTCGCCGACAGTATCCGGCATTTTTTATCGGGCATGGGGGATGTGCTGCAATGGGTCCATACCGATTGCGATGGCTATGTAAGCTCGATTGATATTTCTTTAGATCCGGACGAGGCTTCCCGATTGGGCATTAACAAGAGCATGGTGTCCTTGTCTCTGTCGGGGGCTTTCAACGGATTGCCCGTAGGGACGGTCTGGGAAGGGGAGAAGTCCGTGCCGGTGAGCCTGTATAGCGAGGCGGTGTCCCGTCAGATGGATTATTCCGTTTTGGAGAATTACCTGTTGCCGACTCTGTATCCTGGTGTGTCGGTGCCTTTGCGTCAAGTGGCTGAAATCCAGCCAGGATGGGAGCTGGAGTCGTATCCCCGCAAGGCGGGCGAATCCTGTCTGACCGTGACGGCCGATATGAAATACGAATGCAGCCAGCCGGAAGCGATGAAACATATCAAAGCCTTTGTGGAAAGCCATATTAAACCGAACCTGCCGGAGGGGGCGAGGGTGGAATATGCCGGCCTTTCGGCCATCAACAAGGATGTCGGCCCGGAAATCATGATGGCATTCATTTGCGCGGTGGCGGTTTTGTTCTTCTTCCTGCTTTTCCATTTCAAGAAGATTTCGATTGCGGCCTTGACATTGGTGCTGAGCGTGCTTTGCTTTTTCGGTGCGTTTCTGGGATTGTGGCTGTTCCGGCTCGATTTCGGGTTGACCGCCGTGCTGGGTTTGATTAGCTTGGTGGGCATCATTGTCCGCAACGGCATTATCATGTTCGAGTATGCCGAGGAACTCCGTTTTGAGAGGGGAATGCCCTTGAAGGAAGCCGCCGAGGAGGCTGGTAAACGCAGGATGCGGCCTATCTTTCTGACTTCCTGCACCACGGCTTTGGGCGTATTGCCGATGATTCTCAGCGGGGATTTCCTGTGGAAGCCGATGGGGGTGGTGATTTGTTTCGGGACGATGCTTTCGATTATCTTGATTGTGCTGATTATGCCGGTGTCATACTGGCAGATTTTCCAGATAGGGGAGAAGCGGAGGATGGCCAAGCAAAGGAATTTTGGTCAGGCGGGGCAGACCGTTCGGGAAAGGCAAGCGGTGCAGGCATTGCAAACGAGGGAAGGAGGAGAGCATGAATAATCTAAGGAGAAACATACGCTTGGGATTTGGCGGTTTTGCCTTGGTGTTGGGCGGCTTATGTGGAGTGTGCGGGTTTGGAACCGGTGGTTCGCTTCAGGCGCAGACGATTCAAGGGCAGTCGCCTAGGCTCGAACTCTCGGTGGAAGACTGCCGCCGGATGGCCGTGGAAAACAGCATGGCCGTCAAGAACGCCCGCTTAGATATCTTGGCTGCCAAGGCCCAGAAGCAGGAAGCCTTGGCGGCTTATTTCCCTAGTGTATCCGCTACGGCTTTCGGATTCGCTGCCTTGCAGCCCATGCTTGAAATCGGTTTGACCGACATCCTCGGTACATCCGATTTTGCGGTCCGCTTGCAGGAACTCATGGACGAGTTGGCAACGCAATATGGATTCAATGCCGAATATACGATGCTGCACCGGGGTTTCATGGCTTCGGTTTCGGCCATGCAACCCGTCTTTGCCGGGGGCCGTATCGTGAATGGGAACCGTTTGGCCGCCGTGGGGGTGGAAGCCGCTGCCTTGCAGGAGCAGATTGCCGTGCGGGATATGGACAAGGAGGTGGAGAGCGGTTATTGGCAGGTGGTTTCCTTGGAGGAAAAACGTATCACCTTGCAGGAATTAGCCACGCTGTTGGACACTTTGTACAAGGATGTGGCATCGGCCCGGCAGGCTGGCTTGGCCACGGAAACCGATGTGATGCAGGTGGAACTCAAGCGGGATGAGGTCCGTTCGGGCTTTATCCAGGTGGAGAGCGGTATCAAATTGGCCAAGATGAACCTGTTCAATACGATAGGCTTGGAATACAATCCCTATCAGAGCGTGGTCTTGGATTCCCTGCCGGCCTTGGACAGCATTTTCCTGACCGACCGCTTGGATTCCTTGCTGCCGCCTTCCTCGTATTTCGTGCCGGAAGAGGAAATCGCGTCCCGGCAGCAGGAAATGCGTTTGCTGGATCTTTCCGTCGATGCTTCCCGGCTCCAGAAGAAGATGGCCTTGGGCGAGGCTTTGCCTCAAATCGGCATCGGGGGTTCGTATGGTTACGGGAACCTGCTCAGCAACGGGGAGTTCAACGGGGCGGTTTATGTGATGGCCCAGATTCCGCTTTCGGATTGGGGCAAGACGGCCCGCAAGATGCAGCGTTTGGGCTACCAGATGGAAAAGGCCGAAAACGAGCGGGATTTCTTGCAGCAACAGATATTGTTGCAAATCCGCAAGCTTTGGCTTGACTTGACTGTGGCTTGGGACCAATTGCAGATAGCGCGGAAGAGCGAGGCCACGGCTCGTGCCAGCGTGGAGAAGCTCAATGCCTATTATCGGGCGGGGATGTCGCCTTTGTCGGAGTTGTTGCAGGCGCAGACCAAGTTCCGTTCGGTGGCCGACAAATGCGTGGATCAAGAAATCGCCTACCGGAACGCCTTGCACGACTACCTTTCCCGCTGCGGTGCCGGGATGGGGGAATGATTTGCGTTTTGGGTATTTTCAATGGGTTTCGAGCCTTGTCTTGGGCGTGGAACAGGGCAAGTGGTTTTTGCGGTGGCTTCAACAGTCTGCCGGGCAGTTACGTTGCCGGGTGGAAGGCTGGAAAGCCTGGGCTGGCAGCTTTCCTATCTGCATGGGATGAAAGAAAGCCAGAGGGAAACCAATCCGGCCTATGTGCAATCCTTATGGGGGAGGGTTCGGACTGGCGACTTGTATCCTTATTGTTAGAAGCTGTTTAAATTTATTTGTTTAGGCCATCGGGAGGGGATTTGGAGGGATGGCGCGGCGTTTTTCAAAGGAGGATAGCCCAGCTATCTGACGTGAAAAACGCAAGCAAGACCCCAAATAGCCCCCGATGGGCAAACAAAATCCTGAAACCGCCCCCTCAAGATTCATTCTTTTCAGGATTGTAAAAAATTTTAAACAGCTTCTTATGCTGTGGTGTACGACCAGCATTATGCTGTTTGGATTTGCCAGGTTCGGAAATCCAAGAAATTGTTTTCGATGTATGGAGCTTTTGGAGGCCGGGGTTGCATTATCCCGGACGTGGTACATGTGGATGAGCGGCGTGTCGATATTTATCTGGTTCCGCTGCGGGCTATGCATGAGATGTACGGTATTCCCTTGCCTGGAGGATATGAAGCCTATTTGAAAGACGCGCATCCGGAATTTTATGTTCGTGGCCGGAATGGGTGAAAATAGGATCCGATAGGCATGTTTCCGATAAGGATGATTAAGTGTTTTTGGTTATGAATTGTTTGAAACTATTGTTCGGAGGCCTGTTCTTGCTTCTGGGGCCGGTGTGCGCCCAGTAGGAGGTGCAGAAAGTGATGGGGTTGATAGCCGGAAGCAAGATGGATCCTTATTTGAATATTCCTTTGGTTTCCGCCTGGGAGTCGGAGGAAGTCTTGGATACGGCTTTTCTGCGGGTTCGTTACGAAATGGAGTTCTGGAATCATTTGGGTGATGCCAAGTGTCAGGATTTCAGAATGGTGGAAATCGGTGAGGCGGCAAGGCACGATTGTAGTGAAAGATTGCACCTGTACGACAGCATCGCAGGGGCAGGGGGCGATATGTTGACCGTGGAACAGGAAACGGTGTATCCGGCTGAATGGATATTGCTGCCGGATAAGCGTGTGCGCTGCCGTTTCCGATTGGTAAAGCTTCTGTCCATACTGCAATATGAGGAGAAAAGGGGAAACCTGGAATGGCACCTCGTGCAGGAAACGGATAGTATTGCCGGGTATGTATGCCAGAAGGCGGAAACGGAATACCGGGGGCGGGAGTATGAAGCCTGGTATTGTCCGGCAATCCCTGTGGATGGAGGTCCTTACGTGTTCGGTGGTTTGCCGGGCTTGATAATCCGGGTTGTCGATAAGCGGGGGGATTATTCGTGGGAGATGCGGGGTTTGGAAAAAGGCCGCTGGCCTGTCGCCGAAAGGCAGATTGTCTTGCAAAAGGTGTCTCCGGTTCAAGCGCGGAAACAAATCGAACGGGTGTATGCCAATCCTTGCCGCATATGGAAATCCATGGGCTATTGGATAACGGTCCATGATATGGAAAAAGGCGATTGGCATATGGCTACCGAGGATGACATCCAGGATTGCGGCCTCTTTTATACCCCGATAGAATTGGAGTAGGTGGCGGACAGGATGCTTGAGGCGATTTTCCCGGTTCACGTTTTGGCTTTTTGTGCAAGTGGAATCCGGATTTTACCGTGTCGTGAAAATCTTGTAAACTTGTGGTCGATAGTAAAAATCCGTTGCATTCTTAACAGAGGAGGTGCAGATGAAGCGGAGTATCAATCAATATTTAGCTTTTATCGGGAAGAACGATTTGTCCTGTATCAGCCTGCCGCAAGGCTGGTAGGAAGGAAGGTTTCATTTTCCTCAACACTTTCTTATACCTGTTGTGGGAGGAACACACCCGGGCCAAACCGGGAAATCCTTGTTTTTGGCTAAAAAGAGTCTTGGAAATGAATGCTTTGAAACTTTTTCTTGTTTTTTCATGTTTTTTTGCCGCTTCCGCTTTGTTTGCGTAGCCGTATTATCCGTCTGTGCAGTCTGTAAAGCCGAAAGAGGCGGTTTTGGATACGGCCTATCTGCAAATACGCTACAAGATGTCTTTCTGGGATGAAAACCATGAGGCACGGTATGAAGACGAACGGGTTGTGAACATAGGGAAAACTTTCCGGAATGATTAGTCTGGCACACCATAATAGCATAATAGGAGGATTTGTTGCTGTACGTGATGGCCAAGACGGATTTTTCCCGTTACTGGAATGCGCGGACGGACAAGGACAGCAGCTTGGACCAGTACTTGGAGGCCTTGAAGCAGTACTGGCTTTTGTATTACGTCATCCGGGAGAAGACCCTGTACGACTTCTCCACGGGAGAGAAGATATCGATGTCTTTCAAGGATCTTTTGCGGACAGTGGAGTAGAAAGTGTGTTGCTGGGAATAGGCAAGTTGCAAGATGTCTTGAACTTGCCGAGTATTAAAAAACGTTAAAATTTAGCAGTTCACGGATTTTGTTCCTATCTTTGGCTTCGCCGAAGATAGGATGCGTCTCGGCATAAGGCCGATAACATACAACACCATGACCAAGAAACCTAAAACGGAAAGTTACGTCCGTTTCGACTGGGCGATGAAACGCCTTCTTCGCAACAAGGCCAATTATGGAGTGTTGGAGGGTTTTCTCTCCACCTTGTTCGACCAGAAGGTCAGAATCAACCGGATTCTGGAAAGCGAAAGCAATCGGGAATCGGAATACGAGAAGAGTAACCGGGTGGATTTGCTGGCGGAGATGGAGGGCGGGCAATTAGTCATCATCGAGGTGCAGAACAATACCGAGCTGACCTATTTCCAGCGGATGATTTTCGGTACGTCCAAACTGCTAAGCGAGTACATCAATCGGGGCGACAATTACGAGAAAGTCCGCAAGGTCTACAGCGTGAACATCGTCTATTTTCCCCTCGGCATGGGCAAGGACTACCTCTACCACGGGAAGACCGAGTTCAAAGGGCAACATTTGGGAGACATCCTCGATTTGTCTCCTTTCCAGAAGCAGAGGTTCAAGGTGGATAGCGTCAGCCAGCTGTTTCCAGAATATTACATATTGAAAGTGAATGAATTCAACAAGGTGGCCAAAAGCCCGTTGGAGGAGTGGATTCACTACCTGAACACAGGGGAGGTGAGGGATGATGCCTCGGCACCCGGCTTGGACTTGGTCAGGGAAAAGCTCCGTCTGGAGAAAATGAGCAAGTCCGAGCTCGATGCCTACTACAAGCATCTCGACGACCTCAACATCCTGAGAGATAACATCACTACAGAACGGGCTGAAGGCCGTCTGGAAGGTATTGCCGAGGGACGTCTGAAAGGTATCGCTGAAGGCCGGGAAGAAGGGTTGGCTAAGGGGTTAGAGGAAGGGCGAGCAGAAGGGCGAGCAGAAGGACGAGCAGAAGGACGTAAAGAGGGATTGGAAGAGGGTAGATTGGAAGGACGGGCCGAAGGTAGAGCTGAAGGTCGGGAAGAGGGGCGTGCGGAAGCTATCGCCGATATGGTGCGCAAAATGGAAGCTCAAGGTCTGGACGGAAGCATCATCAGGCAAATAATTGGCCTGTCGGGCAAAGATTAGGGTTCCAGAATGATGCACGGCGCGGTGAGGGAGGCAGTATTTCGTTTGCGTGTCCGAAAGGGCGGTTTCCGCCTGCGGATGTCAGGCATGCTTCAGTGGTACAGAGGGCTTACAGCAAGGCATTGGCCCGCTCCAAAGCGATATGGATATTGTCGCAGACGTTTTCCTTGCCTACAATCCGGTAGAAGTCCGATTTTTCCAATGTTTCCCGTACATGTGTGTTCACGCCGGAAAGGATGATCCGGATTCCGTCTTTCTGCGCCATCTGGCAGAGTGATTCTAGGTTGTGCAAGCCCGATGAGTCGATGAAAGGCACGCGCCGCATCCGGATAATCCGCACCTTGGGCCGGTCGCCGATGGTCTTCATCGTATCCTCGAACTTGTTGGCGATACCAAAGAAGTAAGGCCCGTTGATTTCGTAGATTTCCACGCCTTTCGGAATCGAAAGGTTCTCTTCGTGCATCACGATGTCCGATTCCTGTTGCGGATCCAGCTCGTTGGTGATGACCGAAATCTGGGTCGTTTCCATGACCCGCTTGATGAACAGGATGCAGGCAATCACGAGTCCCACTTCGATGGCCACCGTCAAGTCGAAGACGACCGTCAGGAAGAAAGTCAGGAAAAGCACTGCCACGTCGCTTTTAGGGTTGCGCAGCAAGGCTTTGAACGTGCGCCAGCCGCTCATGTTATAGGAAACCACCACCAAGATACCGGCCAAGCAGCCCATCGGGATGTATTTGGCCAAAGGCATCAGGCAAATCAGGATTAAAAGCAATACCACGGCATGGATGATGCCCGCCACCGGTGTCTTGCCCCCGTTGTTGATATTTGTCATGGTCCGGGCAATGGCACCGGTTGCCGGGATTCCCCCGAACAAAGGCGTCAGCATGTTGGCAACGCCTTGGGCAATCAGTTCGGTGTTGGAATTGTGGCGGTCGCCGATGACCCCGTCGGCCACGGTCGCCGAGAGCAGGCTTTCAATCGCGCCTAAGAGCGCAATCGTCACAGCCACAGGAAAGAGGTTCTTGACGGCCTCCCAGTCCAAGGAAGGCAAGCTGGCTTGGGGCAGCTGGGAAGAAATCGAGAAACGGTCGCCAATCGTGGGAATGTTGCCTACCAAGCCGTATTGTTTCAAGAGGTACACCCCGACGGTGACGAGCACGATGGCCACCAAGGAACCGGGCACTTTTTTCAGGAACTTGATTTTCGGGCAAAGAGCGATAATGAGGATGCTCAGGATACTTACCAAGGCGTTCCCCCAGTTGACGGTATCGAAATGCTTGAAATACAGCAGCCATTTGCCAATGAAGTCTCCCGGGACTTTTTCGCCCCGGAAATCCAGTCCGAAGACATCGGCAATCTGGGTCGTGAAAATCGTGACTGCGATTCCCGCCGTGAAACCCACGATGATAGGGTAGGGAATGAATTTGATGATGGTGCCGAGCTTGAACACGCCTAAAAGTATCAGCAATACGCCCGCCATCAGGGTTGCCACGGTAAGCCCTTCGAATCCGTATTGCTGTATGATACCGTAAATGATGACGATGAAGGCCCCGGTAGGCCCGCCAATCTGGACTTTACTTCCGCCTAAGAGCGAGATGATGAAACCGGCCACGATGGCGGTGATGATGCCTTTTTCCGGACTGACCCCGGAGGCGATGCCGAAGGCGATGGCCAAGGGAAGGGCTACGATGCCGACGATGACCCCGGCCATCAGGTCGGAGAGGAACGAATTGCGGTTGTAGCCTTTCAGGCAGGAGAACAGCTTGGGATGGAAGTCGAGTCTTTTCATGGCGCGGCCAAGTCTATGTCAGGGTACGGATTGTATGAATTCGGTTTTTATTCAGGATGTTCCGCCCGTCGGCGGAAAAAGCCTGCAAAGGTATGAAATATCAGCAAGACTTAGTCTTGCTTTGCGACAAACTGTGTCAAAATCATCTGCAACAATCAACGGTTTGATTTGCAATAAATATTATGATAGCAAACCCATACAAGTTGATATAAAATAATAATGATGATTATTAATCCGTTGCATTTTGATGCGGTTGCCCTGCAACCAGTCCATGAGATTTTGCCAAGTAGGAAATAATGTTTAACTTAGCGATACGGTTGGCACTGGGGGGATTAGTAACTAACAAAGGCAGGTGTTATGGGCAGGATGGGATTACATGGCAATAGGAGGCTTTCCATGATAGGGAAGAACGATTTATCTGATTCTTGCCTGCCGATGGCGTAAATCTGTTTTTTTTCATCGTCAGGCTCTGCAACCCGTTTCGGGGATTTGTTTTCATAAAGCAAGCATTATCGGGAAAAGAAAAGCAAGGGCATGTTCTGCCATGTAATCCATATAACCAACGCCTGTCATTCATGGGTAAGAATGGCTTGGAGAGGTTCTCCCTGCCATGATGCGGGGCGGAGACATTCTTCATGCCATGGTTCGTGGCAGGGTCTTGGGTCGAGATTGCTGAAATCTCGTTAAAAAGGTGTCCAATGCTTGTTAGAAGCTGTTTAAAATTTCTTGCAATCCTGAAAAGGCTGAATTTTCAGGGAGCGGTTTCAGGATTTTGTTTGCCCATCGGGTGCTATTTCGGGGCTTTTTTGCGTTTTTCACGTCCGATAGCTTGGCTATCCTCCTTTGAAAAACGCGGCAAAATCCCTCGAAATTTCCTCCCGATGCCTCAAACAAATAAATTTAAACAGCTTCTAAAAGCAAGTGTTAATTAGTAAATGATTGAAAAATGAAAACCAAGAGAAGCCTTAAGATGAACGATATGGAATCCCGGATTTTGGAACGCAAGGCGCAGATGATGGTGAAAGGAGGATGGGAAGTCAGCCTATTACTGTTTGCGAGTGTTCTATAATGGAAGATGGCGATACAATCGATGGATGGATGATTATAGTATAGCTATGAAGGGAGGTGCGGATTTCATAGATAGGAGTAGCACGCTGGTGCTTTTCTTTGTTGTTTTACTGTGGACTGGTCAATGCCAGCATGGGACTACGATACTTTCCGATTTCTATGTCCCAGCCCCCTATCGCCTTTTGGGCTACGGGGACGATTGGCGGTGGCGGATGGAGAGGGTGTACGACACGGCATGGTTGGAACTGCATTACACGATGCGTTTCTGGAATCAGGACAAGTCTGCAAAGATAGAAGATTATCGGATTATGTATGTGGGGAAAGGCGGGAACAGGAAGGATGTCAGCTGGAGGATTGAGGAGGCCGAGCGTAGGTGGCAGGCGGATTCGGGACTTTTGTACATGGGTGAGTATTACCCGATGGAGTGGGTGACAGATTCGCAAGGGCAGTCGGTCTGTTTGTTCAGGTTGTTGCTGTTGAGGCAGTCGACGATGATTGAGTATGCCGAGCCGGCGGCCAAGTTTGCATGGGAACTTTTGCCGGAGACGGACAGCGTGGGCGGGTATCTGTGCCAGAAGGCGGAAACGGAGTACAAAGGGAGGAACTACGAGGCATGGTTCTGCCCGGAGATACCCATCGATGCCGGGCCGTACAAGTTCAGGGGGCTGCCGGGCTTGATACTGAAAGTGGAGGACAAGGCGGGGGACTACTCTTGGACATTTATCGATGGGGCGATACAGAATTTGAACGAGCCGATGATAGAGCGGGACTATATCCGCCGGAAAGCTTCTCGGTCAAAGGCTCGCCGCTTGATACAGGGCATATTCGAGAAGCCTTTTCCTTACGCCGTATCGATGGGGGCAAAATACTGATTTACCAGGAAGACGGGAACCACCGCCCGTTGACGGGCGAGGAAATGGAGGAATCCATCTATTATACCCCGATAGAATTGGAATAGAAAGCTTGCCTGCTTGAAATGAGCCAAGTGCAGATGAATGGAGGGATTACGTGCATGGGGATGACACCGCAAAAGCGAAAAAACTGGATTGATTTGATTTAGAACGCGCCTATTGATAAAATGTTGGTTTATGAAATATTTGAGCCTGTTTTCGGAAACATTCTTGTGGACGGCGGGTGGGAAAGGCTTGCTGTACAACACGCGGAATCATCGTTCCTGCGAGTTTTTGCTGGTGGATTGCGTGAAGGAGGCTTGTGCCGAGTTGTCCGATTTGGACAAGTTGTACCGGATTCCGTGCGAGGCATGGATGGCGGATCCCGGGTTCAAGGCGTTCGTGGCGGAGGTGGAGAGCCGGGGTTTGGGCTGCGTCCATGAAGAGGAGGGACGGGTGTATTTGCCGCCATTCCTGAGTCTGCAGCAGGACAGGCTGCGGGGGCAGGGAAAGATAGGCAGCACGGATGTCCTGAGGAATTTCCTGTCGCTGACGGTCTATATGGGCGGCCGGGGCTGGGAGGGGGACTGGCACAAGCAGGCGGAGTACCCTTCGAGTTTTGCCGGATACCTGCCGCAGGAGCGGCTGAAAGCGTTTCTTCTCCGGATTCGGCATCCGAGGTTGAGGGAGGCAAAGTTCCTGTTTTCCTGTTTGGAGAATTATCCAGGGTGGCAAGGATTCCTGAAATGGCTGCAGGGGGAGTTTCCGGGGGCGGTGGTGGCATTGCGGGCGGAGGAGTTGCAGAAAGAGGAGATTGCAGGAATGTTGCAGGCGACGGGCTTCGGGCTAGAGGCGTACTATGATTTGTCGAGAGGCTGCGTATCAGTGCCTGAGGCATGTTCTGTGCAGGCGGCGGGGATGAATGCCCGCCGCATCTGTTTCGTGCGGAACGGGGCGGATTTGGAGAGGCTGGAATCGCTGGACTTGGAGGAAGAATACGAGGCGGTGCCGTTGTACGATGGGACGAATCTGGATTTTTTCAAGGAGAACGTATTTCCGAACAGGGAGGAAATATTGCGGAGCCGGCTGTCCAAGCGGCAGGAGGGTGTATCAAAATAGGCATTTGAAATCACCCTCAGGCGGCGTGTCAGAGTGAGTAAGATGCAAGGCGCTGAGAGCGAGAACGAAGGAGCGTACTTAGGTACGTGACTGAGTTCGAGACTCGAAAAACAGTGCAAACCGAGAGCCGAACCAAACCGGCACGGTTTGAGTTTGGCCGAGGTGCAGCCTGTTTTCGGTGAAACCAAAGCAACGAAGCAGATTGCTCATTATGACACACCGCCGGGTTATTTCGGGCATCTGACGCTGCTGCCGGATGGGAAGGTCTATGCAGACTGCTCGGCAGCACCATTGGGTTCGATGGAGGATTCCATCACGCAGATGATAGTCAAGGAACTGGAGGGTACTCGGGCTTGGCGGTACATCCGGGATTCGGCGGAATGCCGGGAATGCCTGTACCGCTATCTATGTCCATCGCCCCGTTTCTACGAGCGGATGATGGGTTTGGACTGCATCCTGTCTTGATGCCTGTGGCGGGCTTCGGGCCGGCATTTTGATTTTGGGAAAGGATGGTTAGGTAAAAAATGGATTGGCTATGGGCAGATATACGCTTTTATGGATGGCATTTTTCCTCGTTTTGGTTTTGTCCGGGGGAGGCCGGGCTTTTTCGCAGACGGTGATCGAGGGGCGGGTGACGGAGGCCGGAAGCGGGGCAGGGGTGACGGCCTACGTGCTGGCACGGCCGCCGGGTCAGGCGAACTTGGCGGTGGGGTACGTGGTGACGGACGAGGCGGGAAACTACCGCTTGGAGTTTGTGGCCACGTTCGACAGCGTGGACCTTTGCGTGACGGGCTTGGGGGTGAAGAGCCTGACCCGGCGGGTGGCGAACCGGGACGGGAGGCAGGACTTCCGGGTGGAGCGGGAGACGTTCAAGCTGCGGGAGGTGGAGGTGCAGGCGCCCAAGGTGCGGCTCAAAGGCCGGGACACGATCGTGTATCAGGTGGATGCGATAAAGACGGAGGATGACCGGGTGATCGAGGACGTGCTGAAGAAGCTGCCGGGCATCAGGGTCAGGAAGGACGGGCGGATTACCTACAAGGGCAAGCCGGTGGATCTGACCATCGAGGGGATGGACTTGCTCAAGGGGCGTTACGGTGTCGCCACCAAGAACATCGCCCCGGAACATATCTCCACGGTGGAGATATTAGAGAACCATCAGGCTGTCAAGGCACTGGAGGGTCTAATGCCTTCGGACAGGACGACCCTGACCCTCAAGCTGAAGGAATCGTCCAAGGGGGTGTTCATCGCCAGCCTCGGAGCGGGCGGGGGCTACGACGGGGGCGGCCTTTGGGATGGCGAGGGGGCGGGGATGTACTTCGGCCACCGAAGCCAGCATATCGTGACATTGAAGGGGAACAACACCGGCAAGGATTTGCGCTACGAGCTGAGCGACCATTCGGGCGGCACGGTTTCGCTGAGCCCTACGTTGTCGCAGCCCACCTTGGCCTCGCCGCCCGGCATCGACAAGGAACACTATTACTTCAACCGCTCGGAATCGGCATCGCTCAATAATCTTTTCAAGAACGAAAAAGGATTGATAACCAATTTGAACGCGGTCTACTTGCACGACCACGAAGACCGCAGCACCCAGGAAGAGACCCAATGGATGTTGCCGGATTCGAGCCGCCATGTCATCCGGGAGGATATTGCCAACAGCCTGGAAACACACCGGATCGAGGCGGATTTGAGCTTCAAGAAGAACGAATCCAAATTGTATTTGAACAACGAGAACCGGTTCAGCGGGGAGTTCAACGGGATGGGGACGGACGTGAACGGACTGGAGCAGAGCTACCGCCTGCGCTCGTTCAAGGCCTCGTCCCGGACATCGGTGATTCGGCGTGTGGGAGAGCGGACAGGCTACAACCTCTTCGTGCGGGCGGACTACGAGCACAAGCCCTACCGTCTGGAAGTGGACTCGGCCACGGGGGTGATGGCGGAGAACCCCTACGCGGGGGCGGTGCAGGAGGTGGTGTCGGACGGGCTGCGGGCTTCGGCGCATGCCTCGCTCTACCGCAGACTGCGGTTCTGGGGGCTCATGCTTTCGCCGGCGGTGCAGGCCGAGTACCGGATGGACCGCTTGGAGAGCCTGCTGGAAGGGCCGTGGATAGGGGCGGGGGAGGAAAGCCTTTACAGGAACCTGCTGTACATGCACCGCTTGGTGCTGAAGCCGACAGCTTACCTGCGTCACCAGTCCGCCCGCTGGGACGTGAGCCTGGGGATACCGCTGAGCTACCGGATGACGATATTGGACAACCGCATGGGGCGGGACTTGCAGCGGCACAAGGTGTTCGTGGAGCCGAGCCTGATGGCCAAGTACATCGCCTCGGCCTCGGTGGACTTGCGGTTCGCCTACGGCATGAGCTGGCAGATGCCGGAGGTGTCGCGCTTGTACGAAGGATTCATCCTGACCGACTACCGGAGCCTGGGTCGCTACCGGGCGGACTTGACCGAGGGCATGACGCAGACGTTCGCTTTCAGCACGGATTTCAAGGACATCTTCGGCATGTTCTTCCTTGGGTTTGATGCGGGGTATTCGCTGGGGAATCCGAGGGTGCTGTACGGCTTGGATTTCGACGGGATATATTCTACCACGATAGCGAGGGATACGCGGCGGCTGTCGCATTTCGTGTACGGGAGCTTGGAGGCGAGCAAGAGTTTCTCCTGGAAGGACGCGGTGCTGAAGGGGGTGGTCTCGGCCTCGTATTCGGAAAGCCCGTACCTGATGCAGGAGGTGGTGTCCACCAGCTACGGGCAGGGTTATTCGGCGGAGCTGGAGTTCTCTTTCTCTCCTTTCAATTTCTTGGGGTTTTCTTATGCGGGAAACGTGCTTTACACGCTCTACGGGCAGGAGGATGGCGAGGGCTTGCAGCCCTTGCTGACCAATTCCAACCATGTAGGGCTTCGTTTCCGGCTGCCCAAGAACGTCAACATAGATGTGGGAGGCGACCACTATTACAACGGGGCTTCGGCAGGGAAGAAGAATTTCGTTTTGTTCGATGCCGGAATCGAGTATTCGTACAAGAAGTTCCGCTGGAGCTTTAGCTGCCGTAACCTTTTGGGCGTGCAGGATTATGTTTATTCCACGATTTCCCCGGTCAGCAGTTTCCAGACCCGTTACCGGATCCGGCCCCGGATGTTCTTCCTGAAGATGTATGTGACTTTGTAGCGGTTATTCGGTCATGGATTTATCGTATTTTTGCGTGTTGTTAAAGTTGGATGTGTACAGGTCGGATGGTGGAGGCAAGTATGGGATTTGCAAGGCTTGCTACATTTTTCTATCAGTAATTGAAAATGAATAAATAAAACTGTTTTTGGATTCTTAGGGCAAAAAAAAATGCAAAAAAGAGGCAAGAAAATTTGGTATTATAAAAATTCGTTGTATCTTTGCAGTCCTTTTTGCGACAGGCAGCGTGAGAACGCCAATATAGCTCAGTTGGTAGAGCAGCTGATTTGTAATCAGCCGGTCGTGGGTTCGAGTCCCTCTATTGGCTCAAGCAATCCACGGTAAGGCTGCCGGGAAGCAAAACGGAAATCTGGGAGGATTCCAGAGCGGTCAAATGGAACAGACTGTAAATCTGTCGGCTTAGCCTTCGAAGGTTCGAATCCTTCTCCTCCCACCAGAACGCGGAAGTAGCTCATTTGGTAGAGCGGTAGCCTTCCAAGCTACAGGCGGCGGGTTCGAGCCCCGTCTTCCGCTCCAGGTTCAAAGAAATGCCGACGTAGCTCAGGGGTAGAGCACTTCCTTGGTAAGGAAGAGGTCACGAGTTCAAATCTCGTTGTCGGCTCCAGGCGGGGGCAAAAGGTTTGCTTCACGCAAATTTGTTTATACACTTAAAACATTTTCAAATATGGCAAAAGAAACTTTTGTGCGTACCAAACCCCACGTAAACATTGGTACCATCGGTCACGTTGACCACGGCAAGACCACCTTGACCGCCGCTATCACAACCGTTCTCGCTAAGAAGGGTTTGTCCGAAGTAAAATCTTTCGATTCTATCGATAACGCTCCTGAAGAAAAAGAACGTGGTATTACCATCAATACCGCTCACGTAGAATACCAGACCGAATCCCGTCACTATGCTCACGTAGACTGCCCGGGTCACGCTGACTATGTTAAGAACATGGTTACCGGTGCTGCCCAGATGGACGGTGCTATCTTGGTAGTAGCTGCTACCGATGGTCCCATGCCCCAGACTCGCGAACACATCCTGTTGGCTCGTCAGGTAGGTGTGCCCCGTATCGTTGTTTTCATGAACAAGGTTGACTTGGTGGACGACCCCGAGTTGCTCGACCTCGTTGAAATGGAAATCCGTGAACTGCTTTCGTTCTACGAATACGATGGAGACAATACTCCTATCATCCGCGGGTCCGCTTTGGGTGCCTTGAACGGCGAGCCGAAGTGGGAAGAAAAGGTGATGGAATTGATGGCTGCTGTTGACGAATGGATTCCTCTGCCCAAGCGCGATGTTGAGAAGGATTTCTTGATGCCTATCGAAGACGTGTTCTCGATTACCGGTCGTGGTACTGTTGCTACCGGCCGTATCGAATCCGGTGTTATCAACTCGGGCGACCCCGTTGAAATCATCGGTATGGGCGATGAAAAACTGAAATCCACGGTAACCGGTGTTGAAATGTTCCGCAAGATTCTGGAACGTGGCGAAGCTGGTGACAACGTAGGTTTGCTGTTGCGTGGTATTGAGAAGGATCAGATCCGTCGTGGTATGGTTATCGCCAAGCCCGGTTCTGTAACCCCGCACAAGCACTTCAAGGCTCAGGTTTATATCCTGAAGAAAGAAGAAGGTGGTCGTCACACGCCGTTCCACAACAACTACCGTCCTCAGTTCTACTTCCGTACGACTGACGTAACCGGTGAAATCGTCCTGCCGCAGGGTGTGGAAATGGTTATGCCTGGCGATAACTTGACGATTGAAGTTAAGTTGCTGGCTCCTATCGCTATGAACCAGAACCTCCGTTTCGCTATCCGTGAAGGTGGTAGAACGGTTGGTGCCGGTCAGGTAACCGAAATTCTCGACTAATCTCAGTCTCGGACTGATAAATATGGGGATTTAAATCCTCGCTATGAGCGGGTTTGTTCCTGAGGGGGTCGGTCAAGAACGAACCTTTTACAGGGGTGAACCCGCAAATAGTTTAGGGGCATAGTTTAATGGCAGAATAGCGGTCTCCAAAACCGTTGATGGGAGTTCGATTCTCTCTGCCCCTGCCAAGTGGCTTCCTGCACCCGGAGGGTGACAGGAAGTGTTTTTGTTAAATTCTCTAACACGCCGGATACGATGTCAAAGTTTGTCAATTACGTAAAAGCCAGCAAGGATGAATTGCTTCATAAAGTAACCTGGCCTACGTACGCTGAACTCCAGAACAGTGCTGTGGTAGTCTTTGTGGCGGCTCTTTTGATAGCCGTGGTTGTATTTATCATGGATTTGGTTCTGGGTGTCCACGACATGGCGTGGAAGGGTGTTTTAGGTTATATCTACGACCTTTTGAGATAGAATGAATAGGCTGCTTGAAAGTCCGGGTTTCCGGGCATAGCTTCCAATGCCTGCCGGAACGAGAGTGTGCCGAATCTATATTACTCCGGGTTTATCCCGCCCGTCATTTTCAGTTTCGCTGCTCCGGGTGAGCCGGTTTTCCGGCGGGGCAGTGTGCATTCAACGAAGAGCATGGCCGAACAAGTTAAGAATTGGTACGTTATCCGCGCTGTCAGTGGCGAGGAAAAGAAAGTGAAGGAATACTTGGAAAGTGAAATTTCCAGGTTGAACATCCGGGATTATATTCCCCAAGTACTTATTCCTACAGAGAAGGTTTATACTATCCGTAACGGGAAGAAAGTGAGCATCGAACGCTCCTATCTGCCCGGTTATGTGTTGATAGAGGCTCTTTTGGTTGGAGAAATCGCGCACGTTATCAAGGACGTTCCTGGGGTGTTGGGCTTTTTGGGAAACCAAGGCGAGCCAGTGCCTTTGCGCCCGGCCGAGGTGCAGCGGATCCTCCACAAGGTGGACGAGCTGGCCGATTCGCCTGAAAAACCGGTAGAACCCTTTATGGTGGGCGAGCCGGTGAAGGTTACCGATGGGCCGTTCAACAACTTCTCGGCGATTATTGAGGAGGTGAACGAGGAAAAGAAGAAACTGAAGGTGATGGTGAAGATCTTTGGGAGAAAGACTCCTCTCGAATTGAATTTCTCCCAAGTTGAGAAAGAGTAGTACAGTTTCATTGTTTGTGTTTTCACATTTAATCAACTAAAAAAAAATGGCAAAACAAGTTAGTGCCTTAATCAAGTTGCAGATCAAAGGCGGTGCTGCCAATCCTTCGCCTCCTGTAGGTCCCGCGTTGGGTGCCAAAGGGGTCAACATCATGGAATTCTGCAAGCAGTTTAACGCGCGTACGCAGGACAAGCCGGGGCAAGTGCTTCCGGTCATCATCACTGTGTATGCCGATAAATCGTTTGAATTCGTAGTAAAGACTCCCCCTGTGGCTGTCCAGCTCAAGGATGCTTCGAAGGCTAAGAAAGGTTCGGCCGAACCGAACCGTAACAAGGTGGCCAGCGTGACCTGGGATCAGGTAAGGACGATTGCCGAAAACAAGATGCCCGACTTGAATTGCTTCACGATTGCTTCCGCCATGAAGATGGTGGCTGGAACCGCTCGGAGCATGGGGATCGAAGTGAAAGGCGACCTCCCTGCTGAATTGAGTTGAGGTATTTCCGGCTTTGGAATGTGTTACGTGTTCCGAGGCTGGAAATTCGTTTAGAAGATTGTACAGGCCCGGGAGGGTCCACAGTCGAAAAATTGAATTTTTATAGACAACAACAATGGCAAAAATCTCTAAGAAAAGAAAAGAAGCCTTGGCCAAGGTCGATAAGGACAAGTTCTATACCCTTGCTGAAGCAGCCGCTTTGGTGAAGGAAACGAGCTATACCAAATTCGATGCTTCCGTTGATTTGGACGTGCGCTTGGGCGTGGATCCGCGTAAGGCCAACCAGATGGTTCGCGGCGTGGTGACATTGCCTCACGGCACCGGCAAGCAGGTTCGCGTGCTGGTACTCTGCACCCCCGACAAGGAAGAAGAAGCCAAAGCAGCCGGAGCCGATTACTACGGTTTGGATGAATACGTAGAAAAAATCAAAGGCGGTTGGACGGACATTGACGTTGTTATTACCATGCCGAGTGTGATGCCCAAAGTGGGGGCACTGGGTAAGGTGTTGGGTCCTCGTGGCTTGATGCCGAACCCCAAGACCGGAACCGTTACCATGGAAATTGGCAAGGCGGTCAAGGAAGTGAAGGCCGGTAAGATCGACTTCAAGGTTGACAAGCTTGGTATCGTCCACGCCAGCGTGGCGAAAGTTTCGTTCGATGCCGACAAGATTGCCGACAACGCGCGTGAACTGCTCCAAACGATTGTCAGACTGAAACCGTCGGCTGCCAAAGGTACTTACATCAACAGTATCTACATGACCAGTACCATGGGACCGGGTATCAAGATCGACCCTAAGTCCATCTAATCCGGTATTATTAACAATCAGGTAATTTTAACGAGGTATGAAGAAAGAAGAAAAAGCTGTGATCATCGACTCGCTCTGCGAGCAAATCAAGGCCAAGCCTCATATGTATGTGACGGACATCACAGGTATGAATGCCGCTGCTACGAGCAACTTGCGCCGGGCTTGCTTCAAGAACGGGGTGAAGTTGATCATGGTGAAGAATACCTTGCTTGAGAAAGCCTTGGAAAAGACTGGCGTGGATTATTCCGAATTGATGCCGACCTTGAAAGGGACAACGGCTATCATGCTTTCGGATGTAAATAAGACTCCCGCCACGGTAATCAAAGAATTCCGCAAGAGGAATGAAATGCCCAAGCTGAAAGGCGCATACGTTGAAGAGTCTTTCTATTTGGGCGATGAAAGCCTGGATACTTTGGTTCAAATCAAATCCAAGTCCGAACTTATCGGCGAAATCGTTACTTTGCTCCAATCTCCGCTCCAGAATGTTCTGGGCGCTTTGGAATCGGCACCCAACACGGTGGCCGGCTTGGTAAAGACCCTCTCCGAAAGACCGGAATAAGCTTGATCTACCGCAAGGTGAAACGCAGGGAGGTGGAAGCCCTTCCATACAGAGAAGACCTTTACGGGTTTTCCAAAAACAAACAAAACAAGTAGTAAACTTTTAAAAAGTTAAAACAATGGCAGATATTAAAGCTCTTGCTGAACAACTGGTTGGCCTGACTGTAAAAGAAGTAAAAGAATTGGCCGATGTATTGAAGAACGAATACGGCATCGAACCCGCTGCCGCCGCTGTAGCCGTTGCAGCTCCTGCTGCCGGTGGTGCCGCCGCTGGTGCTGCTGCTGAAGAAAAGACCCACTTCGATGTTATCCTGAAGTCCGCCGGTGCCAACAAGCTGGCTGTTGTGAAGTTGGTTAAGGAATTGGCCAGCCTCGGTCTGAAGGAAGCCAAGGAACTCGTTGACGCAGCTCCGAAGCCCGTTAAGGAAGGTATCAGCAAGGCCGAAGCCGAAGCTTTGAAGAAGAGCCTCGAAGAAGCCGGTGCTGAAGTTGAAATGAAATAATTTCCACCTTATTGGTTTCCAAACATGAGGGGAGGCGTATCGTCACCCCTCGTGTTTTTTGCGTATAAAAGCACCCCGGTTCAAAATCGTCTTATTTAAAATCATACTACTTTGTCAACAAAGGCTGTCAAAAAGATAAATTTTGCATCGACCAAACCGGCCGAGCACGTCGATTTCCTGGACATCCAACTCAAATCCTTCCAAGACTTTTTTCAGTTGGAGACCAATCCGGAAAATCGAGTGAATGAGGGTCTTTACAAGGTTTTTGCAGAGAATTTCCCAATCACTGACGCACGAAATAATTTCGTGCTCGAATTTCTTGATTATTTTATCGATCCTCCTCGTTACAGCATAGAAGAATGTTTGGACAGAGGGTTGACATACAGTGTTCCGCTCAAGGCGAAACTGAAATTGTTCTGCACCGACAGCGAACACGAAGACTTCAAGGACATTATCCAGGAAGTCTATCTGGGTATGATTCCCTACATGACGCCCGGTGGTTCTTTTATCATCAACGGAGCCGAACGTGTTATCGTATCCCAGCTCCACCGCTCTCCCGGCGTTTTCTTCGGGACCAGCTACCATACCAACGGTCAGCAGCTTTACTCCGCCCGTATCATCCCGTTCAAGGGTTCGTGGATGGAGTTCACTACCGACATCAACAATGTGATGTACGCGTATATCGACCGTAAGAAGAAATTGCCTATCACCACGCTTCTGCGTGCGATAGGATTTGAAACGGATAAGGACATCCTTGAAATTTTCGACCTTGCCAAGGAAGTGAAAGTAAGCAAGGCCGGTTTGAAGAAATATATCGGTGCCCGTCTCGCTGCCCGTGTGGTTCGCACCTGGGTGGAAGACTTCGTGGACGAGGACACCGGAGAAGTGGTTTCGATTGAACGTACCGAAGTCCTCATCGACCGTGAGACGGAATTGGAAGAGCAGCATATCGACATGATCGTGGATGCCGGTATCAAGTCCATCCTGATTCACCGCGAGGATAACGAAAGCCACTTGGATTGCTCCATTATTTTCAATACTTTGCAAAAAGACGCGGCCAACAATGCCAAGGAGGCCGTGGAATTCATATACAGGCAGTTGCGTAATGCCGAACCGCCAGATGAAGAAACGGCCCGAGGCATTATCGAGAAACTGTTCTTCTCCGACAAACGTTACGACTTGGGCGAGGTGGGACGTTACCGGATTAACCGCAAGCTGGAACTGAATATTCCGCTTGAAACCAGGGTGTTGACCAAGGAAGACATCATCTGCATCATCAAGCATTTGATCAAGTTGATCAATTCCCATGCCGAAGTGGATGATATCGACCACTTGAGCAACCGTCGTATCCGTACGGTCGGCGAGCAGCTCTATGCTCAGTTCGGGGTCGGCCTCAACCGTATGGCCCGTACGATTCGTGAAAGGATGAATGTGCGCGACAACGAGGTCTTCACGCCTACCGACCTGATCAATGCCAAGACGCTGAGTTCGGTCATCAATTCCTTCTTTGGAACCAATCAGCTGTCCCAGTTCATGGATCAGACCAACCCCTTGTCTGAAGTGACGCATAAGCGCCGTATTTCCGCTTTGGGGCCTGGCGGTTTGAGCCGCGAGCGTGCCGGCTTCGAAGTGCGAGACGTTCACTATACCCATTATGGCCGTCTGTGTACGATTGAAACTCCGGAAGGTCCTAATATCGGTCTGATTTCCTCGCTTTGCGTTTTTGCGATTATCGACAAATTGGGTTTCATCGAAACACCGTATTACCGGGTGGAAAACGGCAAGGTTCTGTTGGATGAAAAACCGGTTTACCTGACAGCGGAGAAAGAGGAGGACCAGATTATTGCTCAGGCTTGCACGCCATTGGATCCGGATGGTACCATCCATGACCAGAAAATCAAGGTCCGTCATTTGGCCGACTTCCCGATTGTAGACAGGGAACAGGTTACTTTGATGGACGTGGCTCCGAACCAGATTGCCTCTATCGCGGCTTCTTTGATTCCTTTCTTGGAACACGACGATGCCAACCGTGCCTTGATGGGATCGAACATGATGCGTCAGGCTGTGCCATTGCTTAATCCGGAAGTGCCTATCGTGGGTACCGGTCTGGAGCCTTACGTGGCCCATGATTCTCGCGTGCTTGTCAATGCCGAGGGCGACGGGGTTGTGACTTACGTGGATGCCAATACGATTGTGATTCGTTACGATATGGACGAAGTGGACCGCATGGTCAGCTTCGACGACGATCTCAAGACATACCATTTGACCAAGTTCCAGCGGACCAACCAAAGTTCTTGCATCAACTTGACTCCTATCGTCCGCAAGGGGGACAAAGTAAAGAAAGGGCAGGTTCTCTGCGAAGGTTATGCCACCAAGGATGGTTCTTTGGCTTTGGGTCGAAACCTGATGGTTGCTTTCATGCCCTGGAAGGGTTATAACTTTGAGGATGCTATCGTTATCTCGGAAGATGCTATCAAGAACGACCTTTTCACTTCCATCCATGTGGAAGAGTACACGATGGATGTGCGCGAGACCAAGCGCGGAATGGAAGAACTGACCGATGATATTCCCAATGTAAGTCAGGATGCTACCAAGGATTTGGACAGCAATGGTCTGATTCGTATCGGTGCCGAGGTGAAGGAAGGAGATATTCTGATTGGTAAGATCACTCCTAAGGGTGAATCCGATCCTACTCCGGAAGAAAAGCTGTTGCGTGCCATCTTCGGCGACAAGGCCGGTGATGTGAAGGATGCTTCGTTGAAGGTTCCCCCATCGGTAAGCGGAGTCGTTATCGGCAAGCGTCTGTTCAGCCGTGCCATGAAGGACCGCAAAGGCAAGAACAAGGACAAGGATGTAATCAAGAAGCTCGAACAGGATTTCAACAAGGAGAGCATGGACTTGAAGGCCAAGCTGGTTGAGAAGCTGATGGTGGTTCTGGGCAATAATCTTTCTGCCGGGGTGTACAGTAACCTGAAGGAAGAACTGGTACCCAAGAAAGCGCGGTTCTCATCGGAAATCTTGATGAACCTGGATTATCAGACCATCAATCCGTCGGGTTGGACAGGCAATGAGGATGTCAACAACTTGGTGAAACGTCTGTTGAACAATTATAATATCAAGTATCGGGAAATTTTGGGCCGTTTCCAGCGTGACAAGTTCGTGGCCATGGTGGGCGATGAATTGCCGGGCGGCATTGTCCAGATGGCCAAGATTACGATTGCCAAGAAGCGCAAGCTGAAAATCGGGGACAAGATGTCCGGCCGTCACGGGAACAAGGGTATCGTGGCACGTATCGTGCGTGCTGAAGACATGCCTTTCCTGGCGGATGGAACGCCGGTGGACATTGTGTTGAACCCCTTGGGTGTGCCTTCACGTATGAACTTGGGTCAGATTTACGAAACCGTGTTGGGCTGGGCCGGGAAGAAATTAGGCTTGCAATTCGCTACGCCGATTTTCGACGGGGCTACTCCGGAAGAAATCGACCATTATACCGATATGGCAGGTCTGCCGCGTTACGGGCGTACTTATCTGTACGATGGGGAAACCGGCGAACGTTTCGACCAGCCGGCTACCGTGGGCTACATTTATATGATTAAGCTGCACCACATGATCGACGACAAGATGCACGCCCGTTCCATCGGTCCCTATTCCTTGATTACGCAACAGCCGCTTGGCGGTAAAGCCCAGTTCGGGGGACAGCGTTTCGGGGAAATGGAAATCTGGGCACTGGAGGCCTTCGGGGCAGCCAATATCCTGCAGGAGGTGCTTACGGTCAAGTCTGACGATGTGACCGGACGAGCCAAAGCCTACGAGGCGATTGTGAAGGGTGAGAACATGCCTACGCCTTCGATTCCGGAATCGTTCAATGTATTGGTGAACGAACTCCGTGGCTTGGGGTTGGAAATCACTTTCAGCAAATAGGCTTGAATTTGTTTGGGAATGCTTCTCTCTGCGGGGCATTCCCGGTATCGATTCACTGCAGAGAAGAATTTTAATATACAATTTAGATTCAAAATATGGCGTCGAGAAAAGAAGGTCCGGTTACGCTGGACTTCAATAAAATCACCATCAGTTTGGCATCTCCCGAAACCATTCTGGAACGTTCCCATGGCGAAGTGACCAAACCGGAGACGATCAATTACCGTACATACAAGCCGGAAAGCGATGGCCTTTTCTGCGAACGTATCTTCGGTCCTACCAAGGACTGGGAGTGCCATTGCGGTAAATACAAGAGAATCCGTTACAAGGGAATCGTGTGCGACCGCTGCGGGGTGGAAGTGACAGAGAAGAAGGTGCGCCGTGAAAGGATGGGACATATCCAGCTTGTCGTGCCGGTTGCCCATATCTGGTTTTTCCGTTCGTTGCCCAATAAGATCGGGGCTTTGCTGGGCATCCAGACCAAGAAGCTGGAATCGATTATCTATTATGAAAAGTATGTGGTAATCCAACCGGGTATCAAAGCGCAGGACGGGATTGAGAAGCTCCAGTTCCTCTCCGATGAAGAATATTATGCCATTATAGACAGCCTTCCCGCCGATAACCAGCTTCTGGATGATGAGGATCCCAACAAGTTCATAGCCAAGATGGGCGGGGAAGCGCTTTACGATTTGCTGAAAGAGATAGATTTGGATGCCTTGTCTTACGAGTTGCGCGACAAGGCAAACAAGGAAACTTCCCAGCAACGCAAACAGGAAGCTTTGAAGCGTTTGAACGTGGTGGAAGCTTTCCGTGACTCGCAGAAGCGGGTGGAAAATCGTCCGGAATGGATGATCATGAAGGTCATTCCGGTCATTCCGCCGGATTTGCGTCCTTTGGTGCCTTTGGACGGCGGCCGGTTCGCAACATCCGACTTGAACGATTTGTACCGTCGGGTCATCATCCGAAACAACCGTTTGAAGAAATTGATAGAAATCAAAGCTCCGGATGTGATCATGCGCAATGAAAAGCGTATGTTGCAGGAAGCCGTGGATTCCTTGTTCGACAATTCCCGCAAGGCTCGTTCCGCCAAAAGCGACGGGGCTCGCATGCTGAAGTCCTTGTCCGACAGTTTGAAAGGGAAGCAGGGCCGTTTCCGTCAGAACCTGTTGGGTAAGCGTGTCGACTATTCCGGCCGTTCGGTCATCGTGGTAGGCCCGGATTTGAAGATGAACGAGATGGGGCTTCCCAAGGATATGGCGGCGGAATTGTTCAAGCCGTTCATTATCCGTAAGATGCTGGAACGCGGCATCGTCAAGACCGTGAAATCGGCCAAGAAGATTGTGGAACGTAAGGATCCCGTGGTATGGGATATCCTCGAAAACATATTGAAAGGGCATCCGGTGCTGATGAACCGTGCCCCGACCTTGCACCGTTTGGGTATCCAGGCTTTTCAGCCCAAGTTGATCGAAGGCAAGGCGATGCGTCTGCACCCCTTGTGCTGTACCGCCTTCAACGCCGACTTCGATGGCGACCAGATGGCTGTCCATGTGCCTCTGGGCAATGCGGCCATTCTGGAAGCGCAGTTGCTGATGCTGGCGTCGCACAACATCTTGAATCCGGCCAACGGGGCTCCTATCACCGTTCCTTCGCAGGATATGGTTCTGGGGCTGTATTATCTGACTAAGGGCCGCAAGAGCGAAGGCGATATCAAGGTGAAGGGCGAAGGTACGGTTTTCTACTCTGCTGAAGAAGCTATTATCGCATTTAACGAGCAGCAGGTGGATATGCATGCTTGGGTCAAGATTCGTCTTACCAAGGAAGACGGCACTCCGTATCTGCTGGAGACGACGGTAGGTCGTATCTTGTTCAACCAGGTGGTTCCAAAGGAATATGGTTTCATCAATACCTTGCTGACCAAGAAATCTTTGCGTGATATCATTGCCGATGTTTTGAAGAAGTGCGGCAATGCCAAGACGGTGAAGTTCCTGGATGATATCAAGAGCATGGGTTACCGGACAGCTTACAAGGGCAGTCTTTCGTTCAACTTGGGCGATGTGATTATTCCTCAGGTGAAGGAAGAACTGATTGCCAAAGCCAATTCGGACGTGGAAGAAGTGATGAACAACTACAACATGGGTTTCATCACCAACAACGAGCGTTACAACCAGATTATCGATATCTGGACACATACTAACAATAAGTTGACCAATGCGGTGATGAACCAGCTTTCGTCCGACCGCCAAGGCTTCAATCCTGTTTTCATGATGCTGGATTCCGGGGCTCGTGGTTCCAAGGAACAGATTCGTCAGCTTTGCGGTATGCGTGGACTTATGGCCAAGCCGCAGAAGTCCGGAGCCAGCGGGGGCGAAATCATCGAAAACCCGATTCTCTCGAACTTCAAGGAAGGTCTGTCGGTATTGGAGTACTTCATCTCTACCCACGGTGCCCGTAAGGGTCTTGCCGATACCGCTTTGAAGACTGCCGATGCCGGGTACTTGACCCGTAGGCTGGTGGATGTTTCGCAGGATGTGATTATTTCCGAAGAAGATTGCCATACGCAACGTGGGTTGATTGCGACGGCTTTGAAGAAGAACGACGAAGTGGTCGAATCCTTGTATGAAAGAATCTTGGGTAGGACCACGATCGATGATGTATATCATCCGCAAACCGGCAAGCTGATTGTGAAAGCGGGTGAAGAAATCACGGAAGAAATCGCGCAGGAAATCGAGGATTCCCCGATTGAAGAAGTGGAAATCCGTTCGGTGCTGACTTGCGAGTCCAAGCACGGTGTCTGCGCCAAGTGTTATGGCCGAAACTTGGCTACCAACAAGATGGTTCAGAAGGGCGAAGCGGTCGGTGTCATCGCGGCCCAGTCCATCGGGGAGCCAGGTACTCAGCTTACCTTGCGTACGTTCCACGTCGGCGGGGTTGCCGGTGGCAATACGGGTATCCAGTCGAATATCATCTCCAAGTACGACGGTATTGTGGAAATAGATGAGTTACGCAGTGTGCCTTACGAAACCGCCGAGGGTAGCAAGCATCAGGTGGTAATCGGGCGTTCCGCCGAACTTCGTATCGTTGACCCGAATACAAAGTCGGTTCTGACAACGACCAATATTCCTTATGGGGCTTCGCTGTATGTTGCTCCAGGGGCGGAAGTCAAGGCTGGAACGTTGATTGCCGACTGGGATCCGTACAATGCGGTGATTGTTTCGGAAGTAGCCGGTCAGGTTTCTTTCCAGAACTTGGTCGAAAACGTGACATACCGTGTGGAATCGGACGAGCAGACCGGTTACAAGGATCGCGTCATCATCGAATCCCGTCAGAAGTCGAAGAACCCCTCGATCAATATCGTTTCTCCGGAGGGGGAAGTATTGAAGATTTACGATATTCCTGTAGGTGCTCACGTGCAGTTGGAAGATGCTGCTCAGATCAAGGCTGGGGACATTCTTGTGAAGATTCCGCGTTCGTTCGGCAAGTCGGGCGATATCACGGGAGGTCTTCCTCGTGTTACCGAGCTGTTCGAAGCCCGGAACCCGTCCGATCCGGCCATTGTGGCTGAAATCGATGGTATCGTAAGCTTTGGCAAGAAGCTGAAGCGCGGCCACCGCGAAGTCTTGATTACTTCCAAGATGGGCGATGTGAAGTCCTATCTGATTCCTACTTCCAAGCAGATTCTGGCACAGGAGAACGACTATGTGAAAGCTGGTACTCCTTTGTCGGAAGGTGCTGTGACACCAGCGGATATTCTGGCTATCAAGGGACCGATGAAGGTTCAGGAGTATATCGTGAACGAAATCCAGGAAGTTTACCGTCTGCAAGGTGTGAAGATCAATGACAAGCACTTTGAAGTGATTGTGCGTCAGATGATGCGCAAGGTGGAAGTGATTGATCCGGGCGATACCAATTTCTTGGAAGGGGAAATGGTGAACAAGGTGGACTTTGTGGAAACAAACGATATGATTTACGGGCAGAAAGTGGTTACCGATGCGGGCGATTCCGAAAACCTGAAGGCTGGCCAGATATTGACAGCTCGTGCTCTGAGGGATGAAAACTCGGTATTGCGGCGTAAAGGGTTGAAGTTGGTGGAAGTCCGCGATGCTCGTCCGGCCACGGCTCGACAGGTGTTGCAGGGTATCACCCGTGCTTCTTTGCAGGTGAAGAGCTTCCTCTCGGCTGCTTCGTTCCAGGAAACGACCAAGGTGTTGACTGACGCGGCGGTAAGCGGCAAGGTGGATTACTTGGAAGGCTTGAAAGAAAATGTGTTGGTCGGCCACTTGATTCCGGCTGGTACCGGTTTGAAAGAATACCAGAACGATATTGTTTACTCCAAGGAGGAATACCGGGAATTGATGGAGGCTGCCGAAAAAGAATAATGACATGGAAAAGAAAGAGAATAAGCTCCAATTGGAATTGCCGGCCGAAGTGGCGGAAGGCGTTTATGCGAACTTGGCTTTGATAACTCATTCGCAGGCGGAATTCATTGTGGATTTCATCCGGATGATGCCGGGAGTGGAAAAGGCGAGGGTAAAGTCGCGGATTGTGCTGACTCCGCAGCATGCAAAGCGTCTGATGCGGGCTTTGGCGGACAATATCCATAAATATGAAAGCGTGTTCGGGACTATTGTTGAACCGGAAGCGGGAAACACGATTGCGCCGTTCATGAACGTACCGCCGGCTGAGGCTTAGGATTGCGTCAAGCTGGAAGGTCAACCGGATTTTTTTCTCGAAAGAAGAAGGCGGATGCTTTTCTCGATAGGGAAGGAATCCGGTTTTCTGTTTTGTTCAGGGTGGCTGGTTTTGAGACTGACGGATATGTAGACAAAACGAAAAATCACTATCTTTGCTTCTTGGAAGCAAAGATAGGTGGTGCCTTAAATCCCAATCGGCCATTAGACTTTGGGCATCGTCTCCAGATTGAAACGGCTACGGTGCGTCTAATGGCCGATTGGGATTTAAGAGGCATGCCTGTATTAAAGAGTCTTGGGTCTATGATGCATGTAGCGATAGCCGGGAATATCGGTTCTGGCAAAACCACATTGACTGGGCTTTTGGCCAAACATTATCGCTGGAAGCCTATGTATGAAGAAGTGGATGATAATCCGTATCTGAACAGTTTTTATGAAGATATGCGGCGTTGGTCGTTCAATTTGCAGATATATTTCTTGAACAATCGTTTCCGCCAGATTGTGGATATTCGTAAAAAAGGCAAGAATGTAATTCAGGACAGGACTATTTACGAGGATGCTTATATCTTTGCGCCGAACCTTCATGCGATGGGCTTGATGACGACCCGGGATTTCGAGAATTATTTTTCCCTGTTCGAATTGATGAATTCCTTTATCCAAGCTCCGGATTTGCTGGTTTACCTACGGGCAGAAGTTCCGACTTTGGTCCGTCAGATTCAGTTGAGAGGACGGGAGTACGAGAGCGGCATCCGTTTGGACTATCTCAAGAGCCTGAATGATCGTTATGAGGATTGGATTTCGCATTACGATCAAGGTAAATTATTGGTTGTGGATGTGAACGAGCTTGATTTCAGGAACAAGCCGGAGGATTTGGGTACAGTTATCGAGCAGGTGGATGCCCAGATTAACGGTTTGTTCTGATTTTTTTTTAGAAAATCTGCTCGGAGCATCGATGGGATTGGCAACGAAAAAACAATGGATATGGACGTTGTAAGTTATTTGAAGAAATTCTTGGCGGAACAGCCTAAGCAGGAAGCTGCTGTTCCGGGCTTAGGTGTGTTTTATGTAGGGGAAAAAGACGGATTCTCTTGTATCTTGTTCAAAGAAGTAACTCCTACGGATAAGACTTTTTTGAATTACATTGCGTTTGAGGACAATATTACAGAAGAGAATGCGCGGGCAGAGACGGAAATGTGGGTGCATCGGATTTTGCATGGATTGAAATCGGAAGGCAATGTATATATCGACGGGGTTGGGAGCTTCTCGGTTCTTGCCGACAAGGTTGAATTTGTTCCGGAGGTCAATCCCCCTAAATCGGTAGAGGCTGAATTTGGTCTGGAAGAACCACCGGTGGACTCAAAGCTTTCTGTAAAGGAGAGTGTTCGGCCTGATCCCCAAGTTTCTGCGGATGTGTCAGGACAGGACTCCTTTGCTCGGGATGCTAATTCAGCGCAAGTTCCATCTGTTCCGCGTCAGGTCCAAGACGTATCCCGGCCGAATATTCCGGCTCGGCAAGAAAAACGGCCAGACAGACGACCGGGTCAGAATGAGCGTGCTGCCGTTAAAAATACTTTTCGGCCTAATCCGAATGAAAACCGTCAACGTCCGGCTGTTTCCCGTCCTGCGGCTCCCAATAAAGGGATTGTTTTGGAGAACCGCCGTGGTAACGGTAATGGCGGACAGGCAAACAATCGGGCGGTATCGCGGAAAAGTCCGCAGTCCGGGGGAAGGAATATATTTACTCAATGGTGGTTTCTGCTGTGCTGCTTAGCGGTTGTTCTGCTGATTGTACTGTTTGCGATACGTCCGGTGCGGGAAAGTTTGTTCGGTACAGGCAAGACTGCTGAAATGGAAATGTTTTTGCCGGCTAACGATAGTTTGATAGAAGAGAATGTGGATTTGATGCTGGCCGGGGAAGCAGACGGAATGGAGTCATTGTCGGAAGAGAAGATTGTGTCTGAAAATGAGCAAATTGCCAAAGAGGTGATTTCTGGGCAAGTGCAACGGGAAAAAGCTGAAGTTAAGGCAAAGGCTGTCCAGTCCAAAACTCAGAGCCGTCCGGCTGCAAGACCGGCATCGAAACCGGCTGCTAAGCCGGCCTCTCAATCGGTTCCGAAGGCTTTTGCATCGGAAGACCCGGTAAAAGGCAAGTTCTATATTATTGTAGGCAGCTTTGTCAATAAGACATATGCTCAGAACAAGTTCAACGAACTAAAGAAAGAAGGGCAGAATCCTTCCGCTCTGTATGTGGCAGCCAAGGATATTTATTATATCAGTGTGAAGACATGCGCCACGAGGGCGGAGGCAATAGATGCCAAGGCTTATTTTCGGGACCAGAAGAGGATGGAGTGCTGGATTTACGAGGCAAAATAGATTTTGAATCCTGGAAAACGGGGATGCCGGAGTTCTTGCTTTTTGCTTGTCCATGGCAAGGGCTTCGGTTTCCTTGTTTTCGTAGAAAAAGATAAATAACATTGGGAAAGAACAAATTAGCTAAATTTGAGGAGAATCTGGGATTCAAGAATCTTTTCCAGTTCCCTGCTACGATTCTGCCGTGGGAGGCTCCTTTGCGCGGACATTGGCAAGAAGGGTATTATGGAAATTCCAACCCTGTTGTTCTGGAGATGGGTTGTGGAAAAGGGGATTATACGGTGGGGTTGGCGCGAAGGTATCCAGACAAGAATTTTGTGGGCTTGGACATCAAAGGCGCCCGTCTTTGGAGAGGTTGCAAGACAGCCACAGAAGAGTCTATGGCAAATGTGGCTTTTGTTCGGACAAGGGCGGAATTTGTAGAAAGAGTGTTTGCACCAGGTGAAATATCTGAAATCTGGATTACATTCCCTGACCCCCAACCATCGAAGCCTAATAAGCGTTTGTGTTCTCCTATGTTTCTTGAAAGGTACAGGAAGCTTTTTCCAGGAGGCCGGGGCATTGTGCATCTGAAAACAGACGATGGTGATTTGTATGAGTATTGCTTGCATGAAGTAGTGGAGCCTGCAGGTTATGAGATTTTGGCATCGACCGCGGACTTGTATGCTGAAGAGACGGCGCAGAGCGAGGCGGCCGCAGTGCAGACGTTTTATGAAAAACGTTGGCTGGCAGAAGGACGGAAAATAAAGTACTTGGCGTTCCGTTTGATGTAAAATTGTTTGCAGGTGAAGTTACGGGAATGGAAACGGTAGCAAAAGCAGGATGAAAAAAAGAATAAGTTTTGTGGTGGCTGCATTGTTCTTGCTGTTGGGTTCTATTTTGAAAGCCCAGCTGCCGCAAGAACCGTTTCCGGGTAGTATGCCGGAAACAAATACGGAAGCACCTCCTGCTGATTTTTCAGGTTCCACTTTGACACCGGCTCAGCGTCGCGACTCTATCCGTCGGGCTAAATTGGCTAATCTGGCCAGAGATAAAGGCGAAACCGAATATTTTTATGATTATTATATGCAAAGCGGTTTGCCTCAATTTGATACAATGGTCTTTCCGTTGGATGGTTTCCAGAAATTTGATCCGACCTACCAGCATGGAGATTTCCGTAACAGCCGTGGAAGCTTGGGGATGCCGGATCAGCTCATCGAATTCAATCCTCGTCAGACATCGGGTTTTAACCATAGGACAAATCCTTATACTTCATGGTTTTATACACAGGAAAATATTCCGTTCCTACAGACTAAGACACCCTATACTTATCTTTATTTTGTCAACAATTTCGGGCAAGATTTGAATTTTTTCAGGGCTATTCACAATCAGAATGTGGCCCGGGGTTTGAATGTAGGGGTGGATTTCCGTGTGTACGATGTATATGGACCCTATAACAACAGCCAGAGCAACCAGTATAATGTAGGTGTGACCGGGAACTACATAACCAGGGACTCCAAGTACCGGATTTTGTTCGGTTATATCCATAATGTGGCGGCAGTGGGGGAAAATGGGGGGATGAAGACGGATTCCGTGTTTACGGAAAACCTGGAGACGAATCGTTTGCGGGTCCCTGTTTATATGAACGATGCGAAGAGCCGGTGGCGGGAAAACAAGTATTTTTTTAAACAATCTTATCATTTTTATGATAATCAAAAAGATACTATTGCGGAGAATAATCGGAGCTTTGGCTTTTTGACCCATGCTTTCGAAATACAGGATTTTTATTTTTCCTATAGGGATCAGACCACGGTGGCAGACGGTTTGTATGACAATTTTTATCTGAATCCGTCGGAAAGCCGGGACAAGAGCTGGATGATGAAAATGACCAATCGGGTCTTTTACAGCAGCGCTGATATGGAGACGCTTCCGTTCGGATATGCTTTCAAGTTTGCTGCCGGTTTCAAGAATGAATATATTCGCTGGCATGATTTGATGTCGTTTCGGCAATGGGTGCAATGGTTTCCTTTTGCCCAGATCCAGATAGATTTTGCTGATCGTTTTGTGTTTGATGCTTATATGGATTTTGGCTTTGGAGGGTATAACCAGTTTGATTTCAGTGGGAGAGCGATGTTCAAGTATCTTTTCCGGGATGATGCCCAGCGTACTCTGTCCAAGCGGGACGGGATAGAGGTTCAATTGGGAGTGAACCGTTTTGAGCCGGATTGGATTTATACTTACCATGCGTCCAATCATTTCTATTGGGATAATGAATGGCAGAAAAATATGGAGGCTTACCTTCAGTTCAAGTTCAATCTGAAGGGCTGGTGGTTGCGTGGAAAGGCCGGCTTGTTGCAGAATTACACTTTTTTGAAGGAAGACGGTCCTGTGCAAGCGGAGAAGGAATTTCTTTTGGTTAATGTGGTTGGAGGCAAGTCTTTGCGTATTGGAAAGTATGTAGGAATGGACAATCTGTTGATGTTTGCCTATAGTTCCGCTCCAGAATATTTGCATGTACCTTTGTTTTCAATGCAAGAGAATGTATATGGAATAATCCCGATCAAGGATATTGCCGAGATTCATGTCGGGGTAGAAGTTATGTACAATACATCCTATTATGCCGATGCCTATTCTCCGGCTACCACTTCATATTATTGGCAGGATGATGTCAAGACAGGGAATTTTGTCATGCTGAATGTTTTTTTGAATTTCAAAGTGAAGCGTGCCAACCTTTTTGTCAAGGGGTTGAATATTGCTCAGGGCCTATTCGGCTATAATTATATCCAGACACCTCATTATCCATTATGGGATCGCTGCGTGCGTTTCGGGGTTTCGTGGAGGTTCTTTGATTAGAAGAACTTTAAGTCCATTTTTTTTCTGTGACGGGGGCAGGGCGGTGTGTTGGCTTTTTCCCATGGTTTTCGGATGTCTTGTGGTCTGTGTAAATTGTTGAAAACTCAGGAATGCGGCAACTTGCAAACGTTGTAAAAGCGGTGCCAAATGCCTATTTTTGTCAGTTTGTTGCAAAGGTCGGGCCATGGGTTCGCCCGAGAAGTAGAAGAATATTAAAAATACAGATAATGAGTGAAGTAGAAAATCAAGAACCGGGAACGGGTGCCTATACCGCGCAAAATATCCAGGTATTGGAAGGATTGGAGGCTGTGCGCAAACGGCCTGCGATGTATATAGGTGACGTGAATATGCGGGGTTTGCACCATCTGGTCTATGAAGTGGTGGACAACTCCATAGACGAAGCCTTGGCCGGTTACTGTACCCATGTGGAGGTGACTATATTCGAGGATAATTCGATTTCGGTCCGGGATAACGGTCGTGGGATTCCTACCGATATGCATCCGAAGGAAAAGCGTAGCGCGTTGGAAGTGGTGATGACGGTGCTGCATGCCGGGGGAAAATTCGATAAAGGGACCTACAAGGTTTCCGGTGGTCTGCATGGGGTCGGCGTTTCCTGCGTGAACGCCCTTTCTACCCATCTACAGGTGGATGTGTTCCGTGAAGGCAAGCATTTTGTGCAGGAATACGAGAAAGGCAAGCCTTTGTATGCAGTCAAGATGGTCGGCGAGTCGGATGACCGGGGTACTTTGGTGACATTCAAGCCCGATCCGGAGATTTTTTCGGTGACCGAATACGATTATGACATCCTTTCGGCCCGTTTGCGGGAACTGGCATTCCTGAACAAGGGTTTGCGGCTGAGCCTGACCGACCGCCGGGTTCAAAATGAGGAAGGTATCTATAAGAGCGACAGCTATTATTCCGCCAACGGGCTCAAGGACTTTCTGGCCTATCTGGATTCCAGCCGCAATGTCCTGATGCAGGAGCCTATCTATATCGAAGGCGAGAAAAACGGCGTGCCGGTAGAATTGGCCATGGAATATAATGATGGCTTCTCCGAAAACCTTCATTCGTATGTCAATAACATCAATACGATAGAGGGTGGTACCCATTTGACCGGTTTCCGTCTAGGCTTGACAAAGACACTGGGGGATTATGCCCGGAAATCGGGCATGCTTGACAAGCTTGACAAGCAGAAGATCGAGATCAAGGGGGACGACTTCCGCGAAGGCTTGACCGCCGTCATTTCGGTCAAAGTGTCCGAGCCGCAGTTTGAAGGCCAGACCAAGACCAAATTGGGCAATAGCGAGGTTTCGGCGGTGGTGTCCCAATTGGTGAGCGAGAAGCTGGCTTATTTCTTGGAAGAACATCCCAAGGAAGCCAAGATGATCGTGGACAAGGTGATTCTGGCTGCCCAGGCTCGTCATGCCGCCCGCAAGGCAAGGGAGTTGGTTCAGCGCAAAAGTGTTTTTTCCGGCAATAGCCTGCCGGGCAAGTTAGCCGACTGCTCCGAGCGGAATCCGGAACTCTGCGAGTTGTTTTTAGTCGAAGGGGATTCGGCCGGTGGAACCGCCAAACAGGGCCGAGACCGCAAGACTCAGGCTATCCTGCCTTTGCGAGGCAAGATTCTGAATGTGGAAAAAGCCATGCAGCACAAGATTTTTGAAAGCGAGGAAATCAAGAATATCTATACGGCCTTGGGCGTCAGCCTCGGCACGGAAGAAGACAGCAAGGCTTTGAACATGGAAAAGCTCCGTTACCACAAGGTAATCATCATGACCGATGCCGATGTGGACGGAAGCCATATTACTACGTTGATTCTTACGTTCTTTTTCCGCCACATGCGCGAGATGATAGAGCAGGGTTACGTCTATATAGCTACTCCGCCTTTGTTCTTGGTCAAGAGAGGCAAGGAGGAACGCTACTGTTGGACGGACGAAGAGCGTACTGCCTTGATTAACGAGTTGAGCGAAGGGGGCAAGGCCAAGGTGACGGTACAGCGATACAAAGGTCTTGGCGAAATGAACGAGATACAGTTGTGGAGTACCACAATGGATCCGGCGCATCGCACCTTGCGTCAGGTGACGATAGAAAACGCCACCGAGGCCGATAGGGTTTTCTCGATGCTGATGGGGGATGAAGTGGAACCTCGTCGGGAGTTTATCGAGCAGAATGCCAAGTATGCCAATATCGATGCTTAATCCTTAATCCAAAGAGAAATGACAGGAAGAAGGAAAAAGACCCGGGTGCTGATTTTAGGATCGGGAGGCCGGGAAAGCGCTTTGGCGCAGAAGATTTCCCAAAGTGCGCATTTGGACAAGCTTTTTGTGGCACCGGGCAATGCCGGGACTCTGCAATGGGCGGAGAATGCGGAACTGGATCCGATTAATTTTGCCCAAGTCAAGGATTTCATCATCGAGAACGATATCGATATGCTGGTAGTCGGGCCGGAAGATCCTCTGGTGCGGGGAATCCATGATTATTTCCAGGCCGATGCCAATTTCCGGGACTTGGCAATAATCGGTCCTTGGAAGGCGGGGGCCCGTTTGGAGGGCAGCAAGCAGTTTGCCAAGGAATTCATGCAAAGGGCGGGCATTCCGACTGCGGCTTATGCTTCGTTCGATGCCTCTCGGTTGGATGAAGCCAAGTCTTTCCTGAACAAGATGCAACCGCCTTACGTGCTCAAGGCCGACGGGCTGGCTGCCGGGAAAGGGGTTCTGATTGAGCCTGATAAGGCAGCGGCCGAAGCGGCTTTGGAAGAAATGTTGGTAGGGCACAAGTTCGGGAATGCTTCGGACAAGGTGGTGATAGAGCAGTTTCTGCAAGGCCTGGAGCTGTCTGTGTTCGTGCTGATTGATGGCGAGCATTACATGATTCTGCCTGAAGCCAAGGATTATAAGAAGGTGGGTGAAGGCGACACGGGCTTGAATACCGGTGGCATGGGGTCGGTTTCTCCGGTTCCTTTTGCCGGCAAGGACTTCATGGCCAAGGTGGAAGAACGTATCGTGAAGCCGACGGTTGCCCAGTTGCGCAAGGAGCATATCCCGTATTCGGGTTTCCTGTTCATCGGTCTGATGAACGTGGATGGTGACCCGTATGTGATTGAATACAATGTCCGTATGGGAGATCCGGAAACCGAGTCTGTGATGCCGAGGATAGATTCGGATATGGTGGATTTGCTTTGGGCGGTTCATGACCGTAGGCTGGACAAGATGGAATTGAAAGTGAAGGCCGAAGCGGCTGCCTGCGTGATGTTGGTTTCGGGAGGCTATCCTGGATCCTATGGAAAAGGTTATCCGGTTGAAGGTTTGGAAGATACGGACAAAGATACGCTGCTGTTCCATGCGGGTACGAAAGCCGATGCGGAAGGCCGTGTGCTGAGTTCCGGCGGTCGTGTCTTGGCGGTCGCCTCCTTGGCACCCACTTTGGCTCAAGCTTTGGAAAAGACCTACAAGGAAGTGGAAAAGATACATTTCGACAAGATGTATTACCGAAAAGACATAGGCAAGGACGTATGCAGATAGATTACAAGGAAACAGTCCTGGACAACGGTCTCCGGGTTCTGGTCCACAAGGATGATACCACTTCGATGGTGGCTTTCAACCTGATTTACGATGTGGGTTCCAAGGATGAGAACCCGGAGAAGACCGGGTTCGCCCATCTTTTCGAACACTTGATGTTCAGCGGGTCCAAGCATGTGAAGGATTTCGATATGGAACTGGACCGGGTGGGCGGATCGAACAATGCATTCACCAATAACGATTTCACTAATTATTATATCCTGATTCCCAAGGATTCTTTGGAAGTGGCGTTCCGCATAGAGAGCGACCGCATGTCGGATTTGACAATCAATCAGAAGAAACTGGATATCCAGAAAGGGGTGGTCATCGAGGAGTTCAAGGAAAGATGCCTCAATCAGCCCTATGGGGATTCCGATTTGCTGGTCCGTCCGTTGAGCTACAAGGTGCATCCTTATGCTTGGTCCACGATAGGCAAGAGCGTGGATCAGATCGAATCGGTTTCGCTCAAGGATGTCAAGGAGTTCTATGCCTCTTATTACAAGCCGGACAATGCGATTCTGACGGTGGCCGGGCCGGTGGAAGCCGAGGAAATCTTCGAGATGAGCCGGAAGTGGTTCGGGCATATCCCAAGAGGAAACCGGCCTCCGAGACGCTTGCCGGTGGAACCGCAGCAGAAGGAAGCTCGGAGGGAATCGGTGACACGGGACGTGCCAGCCAATGCGTTGTACAAGACATACCATATGGGCGAGCGGCTGAGCGATGATTTCTATGTGTTTGATTTGGTATCAGATATACTCTCCAACGGAGAGTCTTCCCGTTTCTATACCCGTCTGGTCAAGGAAAAGAAGTTGTTCAACAGTGTGAACGCCTACGTTTCGGGCGACATAGAGCCGGGATTGTTCCTTGTGTCGGGATTTTTGGAAGAAGGGGTGGCGTTCGAGACGGCGGAGAAGGCAGTGGATGAGGAAATTGAACGTCTTGTGCAGGAGGATATTCCCGAAATGGAATTGCAGAAGGTCAAGAACAAGGTGGAAGCCGCGTTGCTTTATTCCAATATGAAAGCGATGGACAAGGCAATGAACCTTGGCTATTTCGCTTTGATGGGAGATGCTTCTGTGCTGAACCGGGAGGATGCGAAATACCGCGCGATCCAAGCTGGGGACATGCAGGAGGCGGTGGCCCGCTGCCTGCGGCAGGAGAATAGCAATACCTTGTATTACAAGGCCTCCGGAAATGCCGGGCCGGCCTGTATCATGGAGGAAGAAGAATGAGATTCGATTACGATAAACTGAGGCCTCGGACAAGGAGTCTGGCCAACGGGATTCCTCTTTACACGTTCCCGAATTCGCATATAGACTTGGTCCGATTGGAATTCATTTTCGAAGCAGGAAGTTACTACCAGCAGAAAATCATGCAGGCAGGCGCGTCTTGTTACTTGTTGGGGACTGGCACGGAACACTACACGGCTCAGGCTTTATCCGAGAAAATCGATTATTTCGGGGCTTATGTAGAGCGCTACCCGGACCGGGACCAGGCTTCGATTGTCTTTTCGTGCATGAGCCGTTATTTCGACCGGATTCTGCCGCTTTGCGAAGAAGTGGTACGGCATTCGGTCTATCCGGAAGAAGAACTGGATACTTATCTGCGAAAGGAACATCGTCGTTTCTTGGTCAATGCGCGGAAAGTTTCGGAGGTTTCCCGCCGGGCTTTCTATTCCACGATGTTCGGGCCGGAACATCCGTACGGAGTCGTGGTCCAGGAAGAGGATTTCAAAAAACTGGGAGCTGCCGATTTACGGAAATTCTACAAGAAGCAGTATGTGGCCGAGAATTGCAGCATTGTCTTGGCCGGGAATTTCACCGAAGCCCATTGCAAGGCCTTGGACGATGCTTTCGGGGGCAAGGATTGGAGCGGGGAGCGGGCGGACAAGGAACATGGGCCGCAGACACCCTCTTTTTCGGCTGGCCGGCGGGTGGATGTGCCGATGGAAGGTTCTTTGCAGGCTTCTGTCCGTATCGGGATGCCGGTGTGCAGCCTCAAGAGCGAGGATTTTCCGGTATTCAAGGTGGTGGATTATGTGTTGGGCGGTTATTTTGGATCCCGTCTGATGCGCAATATCCGGGAGGAGAAAGGTTATACGTACGGGATTTCGTCCTATGTGATACCTTTGCGGTTCCAGCCTGTCTGGATGATCAGTTCCGAAGTCAAGGCCGACAGCACGGAATTGGTGATTGACGAGATAGGAAAAGAAATAGACAAACTGAGACGCAAGGAGATATCGGAAGACGAGCTGGATTTGGTCCGCCATGCGTATATGGGGGATTTCATGCGGGAATTGGACGGGACTTTCGAATTGGCCGAGCGGATGAAGTTCTTTACTTTGATTGGCCAAGGTCCTGAATTCTACGAGCGGAACGAAGATGTGCTGTTCTCAATCACGACGGAGCAGATACGGGAATCGGCAAGGCGGTTTTTGGATAGGGCTGGATTCTGTACGGTGACTGCCGGTGCAAGCGGCGGCGTGTGATAACGGGTTCTGACACGCCGCCGGCCGGTAGGGAATGGTGGCAGGGATTGAATTTTTGGATTTCAAATGCATAAGAATAGATGATGGAAAATAGACGGAAATGGTGGTGGCAGATGGGGTTGTTGCCTGTTCTGCTTTTTTTCTTGGTGGGAAGCGGATGGGCGCAGCAATCTCCTTCGCAACAAGGAAAGGCGCAGGAGAAGAAGCCTGTCGTCTTGCCGGAGACACCGGGAATATTGAAAGGGATAAGCTTTTCGGCAGATGTGGATACCTTGCTGATGTACCAAGCCTTATACCGGAATTCAAATCCCGACAAGGGCTATCGGATTTTGATTTTTTCACAAAGCGGGAATTATTCCAAGAACGCGGCAGTGGAGGCGATGGAGGATTTTTTGGCACTTTATCCGGATGAAAAAGTCTACTTGGTGTTCGAGGAGCCTTATTTCAAGGTGAAAGTGGGAAATTTTACAAGCCGCATTGACGCCTCCTTGTATCTGAAAAGCATCAAAGCGGATTACCCCTATGCCTTTGTGATAAAGGATGTACTGGATATGGAAGAATATTTGAACGGGGAAACTTCTGAGAGATAAAAAAGTTGGCCAACCGGGATTCGAACCCAGAATAACAGAACCAAAATCTGTTGTGTTACCGTTACACCATTGGCCAATCGGAACAGGGCGCAAAAGTACCACGCTTTATTTGAAAATGCAAGTACTGCCCTCAAAAAAATGAAAATGAAAAAAGAAAGATAGTGTTTATGAAAGCGAACATACATTTCGATTGGAAGAAGATTTGGCCTCATGCCGGGGCAATTCTGGTGTTTTTCATTCTGAGTTTCCTTTATTTTGCTCCGGTGGTGTTAGGCGAGAAGGATATGGGACAGGGGGATGTGCATAGTTGGTTCGGATCCCAGCAAGAATCCAGGCTTTGCTATGAGCAGACCGGTGAGAGGACGGACTGGAGCAATGTGGCTTTTGGCGGGATGCCGACCGTGGGTTCGGAAGGAACTAATATTTATAAGCAGATTTTCCCACGGGTAATGATGGGAGGTCTCCCGGTTTTGAACGCAGGGATTCTGTTCTTTTACATGATAGGAGTGTATATCTTGCTCTGTGTTTTGGGATGTAGGCCTTGGCTTTCGGTAATCGGGGCGATAGCTTATGCATTTGCCACTTATAATGTGGTAATTATCGATGCCGGCCATGTCAACAAGTGTTGGGCGATGGCCACGATGGCACCTATTTTGGCAGGTGTGATACTCTGCTTCAAAGGAAAATATCTCTGGGGTGCTTTGTTGACTTTGGTGTTCACGGGGATGCATATCATGTATTCCCATCAGCAAATCACTTATTATCTATTGATAATGTTGGTTGTGCTGGCAATTGCCTATGGAATCGATGCCTACAGGCAGAAGCAGATGAAAACGTTTTGGAAAGGAAGCGTGCTTGCGTTGGGTATGGCTGTCATTTCCTTGCTTCCTTCTTTGGGCGGATGGTTGGTGACCTATGATTACAGCAAGGATACGATGCGCGGCGGAGCGGTCCTCAAGCAGAATCCGCAGGGCGAGAACGAAGGGACCGGGCTGGAGAGGGATTATGCTTTCCAATGGAGTTACGGGAAAATGGAAAGTATGACCTTGCTGATTCCTCAGTTCTATGGCGGGAGCAGCCATTATGCGATGCCGGACGATTCGGAAACCAATCAGCTGCTGCGCCAGTCCGGCCAGCAGGCTTCAATGCTTCCGATGTACTGGGGCGACCAGCCTTTTACATCCGGGCCGGTCTATGTGGGAGCGATTATCTGTCTGTTGTTCGTCCTCGGGCTTTTTGTGGTGAAGGGGCCTGTGAAGTGGTGGCTTCTGGTGGTGACGGTCATTTCCTTGGTTTTATCTTGGGGACGGCATCTGGCTTGGCTCAATGATTTCCTTTTTGATTACTTGCCCTTGTACAATCGTTTCCGGACTCCTTCTATGGCATTGATTATTGCCGAGTTGTCGATGGTGATACTGGCCGTATTAGCACTGAAAGTGTTGTTTTCGGAAAGCCGAGGTGGTTTGCACTACAAGAAAGATTTGTTTTATGCAGTAGGAATTGCAGGGGGGATTTGTTTGATTTTTGCTTTGTTTGGCCGGTCCATGTTCGGCTTTTCAGCCGTAGGTGATGCTCAGTATCCTCCGGTTCTGCAGGATAGCTTGAGGGCGGATCGGGCAAGCCTTTTGGTTTCGAGTGCATGGCGTTCTCTTGTGTTTGTCTTGCTGGCTGGCGTTTTGATTTGGATGTATATGAAGAAGTCCGTGAAGGATGTGGTGGCTGTCGGCCTTTTGGCAGGTTTGGTGTTTGCGGATATGTGGACGATCGATCGCAAATATGTCGGTGAGCAGAATTTTTACCCTAAACGTGCGGCTCGGGCTGTGATTCCGAATGAAGCGGATATGATGATTCTCAATGATCCGGAATTGAAGGCTCATCCAGATCCGGATTACCGTGTGTTCAATGCCACCGTCAATACGTTCAATGATGCTTCCACCTCTAATTTCCATAAGTCGATAGGTGGATATAGCCCAATGAAGCTTCGTCGATATCAAGATGTCATAGATTACCATTTTGATTTTCAAAAAGGGGTGAATTTCAAGGTTCTGAATATGCTCAACACCCGTTATTTCATTGTTCCGGATCGGCAGGGACAGCCCGCAGTTCAAAGGAACGTGGCAGCTTTGGGTCATGCTTGGTTTGTGGACAGTGTGCGCTGGGTCAATTCTCCGGACGAGGAGATTGAGGCTTTGTATGATTTTGATCCGGCTCGGACGGCGATTATCGATACGGTTTGGCGGGAGAAGGTAGGGTCTTCGGCGAGGGTGTACCCGGCACTGGATACAGCTTCGTATGTTCGTATGACGTATTATCAACCGAATCATTTGAAATATGAGTATAGGTCTTCTGTAGAACGGCCTTTAGTGTTTTCGGAGGTCTATTATAAGACGTGGAGGGCTTTTGTGGATGGCCAGGAAGTACCTTTGTACCAGGTGAATTATATTTTACGAGGTCTGACGGCTCCAGCGGGGGAACATGTGGTGGAACTCAAGTGCCGAAACAAAATCAAGGCAGCCAGCGGATGGATGACGAATACGGGTTCGATAATCAATGGCTTGTTGATTCTGGCTTTGGTTGCCATGTTGATTTGGAAGCCTCAATCAAGAAAAAGTACGATTGGGGCCGGAATGGATGCGGAACAGGCTTCTACAGGCAAGGAATAGATGTGATACTCTGATGGGTGATAATAGATAGAACAGTGGAATTGAAGTATTCGGTAATCATTCCGGTCTACAACAGGCCGGACGAGATGGCGGAGATGCTGGAAAGCCTCGATGCCCAGTCGGAAAGGAATTTTGAGGTTGTCGTGGTGGAGGATGGGTCTTCCAAGCCTTGCAAGGACGAGGTGGACCGCTATGCCGGGAAGCTGGAAATCCGCTATGTCACTAAGCCGAACACCGGGCGGAGCGATACGCGGAATGTCGGGATGCAGAAAGCCAAGGGCAATTATTTTCTTTTCTTTGATTCGGATTGCATTCTGCCGCCGGAGTATATGCAGACCTTGAATCGTTGTCTAAAGGAAAATTACGTGGATTGTTTCGGGGGACCGGACCGGGCATTGGCTTCGTTTTCTCCGGTGCAGAAGGCGGTGAATTTCGCGATGACTTCGTTTCTGACCACGGGCGGAATCCGGGGAAGCGGCAAGGTCTGCATGGAGAAGTTCAACCCGCGTTCGTTCAATATGGGATTTTCCCGGCAGGTTTACGAGAAGGTGGGCGGTTTTGCGGACATGTTCGGGGAGGATATCGACTTGAGCATCCGAATCCGGGAGGCGGGTTTCAGCATTGCTTTGTTTCAGGATGCTTCGGTCTATCATAAACGCCGGGTGAATCTGAAGAAGTTTTTCCGGCAGGTCTATAATTTCGGCCAGGCAAGAATTTTCCTGTTCAAGTTGCATCCGGGTTCTCTGAAGTTGGTACATGCTTTGCCGGCTTGTTTCGTATTAGGGGAACTTGCCATCATCCTGTTAGCGGTTTTGCATACGCCTTGCTGGCTGTTGCTGCTTGCTTTGTATGCGTTGCTGCTTTTCTTTGCTTCCTTGATCAAGAACAAGTCGTTGAAGATTGCGGCTTTGTCGATTTTGACGGGTTTTGTGCAACTCAATGGCTATGGTTGCGGTTTCTTGAAGGCGTTCTGGACGAAAGTGGTGTTGGGGAGGAATCTGGAGACGGGGGAGAAGTTGAAGAAGGCATATAACAAATAAATCTCTTCCTCGGAGAAGGGCTTTAAATCCCATCAAAAAGGGGAAAAGCGGAAAGCTTTTGCTAAAAGCAAGGACTCGCTTGGCCTCGCCTGCGCTCAAACATGCTTGCTTTTTGACGCGGCAGCTTTTCGCTTTTCTTTTTCCCTTTTTTCATGAGGATTTCAAGCCCTTCTCCTCGGTCGAGCGGGAACGTTTTTCTTGCGATTTATCCCAAATCGGTCATTAGACTTTGGGGAGATTGCCTGCTTGTGTCATGCAGCATGCTTCTCGCCTAGCCGAAGGCGTAGCGGGCTACGTCGAGGCGTAGCGAGAAACAGGAT
>CALUHO010000010.1 GCA_944320465.1 uncultured Bacteroidales bacterium | reverse complement strand
AACGTTGGACTGCTACAGCAACAAGCTGACATCCCTGGACCTGAGCGACTGCACCAATCTGACAAGCTTGGATTGCACTAACAACCAGCTGACCTCCTTGGACCTGGGCAAGAACACCGCACTGACAACGTTGGACTGCCGCAACAACCCGCTGACCGCCTTGGACCTAAGCAACTGTACCGCCCTGACAAGCTTGGATTGCAATAGCACCAAGCTGACATCCTTGGACCTGAGCAACTGTACCGCCCTGACAACGTTGGACTGCCACAACAACAAGCTGACATCCTTGGACCTGAGCGACTGCACCAATCTGACAAGCTTGGATTGCAATAACAACCAGCTGACCTCCTTGGACGTGAGCAAGAACACCGCACTGACAACGTTGGACTGCTACAGCAACCAGCTGTCCAACCTAGAGCTGAGCATGAACCCTGCACTGACAACGTTGGACTGCCGCAACAACCAGCTGACCGCCTTGGACCTAAGCAACTGTACCGCCCTGACAAGCTTGGATTGCAATGACAACCAGCTGTCCAGCCTGAACGTGAACGGATGTACCGAACTGGGACAATTGCGTTGCCACGACAACCAGCTGGCCAGCCTGGACGTGAACGGATGTACCGAACTGGGACAATTGTATTGCCACCACAACCAACTGTCCAGCCTGGACGTGAACGGATGTCCCGGACTGGGACAATTGTATTGCTCCAACAACCAGCTAACCAGTCTGGACGTGAGCAACTGTACCAGTCTGTATTGGTTGTATTGCTCCTACAACAAACTGAGCAGTCTGGATTTATCGGCCAACACCATACTCAGAACCTTGAGTGCGGGAGGCAACCGCCTCGACATCACCCTGAATGACAGGAACAGCTTCGACCTCTCTACCCTACCCGGCTTCGACCCAGCCAAGGCCTCGGACTGGGAGGGTGGCAATATCAACGGCAACATCCTCACCTTTACGAGAAGAACTGTCTCCTACCGTTACGAGACCGGCTATTTCGGCTCGGCCACCTTGCCCGAAGTTCGTTTCACGCTCTCTGCCGATTTATCGGGAGAAAACCTCCTGCCCATCGACGAGCGACACTTCCCCGACCCGGCTTTCCGCGACTACCTCAAGCTCGCCGACATACTCCAAGACGGAATGTTGAGCGATACCGAAATCACCGGAGTCACAGGCATCGACGTCTCCGGATTGGGCATCCAAGACCTCCGGGGAATCGGCTATTTTACCGAATTGGAAAGCCTGGACTGCTCCGACAACCAGCTGACCAGCCTAGATTTGTCGGCCAACACCAAATTAGAGACCTTAAAGGCGGAAGGCAACCGGCTCGACATTACCCTGGATGACAGGAACGGCTTCGACCTCTCCACCCTACCCGGCTTCGACCCAGCCAAGGCCTCGGACTGGGAAGGTTGCACCTGCATCGGGAACCTCCTGACCTTCACCCAACAAGAAGTTACCTACGCCTACGCCACCGGCTATGCCGGAAGCCTTGCTGGTACCGGATTGGAATCTGTCCGCTTCCACCTCTTGGCCGACCGGGATCCCAGCGCTTCCAACGAGAACGGACTACCAACCCAAGGCCGGGTATATGTCCAGGACCGTGTCATCCATACCCAGGATATTCCCGGTGAAATCTCCATCTTCACCCCTACCGGCACCTTGCTTTACCGAGGAACCGACAACCGGATTCCCGTCGGACACAGCGGGGTCTATATCGTCCGCAACCGGGAACAAGTCTGGAAAGTCTTCGTCTTATAAAGGGGTAGTAGCAACAGCCGTCGCAGTGGCGGAATTCGCCGCTGCACGGCTGCCTGCAAGCCCGCAAAACATAGGGTGCCATCCTCTGAAACTTGAACACCATGAACGATGATTTTGAAAAAGGCTGCAAATGGACCTTTGGCAATCCGGGAGAAAACACCCAGGACGAAGGGCCCAACAACGCATCCTCCGAAACATTCAAAGAGGATCCTTACTCTTCCTTGGTCCGCGAATCCATCCAGAATTCGTTGGACGCCGTAGCCGACCCAAACCAAGCTGTCCGTGTCAGCTTTGAAATCGGAAGCATACGCCCCAAAGCGTATCCCGGCTTTTTCGAGCTCCAGCAAGACATACAAGAATGCATCGAAAGTTTCAAAGACAAAGCGGAACAAGCCTACGGCAATGCGCTCTCGCTTTTGGAATCGTTCAGGAACAATCCAAACAAATCGCTGTATTTCATAAAAATATCCGACTCCAACACCAAAGGGATGGAATACAAGGAGGGCGACACGTCCTCAAGGTTCTATTCCTTTGTCCGGTCCATCGGGGTCTCCAACAAAGACAATACTTCCGCCGGGGGCTCCTTCGGTTTCGGCAAGGCCGCCTATTTCAACATTTCCCCCATCCGGAGCATCCTGGTTTCCACCCTGACATGGAAAGGACAATACGTGTTCGAAGGCATCGCATCCTTATGCACGCACTACCAAGGGAACAAGAAAAAAGCCTCCGTGGGTTATTATGACAACCGGGAAGGGAAACCCGTCACCGAAGCCGCGATGATTCCCGACAAGTTCCGACGCAAAGATGGGGAAGCCGGTACGGACATCTACATCATGGGCATCGATTTCTCGGAAAAAACAGAAAGCGAGGTAGCGGAAGCCATGGAAATGGCGGTCCTGCGCAACTTCTGGCTATCCATCTTGTGGAAGAAGCTTGAAGTTTCCATCCGGTACGCCTCGGGGAAAGAAAAAAAGCCAGAATGCCTGGATATCAATGCTGAAAATATCCAAGACAGGATTGCAGAGCGTTTCGGTACCGATACCCATGACAAAAAGCAAGGAAGGGGGAACGACAATTACAATCCCGTCCCTTACCTGACCGCTGTCACAGGGGCCGGGGATGACCGAAGCGATTGTTTCCTCTTCAAGGAGCACCTCCCCCTTCTTGGGGAAACCCTGCTCTATGTCTACAAAAACCCGGATGCCAAAAACCGGATTACTTACATGCGCAAGCCGTTAATGAAGGTCATCGCCAATAAATTCCCCGATTTCAATGGAGGGAAATTCTATGCCGTTTTCATATGCTCCGACCCCAAAGGGAACGAAAAGCTCCGGAAGATGGAAAATCCTGCCCACAACAAATGGGACCCGTCCAATTGGAAGACCGAAAACCAAATCGATTCCCATCCGGATGCAAAAAAGGTCGAGAAAGAATACCAGGATTTCATCAGGAGCTGCTTGGACAAAGTATTTCCCCTCAACCATGGACAGACCTTGGACATAGAAGGCCTGGAAGAATTCCTGTACATCCCCACGTCCTTGGAAAACGACATCCGGCAAGAACACAAGCACGAATCCGCAGAAGCGCAAGCCGATACGGTCGAGCCGCAAGCTCGGCTGAATTCGGAAAAGCCCCGCATGGCCGAGCCCAAGCCATTGTCTGTCGGGAAAGTCTTTGTGAACCAAGAAGCAAAAGCCCTTTACACCCAGAAAGGAGATTTCTACAGCGGGCATTCTTCCCAAAAGAGCCGGAGCAAAGGCGGCGGAGCCGGAAGCCAAAGCCTGTCGGCAGCCAGCCGGGAAGATGAAAACGGGACTCCCGGAATGTACGCGAAAGCCATTCCAATCCGGTACCGAGCTTATGCCACCACCGAGAACGGCATCACCTATCATCATATCATCCTCTATGCAGACCAGAAAATCCCGAACGGAAGGATAGACCTTCTCATCGGAGGAGAGCAGGACGACGAACGGGTCTCCATCAAGGACTCCAGCCTCGGACGACCTTCGGGGAACTCCATCTTCGACCTTCACATCCCCCAAAGCAGACCGGGGAAACCCAATTTCCGCCTCAAGATACGCTTAGGGGACAACATGAAACACGCCATAAAACTGGACATCTATGAACGTCAATAACATCGCCCTGCCCTATCCCGTACTGAGCAAACGGGACGATATATCGCCATCCTTGGGCGAAGACTGCCTGCGGACCGAAGTCAGCCAGACCGAATCCGATTTCTGCTTCAAAATAGAACTGAAACAGGACAACGAGGACATCCTACGTCTTATCCAAGACGGCGATGCCGAATACACTTGCGAAGTGGAATGTTCTCGCACGTTTTACAGGAACTGCTTCAAGTCCAAAGAACCCCGTTTCGACATCCGGATCCATAGGAACGAGGTATGCCGCGACATCAACTTTTCCTGCCTCGTCGTGGCCAAACGCACCATCAAAGGCTATGCCAACCAAGGATTCCATCCGGATTATGCAGGCAACCGCTTCGACATGGAGCCGGGAGACCTCTTGGTAGCCTTCCCGAATTTTTCTTACAACACGGATATCCGGTACGACTCGCTCCACAATGCCGGGGCTTTCATGCAGTTCCGGGAAAACGGGGACAAGACGGAAAAGCTTACCAAATATGAGATTGACGGAGATAAAATCGAAATCGTGCTTCCCAGCGATTTGTACCAAGATTACGTGGAATCATTCCCTCGTGACAACAAAAATTTCGTAAGCATCCTGCACTCCTCTGTGGTTTGCAACGCCTTGTCGTACGCCTTGTTCCGGATAGCAGATTATTGGGATACCCTTTGGGCAAGCTCCATACGATACCGGCTTCAAAACGAAAAGGACCTGGCTGGTTTCTCCCTGACGGAAGAGGGCATCGACCCGGACAACATACCGGACTTGGTTCAAACACTCCTGGGCAACCCTTACGGACGCCTGTTCCGCAGCCTGATGGAAATCCAACAAGAAAACCAAGAGAACGAGGAAGATTAACAAAACGAGGAGGAATTACGAAATGGCATTGCAGAAAGTTTTCAAAGAAACCTACACCAAACAGTTACGCGACAAAGTGCGTGCCGGTATCGAGCTGGAAAACTACGCCCGGGTGGATGAAGGTTTCCCCTACGATTCTAACATGGTCGCCAGCCTGTCCGGCATCGAAATGCCGCTTGGACTGGAAACGCGGCTCGACCCGGAAAACGATTTCAAAACGGCCATCACCTTGTACGAAGCCTTTCCGGGATTAAGCCCAGTCATGGCCTCGAACGAAAATTTCTGGATTTACCTGACCCATGTGGACTGCTTCCACTACACCCAAAAATGCTGGCCCAAAGTCCTGAACGGCCAAGCCGACAACAAGTATATCGAAAACCATTGGTTCCTCCATGAAAGAGGCTTAGGGCAAACCACATTGGCTTGGCTTTGGTGGGCGGTACATGGCAGCCTCGACCCGAACCGGAGCAAAAACCGCCGCTACGAGCTGACCGAATTCTTGTTCGAGAAAAACTATATAAAGGAGCTTATCAGCACAAAGCTGTTCCGGCACAGGCCAGCGGTCATCGGCATCACGGAATTCCTGATGCATAACGACGATGTCTCCAGCGGGCTATACGTCCGCCGGATCCGGTTCATCAAGAAATATTTCAACCAACTGGGGGCCGTCAAGCAATTGGCCTACCTGGGCAAGTATTTTTTCTACAATGAGCTTGTACGACAAAAGAACAACATCCTCAACGCCAAATCCCAGAAAGAACTTAACCAGGAATTCGAGGAGGAAGAGGACGAAGAATAGAAATTCCGGCAAACGAACCGGTTCAAAGCCGATTATGGTTTAAACATTTTTACCAGGTACCAAAAAGCATACTTGCAAAACTTAGGTTCTTTTATGATTTTTGTAGAAATTTTGGGGGCTTCTCTCATGAAGCTGATAGAAAGAAACATACAAAGCATTATCGTTTTATGCCAAAAACACAAAGTCAGCAAACTGTTTGTGTTTGGCTCCATCCTGACCACACATTTCAATGACGACAGCGATGTGGACTTGCTGGTTTCTTTCAACAAGCCCGAAGTGGCCGGTTACTTCAACAACTACTTTGATTTCAAATACGCATTAGAAAAATTATTCGGTAGGAATGTCGACTTGTTAGAGGAAGAAACGATAAAGAATCCATACCTGAAAAAGAATGTGGACGCAACAAAAACACTAATCTATGGATAATTTGATAAAGAAACACTTGCAAGATATTTTGACCGCCATTAACTAAATAGAAAGTTTCTTAGGCGATAAGCCTAGGTTATTCGGCGCCTTTTGCAATAACCTCTGCCTGAAACGCGCCATAGAACGAAACATTGAGATTATCGGGGAAGCTATGAATAGAATCTTAAATTGTGTTCCATGGTCGTTACACCTACCCTTGTCATCCCAACCATTCCCATCACCTCTCGGATACATTTAACTATTTTTAAGACAATTCGCTATGGCGGAAATCCGATTTTTCCTACTTTTGTCCCGTTGGGTTGTCCCCAAAATCGACCACTGCTAATGCGGAGTGCCTGAACGGGTGAGTCCGAGGCTCGAAAAACAGGGCAAACACAGAACCAAGCATGCTTGAGGTCTGCCGAGGTGCAGCCAACCTTCGCCGAAGCCACCGCCCCGATTAAGTCGAACGCCATGCCAAGCCTCTTCCCGCGCTGGGCATGGCCGAGACAAAGAAGCTCCGGCTTCGCCCCGACTACCCGCTACCACACACCGCCTCAAAATCCTGTGCCATGACCAAGGAATCCGACTGCTACATCCGCTTCGACTGGGCCATCAAGCGCCTCCTGCGCCAAAAGGCCAACTTCGCCGTCCTCGAAGGCTTCCTCACCGTCCTGCTGGACGAACCCATCCGCATCCTCGAAATCCTCAAAAGCGAAAGCAACCGCGACGACAAGGACGACAAGTCCAACCGCGTCGACATCAAGGCCCGCAACAGCAAGGACCAAATCGTCCTCATCGAAATCCAGAACAACCGCGAGCGCTACTACCTTGAACGCATCCTCTACGGCGTCTCCAAGGCCGTCACCGAGCACATCGGACGCGGGGAGGGCTACGACCACGTCAAGAAGGTCTACTCCATCAGCATCCTCTACTTCGACCTCGGTCAGGGCGAGGACTACCTCTACCACGGACGCACCGACTTCATCGGGGTCCACACCCACGACCATCTGAAGATTACCGTCCGCGACAAGGACGCTATCCTGCCCTACCTGCCCGCTGACGTCTTTCCCGAATACTACCTGATCCGCATCAACGAGTTCGACAAGGTCGCCATGACCCCCTTGGAGGAATGGATCGAGTACCTCAAGTACGGCAAAATCAAGGAGGACACCACCGCCCCGGGCTTGGACGCGGTCCGCGAGCACCTGCAATACTTCTCCCTGGACAAGGCCGAGCAGAAGGCCTACGACCGTTATTGCGACAACCTCCGCATCGAGAACGATGTCATGACCACCGCCCGGCAGGACGGCTGGCAGGAGGGCTGGAAACAAGGAAAGGACGCCGGTTTGCAGGAAGGACATGAAAAAGGGCTTAAACCCAAATCGGTCATTAGACACGCCGAGTCCGTTTCTGATTAGGAAAATGAGGCATTCGGGCATCTTGCCCGCTTCTGTCCGCATCCTGTTTCTCGCTACGCCTCGACGTAGCCCGCTACGCCTTCGGCTAGGCGAGAAGCATGCTGCCTGACACAAGCGGGCAATCTCCCCAAAGTCTAATGACCGATTTGGGTTAAAGAAGGCCACGAGAAAGGATTGCAGGAAGCGGCCTTGGCCATGGCGCGGAAACTGAAAGCCTCCGGAATGCCCCTTTCTCAAATTGCGGAAATCACCGGGCTTGACACCCCAAGTCTGGAAAAATCAAGCGAACATCACGATAACACCCCTAAACAGGATTAAAGCAGACCTTGAACCATCCCCGGTATTGCGTATCTTCGCGCCATGGGAAAAGCGGTCCCGAAGGAAGTATTCTCGCCATTATGAAGTATTCTCTCCATTATAATTAATGGAAGACCTTTCACCCATTAGTACAAAGGAATCTTCCACTTGTCCGCAAACGAAAAAATACCGGAAAAGTCATCCATCCCCAAACATCGCTTTTTACCATACAAACAACGAAACCCGATCTCCGGCCAACATCCCGTCACCGGAAGACAAACCACGAGCCGCGCATACGATGCGGCTTCCCATCGGGAACAGAATCCAAACAAAAAAAAGACAAAACCATGATAGACAAGAAAGAAGACCTCAGGATGGAAGCCGTCACGACAGCACATCCCCGATATCCGTTCATTGAAGATTTGCTCAACCTCGCCTTTCCCCGCCAGGAAAGACGGGACGATGCCCGGCAACGCCATGTGACCGACCACAATCCCCTTTTCACCCCCTACCTGATTTATGCAAACGGACAGGAAATCGGTCTGTTGACCCTTTGGCGTTTCCCCGGTTTCACCTTTGCCGAGCATCTGGCCATCTCGCCCGGAATCCGGAACGGAGGCTACGGAGGCCGTGTCGTGGAATGGCTCAAACAGAACGAGAAGAACGGCATCATCCTGGAAGCCGAATTGCCTGAAACCGATCTCAGCCGCCGCCGGGTCGCTTTTTATGAACGCTACGGCTTCAAAATCTGCCCAAAACCCTATTTCCAACCACCCTACCATGCAGGAGAAGTCCCGCTCCCGCTGCTGCTGATGTACTACGGATGGGATTCTCTCGATGACAAATTCGAGGAAATCCGGGACACGCTCCATGCAAACGTGTACGATGCCAACTCTCAAAACACACTCGGCGAAATGGGTAGTTGAATCTGTGATTCGTGCATGGATCTGGCGTTGAGTTGCAGATGCCCCTACGCCTCAACCGTCCTCGAACAAGTTCGGGACGGTATTCGGCTTAATCGGGGCAGTGGCTGCGCCGAAGCCCCTCCGCCTCGGCCATGTGCAAGCAAAAATGCTTGCCATGGCACTCGACTTAATCGGGTGTTTGGCTTTGCGCTCGGCTTGCACTATTGTTGCTGCTTCGCAGCGAAGATAGTTTGGTCTCGGCCAAATCAAAGTAAACTTTGCTTTGGCTCTCGACTTGAGCAAGGATTGACTTTCGCTATCTTTGCTGCTTCGCAGCGAAGATAGGCTGCGCCTCGGCAAAGCTCAAACTTCGTTTGGCTTTGCGCTCGGCTTGCACTATCTTTGCAATTTCCAAATTTTATACCGGGATTGGGCAGCTATGACAAAATACAAAGAATACCAACAACTTAAGCTTTCCGAAATCGGAGAAAGCATCCGGAAACACTGGGAAGGGAACCATTGTTTCGAACAGAGCCTCAAACAACGCGAAGGACATCCGGACTTCGTGTTCTACGAAGGTCCCCCTTCGGCCAACGGCACACCGGGCATCCACCATGTGTTGGCCCGGACCATCAAGGATATATTCTGCCGTTACAAGACGTTGAAAGGCTTCTATGTGGAACGCAAAGCCGGCTGGGATACCCACGGCCTCCCCGTAGAACTGGGCGTCGAAAAGGAACTGGGTATCACCAAGGAAGATATAGGCAAGAAAATCAGCGTAGAAGACTACAATGCCGCTTGCCGCAAAGAGGTCATGAAATACAAGGACCTTTGGGATGAACTCACCCGCAAGATGGGCTACTGGGTCGATTTGGAGCATCCTTATATCACCTTCACCAACAAGTACATCGAAACGGTCTGGTACCTGCTCAAACAGCTTTATGAAAAAGAGCTGTTGTACAAAGGCTATTCCATCCAGCCGTTTTCCCCGGCAGCCGGTACCGGACTCAGCACCCATGAGTTGAACCAACCGGGCTGCTACCGCATGGTCAAGGACAACATCCTTACCGCCCAGTTCAAGGTCATCCGTAACGCCGAATCGGAAAAATTCTTCGCCAAGGCAAAGAACCCGCTTTACATCCTGGCTTGGACGACCACGCCTTGGACCCTGCCGTCCAACACCGCCCTCTGTGTCGGGCCTAATATCGACTACTTGGAAGTCAACACCTTCAATCCCTATACCGGGCTTCCGATTACCGTCATCCTCGGCAAGGAAAGGCTGCACGCCTACTTCCCCGAAAAGGATGCCGGTCTGGCGATGGAAGACTACAAGCCGGGCGACAAGGCCATACCTTACCAAGTAGTGGCCGAATTCAAAGGCAGCGAAATGGTCGGCATGCGTTACGAACAGCTGATGCCCTATTTCCAGCCGACCGACGGGGATGCGTTCCGCGTAATCAGCGGGGATTTCGTGACCACCGAGGACGGTACGGGAATCGTCCACATCGCCCCCAGCTTCGGGGCCGACGACTTCAAGGTTGGCAAGCTCAACGGCATCGGTTCGCTCTGCTTGGTGGACCGCCAAGGCCGCTTCGTGGACGGCATGGGCGAATTTTCGGGACGTTTCGTCAAGGCGCAGTACGAACCGGATTACGACCCCAAGACCACCGTGCCCGTGGACGTGGACATCATCGTCAAGCTCAAGAAAGAGAACCTGGCGTTCAAGGCCGGCAAGCACGAACACTCCTACCCGCATTGCTGGCGTACCGACAAGCCCATCATCTACTATCCGTTGGATTCCTGGTTCATCCGGACCACGGCCTGCAAGGAAAAGATGATCAGCCTCAACAAGACCATCGGTTGGAAGCCCGAAGCTACCGGAAGCGGACGTTTCGGGAACTGGCTCGAAAACCTGGTGGATTGGAACCTCTCGCGTTCGCGCTACTGGGGGACCCCGCTGCCCATCTGGGTATCGGAAGACCGGCAGGAAAAGATTTGCATCGGCTCGGTGGCCGAACTTAAGGCCGAAATCGAAAAAGCGGTCAAGGTCGGCTTCATGAGCAAGAACCCGCTCGAAGCCTACAAGGACGGCGACATGAGCGAAGCCAACTACGAACACTTCGACCTGCACCGGCCCTATGTGGACGAAATCGTGCTGGTGTCACCTTCGGGCAAGAAGATGTTCCGCGAACCGGACCTTATCGACGTTTGGTTCGACAGCGGCTCGATGCCTTACGCCCAGCTGCACTACCCGTTCGAGAACCAGGACAAATTCAAGCACAACTTCCCCGCCGACTTCATTGCCGAAGGCGTGGACCAGACCAGGGGTTGGTTCTTCACCCTGCACGCGATTGCCAGCATGGTGTTCGGCTCGGTAGCCTACAAGCATGTGGTTTCCAACGGCTTGGTATTGGACAAGAACGGCAACAAGATGTCCAAACGTTTGGGCAACGCCGTGGATCCGTTCAAGACCCTCGAAAAATACGGCCCGGATGCCACCCGCTGGTACATGATCAGCAACTCCCAGCCTTGGGACAACCTCAAATTCGATGAAGAAGGCATTGTGGAAGTACAGCGCAAGTTCTTCGGAACACTGTACAACACCTACAGCTTCTTTGCCTTGTATGCCAATATCGACGGCTTCGACTATAAGGAAAACGACATAGACTACAGCCGCCGGCCCGAAATCGACCGCTGGATCCTCTCCGAACTCAACACCTTGGTCAAGGAAGTGGACCAAGCCTTTGACGAGTACGAGCCGACCCGGGCGGCACGCCTGATGCAAGCCTTTGTGGATGAACGGCTCAGCAACTGGTACGTGCGTCTCAGCCGCCGGCGTTTCTGGAAAGGCGGGCAGGGCGAGGACAAGACCTCGGCCTACCAGACCCTGTACACCTGCCTTGTCACCTTGGCCAAGCTGATGTCGCCCATCGCGCCCTTCTTTGCCGACCGCCTGTACAACGACCTCAACACCGTGACCGGCAAGGAAAACGCCCTCTCGGTCCACCTCTGCGATTTCCCGGCCTACCATGCCGAAATGGTGGACAAAGACCTGGAAGAACGGATGCAATTGGCACAGAAAATCTGCTCCTTGGTGCTCTCGCTGCGCAAGAAGCAGAACCTCAAAGTACGCCAGCCCTTGCAGAAAATCATGTTGCCCGCCTTGGACGAACACTTCAAGAAACAGGTGGAAAGCGTGCAGAACCTCATCATGTCGGAAGTGAACGTGAAGGAAGTGGCCTTCATCACCGATTCCAAGTTCCTCAGCAAGAAAATAAAGCCGAATTTCAAGGCCTTGGGACCCAAGTACGGGAAACTGATGAAGCAAATCGCGGCTTACATCACCGGCCAGATGGATTCCGAAGCCATCGCAAAGCTGGAAAAAGACGGCCGTTATGCCTTTGAGGTAGCAGGCGAACCGGTGGAAATCTCCTTGGAAGACGTGGATATCTACACCGAGGACATCCCCGGCTGGGCGGTAACCAACGAAGGCCTGCTGACCGTAGCCCTGGATATCGAGCTCAACGACAGCCTGATTGAAGAAGGCCTGGCGCGCGAGTTAGTGAACCGAATCCAGAACCTGCGCAAGGACAAGGGCCTGGAAGTAACCGACCGCATCCGCCTGAAGATAGAAGAGAATCCTGTGCTGAAATTGGCAATTGAACATAATTATGCGTATATTTGTTCCGAGACATTGGCCCAGCAGATTGACTTCTGCGATGCCTCTGCCTTGCAGGATGCCGCGAAGATGGAACTGACCGAAGAACTCAGCGTGGCCGTGGAACTGCAAAAAGCATAAAAACGATGTCCAACCCCAAAAGGTAAACGGAGATGGGCGGATTCGACAAGGAAGCGCGTCTCTGTTGCGGCAAAGCTTTGCCGCCCCGGCCTTTTGACAAAAGAATAGAGTTATGGCAACAGACAGCAATGAAGGGAAAACCCGCTACTCCGATCAAGAGTTGGAAGAATTCAAGCAAATCATCCTCGAAAAGTTAGCCAAAGCGAAGGCGGACTTGGAAGCCTTGCGCGAAGCCTATACCAACAACGGAGAAAACGACATCAACGACACCTCGCCCACTTTCAAAGTGCTGGAAGAAGGCTACCAAGTGATGTCCAAGGAAGAGAACGCCCGTTTGGCGGCCCGTCAGCAGAAATTCATCGCTTCGCTGGAAGCCGCGCTGGTACGTATCGAAAACAAGACTTACGGCATCTGCCGCGAAACCGGCAAGCTGATTGACAAGGAACGCCTGCGCGTGGTACCGCACGCCACCTTGAGCATCGATGCCAAGATGGAACAGGGCAACAAACGCCCCACGCCTCCGCCTCCGGCTGAATAAGAGACAGCCTGATGAGGGATTGCCTTTGCAGAGAATCCTGCATGGAAAATCCTAACCCCATCTCCGGATGAATGATGGAGAAGCGACACCGAAATCCTGAGGAGTCTCCGGTTTCGGCAAGGGAAAGAATCCCAAGCGGATTCCCTGACTACGGAAGATGCCCCTGCCTGATGCCTATAAAGCTATGGAAAGGGCATCTTCCGCTTTTTCGTGTTATTTAGAACCCTGCTTACGAGTATGCGTTTCATATCTTGGTGCAAAAGGCACATTCCCCTGCTGATTGTGGCAGGCATCCTGATTCTGGATCAAGCGAGCAAATTCTGGATCAAGCTGAGCATGCGAATCGGCGATGAAATCCAGGTATTCTCCTGGTTCAGGATTCATTTCTTAGAAAACGAAGGCATGGCGTTCGGTCTTAGCTTCGGGGAGAATTTCGGCAAGCTGCTGCTGAGCCTGGTCCGGATTGCAGCTATCGTGTTCCTTGTCTGGTACCTGCGCAAGCTCAACAAGGAAAGGCTGGCCTTGCAAGGACAATTGGCCGGAATGACCGCCGAAGAGGCTTTGGCCGCCCGGAAGAAACCCAGCGGCATCGTCTTGAAAACCTCTTTATTGGTTTCCTTGTCGCTGATTTTGGCCGGAGCCATCGGCAACGTGATCGACTGCGCCTTTTACGGAATGATTTTCTCGGAAAGCTATTTCCATGTGGCCGAGCTTTTCCCCGAAGGGGGCGGCTACGCGCCTTTCCTGCACGGACATGTGGTTGACATGCTCTATTTCCCGCTCTTCCAAGGGCATTACCCGGAATGGATGCCTTGGGTCGGCGGCCGGGAATTCCTCTTTTTCCGTCCCGTCTTCAACTTAGCCGACTCGGCCATCACCATAGGCTTCCTCCTCTTTTTCTTCACCCAGCGTTCTTTCTGGTGGCCCAAGGAAAAGGGAGAAGAATCCGGTTCGTCCGAGACAGCCTAAAAGAATCGTACTGATAGCATTAAACATGATTTCCATCAATAAGCTCTCGGTATCCTTTACCGGGAAGACCCTTTTCGACGATGTTTCTTTCATCATCAAGGACAAGGACCGGATCGGCCTCACCGGCAAGAACGGCGCCGGAAAATCCACCTTGCTGAAAATCCTGTCCGGACTGCAGGAACCGGATTCGGGCACGATTGTGCTGACCACGGGCCACGAAATCGGCTACCTCCCCCAGGAAATGATTCCGGACTCGACCAAGACCATCATGGACGAGACCCTGACGGCTTTCGACAAGACCAATGCCCTTGAAAAAGAAATAGAAAAGCTATCCGCCCAGTTGGCCGAACGCACCGACTACGAGTCGGAAGAATACCACAAGCTCATCGAACGGCTTACCGAAGCCAACGAACGTTTCCACCTCATCGGCGGCAACGACCGGATGGGCATGGCCGAGAAAGTGCTGCTTGGCCTGGGTTTCAAGCGCAGCGACTTTGAACGCAGCATCACCGAGTTCAGCTCCGGCTGGCAGATGCGGGTGGAACTGGCTAAAATCCTGCTCAAGAAACCTGAGGTCATGCTGCTCGACGAGCCGACCAACCACTTGGACATCGAGTCGATAGGATGGCTGGAAGAATTCCTGCAGACTTACCCGGGTGCGGTTGTTCTGGTCAGCCACGACCGCAAATTCCTGGACCATGTGACCACCCGTACCATCGAGATTACAATGGGCCGGATCGAGGACTACAATGTGCCCTATTCCGAATACGTGATCCAGCGGGCCGAACGCCGCCAAGTACAGCAGGCCGCCTACGACAACCAGCAGAAGGAAATCGAGAACATAGAACGCTTTATCGAACGCTTCCGCTACAAGGCGACCAAGGCCCGGCAAGCCCAGTCAAGAATCAAGATGCTGGAAAAGATGGAGCGCATCGAAGTGGACGAGACCGACAACTCCTCGATTGCCTTCCGCTTCCCTCCCGCCCCGCATTGCGGAAAAATCGTAATCCGAGCCCAGGACATCGGCAAATGCTACGGCGAAAAGCGGGTGTTCGCCCATTTCGACTTCACGCTGGAAAAAGGCGAGAAAGTGGCCTTGGTAGGACGCAACGGCGAAGGGAAATCTACCTTCTCGAAAATCGTGATGGGCGAGATTCCCGACCATGAAGGCCAACTGGAAATCGGTGCCGGCGTCAAGATAGGCTACTTCGCCCAGAACCAAGCCGCGCTCTTGGACGGTAACAAGACCGTATTCCAGACCATAGACGACATAGCCGTGGGCGAAGTCCGGACCCGTATCCGCAACATCTTAGGCTGCTTCCTGTTCTCGGGCGAGGACATCGAAAAGAAAGTCAAGGTACTGTCCGGCGGAGAAAAAGGCCGCCTCGCCTTGGCCAAACTGCTTCTGGAGCCGGTCAACCTTCTGGTTTTGGACGAACCCACCAACCACTTGGACATGCGTTCCAAGGACATCCTCAAAATGGCCCTCCTCCAATACAACGGCAGCCTGATCGTGGTTTCCCACGACCGGGATTTCCTGGAAGGTCTGACCACCAAGACCTACGAATTCCGGGACGGCCATGTCAAACTGCATTTAGGAGATGTATCCACATTCCTGGCCGACCGCAAGATGGAGCGGCTGCAGGAACTGGAAAGGAAATCGGCATCGCCCGCCAATGCAGGCAAACAAGTCCAGAATGCGCCGAAAGGGAACTCGGCCTCCGCGCCGAATGCCGCCCCGACGACTCCCCGTCCCGGCTCGGCCGAAGAAAGGGAAATGCAGAAACAGCAAGAGCGAGAACTGCGCAAAATCAGGAACGCGATCGAGAAATTGGAATCGGAAATCGAAGCCCTGGAAAGCGAACTGGCCGAGATGGACAAGGTCTTTATCGAGAATCCGTCCCAATGCACGGTGGAAAACTGCAACCGGTACGAAGAAACCAAAAGGCTCGCCGCCCGCAAGACCGACGAATGGGCCGAGCTGCAAGAACGATTGGAAGCCGCCGGAAATGACTTGGAAAACCCGGCCTGAATAAGAAGCTGTTTAAAATTTCTTGCAATCCTGAATAGAATGAATTTTCAGGAACCGGTTTCAGGATTTTGTTTGCCCATCGGGGGCTATTTCGGGTCTGGGTTGAGCGATGCTCGATGATAGCTTGGTCTCGGAGAAATCAAAGCAAGCTTTGATTCCCCGCTCGACTTTCGCTATCGTTTGCGTTTTTCACGTCAGATAGCTTAGCTATCCTCCTTTGAAAAACGCCGCGCTATCCCTCCAAATCCCCTCCCGATGGCCTGAACAAATAAATTTAAACAGCTTCTAAATTTCCGGCATAGACAAGATATTTCAAATCACCTGGACATGAAAAAAATTATTTTTTGCAGTCTTCTCCTGTCGTTTCTACTCCTGAACGCCTGCCAGAACACACCGGGCACGCCTAAGAGCTGGAACGAAAGACCCTGGTGCCTGATGTTCTACATGGAAGGCGGGGAACGGGATTATTTCGAACAAGCCTACATCAACCAAGCGGCGGCGGCCTGTGCCGACTCCACCGCCCGAGGCTGGCAGGAAAAGACCGCCATGACCGTGTTGTATCGTCCTTCCCCCTCCTGGCAGCATAAGCCGGAATGGAAAGGGACTCACCGTTTTTACGCCCAAAAAGGGAAACTGGTCAAGGATACCGTGTTCCAAGGAGAATTCATTCCTTCCAACGATACGACATTGGCCGATTATATCCGCTGGGCCAAAGCCAAATACCCCGACCATCGCTACATGCTGGTCTTGGTCGGGCATGGAGCCGGCTGGTATCCCAAATCGGAACCACCTTATTCCATCGAGCACCTGCACGACACCACCCAGCCGTGGCATCCCTTCGTCACCACCGCCCAGATCCGCAATGCCACCCGCATGAGCGGAGGCCGTCTGGACATGATTTATTTCAACATGTGCATGATGAACCAAGTGGAATCCCTGGCCGAATGGACCGAAGCCGCCCGCTACATCATGGCAACCAACAACCCCACCCCCGACGTGGGCAGCAATTACAACCTTCTGGTCAGGACCTTGCAGCAAAGAGGCAGTTTTGAATCCAATCTGATTGCGTTCCTGGACTACCAATTCGGCTATTGGAAAGAGTTCGAGGAAGCCTGTGCCATGGATATCACCCTCACCGACATGGATGCCTTCCCCGCCATCCTCCCGGCTTGGAAAGCCATCACCAGCCAAATCATGGCCAGCCTGGACGACACGGTGCGGGCCACCGACCCCCCTGCCGTCTTCAAAAGCCTCTACAAGCCTTCCTACATCCAGGCTTTCCGGGATTCCTGGACCCGTTTCGGTTTCAGCTTCGGCGTGGACATGCGGGATTACGCCTACAAGGCTTTCAGCCATACCGGAAACATGGCCCTCCCGCCACTGATCCACCAGCTGGACTTGGCCATCAGCCAAGCCATTGTCTACCACAACCAAACATTCGAGGGCAACACGCTCTCCTATGTCATCACCAGTCCCATCCGGCTCTGGGATTACGAGGAACACAAGGAAACCTACCGCCAGCTGGAATTCAACCGGCAGACGGGCTGGGACCTCTGGCTGGAGACCGCTTACAAGGAATGCAAGAACGAAAGCGAAACCAAACTGAAAGTTGTCAACGGGGCGCCCACAGGTGAATGATATGAAACCAACCGCAAAAGCCTGAACCCGGTTCCCGGCCAAAGCGTGGAATGCCTCATCCTGCTTTCTCCTCGAAATAAATGACAGCATTACTCTTAAAACCATGTCCATGAAGATGAAAAAAACACTACTCCCTGCTTTTCTGCGGTTTTGCCGCAACGGCATCCGCACAATACTACATCGAAGGCTTCCTCGATGGCAGATTCAACGACCAGAAAGAATACGAAGTCAGCCTGCACGACCCGCAAGGCCACGGCATATACTTTGAACCTCAGCCTGTCATCCACGGGAAACCTGCCAGCAGCGGGCAATACTCGTTCTCGTTCCGGAACGCCAGCACAGCCTGCCCCTCGGGTTTCATCCGGGGGCTGAAATTCTACAAACAGGATGCCAACGGGAACTGGCAAATAGACAGCGAGGTACGAAGCGGGACAGCCACATACCGTTCCGACCGCAGCATGGTCATCGTCCTCGTGCTCGATTGCAGCAATTCCTTGGGCTCGGACTTTGCCAACGTGCAGAACAGCGCTATCGGGTTCATCCGGACCTTGGGAGAAAAAACATCCTACCAAGGGAACGTGCATATAGGTATCGTGGCCTTCAACTGGCAAAACCGCACCATCGCCCCCATGCCGCTGACCGCCTCCAACCAGCAAAAGCTCCAAAGCTTCATAGGAAGCCTGCGCACCGATTACAGCACCCGTCTTTACAGTGCCATGGACAAAGGGCTGGAACTCCTGTCTTCCTACATAAGAAACAACGCGGACTTGGAAAATTTCGATGGCACGGCCATGGTAACCTTCACCGACGGGCTGGACAACGGCTCCCAAAGCGCGGACAAGAACATTGTCAACTCGGAACAATACTACAATTACCTTCTTCCCGTAATCAAAAACAACACGATAGGCGGCCGCAACATAGAAAGCCATGTGGTGGCCGTGATGGGGTCCGATGTCCAGGCAAACGCCTCCTCTTTCCGCCAGAAACTCGAAGCCCTGGCCTCCTCGCCCGAATATTATTACGCAGGGAACATGGCAAGGCTGGAACAACAGTTCATCCACATTGCCGAAGGTTTGGTCACCCGCTGGCAAGACCTGATCTGCTATGTACCTACCATCACAGGGAAAGTCCGCTGGGTTTTGGATTGCAATGACCCAGCACCCCAGAAACCGAAACCGGTCAAGAGGGAAAAAATCCATGAAGTCGGCGCCGTGGTGGGCGTTCTGAACGGATTCTCTTACAAGAAAATCGGGAAGAAGCATTTTAGCTTCCAGCTGGATTTAGGCTTGAAGCTCCGCCTTGTACAGGATTACTACTACAACACCTACGGTTCCTTCTCGGAATCGTATATCGGCGCAGCCCTCGACCTGAATGCCAACTTCATGTACCAGAACATCATCAAAGACACGAGAGCCTGTTCCATCCAATGGTTCGCCGGCGGAGGCGCGACCGCAGGGATTGCTTTCTACTGGGAAAACGTGGAATTCGGCCTCAATGCCATAGGCGGCGTGGAATTCCTGTTCAACAGGATACCTTTCTCCCTCCAAATCGATGCCCGGCCCGGCCTCGGCTTCAGCCCTGACGATGGAGCTTTCTTCGACTATGCCATCGGTATCGGATTACGTTACTTCTTCGAACGCTAAGCGCTACACCCCTTAACCTTGATAAAAGAAGGTGTGGCGAAATAAGATGTTTCATGACAACTTTGGCGGTGTGTCAGAACAGGTGAGATGCAAGGCACTGAGAGCGAGAACGAAGCGCGTACTGTTACTGGACCCAGCGAGCGCAGATTCCGCTTCAGCGTAGTGCAAGTAAACTTGCCCTCTGCGTTCGGCTTGCACTGCGTTCCGTGGCTGAGTCCCGAGCCTCGAAAACCAATGCAAACCGAGCGTTTGCGCTTTGATTCCATCGAAAAAAGGGCTGCGTTTCGGCCGTTTCCGAACAAGTTCGGCCATGGCCTCAACTTGCACCGCTTTTGCCGAGGTATAACCAGTCTTCGGCGAAGCCAGATTGCCCGTTATGGCACACTGCCCTCCTTTCGATTATCCTTGCCGGAATCTACACTTCCCGTCCCAAGAGTTCCGAGCCGAAAGCCCGCAAGGCGGACAAGGCTTGCGGATCCACTGCAGGCGATGCCGACAAGCGGTCCAAGGCTTCCCCTGCCTCGGCAAAGAGATTGCCCACCGCTTTCTCGCAATGGTCCTTCACTTTCACCTTTTCATACAAGGCTTTGACCTTTTTGATTTTGGCAATATCGCCAAAAGGCAGCGTCGGTGTGGAAAACTCATGTTCGAGTGCAATGGCATCCACTTCCTCCAAAAGTTCCAAAGCCTTGATATAAAGATAAGTCTTCTTGTTTTCCCGGATATCGCTGCCCAACTTCTTGCCGAACTTGGCCTCGTCCCCGTAGAGATCCAGCAAATCGTCCTGCAACTGGAATGCCAGACCGATTTTCGTGCCGTACTCGTAGAGCGGCTGCAAATCTTCTTCCGAAGCACCGGCCAGCAAGGCACCTACTTTCAAAGCACCGGCAATCAGCACAGCCGTCTTGAGACGGATCATCTCCATGTACTCGGCCATCGACACCTTTTCCTGAGTTTCGAAATCCATATCGTACTGCTGGCCTTCGCAAACCCCTACAGCCAAATCGTTGAACGCCTCCAAGACCGCTCCTTTCCGTTCATCGGGAGCCTGACAAATCAAACGGCAAGCCATGGCGAACATCACATCGCCCGAAAGAATCGCCACATTGGAATTCCATTTCACATTCACCGTAGGCTTGCCCCGGCGCATGTCGGCCCTGTCCATCACATCATCGTGCAGAAGCGTGAAATTATGGAACACCTCCAGACCCAAAGCCGGAAGCAGGGCTTTCTCTGTATCGCCCTTGAAAAGCTGACAGGCCATCAAAGCCAGGACCGGACGCAAGCGCTTGCCACCCAAACTCATGATATAGCGTACCGGTTCGTACAAAGTATCGGGCGTTCCATGAAACATTTCCTGATGTTCCATCACCCGGTTCAAATCTTCCCGTAATTGTCTGTTATCTTTTGCCATCTGTCTCATATTTTTCTGTTTGATTCCTTTAAAATCTTCTATAACCCAAACAGCCGGCCGTTCTCCATCTCAGCCATTTTCCTGGAACAGCTACCCTTGCCGGAAGAACGCAGCGCAAACGCCCGAAGCCTCGGATTTTCCTACTGCTCGTCGGCCTTGAACTGGAAGCCCAAGCGTTTGGCCGTCCGCATCTTCTTGTATGCCAGTTCGTCCTGGATATTCCCCACCGTGATTTCCTTCACTTCATCGTAAGGCGGGGTCAGCAAGTCGAACTTGGCCGTGTATTCCATAGCCGAACGCAAAAGCGTCCGCGCCGCCTCCTGATCGAACTCGGCATGACCGAAATTAGTGTAAATCAAGCCTAATTCCTGCTTGCCTTCGATAAAATAATGCCCGTCCTTGTTGACGAACACCCGGCCTATCAGGTAACCGAGGTCGTTCTCCCGATGGTAAAGCAAGGAATCGGACAAGAAGTTGTAAATATGGATCAGCCCGCAATAAGACCGTTCCGGATCCTCCTTTATATAAGGAGTCTTCATCACTTCATGGTTGCGGGAAAACTCAAACACATTGGTATGTTGGCTGAAAAGCAGCACATCGCTCGAAAAGGCCAGCATGAACTCCGTCTTGCCTCTGTCGGTAAGCGACAATTGAAGCGATGAAGCCTCCGCGTTCTTTTCTTTCAAATCCGAGAGGCAGTCGAAAAAAGCCTTTGCCTCATTTTTAAGCAATGAGAACGCGGCCGAGGTGTTCTCGGCCACTTTCCGCTTGAGCGCATCCTTGGCCAATATATACTGGCAAAGCGTGTTTTCTTTTTCGTCCATGGGCATCCCCCTTTCTTTTTCCATCATTCCTTATCCGCAGGCCCGCTTTCCTATCAAATTGGTTTTCAACCGAAAGGACTGAAACCAACCCTCATCGAGAAAGCCGAGGAGCCAGCAAGCCTGCCAAGCCTCATCGAAATCAAGGCTTAGGATTCCCAAAGGTAGCACCAATCCCCCACTTTGCCAAAATCTTTTCCGCGCAATTGAGGCCGTCGATGGCCGAAGAGGTGATTCCGCCGGCATAACCCGAACCCTCCCCGCAGGGATACAAGCCCGGAACCTGCGGATGTTCGCCAGTCTCCGCCATACGCGGAATCCGAACCGGCGAAGAAGTCCGGCTCTCCAAGCCTAACAGCACGGCTTCTTCGGTCAAAAACGCCCTCTTCTTGGCTGAAACCCGACGGAAAGCCCCATGCAAAGCCTGGGAGATGAAAGGCGGAAGCAATTGCTCCATAAGGGTCGGATAGACCCCCATCGGATAAGAAGAACGCGGCAAGGAAGCCGAAAGCCTGCCCTCCATGAAATCGGTCAGACGCTGGGCCGGAGCCGCGAAACCTTGCCCGACCGCCGCCACTCCCGCCCGGTAAAACCGTTGTTCCATCTGCCGCTGGTAATACCATAACGCCAACGGACCAGCCTCCAACTCCACACCGGCCTTGCGCAAGGCATCCCTGTCCACTCCCGTAACCCAGCCGGCATTGGCCCAAAGGGAATTGCGTCCCGAATCCGACATGCCATTGACCACCAAGCCGTCCTGTTCGGTCGCCGCCGGAATCACGACCCCGCCCGGACACATGCAGAACGAGAACACGCCTCGGCCGTCCACCTGTTCCACAAAAGAATACTCCGCCGTTGGCAAGGAATGCCTTTTCTCCGCGCCGCGGTATTGCATCGCATTGACCAGAGCCTGCGGATGTTCCAGACGAACTCCCATCGCGAAAGGCTTTTCTTCGAGCAAGATATTTTCCGATGCCATTTTCTGCCAAAGTTCCCCAGCCGCGTTCCCGACCGCCAGCACCAAAGCATCCGCCGGGTATTCATTGCCATGCTGGTCGACCACCGCCGCAAAGCCGCCTTTGGCATCGCGCAGAATGCTTTCCACCTTTGTCTCGAAACGGATCTCCGCCCCGGCCGAAAGCAAATCCTGCCGCATCTTCTCAATCATGCCCGGCATACGGTCGCTGCCCAGATGCGGGTGCGCCTGGTAAAGAATCTCTTCCTTGGCCCCGTAATGCACGAAAATCCGCAGGACGCGCCCGATATCGCCCCGCTTGTTGGAACGGGTATAAAGCTTGCCGTCCGAAAAGCAGCCGGCCCCGCCTTCCCCGTAACTGTAATTGGAATCCGGATTCAACAAACCGCTCCGGCAAAAGGACGCTATATCGCGTTTCCGCTCCTTGACCGGCTTCCCCCTCTCCAACAGCACCACTCGCACACCCGCCGAAGCCAAGGCCAAAGCCGCGAAAAGCCCGGCAGGACCCATCCCGGTAACCACCACTTTAAGCGCAGAATTTCCTCGAACTTCAGAACGGGAAGCGGACACTGGAGATAAAAACGAACCCGTATGGGAAAAAGAGCCATTCTGGAACGGGAAAGAAAAATCAAAAGACACATCCGGCAAAACAGAATCCTCCGCATACACCCTCACACGCGCTTGGTAACAAGGATTTTTGGACCGGGCATCCAACGAAAGCCGCAGCAATTCCACGCCATTCAGACGGGACACAGGCAAGCTAAGTACCCGGGCAGCCAGTTTCTCCAATACCTCAGGCCGAACCTTGCCATCCAAGTCCACATCCTCTGTCTTCAGATCCAATTGCAGTTCCTGTACCATTGAAAATACCCCCTTAGATGAATCTCCATTTCACACGACGCAGCACGCCGGGCCGTACCTCAAGCCACAGATGTTTCTCTGCCCCTTTCCTTTTATTCAAAGATTGGTTCCTTCAACTCCGTAAATCCCCCACCATTTCAACCTGCAACCCTCTGTTATTCAAAGGTCACTCCCACTTGTATCATCCGGCTGTTAAGGCGTGTGATACGGTCAGTATAAATATTGTTCTCCCGGAAAAGCACATCACGGAATCCGAAATAAGCTTTCACTTCCAAGGCAATCTTATTGTTGTAAGGCAAGAAGAAATCCCAGCCCAACCCTACCGTGAGCCCGAAATCATGCGGATCCAGCTTCATCTTGTACTCATCGGACATCGCATTGCCTTGCTCGCTCCGTTTCCGGTTGGCCATATCCAATGTATATTGGAAACCGGCTGTCACATAAGGTCTTGTATTATTGATACGAGCAGCCTTCCACTTCACTTCCAGAGGAAGGAACAACATGATGCTTTCAATATCCTGCTTGTCCGTTATCACACCTTGCTCGGGCAGGTTTGTCGTATATTCCAAAGAACGGGTTCCCATGCTGAAAGTAGGAATAAAACGCAAATTGAAATACTTGCCAAGACGCAGGTCTGTCACAACCCCAACTGCAAAACCAGGCTGGGCCCGATGCCGCACGCTCAACACCGTATCACCCTCAAAACCAAGATTCTCATCCGTCCCGACCGAAAAATTCATGAAATTCATGCCCAAACTGAAACCGAAATGAAAAAGCTTGCTGTCGTACAAAGGCGCATTCGGAGGCATCTTCCCGATACCCAGAACCTGCCACGGCAAAACCAGCAACGGCAAAAAGACAAGCAGCTTGGCAAAAAAACGTTTTCCCATAAACATTCAAAAGTCGTTTTCGATCAAAGACCGTACCGACCCATAAGAATTTCCAGATAAGAAACTATTCACGAACAACGCGGAACATCCCGTCTGCCTCCAGTTTTATAATACGTGAAGGACGCAACTCCGTCAAAGGATTTTCTTCCACAATAGCCACGTGATCAACTCTTTCCACTATCACATCGGAAATATCGGACAACTTCAAAGGATAAGCCTGCCCCGACAGATTGGCCGACGTAGAGACGATAGGCTTGCCGAAACGGGCAATAAGCTCCTTGCAGAAAGGATGGTTCGTAACCCGGATAGCGACGCTCCCGTCTTTGGCTATCACATTCAAAGGCAGATTCTTGCCTTTGGAATAAATAACCGTGAGCGGCATATCGTCCGTAGCCCGAATCAAATCGTAAGCCGTCGGCGGGACAGATTCCACATACTCCGCCAGCATCTCTTCCGAAGAAACCAAAAGGATAAAGCTTTTGTCTTCAGGCCTTTCCTTGATACGGTAAATCTTGGACACAGCCGTTTCATTGGTAGCATCGCAGCCTATTCCCCAGATCGTATCGGTAGGATACAACAAAGTTTCCCCTTTTTCCAAGACCTTGACACAGTTCAAAAGTTCCAGTTCAGCCAAACTTTTCCCCATCGTGATGCATTTTTCTGCGGCTCTGACAGAGTTTCGGGTTCGGGAAACCTGCCAACTCTGCCCGACAGCGGTACAAGCCCTTTTCTAAATCTTGACAAAGTTCGGCATTTTTTCCAAACAGCCCAAGTTTTAAAACGTTTTTTCCTGATTTTTCCAAGCCATTCCCAACAAACCAACAGCAAACTTGGCACAAACCAGAAGAATATCAAGCCCAAAGATAAAATTCACGCACCAAATGCCGATATTCCTCCGTATAAGATCCATGCTGATCATGTATCAGAATATCTTGACATTCTATTGTTCCAAGAAAATCTCCTCCTTTCTCGTTTCTCCTGTCATCATCTTTTTTTGAAAGAGCCGAAGGCCACAGATGGGACGCACGCCCCTCACGATTCCCCTTCTTAACCCATTCTGCCATGACCCGCTCGCAGGCTTTCCCGGGCTTGGAGAACACCCGTGCCAGGCGGCAAAGCTCCAACTGCGGCGCATGCTCCGGAAGCAGCCGCTGCACGCATTCCCATGAGGAAAGCGGAAGAATCAGGCAAAGACACCCGCCCGGCTCCAATAGACGCTCCGAGGCCGAAAGCAGCGCCTCGAACGGCAAGGTATCCGTATGGCGTGCCTGATTACGCTGCGCCACAGGGCTTTTCAAAGATTCTTGGAAATAAGGAGGATTGGAAACTATACGACAATAAGTACCTGCCCTGAAACAATTAGGCAGTTGCCTGTAATCCAGATGAAAAACCGATAAATACGCTTGATAGGCAGAATACCTTGCATTGAACAGCGCCTCTTGGCACGAAGCCGCATCCAGATCCACTGCCTCCACCTTGGCTTCTTCCGGCCGCCATCCTTCCAAAGCCAACCGCTGAGCCAGCATCAAAGCAATCAGACCGCAACCGCATCCCACATCCAAAAAACGCATAGGATTCCCGGCCAAAAGCGTGCTTCCCGAAACGCCCAAGGGTTCCCCCCTCCGGCCAGCCACCGCCAAGCCGTCCCCGTTTTCCGATCTTTCCGGCAAGCTGGCCCAGGCCCCTAACAGCACCCCGTCCGTTCCCACTTTCATCGTGGAACGTTCATGCTCTACACTGAAACGCTTGAATCGGAACGCCGGCATCGTATCTCTATCTAAAAAATCTCTTTCTGTAAACTTCCCCTACATCAGGTACCCCCCTTCACTGCTGGCCGCCTTCCAAATAGAATTCCACCAAGCCTTCGGGCGCCTTCACTTTCAGCACCCGGTTTTCCCGATCCACATCCACCAGAAAATCGTCCACCAACGGAATCATGATTTCCTTGCCCGAAGGATGGTCTATGCACATCAAAGGCTGGGCGGCGTTGTCCCAGATTTCCCGCAACTTGCCTATGTCGCCCGCTTCGGCATCGACCACCTCGAAGCCCCTCACCTCATGGAAATAGAACTGCTTGCCGGTCAAAGGCGGCAAAAGCTCCAACGGCAAGTACAAAGCACTGCCCACCAAGGCCTGCGCCGCCTCGAAATCCGTATCCTCGAAATGGAAGACCGCCCCGCTGGGACGAATCTGGACGCTCTCTATGAAATACGGCACCAAGGCTCCCTTGCGCTCCACGAATACCGAATCCAGCTCGGCATAGGATTCCGGCTCGTCCACATCCAAAAACACGGAGACATCGCCTTTCAAGCCCGAAGTCCGCACTATTTTCCCTAAAAAATAACAGGATTCCTTATCTATGACCATGACATTGCCTTTATTTTGTCCTTAATCGGCCGCCTCCAAGCGCTTCCGCCATTCTTCCGGCATCGGGAAAGACTTCTGCAAGGCGGCATCGAAAGTGGAAAGCACCCCGTAGGAATCGGCATGGAGGTCGCCGGTTTCCTCATTGATCATCTTCTGGCTCATGCCCACGCTGCGCTCGCCGATCTTCGAGATATGGGTCTCCACGTAAATCTTGTCCCCGAACACAATCTGCTTGCGGAAATTGGTCTCCAAATGCACCAATACCAAGCTCTTGCCCTTAGGGTCGGCATCGGGCAGAATCTGTTTCATATACGTATAGCGGGCCGTATCGAACAACTCGGCGTAAATGGCGTTGTTCACATGCCCGTAAATATCCACGTCCGTGAAACGGACTTGAATCGGCATATTCATATTTCTTTGCTTATCAATTCATTTACATTAAACCCAAATCGGTCATTAGACACGCCGTGACCGTTTCTGATTGGGAAAACGAGGCTTTCGGGCATCTTGCCCGCTTCTGTCCGCATCCTGTTTCTCGCTACGCCTCGACGTAGCCCGCTACGCCTTCGGCTAGGCGAGAAGCATGCTGCATGACACAAGCGGGCAATCTCCCCAAAGTCTAATGACCGATTTGGGTTAAACCAAACAAACTGGCATCTCAGAAGTCCAGCATGGCAAAGCGGCACGGCCCGCAAGCCCTCAAGCTTTGCTTTCCGCCTTCTTTCCCGAAAGGGGCAAATCTCCAAAAGCCAGATTCCTCGTGTCCGCCAAGGCACTGCGCTGGTAGACGCGCAAGCCGAAGAAGGGCAGCATGGCCAGTAGATGGGACATCACTTGGGACGCAATCGCCTCGTAAGCAACCCATTCCGGTGTAACCGTAAAACAATAGACCTGCACCGGCAATCCATCATCCCCGGCAGGCAACTGACGAACCAGCAGGGTGAAATCCGGCTCATGGTGAATCTTGGGATGGTTCCTGAGATAGGCCTCCGTGTACTTCATGAAGACATCCACGTTGGTCATGGTTTCCTTGCCAGCCGAGCCGGAAGCATCCTTCCCGGTCCTTCCTGCCTCTATGAAACCATGCAGCAAGTCCATCTTCCCGAATTGCTCCAGCATGGCATCATTGCAGAATTCTATACTAGTCAGATCCAGATAGATGCTGCGCTGTATCCTCCGCCCGCCCGAAATCTGCAAGCCCCGCCAGTTCTGCACCGACTGGCTTATCAGCGCGGCGGTCGGCATCGAAATAATCGTCAAGTCGAAATTCTGCACCTTGACCGTGGTCAGCGAGATGTCCATCACATTCCCGTCCACGCCTTGCGAGGGCATCGTGATCCAGTCGCCTATCCGCACCATGTCGTTGAGCGAAATCTGCACTCCGGCCACCAAGCCGACAATGCTGTCCTTGAATACCAGCATCAGGACTGCCGAAGCCGCGCTCAAACCGCCTATGAAAGCCAAAGGCTGCTTGTTGGCAAGAATCGCGACCGCGACAATGCCCCCTATGAAATAGACAATGACCGTGATGAACTGTATCAAGCCTTTCATCGCCACGGTCTTGTTGACTATCGTGGCCTGGCGGATATCGAAAATGGTCCAAATCACGCCGGTCAAAGCCCGCAGGAAGAAATACAAGGAGAACAGTTTAAGCACCTTGGTCACAAACGGGATCCAAGCAGGCAGTTCCGAAAACATATAGGCTATGCCTTTGGAGTAGAACAGGCAAAGCAGGAAATAGCAGATGAAGCTGAGAGTCTGACGCTTCAGCAGGACTTCGATCCAAGCCTTGGGATGACGGCGGTAAGCGGCTTTCAGAATCTTCTTCAAGATGATGCGGACGACCCAATAGACCACGAAGGCCGAAGCCGCCAAAACGGCCAATATGAAAACTCCGGACAGGAAATTGACCAAGGATTCGTTCCAACCGTGCCGAATCAAGTAATCGGAAGCATCATGAATCCAATCGAACAGAAAGCGCAACATACTATCTATCGTTTCATTAGGAAATCTTACAAAAAGAGGCGCGAACCTTTTTTGGAACGCGCCTCTTACCTAACGGAATATCATAACAAGCAATCTCTGGCATTGCTAACAGAATCCGCGCTCAGCACCTTGCTCTCACTCTTTCTGACATGCCGTTTCAAAACATGTCAAAAAACGTGACTCTGGCATATCCCGATGCCTGCATCCGAAAATCAAGCTTCAGCGGGAGCTTCGGCTTCAGCAGCCGGGGCTTCGGCCGGAGTTTCAGCGGCAGCAGCTTCAGCAGCGGCAGCTTCCTTGGCGGCCAATGCAGCGGCTTTCTTTTCAGCCACCTTGGCAGCGATAGCTTCCTTCACCTTGCTTTCCGCTTCCAAGCGGGCGGTACGGCCGGCTTCTTTCTTCTGCTTGTCGGCATCGATAGCTTTCTGTACACGGGCTTCTTTCTCAGTCAACCAAGCATTGAAACGTTTTTCGGCTTCTTCCATCGTGAAAGCCCCCTTGTCCACCCCACGAAGCAGGTGATGCTTCAGCATGATGCCTTTGGAGGACATCAACGAACGAGCGGTGTCGCTGGGCTGGGCTCCGTTGCGGAGCCATTGCACGGCTTTGTCCACGTCCAAGTCAACCTTGGCGGGGTTTGTCATCGGGTTGTACGTGCCTATTTTCTCGATAAATCTCCCATCTCGAGGTGCACGACCATCCGCTACTACAATGTGATAGAAAGGAGCACCTTTCTTACCGAATCTTTGCAGTCTGATTCTTACAGGCATTGTTTTGTATTTTAATAGGTTTTACAATTCCGGGACATCCCTTTCCGGTTCTCCCGTCCCTCACGAGCCTTTCGACCCGAAAAAGGGTTGCAAAGGTAGCACAATTTTCCGGATTATGCAAGCACTAATTCACACAGCACCAAGGCAGCCGCATCAGTCCGCCTGCCAATATCAGCCACCCTGAGTCCCTGAATCATCAGGATCCCCTGTCCCTTTCCGTTTCTTCCGACGGCCAAGCATCCAGCCAAAAAGCAAGCCCAGGGGCAACCACAACCCAAGATTATCCGTTCCGGCCCCTATCGCCAAGCCTAAGGCCAGACCCAAGCCTATATATCCGCCATAGCTGCCATGGCCGCCTTCCCGTGGCTTGCGCTCGCTATCCATACCTTGAACATCTACCGTCATCCCCTGGATTTTTTCTGGCCATTATTTAATCCGCTGGACAGCGTTCCACCAGCGGTGAGGTTTATTGCCCTCGGTGGCCGTCTCATAATCGTGATACGTGCAAGCCAGGTAGCAGTGACGACCATAACGTTGCCTCTGTTCGTCAGAGCATGGCAGCTCCATCCACCAACGGTCGGTCTGCCGGCATTTATAGAACACCAAATCCTGCTCAGGTTCCTCAAAGGGAACAATATACTGTTTGAATTCCATGCCGGTAACTGATAATGGATGGTCGTCGCAACGGAAACGCATCGCGTCCAAAAAGCACCAGACCATCTCGGCCACCACTTGAGCAGAGAGGTTGTCCCTCTCGAAAAACGGGTAATACTCGAAGAACCCAACCACATTCACCTCCTTGCTCAAACCGGCATACCGAGCCAGCTGGCATGCCTGCTCCGCATTGAAACCGGTAGGACGGGCCCAAGGGTTGGCCGGGCTTTCCTGCCGCTTGAGCACATTCAAGTCGAAGCTCACGCAGTCGGCATCCCTGATATAAGGCTCGGCATCCCTGATATCATCCTGCAAGAGACCGTAACGGCAAGCGTCGAAATAGAGCTTGTCCATCAAGGAAACCGCTTCCTGTTCCACTAAATAGGTCTGATAGCCGATATTCATATAGTTGAACAGGTAGTTGGCCGGTTCCACAGCCATCTTGCCCATATAGTTCGTATTGCTGATTGGACTGTCCAGCGGATTTTCGTCCGCCCCCAAGCCTTCGGCTAAGTCAAGACGGGCATCCACCGTCACGATATTGGCCATTTTCTGCATCCGGGCGTAGGATTGATAGACCGCATAGGTCAAATCCTGAGTCCCTCCCAGCAGAACCAAGGTGGATTTTTGGTTCAAAAGGCAACCGACCACCTCGGTAAGCGCAAAATAAGTGTCCTCAATCCGCTTGCCGCAGCGCATATTGCCCAAATCGACCACTTTGCCCAATCCCTGCGGAGCATAAAGGTTGTAAAGTTCCTTTCGGACGGCATCGGCCCCATTGCAATGTTTCTTGTCGGGCATCGCCCCAGCCTCGCCAGGCCCCCCCCCCCGGCTTTCGTCCAGCCCGACAATGACCACCGAAGCCCCTTCAAGCGAAGGGAAATTTTCCTTGACAGTATACTTCTCCACCTGATGCCCCAACCGACTGGCATTATCCTGATAGAAATTGGCGGCTTCCATAAATGGACACGGATCAAAGTAAAGGCTCAAATCGATTTCTTTCATGACTTCCGGTTTCTACTACCGCGATCTCCCTCCATTTCTCCTCAGACCGCGCTGTATTCCAATTCTAAGAAGCTGTTTAAATTTATTTGTTTAGGCCATCGGGAGGGGATTTCGAGGAATGGCGCCGCGTTTTTCAAAGGAGGATAGCCAAGCTATCTGACGTGAAAAACGCAAGCCAGACCCGAAATAGCCCCCGATGGGCAAACAAAATCCTGAACCCGGTTCCTGAAAATCCAGCCTTTTCAGGATTGTAAAAAATTTTAAACAGCTTCTAAATATAGCAAAAGTACGTCAAGCCCTGCACCTTGCCAACCCGTTCTCCGGAAATCCATACACAGCCCATAGTTAACTTCTCCCCGCTGATTCGCCGCAGCCTCCCCCGCAAAGGGTACTCTCCCAAAAGAAAATAGCGATTTTTTCCGAAGATTCCCCCTGTGCATGGGTTCTTAAGTCCTTCCCTTCTTTCCCCTCCCTTTGCCAACGGACTACAGGCAAACCAGCTTGCCGTACGCCACCGAACCATCGGTCATTTCCACCCGGTAAAGGTAGATGCCCGCCGGCAGAGAGGAAATATCCATGGCCACCGAAGTCTGCCCCCATTCGTCCAAACGAAGTTCTATCACCAGGGTCCCCTGCAAATCAAAGACATGCAAGAGCCGCATTTCCGCAGCCAATGCACGGAACCATACCCGGCGTTCCCCTCCGACCGGATTCGGATAGACTCGAACCTCAGCCAAGCCGTCATGCCCGGCATCCGAAACATCCTCGTTGGCCACATTCCCGTCCAAAGTAGCCGTGAACATATTCACGCCATTCACCACATGCCTGAACGAAAGCTGTTCCGAAACCGTATTGAAATTCATATCAGACCACAATTTGAAGGTAAAATCCGGATAGACCGCCACGCTGATATCCGCCGTATCACCCCAGTAATACGATCCCGCACCCAAAGCCAGACCTCCCGTCGAAGGATACGTTTCCGTCAGGATATTGAACATCTTGGGGCTGAACAATGCCACGTACGCCTCGTCAGAAGATTCCACTTCCACGGCAAGCACCGCTTCGGTTGAAACGACCTCCCCGTTCCGGGTCCAAGCCGCAAACTCATGATTGGCATCCGCCACTGCCTCGAACGACACCATGGAACCATGCTCGAACGAACCTCCGGCCGTCACTGAACCCGCCTCCATCGGCGAAGCCATCGTGCTTACAGCATACCGCACCGGCTCAAAAACAGCCTCCGCCTGCAAATCCCCGTCCATAGCCACCATCAGGCAAGCCAAAGGATAGGTCTGCTCGCCTCCATTGAGATTCCAGCAAGCAAATCGGTAACCCGAATCCGCCACAGCCACCAAGACCGCCGTTTCCCCGTTCAGGAACCGGCCACCCCCGCTCACCCTTCCACCAATTCCAGCCGAAACCTCAGCCACATACGAACGTAATGCAAACACCGGTTCAACGACCGTATCCCCCGATAATGCCAGAAGCAAAGGATTCTGGATGGAAATTTCACGCCCGTCAGCATCACGCCAAGATTCAAAGACATATCCAGGGAAAGCCTCAGCCAGCAAAGACACTTCCGTACCCGTCGGGTAAAAACCTGCCCCTTGGACTTTTCCACCTACGGAAACGGCCACATCCAACAAAGCCGAATCTATCTCAAAGATGGCCGTCAAAGCCGTATCCCGGCTCAGAACGAAACGATATTCCGCTTCTTCAGACACCCAACCCTTTGTCGAACGCCACCCCTTGAACCTATAAGCCCCTCCCGGCATCGCCTCCACGACGACATCCTGGCCATACGCAAACATTCCACTTCCTTCCACACTTCCATAAGCCGCCGGTTCCGCACACAAATCCAGACGATACATAGTGGCTTCGAAAACCGCATCCACCTCCATATCCTGATCCACCTTCAACGCATACTGCGTTTCCTGACTCAAGACACGGTCCTGGACTTTCCATGCCACAAAGCGGTAACCCGGCATCGCCTCTGCTTCCAAAATCAGTTCCGAGCCATTCTCCACGACAGCCAGCCCCGTCCATTCCACGGTATCGGAAACCGACAGCTGATGCATCCGGACGCGCCCTGCTTCCGGAATGGAAAGCCTCACGGAAACTCCACGCATGGCCGGCTCGAAAAACGCATAAAGAGACGTATCGCCGAACGCTTCCAGCTGCAAGACGGCCGAAACAGATAAAATGAGGGATGTGTCCGAAGCCGCCGTCCAATGACGGAACGCATATCCCGGCATCGGCACCGCCGAAAGCCGTACCGTACTACCGTATCCAGGACGGGGCACATTGCTTTCCGTATAACCTTGAAGAGGGTCGAACGCAGAAGCTGACACATTTACCCGTTCTGGTGCAAAGACCGCATACACCAAGGAATCCGACACGATCCTCAGGGAATATTCCGCTTCCCGACTCAAAATATTGCCACAAGCATCCTCCCAAGCCGAAAACGAATAATGCGGATCCGCTTCGGCATGCAAAACCACGTTCTCGCCATAATGGAAGCGGCTCCAAGCCATCAAACCTGAAGATGCCGATGTCCCGAGCCATACTTTCCCTTTCCCTTCCGCCACACCAGCATGCAAATCCATCTGCCGCAAACGGAACAAAGCCCTCAATGAGGCATTGGAATCCACTATCCACGGCAAGACAGCATCGCGCAAAGTATCCAGCCCGTTGCCGGGACGCTTCCTTTCCCAACCGACAAATTCGTATGCTTCGGACGCTTCCGCCACAAGGAGAGCCTCGGTCTTGTAAGCATAATCGCCCGCCCCTGACAATTGCCCGGCATCTTCGGCATCGGCCTCCAATCCCACATGGAACAAGGCCGGAGCGAACAAAGCGTTTACCAGTCCTCCTTTCCTGGCTTCGAACACATACTCCGGAGAATCTTCCAGACAGGCCATGAAAGCCGTATCTTCGGCAGCGAACCAGCCTCTGAAAACGTAGCCGTATGCCGGTTCTGCTGTCAAACGGACCGCATTGCCATAAGCATAACGTCCTTGCCCTTTGATTTTGCCAAAATACGCCTGCAAGCCTCCTGCCAAGTCGTAACGACCTTGAACATCCGGCAAAAGGGAATTCCCTTCCGCATCCAGACCGTAAGCCGTCACATCCAGTCGGGCCGCAAGGGAAATCTCCACCGTGTCCGGCTTGAATACCGCCACAACCGACGTATCTTCCAAGGCTTGCACATAGCACACATCCAATCGGCTAAGTACAAAACCCTGCCTATCGACCCAATAATCGAAAGCATACCCCGGATTGGGTTTTGCCTGCAAACCGACCCAATCCCCTTGGGAATAATTCCCTTGGTTCTCGACCCGTCCTGATTCTTGCGGCTGCGCCGAAGCCGATACCTTGACCAAGCCCGTATCAAATTCCGCTACCAAACGGACATTCCCGGACATCGTGAATTGAATCCCCGCCTCACGAGAAAACAACGAATCCTTTTTATTCCCTTCGGCATCGGTATAATAAAGCCTCCATGCCGCAAAACCGTATTCCGGATTCCTTGCAGCAGCCATCAGACGAACCGGACTTCCATAGGCAATTTCCTCGTTCCAATAAGAACCCGCCTCTGTCAAACCTGTTATTTCCACCTGGCCTGCGGGCAAAAGGCCATCCACCATCACTTCCAATTGCATTATATCGGGAGCAAAATGCGCGTACAGAGTGGTGTCCCCCTGCACGTACAGGCGCATATCCTGCGGATAAGTTGCCAATATCGCATCTGCCGTACCCCAACCTGCAAAATGATAGTGGGCAGATGCCACAGGCTGCAAGAATGCATAACGGCCATTTTCATACAAGCCCCCGCCGTTCACCTTGCCTCCCTCCATCGGCACTGCCTCTGCCGCTACCCTTTTACGCCTTGCACTGAATACCGCCACATACGTAGCAGCCGTCTTTACTTCCACCTTCCATGGATTGGCCGAAGCCACACTGTCCTCCCGAATCCCTTGACGCTTGGCCCAATAACGGAACTCGTAACCTTCCACGGCCAAAGCTTCCATCCGCACGGAATCGAAATGGAAATACAGCCCGCTCCCACTGGCCATTCCCATCGCCTCATTGCCCGAAAGCACGGCAACCTGATGCTGGATACGGCTGAACGCAGCTTTGACAGAACAATCGTCTTGAATCCTGAACGAACAAGGGTTCTCTAACGAGAGCGTGTCGATGCCGCCTTGGGCATTTTCCATCACCCAGGCCTCGAAACGATAGCCCTCGGACACTTCGGCTTCCAGCACCACCTCTTCCTGATAGGCGTACGACCCTGCCCCTTGCAACCGGGCGGCTTCCGGTATATCCGAGGCCAGTTCCACTCGATAGCTTGCCGCTTCAAAATGCGCTGTGAAACGGAGGTTTTCCGTCAGACGGCCTTTATCTACTACCATACAGGGATTCTCCGCAATCCGGTTTTGACCCTTTTCGTCCACCCAGTACAGGAAATGGTATCCGGCTGCCGGCATCGCCTCTATTCTCACGCTGGTATTGGCCTGGGCAGCCCCGAAGCGTCCGCCGCCGATTACAGAACCGCCCAGAGCAGGTTCGGCGGCCAAAGCCACTTCAAAATACTGCTGGTCGAAAACCGCTTGAAAAGTCCGCGATTCCTCGGCCATGAACCGCAACTCAGTTTCCTTGCTCAAAGTATCGCCCGATTCTATCCATGCCACAAAACGGCAAAAAGGATTCGCTTCGGCCGTCAGCACCACTTCCGCACCATGCTCGTATGTTCCCTCGCCTCGAACCCTGCCAAAACCGGAATCATTGACCAATGCGGCAATCTGTACCTTGCCCGGTTCGAACAAAGCCTTTATCTCCATATCCGAAACGATATTGAAAGCATGTATCGGATTGGCCGACAGCAAGACATCCCCGTCGTAGAAGCCGCAGAACTCGTAATTGCCCAAGGCTTCGGCTCCAAGTTCCACCCGGCTGTTGTGCGTATAAGTATGCTCTCCCGGTTCCGGCTGTACATTGCCCTCGCCTTCCACCGACATCTTCAAAACATACTGGTTGGGTTCGAAAACAGCCACCAACGACCTATCCCCGTCCACGGCAAACGTATAAGTCCGGCCTGCCCCCTCCACCTCCTGGCCGTTCTCTTGCCAGCAGACAAAATGATAACCATTGTAGGGATTGGCCGTCAAAGTGACCATCTCCCCTTCGGCATAGCCTCCCGCCCCGCTCACAGTCCCTCCATTGCCATGTACAGCAGCGGCAATCGTATAACCCCGCATCAGTTCTATATCCTGCCCGTTGTCGGCCGACACCAAAGGATAATTGGTAGAACGAAGCCGAATCCGGTAATGTTGGCCCAACGGCATATCGGCCGGGATCGTGACAGGCAGGCTGCCGCTATAATCGGTAGTCAGCCGCCCGATTTCACGGGGCGATGCAAAAGAGCCTGACGCATCCGAGATCTCGGCAATCACCTGGTTGGGATTAGCAGGATAAGTGTTCGGGCTCATCGTCCCGGAAATCTGGAAATCGACCGAGAAAGCCTGTGCCCCGTCCCGCATATTGAAGCTCAGCATCGGCAGGTTCTCTATGCTCAAACTTGGATTGTATACAAAAAGAATATCATCCACGTCAATCGTGGCCGCTCCTCCGCCGGGAACGGCATTGGTCGTAATCGAAACCAAGCAATAACGGGCATCCTTGCTTCCGCAGCCCTGACGGCTGAAAGGCACGCTGTAACGGACCCATCCATTGGTTTTTCCCGACTTGATGGTAGCTTCGGCCACCACCTGATTGTAATCCGTCCCTGGATCCTTGGTATCATTATCGTTATGTATGATAGCCCGGATCTGCCCCTTGTCGGAAGCACTGTTAGGACTGTACCGAACCCAGACCACCATAGAGTCGGGCACCATCGTGAAAGGCAGGTTGAAACCCGCCGAAGCCCGGTCGGTGAAATTATGATTGGATGCATCCGCAGCCGAAGTAGACCCCATGTTGATACGGCCCGTGGTCACATTCCCGTTGGCATTGATGGTAGTTATGCCCAGATTGATAGCCGTGGAATACACATGCAAGTAATATGAACCCGAAGTTCCGGGACGGCCTCCGCCCATCCGGCTCAAACGTTGGGCCTGTCCCATGCTGGTCATGGAATTTGTCCGGGCAGTCATGAAAGAGTTCCAGCCTTTAGGTTCCACCGATGAAGAACCTAAATTATCGTATTCTTCAAAGCCCCGGTTAGGCAGCTGCTGGGTGCCGTTCAAATATTCCTGCGCGTTAACCGCATTGCTGAAAGCCATGAGGCAAAGGCAAGCGTACATAGTTGCAAGCCGCCTCAGATTCCTGCCCCAAGCAGTCTTAAGACTCTTTTCTGAAGCTTCGGCAGGACATGCAGGCCGGTTCACCCGCTGGTGTAATCGAGAAATCTTCATGTCTTCCGCCATTCCTGTTCCTCCCAAAATATTTCCTGTATTCTTCAATTTCATTGTTTTTCCTCCTACCTTTTAGAAACCTTGGCTTGTATTTTCATTGCAGTTTCCACTACCAAGCTGTAATTTTCCTGTTCCGAGAGCAATCTTTCTTCCCCGCTTTCGCCTATGCAGTACCAGCCTTCAAAACAGTAACCTTCCCGCAATCCAATGCCCAGCTCCGCTTCCTGGCCTTTCCGGTAGGAACCTGCCCCCTCCAGAAAGGACACTCCTTCAGGCATGGAAGCCTGCAAACGGACATACAAGGAAACCTCCTCAAAATGCGCGACCACTGCCGGAACCTCGGCAGCTTCCATGTTCAGAACCGCCTCTTCCGATACCAAACTGTCTCCCACCGACCAGTACAGGAAACGATAGCCTTCCTCCGGTTCGGCTTTCAAGCAGACTTGCCGACCGGGCGGGAACGCGCCTCCTCCTGCAACCTTTCCGCCCTTGCTCCAGTTAGGCCAAGCTTGCACCAGAATCTCTTCCGCCCCGAAAACCGCCGTACAAGTGGCAGAGGACCGAACCGGCCATTGCAATGTATCCGAAACCGCCTCTATCAGCGCATCCTCCACTTTCCACGCAAACAAACGCATTCCTTCAAAGGCCTCCGCCACCAATAGCGCGGTATCCCCGTAACAGTAAAGGCCTCCGCCCCGAACTTGCCCGTTCCCTTCCGCAAACACGTCTATCCGGCACTCCCGCAAACCTACATGCGCCTGCAAACGAGTATCCTGTCGAAGAGAATAAACAAAGCCGGCCTGTTCTGAAACCACTTTTCCGGTTTCATCCGTCCATGATTTAAAAGCGACAGCACTGGAAAGCCCTTGCAAAGACACTGCCACCGGGCTGCCATAGGCATACTTTCCGGCACCTTGAAACTTCAGGCTTTCCGGGAGACTACCCTCTCCAACCCAAACCATATCCAATTCCAAAGCAAAGGTATCGGGTTCAAAAACCGCTTCAATGCAATAATCCCGGTCCATTATCCATGCCATCTCCGGCTTTTCCCCTATCAGATTCCCATTCTCCATCCATGCTGAAAAATGATAGCCCTCGGCAGCAATAGCCCTGAGACAAGCCTCTGAACCCCGCTCATACCGGCCCTGCCCCAAAACCGAACCTTCTCCCGCAGCCACCCTCTGCTCCAAAAACTGCCACGAAGGCTTGAAAAAAGCATACACGCTGTCGGCTTGCGCAACGGTGTACATAAAAACCTCCTTCCGTGCCAAAGTATCCCATCCTTCCCTGTCCGAAGCCCAATGGCTAAACGTATAACCCTCATAAGGATAAGCACTTATTTCCACAACGCTGTCAAAGGCATAAATCCCGGTCCCGTTCGCGCCCCCTTCCGCAACATCCGCCGAGAGAACCTCTATCCGATATTTTTCAGATTCAAAGCGAGCCTTCAAGATTATGGATGCTATCATCCTCATGGAAAAGCCGGGCGATTCGGAAAGCAATCGCCCATCTGGATCAAAATAACCCGTAAAACGATAATGCTCCGGCGCTTCCACCCAAAGCCCGGCCTGCTTCCCATAAGCATATTCACCCTCTCCTTGCAGAACCCATGCCGCATTTTCCGGCAATCCTTCCGCTTCCACATGCAAAAAATAGCGATTGGTATCGAATATGGCAGTCACGATTTCTCCGCCTTCCACACACCAGCACAAAGTATCGACTGCAAAATCCTCCGTTTTTCCATTCTTTTCCACACGCCATCCTTCCAGTTTCCACGCAGGCGATGCCCAAGCGGCAAAGCGATGGACACTTCCATAAGAGGCAGTGCAAATAGAAGGCAATACCTGCCCCTGTTCAGAAACGCCCCCCGCTTCCTTGGGAAAAACCGATACCTGCCACGATACATCCAAAGGTTTGAAACGAGCCTCCAGTTCCATATCCCCTCTCAGGCAGAACGACCATTCAGGCAGCATGCTCAAACATTCGCCCTCGGAATCGAACCAACCTGCAAAACGGTAGTTTTCTTCCGCCTCCGCCTTCAAAACAGGATAAGACAGATAGGGAGCCGACCCTGCCCCTGTGATACTGCCTCCTTCGGCAGCCACAGCTTTCACTTCAAAATCGGCACGCTCAAAGCAGGCTTTGAAACCGGTATCGACCTTGGATGAAAAATGCAGGATCGGATTTTCCGAAATCAGATTCCCTGCAGCATCCTTCCAGGCCAGAAAACGGTATCCATACGCAGGAACAGCCTTGGCCGTAGCCATTTGTCCAAAACGGCAGTCATCGGATTCCACCCTTCCTCCCGACGCAGGCTCAACCGTGAACTCCACGCCAATCCGCGCTGCCTGCATCCATGCGGTAAGCTCGGCATCGCCCCGCACTTCATGCAAAAAAGGATTATCTGCCGACAAAGTATCCCCTTTCGAATCCACCCAGGCAGCCAGTTCATAGCCTGCAACCGGTTCCACCTCTAAAAGCGTGTTGCTGGCGGTCTTGTACACACCTTGCCCTGAGAACGAAAATGCTGCCCCGGCCGGTTCCACCTTGATACCCACACAATACGATTCCTCCTCGAAACGGGCTACCGCAAAGACATCCTTATCCATCAAGAACGTGCACCCCGTATCCAACGACAACAATTCTGCCCCTTCATACCATCCTGCAAAACGGTAACCCGGCCGAGGTTCAGCTTTTACCACTACTTCAGTCCCTTGCGGATAAACACCGCCCCCAGCCAGAATCCCCGCTCCCGCTGGAGAAACACTCAAATCCAAACGGTAAGACTTCAGCGAGAAGCAGGCCACCAAGCTGGTATCCGAAAGCACACGGCACTGCCAAGGGTTATCCGTGTTCACCACTTCCCCGGAGAGATTCCGCCATGCCTCGAACACATAATCATCCCCGGAAGGCACGGCATGAAATTCCGCCAAAGTGCCATAATCCAATTCCATATCCTCTATCTGCTGGCCTTTTCCATCCGTCACCATGCCAGGCCCTTGGACTTGCACCGCCACATGGCAAGGCCTGGCGACAAAATGCGCCTCAAACAAAGTATCGGAGCTTAAATTTTCCACCCATAGGGGATTGTCTGCAAACCGCTGTCCGCAGGCATTGCTCCAGTGGTCAAAATCGTATCCTTCAAAAGACGTGGCAAGCAATTCCACCCTTTCTCCCGCCCGATACCGGCCTTGTCCGATTGCAAACCCCTGCATAGGATCCGATGAAACAGCTTCTACTTGATAATGAGTCCAATCGAAAACCGCCACAATGCCAGCATCCTTCCTTACTTCATACGCATAAACCGAAGAAGCTGAAATCGTATCCCCATCGATTACCCAATAAGCAAATTCCCGTTGCGAGGCCGGCATCGCCCGTAAATCCAACGTCTCGAAATGAGCATAAGTGCCTGACCCCGGCTGCAGGCTACCCCAGCCTTCTGGATAAACCTCCATCGAGACAGAATAAGTGTTCAAGGACATGACAGCTTCCAAGACTCGATCGGAAAGCACTGTAAACATCAACGTATCGCCACTGCCGCACGGATAACCGTTTTCATTCCAGGATTCAAAATGATATCCTTCATCCGGAACAACCCAAAGACAGGCTGTCTCCCCATACTTGTAGGTACCAGCCCCTACGACCCGACCGTGCCGGGCTAGCGCCTTCACTTCATAACAAGCCGTATCGAAATAAGCCGTAATCTTATAATCGGAAGCCAAATGCCCTTGCGGAGTCAAATCCAGCACCGAATCGTATAACGGTGCCTGGCTGACGTCGTCCTTGACAATCTCAAAACGGCTGAAAGCATAGCCAGAAGCCGGATCAGCCTTCAGACTCAAATCCAGCACATCGAAAGCCGAATACTGGCTGTCTACAGCCGGAATACCTCCTTGCAGAATCCGTCCCCAGGCTTCCTGGCCCTGCGCCACAAGAACCTCCACCGAATGCATCTCCTCTTCAAAGACGGCCCGGTAATGCCCTCCGGCACTGACATTCTCGAACAACAGAATGCTATCTGTCCCCAAGACCCGGCCTTTGCTATCTTCCCACCTCCTGAAATGGCTATACGGACTAGCCGCATGGGCTACCGCAGCAAAACTGCTGAAATGCTTGTGGATGCCACCTCCCTCCACCTTGCCGAGCTTGGCATCGGGCCAGACCTCGAAACTGAATTCATAAGGGATGCTATCCACCAAGGGATAAAAAATCCCGCCTTGACGGGCTTCGTAATCAAAATCGGGAGAATCCTTGGAATAGACCTGGCCATTGAAGTCGTAACCTTGGAATTCATAGCCATAGTCAAGCGTCAGACGCAAATATGCCGTATCCCCATTGACCAATATCACTTCCTGGCTGTTATTATTGGCAAAATAAGAATCAGCCCCGGCTACCGATGCCAAACGCAAGGCATACGTAGTATCGAAAAGGGCCGTCAAATCCCTGTCCGAGAGAATGGAAAAAGCATATTCAGGCTGTTCCCATACAACCGCCCCGTGTTCTTGCCATCCCAGGAACACGCAAGAATCGTGGGGATCGGCCTTAAGGGTCTGAATGCTGTGGTGGCGGCAAAGCTCGTTCTCCACCATAGGAGTCACACTGCCCATCGTACCGGAGGGACGAACGCTCAGATACCACTCCCTATAGATGCTCAATCCCAATTCCTCGGATTCCACTGGATAATTGGCCGATACCAATTTGAGCCTATACTTATCCGAATCCGGAAGATCTTCCGGAATAGTAGCCGAAATCGTCCCGGACTTCGTGGTAAAAACACTGCCTATCTGAAGAGGATTCTCAAAACTGCCGTTTTCATCTGAAAGATAAGCACGCACTTCGTTTTCGGCTACAGGATCCTTAGGGGATTCCGTCCCGATGGAAAGTTCGAACGGAATGGAAAAATCTTGCGATGTCCCGCCATGCCGTACCAACCGGACCGGGCAACCCGAACCTATATGTAGCTTGGGATTGTATACTAACAATATGTCATCCACCCACATTTCATCGCCATTGACCACTTCCCTGAAACTGTTTCCCGCCGTGAAACTCAACAGCAGATAAGCCGGATTTGCCGAACTTGTATAATGTATCGGGACACTGTAGCGAACCCACTGCCCGCCATTATAGCGTATTTTCACATTGGCCGAACCAATCACCGTGCCGGTAGCCGTGATTCCATTGCCACGATCCTCGAATTTGCTGTTGTCATGCAAATAAAGGCACATATCTCCATTCCGGCCTCCATTGCTTCCCAACTTGGCCCAAAACACGACAGAATCGGGACGGCCGGTGAACGCCCAATGCTTGGAACCGTCTCCCGTATTCGTATAGATACATGATTTGCTGTTTGTTTTACTATCGTAATAGTACAGGACCCCGGTAGTCAAAGTTCCCATATCCTCGTACGAAGTTGTTCCAAAAGGGACTTGATAATGGTACCAACTGGATTGGGTAACTTTGATGTAAGCCGAATACGCGCCTTGAGTGCCAGGCCGCAGATTGGTGCTTTTCCAAACGGATTGCCGCCTATTGATTCTGGAAGCCGCATGCCCTGCCTCAAAATTAGAACTGGAACTCCAAGCCCAAGGACGGGCATCATTGTCCCAGACTTCAAAATCATAATTAGGGGCTTGGGGATAACCGTTGATTTCAGTCAGCTGAGCCTTAAGGCACAAAGGGAACTGCACTCCTATCAATAGCAGGAGCAAGCTTGAAAAACGCATATATCTCATCTTGCAAAAAATTGAAGAAATCAAATCTCTCGCCTCTTCCTTACGGCAAGCAAAATTAGATGGAATAGACACGTTATCAATCCTTACGCATTCTCAAACAAAAGAAGCGTTCAGCTCAAGCCCAATTCAATTTCATCAAAAAAACACTATAAAACAAACAATTATAAAAAACTATCCTTATTTTCCCTTATTTCCATATTTTTACCGAAATCCAGCAACGTCCGACGAAACGATTTTGCGACAAGCCTTCCCATGCCAATTCCGGCAATGCAAATAAACCCGAATCGGCCATTAGACTTGGGCAAAAAAAACAAGCCTGGCTAAAAAGTTCCCATTATCCCAAATCGGTCATTAGACTTTGGGGAGATTGCCCGCTTGTGTCAGGCAGCATGCTTCTCGCCTAGCCGAAGGCGTAGCGGGCTACGTCGAGGCGTAGCGAGAAACAGGATGCGGACAGAAGCGGGCAAGATGCCCGAAAGCCTCGTTTTCCCAATCAGAAACGGACTCGGCGTGTCTAATGACCGATTTGGGATTATAACGGAAGCGACCCTGATAGAACGTATTCCAACAGAGTCGCTTCGCATAGAAAATGACTTTTCAATCAGGCCCGTTCAGGCTTATATAGTCCAGATGTCAGTTCATCGAACCATTCCAAAGATTAGCGGACTACAGCCTTCAATACCGCGCTGCCGTTCCCGTTCGTCAGACGAAGCACATAATAGCCTGGCGTGCAGCCCGACAAATCCAGCGTCCGTATTCCAGCCGCCATTTCCTGTTCCATCAACAGCCGGCCGTCAACCGACAGGACCTGCACCCGGCAAGATTCTTCCAGCCGTAGATTGAAACGACCATCGGCCGAAGGATTCGGATAAAGCTGAGAAGCAGCCAAAGCGGCATTGGTTTCGTTGGCATTCGAGCCGGGCTCCGGAGCCTCGCCATAATACAATTGCACATCGTCAACCCACATCTGGCTGCCTTTTTGCCCTTGGCAAGCCAGGAAATTGTCAAAATTATAGCCTGCACTGGCCACTATCAATATGGTGATGGAATCCGGCTGGACTTCCGAACGGTACTCCACAGGAACCGTAAAAGATGTCCAATCCTCGATAGCCTCATGAAAAAGCATCTGTCCCTTGCCTACTTTCTGACGCGCACCTATAGCCGCATTATAACGGGTCAATTCAATGAAAACCGTAGCCGAATCACCGTTCACCGGAGCATATTTCAGATAGCCGTGGATGCCATCGGGACGGCTTGTGAAAGGATAACCTATCGTAGCCGTGATATTGGCTATATCCACCTCGATAGTACCTATCACGCCGGGAATAAAGATTTCACCCTCGTTCCCGAAAACCATGGAGGAAGATTCAATGCGGGGTGCATAATCGCCCGCCACGCCTGAACGCCCTGTTTCCTTGAACAAGGTGACAGGCCCTGTGAACATCTCGGCCGGCAAGGTCGTCAGGAAATTCAAAGTTCCCCAATACGGGTCGAGCAAATCATCGTATGTCTTTCCATCCTGCCCTGTCCCTGTAGTCCAGTAATCAAAGCCGGAATCGGAAAGGAGTTCTCCATCATCCTGAGCCCTCAAGCTTCCGCAAACCAATGGCAAAGCCAAAGCGAGCCAAACCAATTTTTTCATAATACAAAGAATTTAGAAGGTTAAGCAATCATTTATGAAACATTACAAACGAGCCACATCGGCCTTGCTGCGTTTGAACCAAGTCACCGGATTGATGTCCCTGAAACGGTACACCATCTGCAAGGTATAAGTCCTCGGTGCCTCGATATACAAAGGCCGCAACGAATATTCGGCATTGAGCAGGTTGTTCACCACAAATGAAACCGTGAAATGCCCCAGATCCACGCTGGCACGCAAATCCAACACAATCGACCCCCAGGCATGCTGCCGCATGAATTCCCCGATACCATAGAAAGGCAGTTCCATCGTCATATTGTCCAACCACTCCGCATGTTCCGCCTCATTGGCATCCATTTCCAGAAAGACCCCGTCCACATTCTTCATCGCGCTCATGTACTGCACGCCCATCCCCACCGAAAAATCCTTGAAGAAACGGATATCGAAATCCAGTTTGGCCATATGCTGGATACGGTACTTCAAGATGTTACCCTCGGTATTGGAAGAAGAATTACTATACATGTAGTCCTTCGTCTCCGTAGACTCGTATATCTTGTCTGGTTCGCGGCATACCGGCAACGAATAGGTATAATTGGCCATCAGATTGATTTGCAGATTATCCAAAATATCCAATTCGGTGGCGAAGCTGGCTTCCACCCCGGAAATCGTGGCCCGACCGGTATTGAAGAACTGGAATCCGAACCGTTCATAAATGGGTGCCGATTCATCGCTGTTCCAAGGTCCCATGAAAAACTCTATATAATTCCAATAGAACTGATGGAAACCGGCCACGTCAAAATAACCGCTGGCAACCCCGCTTTTGAAATACTGCCGCAAGCCTAATTCCATATTCACGCTATGCTCCGATTCCAGATCCGGGTTCGGGTAAAAACCGTACATCCCCACCCGGGTCGTAATGAACTTTTCCCCGATGGTGGCCGCCCGGTACCCTTGCCCGGCAGACAAACGCATCACCGTCCCTGTCTTGGGGATATCGTAATTCAAGCCTAATTGGAAAACCGGCATCGTCTCGGACCAATCATCCACAAAGACGGTTTCCAGACGACCGCCAAACTCCAGATTCAGGTTCTTCTCTTTCAAAAAAGGCTTCTTCAGGCTGAAAAAGACCGCCAAGTTATCGGCCTGGTGCGAACCTTCCGACCCCACATTGTAGACATCGCCCGAAAAGACCTCGCCGCCCGAATACGTATACTGGTTGGCGATGCCGGCCGTCAAGGCTAAATCCCCAGCCCGTTCAAAAGTCTTACGGTAACGGTAGGTGTTGTAGACCGAACGGGAATAGGCATCCTGCCCGCTGATATTGATAACGTTGTTGTCCGAATACATGAAACGGTTATCCAATTCGTGAACGCCACCTTTCGGGGAAACATATTTCAGATGTGGGTCTATCAGGAAAACCAGATCCTTGAAATGGCTCAAGGTCGTCTGGTACTCCCGCCTCTTGGCATAACGCTGGTTCGGAGCCACTTCCATGCCTTCCGGGATAAGCCTGTAATTCCCGTTATCCCGCATATACGTCCCATCCTGATCTTGGACATAATCAGCCCAATGCCCGAAAGGCCGGTACTTTCCGTCAATCGCATTGGCCCAGAAATTGTACATCACATTGTCGGAATACATGAAATTGGCATTCAATGCCAAAGTCCACCTGTCGCTCAAATGGAAACGATTCCCCATGCTGGCCCGGACACGTGTTTCAGCATGCTCCACATCATCCGAAGGCACCGGATCGCCGCTCAAACGGTAGCCATCATCGTAGGCGTAATCCACGCTGGCCGAGAAATCCCACCATTTTGCCAATTTGCGGGAATGCGTCAAGCTGGCCCCAGCCTTCATCGGAAAACCCTTCGACCAAGACTGGTCCTTGACCTGGCGGACTTCCTTGACAGAATTGAAGGGCGGAAGCGGATTCTGGTAGGAAAAGTTCTCGGTCTGGTATGCGCAATCCGGCTTTGCATACCCTCCCACATAGAGTTTTATCGTACTTACCGGATTGTCCGATGCGTATTTGGTATGCACGTTGATAGCCCCGTTGATAGCCGCCGAACCGTAAAGGACCGAAGCCGCCCCTTTCAGGACATCTATCTGCTCCACATCGTCCATCGATACCAGATTCCACGTAGGACGCCCCGCATCGGCCCGCAGCATCGGCATATTGTCCAAAAGAAGCATGACCCGGCTTCCCATCCCGGAACTGAAACCGCTCCCGCCTCGCATCTGCGGCTCGTTGTCCACAATCGCCAGACCAGCCACGCCCTTCAACGCCCGATCCAAAGTAGTCACATTGTTCTTGCTGATAGTCTGCAAGCCTACCACCTCCATTGTCTGTATGGAGGCTTTCCCATCCCGCTTCAGCCGTGTTCCCTGCACATTGACCGTCTCCAAGGTCTTGACAAAAGTCTCCATCCCCACGTTCAGGATCTTAACATCCTCCCCCGGCGCAAAGGCGACCTCCACTTCCTTGTCTGCATAGCCCAAATACCGGAACTGCAACGTGAACCGAGGCTTGTCTGCCGTGAAAACGTAATTCCCGTCCATATCGGCCACAGCTCCCGCCCCGCTGGCCCCTATAAGCACAACCTGAGCCTGAGGCAAGGTCAATTTATCTTTCTGATCGTAAATCTGGCCTTTGACAATATAGTATTTTTGCGATTGGAGCGCCAATGGCAAACCACACAAAAACAACACAAACAATATTGCACGGAAAGGGTGGGATAAAAATCGTATCATGGGCGGATGATTTCAAAAGTCTCTACCAAAGAACGAAAGTATGCCAAATGCGCTCCCCAAAGAAGATTCTCCGATGCCGAAGAGATTAACATGCAGCTGTTAATTTCAACACAAAAGGCAGTATCCAAGCGTTTTACTCACAAACACCCGAACACTGCCTTTTTCACCGAAAAACCTGAACTTTTCAGATTAACGGCCTTCAGTATGTAAATGTACCGTGTTCCCCATCTATGGTCAACATGTTCTTCGACATGTTTTCGCAATAACCGATTACCTTGGCATCCAAATCAAAGTAACGGGCTATCTTGATTACATCGGTAGCAATGTTTTCCTTGACATACAACTCCATGCGATGTCCCATATTGAAAACCTGGTACATTTCTTCCCACGAAGTACCGCTTTCCGCCTGAATCAAAGAGAACACCGGCGGTGTGGCAAACAGGCTGTTCTTTACCACATGCAAGTTGCGGACAAAATTCATCACCTTGGTCTGCGCCCCGCCTGTGCAATGCACAATCCCGTGGATGCTGGGACGGTAGTTCTCCAGAATGGCCTTGATCACAGGAGCATAGGTACGTGTGGGCGACAACAGCAATTGCCCCACGTTCATTCCCTCCACGCCTGTCGGGTCGGTCAATGACTTGCTACCGGAATAAACCAGATTGTCAGGAACAGCTTTGTCGTAGGTCTCCGGGTATTTCTCGGCATAACTATGGTTAAGAACATCATGACGTGCCGATGTCAAACCATTGCTGCCTATACCGCTCGTGTATTTGCTTTCGTAAGTGGTCTTCCCGAAAGAAGACAGACCAATGACAACGTCCCCGCCTTGAATTCTGTCGCAAGATATCACTTCATTGCGTTTGATACGGGCGCAGACATTGGCATCCACGACAACCGTCCGCACACTGTCTCCCAAATCGGCGGTCTCGCCCCCGGCAAACGAAATACGGATATGTTCCTTGGCCATGTTCTCCACGAACTCCTGCGTCCCTTCGATGATTTCCTTAATCACCTCGCCGGGAACCAAGAACTTGTTACGGGCAATCGTGGAAGTCAGCAACAGATTGTTGGTAGCCCCTACACACAGCAAATCGTCCGTGTTCATGACAATCGCGTCCTGGGCGATGCCTCTCCATACGGAGATATCCCCGGTCTCTTTCCAGTACAGGTAAGCCAGAATAGCTTTTGTTCCTGCCCCATCGGCATGCATGATATTGCAATAGGAAGGCCCGAACACAGGCTTCTTGCTGTCTCCAACCACATCGGGAATCACCTTGCAGAAGGAATGCTCGAATAGACCCTTGTCCAGATTGCTAACTGCGTTCTTCACATCGGTCTTGGCTGCCGAAACGCCACGTTGTTCGTACTTTGTACTTGCTTCCATATCTCTAGTTTTTATGTTACCCACTCCCCTCTCCGTTTTCCTTGCAGAAGTCTCCGTCTTCCCCGCAGCCACAATTCCAATAACATGCCGGATAGGCCGGCATGTCCTCTCTTTGCCTGTGTTAGCCGGTTATCCCGGACTCTTTGCCCAAAAACGCTATTCCCCTACTACAATATGTTTCTTTTCTTTATCTATGTTGTATGTACCTATTTCCGACATGGCCGCCTTGTTCAAGATAATCTCAGCCGGCACTTCTTCCGCCGTAACCATCTCGATCCGGTCAATCGCATACGCTCCAATCTTGATTTCCTTCAATTGCAAACGCTGGTTTGGCAAAACTTCCCCTTCATCATCAAAAGCCTTGGCTTTGTTACGGAAACTATTGATACCTATATTTCCCGCCTGCAAGAGACGCATGACTGCATCAAGGCTGATAAAACAATAACGTGAAGATTCATCCAACACGGCCCGCATTCCCAAACCGTTGGCTATCACTCTCATTTCCGGCTTATTATCTGGATTCCAACTGAAAGGAATCTTGTTGAGGCTTTCCGCATCGGCAATGCCGACCAACGCGCTCAAGCTGCGATCTCCCGAAGGGATGAAATCCTCGCGCAGCACGCTGAACTCTGTCCGACGGTTCAACTGATGGGCGGCTTCCTGACGGCCTTTCCCCTCCAAGGATGCAATATATTCATCCGTCAATACAACCCCCGAATCGAAAACATACGATACGCCTGCATAGACAGAAACCATCTGCCGCTGCAATTGGCGAGGCACCCGTGATCCGTAACCCTTGGCCACCAAACGTTCCCCGTCAATCCCGCGACGAATCAGATAATCAACCACCGACTGCGCACGATACTGGGACAAGGAATCGTTCGTCATGGCAATAGGCCTGGAATCGGTATGGGATGCCAACTCGATAACCAAACGCGGGTTCTTCTCCAGCAGCACAATCAACCCCATCAACGAATCCTGGTATTGTTCCTTGAGATCCCACTTGCCCAAATCATACAGGATTTCAGGCAAGACCACAGGCCCGCGCGGTACAGGCTCCAGAGCAAAATCATGGATAAAATCCTTGCTGGCCACCAATCCCACCGTCGTTTCGGTGCCTTCCGTTCCCAAGTAGTTCCGCTTCTCCACCACTATCTTATAAGTAGTGTTTTCATTGACCTGACCGCTACCGAACTCATAATGTCCTCGGGAATTGGTCGTAACAGCCACCAACAGGCCATCGCTGCCCACCAAGGTCACCTCCGCATCGGGTACAGGCTGCAATGTCTCCGTATTGGTCACCGTTCCTGAAATCGTAAACAGAATATCTGGCAGATAGAACGAATAAATATCATCGCTGCCCCGGCCGCCGCCTCGATTGGAACTGAAAAGCCCCCTGTTCTGCCCCGGCAGGAAGCAGATTCCAAAATCATCCGCATTAGTATTAACCGGATAATCAAGACGTTCCACCTCAGAAAAAACATCACCTCGTTTTACAGCCCTGAAAATATCGTAGCCTCCGGCCGATTGATGCCCAGTGGAAGAAAAATAAAACGACGTATCGTTCCGCTGGAAAGGATAAGCCTCCTTGTATTGGGTATTTATCAAATATCCGTCAGGATTGCCTGCCGCCAGAATCGAATCTATTTCCTCCGGGCCGGAAGTCTTTTCCCAATTCATATTAACCGGGACCCCGAAGCTGCTGCCGCTGCCTTCCGCATACCAGATATCCAAGTCCCCGAAACCGCCTTCCATATTGGAAGCGAAATAAAGGCGCGAACCGTCTTCGGTAATGAACGGATGGACGAAATCCGAAACCGTATCCCCATTGATATCCACATCCACAGGATCGCTCCATGCCGTCCCGTCAAAGGTAGATGTCTTGATAACGCAACGGTTGGCCTTGTTGTCCTCGCTTCCGCAGAAAGTATAGTACATTGTATTTCCCCCGTTGCAGAAAGAAGCATCGCTCTCGTTCGATGCCGTGCTGGTCTTGCCATTCTGATCCAGTTTCTCCGGCTGGCTCCAACTGCCTTTTGGGTCTTGCTTGGAAACAAAAATATCAGAGAAACGCTGCCCCGTCCATGCATCGGTCTGCTTGCCGGTCACGCCTTCCCTTGTCGAGGAAAAAGCCACAATAGTACCCTCGGCATCGTAATAACGTGGATTCCAATCTCCATCCTTGGTATTGAGCCTACGCACATTCTCCACTTGGTAACGCGATGCCTGCGATGCCAGCTGCTGCGCCAGCATACTAGCCCGCAAGCCCTGAACTCCGGCACTGTCATCGGGAATATAATCCAGATAATTCTGGAAATTCTCTATCGATTCCTCGTAGTTCCCGGATGAAAGCTGGAGATTGGCCAACTCGAAGTAAACCTTGGGATCCACCTTATAATAAGCAGCCCTCACACAACGCTGATACTGCCGCATAGCCAACTTGAAATCCCCGCTCAGACGGTAAGACTGCGCAATTTGATAAAGCAAACGGTTCTTCAGGTCCGGATCCGCCCCTTTGGACCGCTTACTCAAACGAGCATAAGCCTTCTGGTACTGGGTCACCGCTTCATTATACCTATGATAATAAAAAGCCGTGTCAGCCTTCTTGATTTGACGTTTCTGAGCAACAAGTCCCGTATTGAAAGTAAAAAGGAAAAGCAAAGAAAACAAGACACAAAGACAGGAGCTTTTTCCGCGCATTCTTTTCCAAGGATTTAAACTCCCTGGGAAACAGACTGTTTCTTCATCCTGACTTTTAAGTTCCTTGACACGCATACCTTCTCGATTAAAACCCATGCTTAGATTCGCGAATTTACGCAAAATCTTGATAACAAAAAAGAGAAGTCCGATATTCATTCACTATCAACGCAATACTTCCCTTGTCCAATAGCATCGGAATCGTTCGCCTCGTTCCAGCTCCTATCTCATCAAACAAGAAGAGGGAATCCCGCCACCGGAATTCCCTCTTCATCATTGCTGTCCTATGCGATTATTGAGCCACAGCCTTGCTGGTGTAAATGCCTTTGGCTTGTGCTTCGGCCAATTCCTTCTTCTGCTTGTGCATCAACAGACGGTAGGCGATAGGCGAAGCCACGAAAATGGACGAATACGTACCAATCGCGATACCGCAAAGGAGGCAGAAGGTAAAGCCCCGGATCACTTCCCCGCCGAAGATGAAAATCATCAGGACGGTTACCAAGGTAGTACCCGAAGCGTTGATGGTACGCGGCAGCGTGCTGTTGATGGCCGCATTCATATTGTCCTTCAAGGCGTGCTTGGGATAGAGGCCCAAGTTTTCACGGATACGGTCGAACACAATCACGGTATCGTTAATCGTATAACCGATAATCGTCAGGATGGCCGCGATGAACGACTGGTCGATATCGAGCGAGAAAGGCAGGATTCCATAGAAAATGGAGAACAGACCAATCGTAATCAATGCGTTGTGCATCAAACCAATCAAGGCGCTCAAACCGAACTGCCAACGCTTGAAACGGATAGCGATATAGATGAAAATCGCCAGCAGGGCCAGAGCCACCGAGATGAAAGCCGAACGAGTGATGTCGGTAGCCACGGCGGCACCTACGATTTCAGAACTAATCTGACCTATTGTCTTGTCTTCGGTAAAGATTTTCTCTTCGATAGGCTGTGCAAAGAAGCCCTTGCAGCCTTCATACAAGCGATGCTGCACATCGGCATCCACATCGGTACCGGTTTCCTCGATACGGTACTTGGTGGTCACCTTCACTTGGTTCGAAGGACCATAGGTCTTCACTTCAGGAGCGTCTCCTTCAAAAGCAGCCGTCAAACTTTCACGCACATCGTTGGCATGAACCACCTGGTCGAAACGCACCACGTAAGTACGGCCTCCCGTAAAGTCGATACCCAAGCTCAAACCGCGGATCGACAAGGAAACGATACAAATCAGAATTACCGTAGCCGAAGCGATGAACGAGTACTTGCTCTTGCCAATAAAGTCGAACTTGGCCTTGGACAGGAAGTTTTCGGAGAACTTATGGCTGAAGGAAATATTCTTGTCGTGGTTCAGCTGACGGTTGAAAATCAAACGCGGGATGAACAAAGCCGTGAACAAGGAAGTACAGATACCTATGCAGAGGGTCGTCGCGAAACCTTTGATAGGACCCGTACCGAAATACAGCAGGATGATACCTGTAATCAAAGTAGTCACCTGACCGTCGATGATAGCAGAATAACCGTTGCGGTAACCTTCGCTGATAGCCGTGCGCAATGTCTTCCCGATACGGAGTTCTTCCTTGATACGTTCGTAGATGATAACGTTGGCATCGACCGCCATACCCAAGGTAAGCACGATACCGGCAATACCGGACAGGGTCAGAACCGCCCCGATGGAAGTCAGCACCCCGAACAGGAAGAACACATTGACCAGCAAGGCCACATTGGCAACCAATCCTCCCTTGTTATAGAAGATGTACATATAAATAAGCACCATCACAAAGGCCAGAATGAACGAAATCATACTGTTGTTGATGGATTCCTGACCCAAGGAAGGCCCTACGACCGCTTCCTGGACAATCTTGGCAGGAGCTGGCAGCTTACCGGCCTTCAGCACATTGGCCAAGTCCTGACCTTCTTCCACAGTGAAACCTCCGGTAATCGAAGAACGCCCGCCGGCAATCTCGCCGTTGACGGTCGGCCATGAATAAGCCACATTATCCAGAACAATCGCAATGGAACGCCCTACGTTATGACCTGTCAGATTCTTCCAAATCCGGGCACCTTCGGTGTTCATGCTCATGCTGATTTCAACACCGCCGTTCTGACCGAAGTCCTGACGGGCATCGGTAACCACATCCCCACCCAGTGGAGCCTGACCATCGCGAGTGCTGACTTTCAATGCAATCAACGAATATATATCGGTATTTGCCTGAACCGGCTTTACCGACCATACAAACTTCACATTCCTTGGGAATTTGCTTTTGGCCAAAGCCATCATCTCATCCACCTTGGCCATGTCTTTCTCGCGGGCATAACCCACTACAGGTCCCATGCGCTGTTCGTCCCCTTGGAACAGGCTCGGCATCAAAACCGCAAACAAAGGATTCTGCTGTTGCCACTGCTCGGCATCCAGATTCTGGACGCCGGCCGAATCCTGGGCTTTGGCCAATTGGGCCATCAAATCACTCTCGGCTTCGGATTCGGCGGCATTCGCCTGAGCGGATTCTGACGCATCTTCTGCGCCCAGTTCTTCCGTTGCCGGTTCATTCACGCCTTCTTCGGCCAAGTTCTGCACAGACACTAAATATTCATTAGCAGCCTGCAAGTACGGAACCATTTCTGAAAACTCGTAAGTTTCCCAAAACTCCAACTGGGCCGTTCCTTGCAACAGTTTACGTACCCGGGCAGGGTCTTTCACGCCAGGAAGTTCCACCAGGATCCGGTCGGTCTGAGCCAATTTCTGGACATTAGGCTGAGCCACCCCGAACTTGTCGATACGTGTACGCAGAATCTGATAAGTCCGTTCAAACGCGCTTCCGGTTTCATTCTTGATTGCCTTAATCACCTCTTCGTTGGTGGAATTGGCGTTCACGTCCTTCATTTCAAAACTGAAAATAGCCGCCATCTGTGCATTCGGGTCTCTTTCATTCCAAACCCGATCAAAAACATCCACAAAGTTGGTGTTGGCTTCCACCTTGTTGCGCTGGATAGCTTCTTCCATCACACTGTTGAAGAAAGTGTCGGCACTGTAACCCGACAAAGCACGAACCACATCGGCCGTGGACACTTCCATCATCACGTTCATACCCCCTCTCAAATCCAAGCCGAGGTTCAATTCCCTGGCCTTGCATTCCTTATAGGTGTATTTCCGAATCAAGATGTTATAAATCACATCATTGCCCACCGAATCCAAGAAATACTGGTGCTTGGCATTGTAAAGGGAATCGTACAACGTACGTTCCAAGACCTCGTTCCCCCCGGCAAGAGCTTTAGCTTCGGCCGCCGTATTGTTCAAGGCGAATTGTTCAGCCTTGTTATCGACCCGCCGTGCAAAAAACGTGAATGAGAGCTGGAACAAGCAGATAATAGCAAGAGCTATAGCGAAAAACTTTATAAGACCCTTGTTTTGCATGGTTTATTTGATTAGTGTTTTAAATTTCCACTTCTGAAAAATGGCCACAAAGATAGCATTATTTTTAAAAGATAGCATTTTTTGTTCTTTCAGCAGGGTCAAAGCGAACTCATTTCACCGCGCAAATCTTCCCCGAGCGCTTTGCAAACCTCTTCATAGTCCAAACCTTTGCCCAACAGATACATCATTTTAGTAACAGCGGCTTCGGTCGTCATGTCCTTGCCGCTGACAACGCCCAGACGCTGGAGCTGGGTGCTGGCCGCGTATTTCCCCATCTCCACACTGCCTTCAGCGCACTGAGTGACATTCAGAACCGGAATACGGCGCTCACGAGCCACAGCCAAGGCATCGACAAAAGCCTGGGATGTAGGAGCATTGCCCGAACCGTACGTCCCCAGCACCATACCTTTCAAATCCGTGTTATCCAGCAGAGACTTCAAGATAGCCGGTGTCATGCCCGGATGTATCTTCATAATCAAGACATGGCTTTCCAACTCTTTCTGGACACGGAAAGGCCGTACCGGACCTTGCCAGGATTCCCCTTGGAGAAGAGGATTCCATTTCACATGCACCCCGACCCGTGCCAAAGGAGGAAAATTGGCCGACAAGAATGCCGTAAAGCTCTCGGCACTGAACTTGGTGACCCGGTTCCCCCGGAAAAGACAGTCGCCAAAGCAGACACAGACCTCCCTGACCATAGGATTGCCTTCCGCATCCACAGATGCCGCCATTTCCAAAGCATTTACCAAATTGGCCTTGCCGTCGCTGCGCAATACCCCGATAGGCAACTGGGAACCGGTCAAAATGACAGGCTTGCCCAGATTCTCCAGCATGAAACTCAATGCTGATGCTGTATAAGCCATCGTATCCGTTCCATGCAAGACCACAAAACCATCATATTTCTCATAATTCCCTTCTATGGCTTTTCCTATATGCACCCAGCCTTCAGGCCCCATGTCTGAAGAGTCGATCAAATGAGGGAAACTGTAAGAATCGATCTCGACATCAAGGCTTTTCAGCCCTGGCATCGCATCCATCAAGCCTTCGAACCTGAAAGGAGACAAAGCTCCAGTAAGGCTGTCTTGGACCATACCGATAGTTCCCCCTGTATAGATAATCAGAATCTTACGTTTTCGAACATTCTCTCCGGACATATTGCGCTTATTTATTGGTAAAAGACCCGTCTGCCAGACCCTTCTTTTACCATTCTTTCTGTCTGCAAAAATAGGCATTTGCCAAAAATTTTGCATATCCGGCTTCATTGCACCCAAGGCAACCGCATCAAAATGCAACGGATTAATAATCAATGTTGTGTTTTGTTGATTTGCATGTAGTTTGCAATATAATACACAATGAAAATCAAACATTTGCATATCGGAGAGGATTTTGATGCGGTTTCCTGCATTGCACCAGAATCGGCCATCAGACATACCGAAACCGTCTCCATTCCCGAAATGACGTTTTTGGGCATCTTGCTCGCTCCTGCATGACATGAATGAACCCAAATCGGTCATTAGACTTTGGGGAGATTGCCCGCTTGTGTCATGCAGCATGCTTCTCGCCTAGCCGAAGGCGTAGCGGGCTACGTCGAGGCGTAGCGAGAAACAGGATGCGGACAGAGGCGGGCAAGATGCCCGAAAGCCTCATTTTCCTAACCGAAAACAGCCCCGGCGTGTCTAATGACCGATTTGGGTTGAACAGTCCACCCAAAGCCAACGACCAATCGAGCTTGAATACAGGTTCGTCTCAACACTGTGGAAAAGGGCAAGCCCTTTTGCATTGAACCCGACTTTGCGTATATTTGTGCGCTTCGCCGCACGATACCGCGTCTGGCATAATCCAAGCTTGGCTTCGCCGAAGCCTTTCCGTTTTAGCAAGTTCACAACAAGCTTGATCTGCTCGCGGCTTGCCTGGAGCTCCGGCTTTGCGTTCGGCTATCGCCTTACCCTTACCGCAGCCAAGGTCATTAAAAAACTTAAAAAATCAAATACTATGGAATTACCATTCGCAGAATCCTACCGCATCAAGATGGTAGAACACATCCACCGCAGCACCCGTGAAGAACGCGAGCAGTGGATCAAGGAAGCCAAGTACAACTTGTTCAAACTGGCTTCGAACCAAGTGTACATCGACCTCCTGACCGACTCCGGAACCGGGGCGATGAGCGACAAACAATGGGCTGCCATGATGCTGGGCGATGAAAGCTACGCCGGTGCCAGCTCTTTCTTCAACATGAAGAACATGATTGAGAAAATCACCGGTTTCCAGTACGTGCTGCCGACCCATCAGGGACGTGCCGCTGAAAACGTGTTCTTCTCGGCTACCGTGAAAGAAGGCAATGTGATTCCGGGCAATTCCCATTTCGACACGACAAAAGGCCATATCGAATACCGCAGGGCCATCGCTTTGGACTGCACGATTGATGAAGCTTCCAATACCCAGCTGGAAATCCCGTTCAAAGGGAACGTGGACCCGGCCAAGCTGGACAAGGCTTTGGCAGAACACAAGGGCAACGTGCCTTTCGTTATCGTGACGGTGACCAACAACACCGCCGGCGGCCAGCCTGTTTCGATGCAGAACCTGAAGGAAGTCCGCGAAATCTGCAACAAGTACGGCGTGCCTGTCATCCTCGACTCCGCCCGGTTCGCTGAAAACGCCTACTTCATCAAGACCCGCGAAAAGGGCTACGAAAACAAGACCATCAAGGAAATCGCCCGCGAAATGTTCTCGTATGCCGACGGCATGACGATGAGTTCCAAGAAAGACGCGATTGTCAATATGGGAGGTTTCTTCGCCACCAACAAGAAAGAATGGTACGATTCGGCCATCATGTTCGGCGTCATGTACGAAGGCTACCTGACTTACGGCGGTATGGCCGGCCGCGACATGAACGCCTTGGCCCAAGGTCTGGACGAAGGCACCGAGTTCCCGGTTCTGGAAAGCCGTATCAAACAGGTACAGTACTTAGGTCAACGCCTGGACGAATTCGGAATTCCTTACCAGCGTCCTGCCGGCGGTCATGCCATTTTCGTGGATGCCAAGAAAATCCTGCCCAACGTGCCCAAAGAAGAGTTCAAAGCCCAGACATTGGGTATCGAACTTTACTTGGAAGCCGGTATCCGCGGCGTTGAAATCGGTGCTTTGCTGGCCGACCGCGACCCTGTGACCCGCGAAAACCGCTACCCGGAACTGGAGCTGCTCCGCTTGGCCATCCCTCGCCGGACCTATACCAACAACCACATGGATGTAATCGCCGTGGCCTTGAAGAACATCTACGACCGCCGCGAATCCATCACTTCAGGCTACCGGATCGTGAAAGAACTGCCTATCATGCGGCATTTTACCATCGAGCTCGAAAAATGCTAATCCGGCATGCCGGGACGCACAATCTGCTACGTTGAGCGAGGAGGGGCGGACCTCGGTCGCATCCTAAAAAAAGCATGCACCCCATCCTTCCCTTGCAAGGCCTTGCATCTTGTACATCCGGACAGGCCGGGACCATGTGATATTCGACCATAAATTCTATCAATACTAATTGCAAAAGGGAGGTGCGGAAAGTTTCGTGGCATAGCCCCGGAATTGCTTCCGGCCTCCCCTTTTCTTCATTTGCAGATACCTCATCCAACTCCGTATGCGTTGCACCCACCGCCTGTCAGGAATCATTCTTTTCAGCAAAACTTTGCTGGCAGGTCTTGTATTGTCCGGACTGACGGGATGCAATATCATGAAAAAAGTACCTGAAAACCAAAGTCTTCTGGTCAAGAACAAAGTCAGGGTTTCCAAAGGCGGCACTGTGAACAAAAACGACATGAATGCCTCTCTCTCCCAGACTCCTAACAGCAAAATCTTGGGAGGACCACTGAAACTGACGTTTTATAACTGGTCCAAAGACGAAAAAGATAATTGGTGGAACAACAAACTGCGGGATATCGGAGAGAAACCCGTCATATTTGATAGTTCCGCCATCCAAACATCCTCTCAAAGGATACTTTCCATGGCTGCCGGCAAAGGATATTTTTATCCAAGTCTGGAAACCGAAGTAAAACGCCATGGAAAGAATAAACGCAAAGTCGTTGTCTTGTACAAACTTCAACTGGACAAACCTTACCATATCCGCAATATCAGCTTGGATGTCCGCGATGACAGCTTGAAGCCGGAAATGAATCATTGGCAGGAGGAAACCTTGCTGAAAACCGGAATGCAGTACGATGTAAGCTTGCTGGATGCCGAAAGGGCCAGAATCACGGAACAATTGCAGAACCGAGGCTACTGGGCTTTCAACAAAGAGTTCCTCCATTATTCTGTAGACAGTAACCTGAATAGCAAAGAAATGGACATCACTTTACATGTCAGGAAGATGATATCCAATATAATTGATAGTCTGACAGGAACACCCGTGCTACTGAACCACAAGAAGTACTATATAGACCAAGTCTGCATCATGCCTCTCTCCCGCGCCCAAGCCCAGATTCCCATTGATTCCATCAGCTTTGACACAGTGGCATACGAAGAAATAACCCGACGGGAAAAGAAAAAAGGCTTATCCGGCTCTGTTTACCATATCCTGAACCCCCAAGGCAAAACCATTGTCAAATACAAACCTGTCGTCCAGAAGACACTGCTGAAACCAGGAGACTTATACTCATTGGCCGATGTCACCAATACCTATGACAACTTAGGAGACCTAAGGGCTTTCCAATATACCAATATCAGCTTAAGCGAAAAGCCTTATGACACGAGCCTCAGCTATGCACAGAACAACCTCTTGGATTGCCAAATCCGGATGATACAAGGCAGTCGTTTCAGTTTCAGCACGGAAGCTCAGCTGACCACAAGTTCCGGTATCCAAGGAATTGCCGCCAATTTCGGTTTCCAGAACCGCAATACCTTTGGCGGAGGGGAAATCCTGAATATCCGCTTGGGAGGAGCTTATGAGTTCCAGTTCACCGTAGACAACAACCGGAATCGAACATTCCTCAATACATTTGAAGCCTCGGCCGATGTCAGCCTGGAATTTCCACGATTCCTGCTCCCCGGCAGGATAGATCGTTCCAGCAAGCATGCACGGCCTTCAACAATTATTTCTGCCGGATACAGCTATCAACACAAAAAAGATTATTCCCGCAGTATCTTCAACGCCAACTTCTCCTACCAATGGAAGAAAGGACACTGGGAACAAAGCCTGAGCCCGCTCGAAATCAGTACTATTCAAATGATACGTACATCAGAGTCTTTCCAAGGCATATTGGATGAATACAGAGCCTCGCAAAACTACCGCCTTTATTATCAATATACTGACCATTTCATCATGACCCCTCGCTACCAATTCACCTATACAGACCAAAAGAGCGGCGTGGTCAAGGACTTCAATCATCTCAAATTCGAAGTGGAAGCAGCCGGGAATCTGCTCTATGGCATCGCCATGGGCATCCATGGAGAAAGACCGCAAGCTGCCGGCTACGAATTATTCGGATTGCCGTTTTCCCAATACATAAGAGCTGAAGCCGATTACAGCCACCACTTTGTCTTCGGCCTTAAAACCGACTTGGTGGTCAGGGCCGGATTAGGCATCGGTTACAGTTATGGCAATTCCCAGTCCCTCCCGTATGAAAAAGGCTTTTTCATCGGAGGGAACAGCACTATCCGAGCTTGGCCGCTATACCAGCTCGGCCCGGGAAGTTACCTGCATCCAGAAAATGTTCCTGACTTTGAACGACTTGGAGATATTTTTATGGTATTCAACATAGAGCAACGTTTTCCCATCTGGGGCGGCTTGATGGGGGCAATTTTCCTGGATGCAGGGAACATCTGGCTCGTCCGAGCCAACGAAGCCTATCCCAACGGTGAATTCCACTGGAACAAGTTCTACAAAGACTTTGCCTTGGGAACAGGATTTGGCTTGCGTTACGACTTCAAGTTCTTCATTATCCGCATGGATATCGGAATACCGCTACGGGATCCTTCCTTGCAGGGAAATGGAGACACTTGGATTATCAAGCATCTGAAACCAGGAGACATGCTTTTCAACTTCGGTATCGGATACCCGTTCTAAACGACAAGCTCTAGCATGGAACGGAAACGGGCAATCCTCAGCCATTCCTCACATCATCGAATTTGCAAAACACCATGAAAAAAACAGCCTCTTTCTTCCTGAAAATAATAGGATGGTCGGTTAATGAATTCCGCCCTCCAGAAAAGAAATACGTCCTGATAGTAGCTCCACACACCAGCGTAATGGATTTCGTAATTGGACGGTTGGCGTTCTGGACAAAAGGTCTTCCCGCCCGCTTCTTCATAAAAAAAGAATTTTTTGTGTTCCCTATCCGCAGGCTACTGAATGCATTAGGGGGAATGCCGATAGACCGGCAACAGGCCGGAAATGTGGTGGAACACTCGGTCAACTTGCTGAAAGAAGCTGACGAACTGGCCTTGATTATCACGCCGGAAGGCACCCGCAAGGCCACTAACCGTTGGAAAAAAGGCTTCTACTACATTGCCAAACGAGCACAGACACCCGTTTATGCCGGAATCGTGGACTACGGGGAAAGAAGATGCACCATCCTGCCCGAGCCATTGGATCTGGACAAAGACGCAGACCGCTTGATGGAAGACCTAAGCCAAATCTACCAAGGCATAAAAGCCAGGCACCCGGAAAATTTCCGGGTGCCTGCAACAACCAAAACCACCTGAAAGAACATTTTTTAACCTCGGAAATTCTATGGCTTTCCATCAATAAACCAATACCTTGAAGCGGTATATCCGGCCTTGGCTTTCCACAAGCACTATAGCCACCTGCATAGACAATTCCGTCCGAATCAGAACATTCTCTGTACTGTCCACCTGATAGCACCCATGCAGATGCCCGTCCGTCCCGTAAATCCATACCCTACCCAGAGGCAAGGCCGCCGGATTCAACAAATGCAATTGTCCTGGAGTCGTATAGACATGCAACCCATGGGAATCATCCTTTTCATTAGCCACCGGGGAAGTCTCGAAATTCTGACGGGTAGCCCAGCCGCTATGATTTCCGCCCAAGCAGGACGACATCACGCTCCACAGATAGACGGTCTCGGGTTGCAAATCCTCCAGCAAGAAAACCGTATCGGTCATGACATGGACACTATCCCATGAAACCGGAGAAGCCAGACTGTAACGCAAGATGAACGATGCCCCTTCTTCGGGCGAACCCCACTTCAAATTGGCCGAAGTAGCTGTAATCGATTCCGTTCGCAAATTAACCCACCATCAGGAGAGATCATAACGCCAATAAATTTTCCCAACATGCGTCTATGGAAGGCAAACTTACAGATAAATCCACATATCAACACCCTCCAAACAAAAAATCTTCAAAGCATACCAACAAAAAAAGCCGACCTAGACACACTAGCTCGGCTTTTCTTCTACAGAAAGTCATTTCACTCTCCGTAGACATCTCTCGTCTTAGCTGCAGAATAATTGATTTTCAATGCATTCACCTTTCTCAATTCCTGCTTCACATCCGTAATGATCCCCATTTTCACAGAACGATCCGCCTTCAAAGAAGTAGTCATCAAAGGACGATCCACTTCATCACGGGCATTACGCTCGGCTTCAATGAACTGGGCAATATCACGAGTGGACGAAATCTGGTCGTTCAGCTGGATACGCGGCTCGGTACCGTACTTCTTTGCATCCATGGGAGGACCGATGTAAATGAAGCTCACCAAAGATTTCTTTTCAAGCTTCTGGACTTCGGTAGCCCCTGGAGGCGAAATCCGCACATACAAGGTAGCCTCACGGATAGTGGTGATAACCATGAAGAAGAAGAGGAACATGAATACAATGTCACTCATACTTCCGGTATTGATTTCCGGAGCTTCTTTCTTGTCGTTACTTCTGAATCTTCCCATTAGTTACCTCCTGTGCTTATAACCGCGTTCGTAGGCTCTGCCTCGGAAATGGTCAAAGGAATCGCATCCTGAATTGCTTCGATTTGTTCATCCCTTGTCAAATCCGCAAACTTTACCCCGAATTTTTCTTCAGAAAGTTCATCGCGGAGTTCCCGGAACGCAGCAGTGATTTCATTCTGTACTTTAATGTACATCTCGTAGGATGTCCCCCGGTCGCTTTTCAAAGAAACCACACCTTTCGATACCGGAACGGAACCTAAAAGAGGAATCTCCTCAAATTTAATCTCGGATTTTTTCGGGTCACCGGAAGGATTTGCCAAAAAATCCTTTGCCTGCTCCCGCAAGACAGACAGGTCGGACAGTTGCCCTTGCACCTGCAGCTCGTCCCGGAAATTAATCGCGACCTTGAAAACATTGCGGTCGTGGATTTCCGGCTTGGGCGCATCAGGCGGAAGCATCTGAGGCAGCTTCCGGGCAATCCCCGTATCCGTATCCATAGATGATGTCAACAAGAAGAATGTCAACAGCAAGAATGAGATATCGGACATGGAACCCGAACTGATGGTTGCCGATTTTTTAGCCATTCTTCTTATTTTTTAAACGGTCTGATAATTTCTGTTACTACAATCGAGATTACAGCCAATGCCATTACTGCATAAATCGTGTACATGCCTGCACCTATCAGCTTGGATGAACCGTAATCGGACCCTGTTTTTTCAAACAGCTCAGGACTGATATCCGTACCCGAAGAAAGGGCATAGGACACCACAAAGATGACAACCAACCCCAGCAAACCAAACAAGGTATACTTGCTGTTTTTGATATTGCCGCCAAACTGGACGATGGAGAAGCCTATAGCAGCCACCAGAGCAATAATGGCCAACACATAGACAACGTACATCAAGACGTCAATCCATACCATAGTGAAACCTCCTCCAATTATTATTTCTGGATATATTTAGCAACCAGGTCCATGAAAGAAATCGAAGCATCTTCCATCTTGTTGACAATGCCGTCAATCTTAGAACTCAGATAGTTATAGAATGTTTGAACGATAATGGCGACAATAAGACCGAATACGGTCGTAATCAAGGCCACCTTCATACCACCGGCAACAACGGTCGGGCTGATATCACCAGCAGCTTCAATGTCATCGAACGCCTGAACCATACCTACTACCGTACCCAAGAACCCTAACATAGGCGCGATAGCGATAGACCAGGAAATCCAGCCGAGGTTCTTTTCCAGACGGCCTACCTGAACGCCACCGTAAGCGGTAACAGACTTCTCAATGCCTTCAACACCTTCGTTGGAACGTTCCAAGCCTTGGTAGAAGATGCTGGCCACAGGGCCACGGGTATTTCGGCAAACATCCTTCGCAGCTTCGATACCACCATTCTGCAAGGCATCTTCAACCTTGGCAAGCAACTTCGTGGTATTGGTCGTGGAAAGGTTCAAATAAATAATACGTTCGAAAACCAAAGCAAGACCCAAGATGAACACGAGCAAAATAGGGGTCATCCATGGCACACCCCCTTCGATGAATTTCTGTTTAAGGGCTTGGTGGAAGGTCTTTTCTTCCGTCTGTTGGGTTGCCGGAGTCATAGCGACATCTTCAGTGGCAACAGTTTGCTCTACAGCAGCGGCAGAGTCATTCTGGGCAGCAGCGGCAGCAGTCGTATCCTGCGCCATGACAGAACCCAAAACAAGTGAAGCTCCTACTAAAAGGGATGCAATCAGTTTTTTCATAATGATAGAACTTTTTTACTTTTGGTTATTCCTTTTATTGTTTTTTCACGAACCTCACGAACCCTCAGATTTTGATTCGCTGCGATCCTTGCGGAGAGACAGGGATTCGAACCCTGGAAGCGCTTTTGACGCTTACACACTTTCCAGGCGTGCGCCTTCGACCACTCGGCCACCTCTCCATTCAAACCGACCACAACTCAATATCGCAGTCTTAACTTTCTTATTTTCTTCATGTTCGCTTATCTCAAAAGGCTACAGCCCTTTTCAAAGCGGCGGCTAATTTACAAATAATTTTAATACATCAAAGTTTTTGTCCCCTTTTGCCGCATCCTTTTTGGCATTTTTCTCCGAAAACCGGAACATTTCAGCCTTCTTCAGTCATCATATCCGTTTCAAATTCCGCCGCTTCCGCATCCCCTGCCTGCGTCCATGCATCCTCGTACAACAACTTGTCGTACGGATAGCGGGTCAAATGAACCTTCTTGACTTCCTCGTACAACATCTGCCGGAACTCTTCCACATTCTCTTTCCTGGCCGCCGAAATGAAAATGCAAGGCGCGTTCTCCTTGGCATACCACATCTTCTTCAAATCCTCCAGACTGTAATTGCGCTTGGTAGCCGGGCTCAAATCATCCGGATCCTTCTCTTCATAGGTATAGGCATCGATCTTGTTGAATACCACGATAATCTTTTTGTCTGCCGCTCCTATCTCGCTCAACGTCTGCTGAACTACCTGCAACTGCTCTTCAAATTCGGGATGGGAAATATCGACCACATGCAACAGAATATCGCTCTCCCTCACCTCGTCCAGGGTCGATTTGAACGACTCGACCAGGCTATGGGGCAGCTTGCGGATAAAACCCACCGTATCGGACAACAGGAACGGCAGGTTTCCGATCACCACCTTGCGGACCGTGGTGTCCAAGGTGGCGAACAGCTTGTTTTCCGCCAGCACGTCCGACTTGCTAATCAGGTTCATAATCGTGGACTTGCCCACGTTCGTATAGCCGACCAAGGCGACCCGCACCATCGCGATACGGTTCTTGCGCTGGGTCACTTTCTGCTTGTCGATTTCGGCCAGCTTGTTTTTTAGAAGGGCAATCTTGTCGTGGATGACCCGGCGGTCGGTCTCGATTTCCTTTTCTCCGGGGCCTCGCATCCCTACCCCGCCCCGCTGCTTGCTCAAGTGGGTCCACATACGGGTCAGACGAGGCAGCAGATATTGGTACTGCGCCAATTCCACCTGAGTACGGGCATGGGCCGTCCTTGCATGCTTGGCAAAAATGTCCAGAATCAAGGTGGTCCTGTCCAATATCTTGCATTTGAGCTCGCCCTCCAGGTTCCTCAGCTGCGCCGGCCCCAATTCGTCATCGAAAATCACCATGTCGATCTTCTCGGCCGTCACATAGGTCTTGACTTCTTCGAGCTTGCCGGACCCTATATAATATTTGCCGTTGGGCAAATCCAACTTCTGGATAAAACGCTTCTCGACCACCGCCCCGGCGGTATCGGCCAGAAAAGCCAGTTCGTCCAAATACTCCGATTCCTTCTCCACGCTGACTACGCCGGTGGCGATGCCGACCAGCACCGCGCGTTCGGCCGTCTTCTTTGTTACAAGGTATGCCATCAATTAAAATCCTATGATATTCCGCACCTCTCTCACTGTCTTGGAGGCGCTTTCATGCGCTTTCTCCGCACCGACACGACGGACTTTTTCCAGATAGGCATCGTCCGCCAGGATTTCCTGTATGCGTTCACGGAAAGGAGCCACAAACTTAATGGTATCTTCCGCCAGCTGCTTCTTCAAATCCCCGTAACGAATCGTGCAATTGTTATAGGCCTCGTCGAAACTCTTGTAGGTTTCCTCGCTGCAAAGCACCTTGACCAGCTGGAAAAGGTTGGCAATCACCTCGGGCTTCTGCTGGTTCATTTCAACCGGGCCGGAATCGGTGGTGGCCCGCATGATTTTCTTGCGAATCACAGCATCGTCATCGGTCAGGAAAATGGCGTTGTTGCCGCTTTCGGACTTGCCCATCTTGCCGCTGCCGTCCAGCCCCGGAATCTTGACCAGGTTGCTCCCGAAATTGAAAGCTTGAGGCTGACCGAAGTAATCCATCCCGTAAATACTGTTGAAACGGTGGGCGAAGGTCCGCGTCATCTCCAGATGCTGCTCCTGATCCTTGCCTACCGGCACGTAATCGGCCTTGTGAATCAGGATATCGGCTGCCATCAAGGTAGGATAGGTCAAGAGGCCGGCATTGATGTTGTCAGGATTCTGGCGAGCCTTGTCCTTGAACGAAGTGCAGCGTTCCAATTCGCCAAGATAAGCGTTCATATTGAGAAAGAGGTAAAGCTCTACCGTCTCGGGTAGGTCGCTCTGGGCATAAATCGCCACCTTTTCGGGATCCATGCCGCAAGCGATATAAGATGCCAGTATCTGCTTGACATTCTGACGCAGATGATCGGGATGGGGATGGGTCGTAAGGCTATGGTAGTCGGCAATGAAGAAATAGCAATTGTATTCGTCCTGCATCCGGATGAAGTTGCGCAAAGCACCGAAATAGTTCCCAAGATGCAAGTTCCCTGTGGGGCGGATGCCGCTCACTACTATCCTTTTCATAATATTTCTATTTAGCTTTAGTGTAAAAATGCAAATGTACTAAAAAGCATCCCAGATGCAAAACTTTTATTTTGAACCCAAACCGAATCCGCATTGAACCCACTCCGAATCCACATTGAAGTCTCACTGAGCCCCATGCCCTGCAATCTCAGATACTGGCAACGATTCTTTTCTCATCGGCATACGGGTCATAAAAGATGGAACAGACGCTGGGCGTTGGCGGTAGTAGCTTCGGCAATAGCGGCCACAGGCAACGCGAGGCATTCGGCCAGTTTCTGCCCTATCAACGGGATATAAGCCCCCTCGTTGGGTTTTCCCCGATAGGGGACGGGGGCCAGATACGGGGCATCCGTTTCCAACAGCAACGATTCCAAAGGCAGCTGGCGCACGATTTCAGGGAGCTTGGCGTTCTTGAAGGTCAAGACACCCCCGATGCCGAAGAGAAAACCCAAATCGAGGACGCGCCTGGACTGTTCCAGACTGCCGCTATAACAATGGAACACACCTTTTAAACGACCGTCCTGCGCTTTGGACAGGACATGCCAGGCTTCCTCAAAGGCGTTGCGCACATGGAGGACCACGGGAAGATTCAAGGATTTAGCCCATTCGAGCTGGATCCGGAAGGCATCCTCCTGCTGACGGGCATAAGTCTTGTCCCAATAAAGGTCCATGCCGATTTCGCCCACGGCCACGTAACGGAATCCTCCTGAAAAGGTTCCTCCTGCCGAAGCCTGAGGGGCGGGAGATGGGGACAGGACAGAAGCCGGTGCATCCGCCGTCGAAGCGGAGCCGGAAAGGGCTTCAGCTACCGCCACGTCTGCAAATTGCGCGGAACCGGACTGGGAACCATGCTGTACGGCAGCTGAACCTCGAACGGGACGGGATTGGGGCGGAAGCGGCATCGCAACGGCATTCCAAGCGGAAAGTTCCGAATAGACCTTGTCCAAAACCGAGACGTAATCTTCTTTCACTTCGGTGGGATGCAGGCCGATGGTGGGATACAGCTGACCCGGATAGCGTTCGCAGATTTCCCGGATGGGCCGGATCGTGGACAAATCCACGCCGCCCAGGATTTGCTTGAAGACACCGGCCTCCAAGGCTCGCCGCACGCAGCTGTCGGCATCGCCCTGATCCTCCGCCGGCTCATAGATATGGGTATGGGTATCAATCCATTTCATTGCCAATGACAATAATAATATATGCGGTTTCTACAGGTTCTTGAGCTGATGCGCCTTGTCGCCCATTTCCTCCTTGTACCGGAAAACAAACATGAAAAGGAGGGCGACCACCAAGGCGTAAGCTGCAAAGACGAACCAAGCGTGGCTCCAGCCTTCTACCTGAGGTGCCGTGCTGTTGAAATCCACAAAACGGTTCACGACCGCCTGCGCCGAAAGCGTGCCGATAGTAGCCCCGAAACCATTGGTCATCAACACAAACAGCCCCTGCGCACTGGACCGGATCGAGATATCGGTTTCCTTGTCCACGAAAAGGGATCCGGAGATATTGAAGAAGTCGAACGCCACCCCATAAACAATCATCGAAAGCACGAACATCCAAACCCCGCTGCCGGGATTGCCCAAGCCGAACAGCCCGAAACGGAACACCCAGGCGAACATGGCAATCAGCATCACCTTCTTGATGCCGAAACGGCTTAGGAAGAACGGAATCAGCAGAATGCAGCAGGTCTCGCTAATCTGGGAAAGCGAAATCAGAAGATTGGCATGTTGCACGCCGAAGGTATCGGCATATTCGGGAATGGTGGCGAAACTGCTGATGAACGGATTGGCGAAACCGTTGGTAATCTGGAGGGAAACGCCAAGGAGCATGGAAAAGATGAAGAAAAGCGCCATCTTTTTCTGCTTGAACAGGAGAAAGGCTTTCAAGCCCATGGCTTCGGCCAAGGTTTTCTTCTGACCCGAACCTCGACTGACCGGGCAGGCCGGCAAAGTATGGGCATAAACGGCCAGCAGAAGCCCCCAAGCGGCACATACAAAGAACTGGAAATGCGTATCTTGAAAACCAAGGAGATCCACAATCCACATCGAGCAGATAAAACCTATCGTCCCGAAGACCCGGATGGGCGGAAAATCCTTGACCGTGTCCAGCCCTGCTTTATCCAATGCATTGTATGCCACCGAATTGGAAAGCGCCAAAGTGGGCATATAAAAGGCCACGCTGAGGGAATAGAATGTGAACAGCCAGGAGAATGAAACGGGTTCCGCCCCCACGCAATAGATGCCGGCAGCGGCCATGAAAGCAGCGGCCAAAAGATGGCAATAGCCTAAGAGGCGTTGGGCGGGAATCCAGCGGTCGGCCACGATACCGATGACGGCGGGCATGAACAGGGATACAATCCCTTGCATGGCGTAGAAAAGACCGATTTTTTCTCCCAAGCCGATTTTGCCCAAATAAGTTCCCATCGAGGTCAGATAGGCGCCCCAGACGGCGAACTGGAAAAAGTTCATCAGGATAAGGCGGAACTTGATATGTTTCATGACGGTAGCGTTGTCTATTATTATGGAATGCCGAGGCGATGCCGGATGTCGCAGTTTGCGGTAGCAAGCGCGCAGACTTCCGTGCGCAGGACGGCTGTACCATCCGTGCGAGCCGAGCGCAGAGCCAAGCACGCACCTCGCTTGAGCTATGCCGAGGCGATGCCGGATGTCGCAGTTTGCGGTAGCAAGCGCGCAGACTTCCGTGCGCAGGACGGCTGCACCATC